>CAZQLL010000003.1:0-198400 GCA_964594125.1 uncultured Thermoanaerobaculia bacterium | reverse complement strand
CAGTGACCCTCCAGCCCGGCGCCGTCCTCGGTCCGTACGAGATCGTCTCCCGTCTGGGTGCTGGGGGGATGGGGGAGGTCTACCGTGCGCGCGACCCGCGGCTGGATCGGGAGGTGGCGGTCAAGGTCCTTCCCGAGGTGTCGTCGGCGGACGAGACGGCGCGGCTGCGGTTGCTGCGCGAGGCGCGGATGGCGGCGAGGCTCAACCACCCTGGGATCTGCACGATTCACGAGGTGGGGGAGGCGGGGGGGCAGGCGTACATCGCGATGGAGCTGGTGGCGGGGCAGACGCTGTCGGAGCGCCTGGCGGCGGGGCGGATGGGCGCGGAGGAGGTGGTGCGCGTGGGGCGGCAGATCGCGGACGCGGTCGCGCACGCGCACGAGCGCGGCGTGGTGCACCGGGACCTGAAGGCGGCCAACGTCATCGTCACGCCGGACGGGCGGGCGAAGGTGCTCGACTTCGGGCTGGCGAAGCCGCTGCTCGGAAAGGATCTCGAGGCGGCGACGACGCTCACGCAGGGGTCGCTCACAGAGGCCGGGGCGGTCATCGGGACGCTGGCGTACATGGCGCCGGAGCAGTTGCGCGGCCAGCCGGCGGACGCGCGGTCGGACGTGTGGGCGCTGGGGGTGGTGCTGTACGAGATGGCGGCTGGGACGCGGCCGTTTGCGGGGAGCACGGGGTATGAGCTCTCGTCGGCGATTCTGAGCCAGCCGCCGCGGTCGCTGACGGGGACCGTGCCGCCGGCGCTGGCGGCGATCATCGAGCGCTGCCTGGCGAAGGAGCCGGACCGCCGCTACCAGC
This sequence comes from uncultured Thermoanaerobaculia bacterium, assembly GCA_964594125.1. Taxonomy (GTDB): domain Bacteria; phylum Acidobacteriota; class Thermoanaerobaculia; order Thermoanaerobaculales; family Thermoanaerobaculaceae; genus CAVRZJ01. Next base: position 197,599 of record CAZQLL010000003.1, on the reverse strand, counting down.
GCGCGGGGGAGGTGTGCTCGGCGCTGGAGGCGATGCAGGTCCCCGCATCTCCAGGGAAGGAACCTCGCCGGACGGGCGGCGCGGGTCGGAGGGCGCGGGGGGGCAGGACACGGATCGGGGCGGTGGCGGTGCTGCCGCTTCTCAACCTCTCCAACGACCCGGAGCAAGAGTACTTCGTCGACGGCATGACCGAGGCGCTGACCGCGGAGCTGGCGTGCCTCGGCGGGGTGCGCGTGATCTCGAGGACCTCGGCGATGCGCTATCGGGGGTCCGCGAAGTCCATCCCGGAGATCGCGGCCGAGTTGAACGTGGACGGGGTCGTCGAGGGGTCGGTGCTGCGCTCCGGGAACCGGGTGCGGATCACCGCGCAGCTCATCCACGCCTCCAGCGACACGCACCTGTGGGCGGGGAACTTCCAGCGGGACCTCACCGACGTGCTCGTGCTGCAGGGCGAGATCGCCTCGGCGATCGCCAGGGAGATCGGGCTGCGGCTGTCGCCCCCGCAGCGGGAGCGGCTGGCCCGCGGGCGGCCGGTGAACCCCGCGGCCTTCGAGGCGTGCCTCGTCGGCTCGTACGAGTGGAAGAAGCTGACGCCGGCCGGGCTGGATGCCGCCCAGCACGCCTACGAGAAGGCGCTGGTCGCCGACCCCTCCCATGCGCCCGCCCACTCGGGGCTTGCCTGGGTGTGGGCGGTGCGCCAGCAGATGGGCCTGGTCCCGCCCTCCGAGGCCGTGCCGCGGGCGAAGGCGGCGGCGCTCGAGGCCGTCCGGCTCGACGCCGCCTGCGCGGAGGCCCACGAGGCGCTGGCGGTGATCCTGACGTGGTCCGACTGGAACTGGCCGGGCGCGGAGGGGGAGTGGCGGCGCACCCTCGAGCTCAACCCCAACGCCGCCAACGCGCACGCGTACTACGCGCACTTCCTGGTCGTCGTCGGTCGCGGGGAGGAAGCGTGGGCGCACAGCGCGCTCGCGCTCGAACTCGACCCGTTCAACGCGCTCTTCCATACCCTGGCCGCGTACGTGCGCTATTGCGAGCGCAGCTTCGACGAGGCGGTGTCCGGCGCGGAAAGGGCACTCGCGCTGCAGCCCGACAGTCCGGCGGCGCTGGGCACCGTGTGGTTGGCCGGCCTTTCCCTGGGTCGCCGCCCGGAGGCGCTTGCAGCGGCGCGCAGGTACCTCGAACTCGTCTACACCGACGCCGGCCTCCTCGCGGCGCTCGATGAGGGCGCGGCACAGGGCGACACCGTCGAGGCCTTCCGCCGCGCCGCCGATGCGCTGGCGGAGCGCCATCGGAAGGAGTGGGCGTTGCCGGTCGACATCGCCTTCCTCTATGCCGTGGCGGGCGACGGCGACGCGACGCTGGACTGGCTCGAACGCGCGTACGAGGTGCGCGACCCGAGCCTGCCGTATCTTTCCATGCCGATCTTCGACCTGGTGCGCTCGACGCCGCGGTACGCCGCGCTGCTGCAGCGCATGAACCTGCCCTGGCGGCCGCACCGCGGCGACGAGTGACGGAATGGGAACGAACACGAGCTCCGAGCGCGGGCTCGCGCCCGCGGCGGGCGCGAGCCCGCTCTGAGCTGTCGCGCGGAGGGGAGGGCTCGCGGCCTCCCCGTGAGCGCCGGAGGGATGAGACATGCGGGCGCACTCGCATCCGCGAACGATGAACGTCACCGTCATTGCGATCTCTTTGTCGTTGAAAGAGTGCCTTGTCGTCCTCCGCGCCTCCGGCGCGTCGGACTTCCAGGGAAGCGCGGCGATCGAGCTCCGCCCCCCATCCGGGCGCACGAGGCGGAGCGAAAGCGGGGCCGGCGCTCCGCGCCGACTGTGCGAGACCCGCAGGGCCGTACCAGCGCGCGCGGAGCGCGCGCCCCACACCCGCGCTCGTCATTCCTACGGTCACCGCCCGGGTCCGGCGTAGCGCTGCTCGCACTCACCATGAGCCTGCGGCGCACCCCGGACCATGACGGTTACCGGGAGGGCCGGCGCCCTCGCCGGCCCGGGCGCCGCAGGGCAGGGCCCCCGCGCGGGCGAGGGCGCCCGCGCTCCCGCAGATTGAAGGGGACCCTGGAAACAATGGCGGTTCCTGCGGCGCGACGTTCAAGGCAGGCCGGCGCCTTCACCGCTCGAGCGCCGGGGGCCCTGCCGGGCCCCGCCGGGGCGCTCATGACGTGCACCCCGAGCGACGGCGGATGTGGCACGATGCGCGCATGAGCATCGTCGAGCACGCACCGGGGTTCGCGGCGGAGGACGCGGCGGCGCTGGCTGCCGCGCTGTTCGGGGTGGAGGGACACGCGAACCCGCTGCCGAGCGAGCGCGACCAGAACGTCCGCATCGACGCGCCGGACGGGCGGCGCTTCGTCCTCAAGATCGCCAACGCGCGCGAGGAGGCGGCGATGCTCGAGGCGCAGAACGCAGCGATGGAGCACGCCGCGGCGCGCGGGGTGGCGTGCCAGCGGCCGCTTGCCGGGCGCGACGGGCTGGCGATCCACCGGGTCGACGGGCGCGACGGGCGGCGCCATCTGGTCCGTTTGCTCACCTGGCTGCCCGGGACGCCGCTCGCCGCCACCCGCCCGCGCACCGACGCGCAGCGCGCCTCCCTCGGGCGCCTCATGGGGGAGCTCGACGCGGCGCTCGCCGCGTTCGACCACCCCGCCGCGCACCGCGCGTTCCACTGGGACCCCGCGCGCGCCGCCGAGATCGTGCCGCCGCTGCTCGCCGGGCTCGGCGACGAGGGCCGGCGCGCGCTCGTCGCGCGCCTCCTCGCGCGTTTCGAGCGCGACACGCTGCCGCATCTCGCCGGCCTGCGCCGCGGCGTCATCCACGGCGACGCCAACGACTACAACGTGCTCGTCGGCGGCGCCGACGATCCCCTGGAGCACAACCAGCGGATCGTCGGGCTGCTCGACTTCGGCGACATGGTGCACGGCGTCGTCGCCGCCGAGCCCGCGGTGGCGGCGGCGTACGCGCTGCTCGGCGCCGCCGACCCGCTTGCCGCGGCGTGCGCCGTCGTCGCCGGCTACCACGCGGTCCACCCGCTCGGCGAGGGCGAGATCGCGGCGGCGTGGGACCTGGCGTGCATGCGGCTGTGCCTGTCCGTGTGCCACGCCGCGGACCAGCGGCGCGCGCAGCCGGGCAACGACTACCTGTCGATCAGCGAGGCGGCGGCGTGGGACGCGCTGGAGCGGATGGCGGCGATCCACCCGCGCCTGGCGCACTACGCGCTGCGCGCATCCTGCGGCATCGAGCCGTGCCCGCAGGGGGGGCGGGTGGCGGCGTGGCTGCGCGCGCACGCCGGGAGCTGCGCGCCGGTGCTTGACGACGCCGTCGCCCGCGCCGGCATCGGCACGCGCGCCGGCACCGGCACAGGCGGCGCGGAGCTCGCTCGTGAACCGGTTCACCCGGTCGACCTCTCGATCGGCAGCCCGCTGCTTACCTCCGCGCTGCTCGCGCGCGGCGACGCGCACGCGATCGGCGCCGCGATCGCGGCGGACATCGCCGCCGCCGGCGCCCGCGTCGGAGCGGGCGGGTACAGCGAGGCGCGGGCGATCTACACCGGCCCGCAGTTCGCCGTCGACGGCAGCCCGACCGGCGAGCGCCGCACGGTCCACCTCGGCGTGGACGTGTTCGCGCCGCCCGGCACGGCGGTGCACGCGCCGCTCGCCGGCACGCTCGCCGCGTTCCACGACAACGCCGCCGCGCAGGACTACGGGCCGGTGGTGCTGCTGCGCCACGAGACGGACGACGGCACGCCGTTCTTCACGCTCTACGGGCACCTCTCGCGCGCGTCGCTCGTCGGCAAGGTCGCCGGCGCCGCCGTCGCTGCCGGCGAGCGCGTCGGCTGGATCGGCGCGCCGCCGGAGAACGGCGACTGGCCGCCGCACCTGCACCTGCAGGTGATCGTCGACCACCTCGACCTCGGGCTCGACTACCCCGGCGTCGCCGCGCCGAGCCGGCGGCGCGTGTACCTGTCGCTGTCCCCCGATCCGGCGCCGCTGCTGGGGAGCGCCGCGCCGGCGCCGCGCCGTCCGGCGCGCACCGTCGAGCAGACGCTCGCGGAGCGGCGCGAGCGCATCGGCCGCAACCTGTCCGTCTCGTACCGCCGTCCGCTGAAGATCGTGCGCGGGCTCGGCGCGTACCTGTTCGACGACGAGGGGCGCGCCTACCTCGACTGCGTCAACAACGTGGCGCACGTCGGTCACTGCCACCCGCGGGTGGTCGCAGCGGGGGCGCGGCAGGCGGCGGTGCTCAACACCAACACCCGCTACTTGCACGACTCGATCCTCGAGTACGCGCGCCGGCTCACCGCGACGCTGCCCGAACCGCTGTCGGTGTGCTTCTTCGTCAACTCCGGCAGCGAGGCGAACGACCTGGCGCTGCGCCTGGCGCGCACCGCCACCGGGCGCGACGACGTGATCGCCGTCGACGTCGCCTACCACGGGCACACGCAGGCGCTGATCGACGTCAGCCCGTACAAGCACGACGGCCCCGGCGGCCGCGGCCGCCCGCCGTTCGTCCAGGTGGTGCCGATGCCGGACCCGTACCGCGGCCCGCACCGCGGCGGCGGCCCCGGGGCCGGACGCGCCTACGCGGCCGACGTCGGCCACGCGATCGCTGCGATCAACGAGCGCGGCGGCGCGCCGGCGGCGTTCATCGCCGAGTCGCTGCCCGGCTGCGGCGGCCAGATCGTCTTTCCGGAGGGGTTCCTCGCCGACGCATTCGCGCGGGTGCGCGAGGCCGGCGGGGTGTGCATCGCCGACGAGGTGCAGACCGGGTTCGGCCGCGTCGGGACGCACTTCTGGGCGTTCGAGACGCAGGGCGTGGCGCCGGACATCGTGACGATGGGCAAGCCGGCCGGCAACGGCCACCCGCTCGCGGTCGTCGTCACCACCCCGGCGATCGCCGACGCGTTCGCCAACGGGATGGAGTACTTCAACACCTTCGGCGGCAACCCGGTGTCGTGCGAGATCGGTCTCGCGGTGCTCGACGTGATCGCCGACGAGCGGCTGCAGGAGAACGCCCGCGCCGTCGGCGCACACCTGCTCGCGCGGCTCTACGAGCTCGCCGACCGCCACCAGGTGATCGGCGACGTGCGCGGCCTCGGGCTGTTCCTCGGCGTCGAGCTGGTGCGCGACCGCGAGACGCGGACGCCGGCGCCGCGCGTCGCCGGCTACGTCGCCGAGCGCATGCGCGAGGCCGGCGTGCTGCTCTCCACCGACGGCCCCGACCACAACGTGCTCAAGATCAAGCCGCCGATGGTCTTCTCCCGCCGCGACGCGGATCACCTCGCCGACACGCTCGCCGAGGTCCTCAGCGAGGACGTCCCGAGCCTGCGGTGACCGTGCGGGCGGGCACGGCGACGCCGAGAAGCCGGCTTGTGGCGCGCGGGGCGACGCGGGTCAGGGCCCTCCCGGCGAGGTAGGCCAGCACCAGCAGGGCGCCGATCGGAAGCGCGGCCGGGAGCAGCGCGAGGCGCCGCCGATCGGCCGCCAGGACGGAGCGTGCGCGCGCGGCGATGTGTCGGGTCCGCCCCACCGAGCGGTCGAGCGGCACGAGAAAGCCGCGGTGGCTCGCGTTGCGCCGATCGCCCGTGAGACGCGCCATCTGGATCGAGTCGTGGCCCTGGGCAAAGGTGCGGGCGACGAGCTCCGGGAGCGGCGGTACGGGGTGGTTGGTGCGCACCAGCGGGTCGCGCCAGATCGTGTGTCCGGCGGCGCGCAGAGCGAGCGCGTGGATGACGCCCTGGCCGCGCACCAGCGGCAGGCTCAGGGGGAACGGACAGCGCTCGAGCGCGCAGCGACGGAGCGCCGTCGGGTGTCCGTAGTAGCGAGCAGGCGCGGGCGCCCGCTCGCCCGACAGGCCGGGAACCATCCAGAGCACGGCCGCGGCCAGGGTGCACGGACCGGTGACGGTCACTTCGACCTCGCCGGTGACCACCATGCACGTCGGGTCGGCGGCAAACCACGAAAGCAGCCGCTGCAGCCAGCCCGGTTCGTACACGCAGTCGGAGTCGAGCAGCACCACCACCTCGCCGGTGCACGCGTCGACGCCAACCGCCTTCATGTCCCCATAGCTCAGACCTGGCGGGACCGGATGCAGCCGGAGCCACGGGTAGGCCGCGGCGGCTTCCTGCGCCACCGACCCCGCGCCGCCGTCGTCGAGCAGCAGCACTTCGCGGGCCGCGCCGGGCGGCGGGTTCTCGCCGGCGATGCTGTCGAGACACTCGCGAAGGCGCGCGAGCCCGGCCGAGCGCGCGTTGTAGGACTCGATCACCAGCGAGAACGAGGGGAGCACGTCAGACCGCTCCGCCATGGACGAGGTCGTCGTACGAGCACCGTCCGCGGCGCAGCGCCTCCGGCAGCGGATCGTCCTCGCCGAGGTCGAGGCAGGCCAGGGTTCCGGGAGCTCTCTCGGCATAGCGCAGGCCGCTCTCCGGGCAGGTGTAGACGCCGGTATCGTCAGCGTGCCGCAGCGGCAGCCCGTGGCGGCTCATCCAGCCGGTCCATCGCGCCGGGACGCCGACCATGAGCGCGTAATCGGCGACGTCCCTGGTGACCACTGCGCCCGCTGCGACGAAGGCGTAGCGGCCGACGGTGACGCCGCAGACGACCGTCGCGTTGGCGCCGATGGTGCAGCCGCGGCGCAGCAGCGTGCGCTCGTACAGGGCGTGGCGGTCGACCTCGGCGCGCGGGTTGGTGACGTTGGTGAGGACGCACGACGGGCCGAGAAAGACGCCGTCCTCGATGACGGTGCCGGTGTAGACCGAGACGTTGTTCTGGATCTTGACGCCGTTGCCGATCACCACGTCGTCGCCGACGAAGACGTTCTGCCCGAGCACGCACCCGGCGCCCAGCCGGGAGCCGCGACTGACGTGGCAGAAGTGCCAGATGCGGGTGCCTTCGCCGATCTCGCACGGCTCGTCGACCCACGCGGACTCGTGCTTGAAGTAGCTCAACCGAGCACCTTCCTCGCCGGCGCCATGACGTACGGGTGGGCGTCGCCGGCGGGCGCCGAGACGGGCGCCGTGCGGAGCGCATAGCCGAGCTCGATCGCCGGCGCCGCCTCGTCGAGGCCGAAGCCGGATCCCGCCAGCGTGCGCTCGTACAGACGCGAGTGCAGGTCGGCCGGCACCGCGGAGAACTCCACCTCGCGCCCGTCGACGACGATCGACCTATAGCCGGTCCGTACCTCGCCGCCGGCGGCGGGCGGCAGATCGCATGCCGCGGTCGAGATGTACCACGCTGCGTCGGCGCGTTCGAGCTCGACGATGCCGGCCCACGCCTCGGGCTCCGCGCGATGCACCGCGGTCCGCCGCGCCGCGCCGAACAGCCAGATCAGGAGGTCGAGCAGATGCACGCCGATGTTCATTACCAGGCCGCCGGAGCGCTCGGGGTCGCCTTTCCAGGAGTAGCGGTACCACGCGCCGCGCGGGGCGATGTACGTGAGCACCACCCGGTGCCGCGTGCCCGGCTCCGAACGCACCTCTTCGCGCAGCGCCGCCAGCGCGGGGTGCAGGCGCAGTTGCAGCACCGTGTAGACGCGAGCGCCGGTCTCGCGCTCGAGTGCCCGCAGCGCGTCGAGGTTCCACGGGTTGATGACCACCGGCTTCTCGCAGAGAGCGTCCGCGCCGATGCGCAGCGCCAGGCGGATGTGGGCGTCGTGAAGGTGGTTGGGCGAGCAGATGCTGACCACGTGCACGCGATCGCACTCGGGGCCGCGCCGGAGCTTCTCGAGGTGGCGGTCGAAGCGCTCGAACTCGGTGAAGTACGCGGCCGCGGGAAAGCAGTCGTCGAGCACGCCGACCGAGTCGTGAGGATCGACCGCCGCGACGAGGCGGTGGCCGGTGTCGCGGATCGCGCGCAGGTGCCGGGGCGCAACGAACCCGGCCACGCCGGTCATTGCGAAGTTCCTCACGAGCGGGACGTCCTCCATGCCGGGCCCATGACGTGCGGAAACGTATCACAGTGCCGGCGGCCGCTGCGGTCCCTGCTCCGCGTCCCCGGCCGCAGCGCGATCGGCGCTCCCGGGCGGTCCGTGCGACCCCGCTCGGGTGGCGAGTGCCCGGGCGCCGTCTGTACAATCGCGGGCACACCGCAGGGTCGGGACGCGAGCGTGTGCGTCCCCTCGCGGGTGGTTCGACGGTGCCGGAGCCGCGGCTGATCGATCTCGTGACCCACTTCTTCCCGCCGCTGGGAGGGCCGGCGAGCAACCGCTTGTTGGGATGGGCGCGACACTTCGCCGCGCGCGGTATCGCCGTGCGGGTCACGGCGCCAGTGCCGCATACGCGCGATCCCTACTTCAACGCCGCAACGGTCGCACCGCCTGAGATCGAGGTGCACCACGCCGCGGGCGCCGATCTCGCCCGGCACTGGCGGGGCAGAGGCCGCTGGCGCCGGCTGCTGCTGCCGTGGCGGGACATGCTCGACCTGCCCGACCACCGGCGCATCTGGAACGCGGCGGCGCTGCGCTCCCTCGGGCGGCTCGAACCTGCGCCCGAGATCCTGCTCACGACGTCGCCCTACAACAGCACGCACCTCATCGGGCTGCTGCTGAAGCGGCAACGACCGGGGCTGCTGTGGATCGCCGACTTCCGCGACCTCTGGTTCCAGCAGTGGGACCGCCGCCGGCACACGCCGCTGCACCGTGCCTACGGCAGGCGGCTCGAGGGCCAGGTGGTGCAAGCCGCGGACCTGCTCGTCTTCTTCCACGAGGCCGGGATCGCCGAGCTGGCGGGGCGCGTCGGCGACGCGGCCGTGCGCCACAAGGCGCTCGCCGTGTACCACGGCTACGGCGACGCCGCGGCGGCGCGCTTCGCCGCGACCCCGGCCGATCCGGCGCGTGAGCCGCTGCGGCTCGCCTTCGCCGGCACGATCTGGGAGTGGAACCTGCCCCCCGGTTTCCTCGAGGCCTTCCGCGCCTTCCGCGCGACGCTCGGCCGCCGCGTCGAGCTGCACCTCTGCGGTCGCATCGAGCCGGGGCCGCTGGCGCGCATCGGCGACGCCGCGCGTTCCGATCCCGGCAGCATCGTGGTGCACGGATGCCTGTCCCACCCCGAAGCGCTCGACGTCATGGCGCGCGCCGCGGTGCTGCTCGTGTTCAGCGGCCCGTACCGCGAGTCGGTCTCGGGCAAGCTGTTCGAGTGCATGGCGGCGCGGCGGCCAATCCTCTACTTCGGCCGCCCGGACAGCGCCGGCGCCGAGATCCTGCGCAGCGCCGGCGCCGCGGCGTGCGTCTGCGACACCTACGACGAGGGCGGGGTCGGGGGGCTCTTCGCCCGCCTGGCGGCAGCGCTCGGCGCCGGCGAGACGAACGCGTTCTCTCCGCCCGTCGTCCCGCCCGAGCTCGCCGGCAGCGCCCAGGCGGAGCGGCTGCTGGCGCGCATCCGCGAGCTCGCGTCGGGACGTGCTTGACCGCCGGAGGCGAAGCGCGTTACAAGCACGCACGAGAGGTAGACACGATGCCAGGACGACGCGCGCTCGTACTCGCGGTGATCGCAGCGCTCGCAGTGACCGCGGCGGGAGGCGCCGCCGCGGCGACGACGGCGGCGCCGCACCCGAAGGTGGCGCAGGCGCTGCGACTCGCCGAGGCGTGGCTCGAGGCCGAGCTGGCGTACGGGCGGATCCCCGGCATGTCGGTCGGCGTCGTCGTCGACCAGGAGCTGGTGTGGAGCCGCGGGCTGGGGTGGGCGGACGTGGCGGCGCGGCGGCCGGCCGCGCCCGACACGATCTACGGGATCTGCTCGATCTCCAAGCTGTTCACCGCCATCGCCGTGATGCGCGAGCGCGACGCCGGCCGCCTGCGCCTCGACGATCCGGTCGGCGCCCACCTGCCGTACTTCCGGCTCGAGGCGACGCTGCCGGGTTCGCCGCCGGTGACCCTTCGCGACCTGCTGACGCACTCGGGCGGGGTGCCGCGCGAGTCGGCGCAGCCATACTGGACCGATCCGGAGTTCGCGTTTCCGACGACCGAGGAGATCGTCCGCGGGCTCGCCGGGCAGCGGATGCTCTACCCGGCGGAGCGCTACTACCAGTACTCCAACCTCGGCCTCGCGCTGCTCGGCCAGGTGGTCGAACGGACGAGCGGCGTCGAGTACGAGACCTACGTGCGGCAGAACATCCTCGAGCCGCTGCGGCTGGCCTCGACCACGACGGCGCTCCCGGAGCGGGAAGTCGGGCGCCGACTGGCGACCGGTTACGGCGTGCTCACGCGCGACGGGCGGCGCGACACGATGCCGCTCTACCGCACGCGCGGGATCGCGCCGGCGGCGGGGTTCGCGTCGACCGTCGAGGACCTGGCGGCGTTCGCCTCGTGGCAGTTCCGCCTGCTCGCGGGCGGCGGCGAGGAGGTGCTCAAGGCGAGCACGCTGAGGGAGATGCAGCGCCCGCAATGGATCGACCCGGACTGGAAGACGACCCGCGGGCTGGGGTTTTGGGTGGGCCGGCTGGGCGAGACGACGCTCGTCGGGCACAGCGGGAGCTGCCCGGGGTACCGCACGACGGTCCGCCTCGACCCGAAGCAGAAGCTCGCGGTGATCGTGCTCGTCAATGCGATGGGTGTCAGCCCCGAGGACCACGCGGCGCAGCTCATGAAGCTCCTCGCCGGAGCCGTGAAGGAGGCGGCGCCCGCCGCGGTCCCTCCCGCCGCGCCACCCGCGCCACCCGCGGCACCCGCGGCGCCTGCGGCGCCGGCGTTCGACCCCGAGCGCTTCGCCGGGCTGTACGCCTCCGCGTGGGGCGAGACCGTCGTGGTGCCGTGGGACGGCGGCCTGGCGGCGCTCGAGGTTCCCACCGCCGACGTGCTCGGCGACCTGACGCGCCTGAAGCACGTCGAGGGTGCGACGTTCCGTCGCATCCGCGCCGACGGCGACGACCTCGGCGAAGAGGTGGTGTTCGAGAGCGATGCCGCCGGAAGCGTCACGCGGCTGCTGTGGCACCAGAACTACTCGCGCAAGGTGAGATAGGAAACCCGCGCCGCTGGCAGCCGTATCCCCCTGAGCGCTCACCAGCGCAGGGGGAGGGACAGGCGATGGGCACGAGAGCATGGGCACGGGCCGCCGCCGCGGCGGTGGCGCTCGCGGTCGGGGCGACCGCGGCGCGGGCGCAGGCACAGTTCCAGGTGACGCTGCCGGAGGCGAGCCCGGCGGCGACGGTCATGCAGACGGTCGGCCTGACCGACATCACCGTCACGTACCACCGGCCGGCGGTGAAGGGGCGCGCGATCTGGGGCGCGCTGGTGCCGTACGGAGAGGTGTGGCGCGCCGGCGCCAACGAGAACACCACGATCGCGTTCAGCACGCCCGTGACCGTGGGCGGCACGCAGCTCGCGGCCGGCACCTACGGGCTGCACCTCGTCCCGACCGAGAGGGAGTGGACGTTCATCCTCTCGTCGGTCTCGTGGGCGTGGGGGAGCTTCACGTACGACCAGAAGGAGGACGTGGCGCGCGTCGCCGCCGCCCCATCCGAGGCGCCGTTCGCCGAGCACCTCGTCTACACGGTGGAGATGCCGGCGAAGGGCCAGGCACTGGTGACGCTGCACTGGGACAGGAAGCAGGCCTCTCTGCCGGTCGCGATCGACGTCGACGAGGTGGTGCTGGCGAGCATGGAGAAGCAGTTCCGTGGCCCGCAGCAGTACAACTGGCAGGCCTGGAACACCGCGGCGCGCTACTGCCTCAACAACAAGGTCGCTCTCGACCGGGGCATGAAGTGGGTCGACCGATCGCTGGCGATCACCGAGGCGATGCCGAACCTGATGACCAAGGCGGACCTGCTCGCCGCCCAGGGCGAAGCGGCGCAAGCCGGCGCGCTGCGCGAGCGGGCGCTCGCGGTCGGCACCGAGCCCGAGGTGAACAGCTACGGGTACCAGCTCGTGGCGGCGGGCAAGGTCGACGAGGCGATCGCGGTGTTCGCCAGGAACGTCAAGGACCACCCGGGGTCGTGGAACGCCGTCGACAGCCTCGCCGAGGCATACGCCGCCAAGGGTGACGCGAAGAAGGCGGTCGAGCTGTACACCAGGGCACGATCGATGGCGCCGGCCGCGCAGCACAAGCGCATCGACGGCGAGCTTGCGAGGCTGAAGCCGAAGACGTCATCCTAAGAACGCAGGTACGACGCGCCGTTGAGGTCGAGAATCGCACCGGTGGCGAACTCGCTGCCGGCGGAGGCGACGTAGACGACAGCGTCCGCCACCTCCTCCGGCGTGGCGACGCGGCCGAGCGGGCTCTGCGCGCGGATCGCGGCGCCGCTCTCGCCGGCCAGGCGCGGCGCCACCCGCTCGGTGTCGACGAACCCCGGGGCGACGACGGCGAGGTGATCCCGTGCGGCGCCAGGCGCTGCGCCAGCGACTGGCTCATGGCGTTCACCCCCGCCTTGCTGGCGGCGTAGCCGGGCGCCTCCGGCTCGCCGCGAAAGGCGCCGCGCGACGACATGTTGACGATGCGGCCGCCGCCGTGCTCCTTCATCCAGCGGGCGGCGAAGTAGCACACGTTGGCCGGCGCGAGGAGGTTCACCGCGAGGGTGCGCTGCCACGCCCGCAGCCACTCCTCGGAGGAGGCGGTGTCGATCGGGTGAGCCTCCCAGATCCCGGCGTTGTTGACGACGACGTCGAGGCGGCCGAATGCGCTCGTCGCCGCCGCGACCGCCCGCTCCGCCTGCGCCGGGTCGGTGAGGTCGGCGCGTACCGTCAGGTGCCCGCCGCCGGGGAGCGCCGCGAGCGTCGCCTGCGCTTCCTCGCCGCGTGTCAGGTAGGTGATCGCCACCCGCGCCCCGCGCGCCGCGAACGCGCGCGCGATCGCGCGCCCGATCCCGCGCGCCCCCCCGGTGACCAGCACGGCCTTCCCCTCGAACGTCGTCATCCCAGCCTCCGCAGCGCGGGGGCGCAGCCTGTCTCACTGCGACGCCGTCCGGTCCCCGCGCTGCCGCGAGCCTAGCGCAGCCGCGGGCGACGGGTCACGCGCGGGATCCCTCGCTCCGGCCCGGGCTGCCGCCGGGACCTCCGCTCGGGATGACAGCGTTTGCGGGCCTCCAGCGCCGCGACGCCAGCGCGCACGGCGCCTCATGCGCGGCGGAGGGAGCGGGAATGCCCCGCTCCCTCCGCGCTTCCTTCATCACGAACCACGAACCACGAACCACGAACGACGCCTCTACCGCTTCGGGTACGGCGGCCGCGCCGGGAACTGGAACGGCTTCTCCGCCGCCTGCTTGAGCGCCACCTCGATCGCCTTCTCGAGCTGCAGGTCCTTGCCGGCCGACGCCGACGCCGGGTCGTTCTCGAGCAGGATGTCGGGGTCGGCGCCGTGGTTCTCCACCCACCACTGCCCCTCGCGGCCGTAGAACGAGTTGTTGGACTGCTGCACGGTGCCGTTGTCGATGGTGCGCTGGCCGTTGACGATGCCGACCAGGCCGCCCCACGACGGCACGCCGATCACGGTGCCGAGCTTGCGCGCCTTGAAGTGCTCGAGGAACGCCTCGCCGTCGGAGCCGTTGTACTCGTTGGTGAGGACGACGATCGGCCCGTTGGTGACCGAGCCCGGGTAGCGGAACGGCTCCATGTTGCGCAGCACGTTGTAGGCGACCATCTTGCGCTCGAGCTTGTCGATGATGAAGTACTCGGTCCAGCCGCCGCCGTTGCCGCGCACGTCGATGATCAGCCCCTTCTTGTAGCGGAACGCGCGCCAGAACTTGTCGAACTGGGCGACGTTGTCGGTGCCCATGGCGGTGATGTGGATGTAGCCGATGTCGCCGTTCGAGGCCTTGAGCACCGTGTCGACGTTGTCCTGCAGCCAGCGGTTGTAGCGGAGCTGCTGCTCGGAGCGGACCGGCTCGACCTCCACCGTGCGGGCGCCGGCGGCGCTCGCCGTCGCGTTGACGGTGAGCTTCACCTTCTGCCCCTTGATCACCTGCAGGTGGCGGTACGGGTTGTCGGGCGCCTTGACGGCGGTCCCGTCGACGGCGATCAGGAAGTCGCCCTCCTTGACGGCGACGTCGGGGCGGGCGAGCGGCCCGTCGAGGTCGCGCGCGATCTCGGTCGGCCCGAGGACGCGGGCGAAGCGATAGTAGCCGGAGGCGTCGGCGCGCAGGTCGGCGCCGAGCAGCCCGGTGTAGACGGGGCTCTCCGGCGTCTTGACGGGGCCCGTGTCGCCGCCGCCGACGTAGGTGTGCGAGACGCACAGCTCGCCGACCATCTGCGACAGCAGCCAGTTGAGCTCGGCGCGCGACGACAGGTCGGGGAGGAAGGCGCGGAACTTGTCGCCGATCGCCTTCCAGTCGCGGCCGTGCATGTCGGGGTCGTAGAAGAAGTCGCGGTACCACCGCCAGGTGTCGTTGAACACCTGCGTCCACTCCGCGCGCGGCTCGACCCGATAGCTCATCCTGTCCAGGCTCAGCCTGTCGCCGACCGACTTCGACGCGTAGAGCTTGGCCACCGGCACGACGTGATAGGCGCCGCCCTTCTTGACGACCGCCTGCTCACGGTTGGCCGACAGCCGCCAGTCGGCGACCTTGGCGTCGAGCACCGCGTCCTTCTCGTCCTCCATCGAGAAGACGTGCAGCTTCAGCTCGTCGGAGCCCGACGGGGTGAAGATCGTCTCGACCTCGTTCTCGGCGAAGCCGTCCTTCGCGGCGAACGTGACCAGCCCCTTGCCGGCCTTGAGGTAGAAGTAGTTGCCGGGAGCGACCGGGACCTTGAACACGCGCGCGCCGATGCCGTCCAGGTCGATTTGCAGCGCCGGGACCGCGGCGCCCTTCTTCTCGACACCCTTCGCGTCGCCCTTCGCGTCGCCCTTGGCGGTCGCCGGCTCCGCCTTCGCGCTCTCCTTCGGCGTCTCCTCGTCCTTCGGCGCCTTGGCGAACGGCGGCCGCTGCCCGGCCTTGAGCTGCGCGACCATCACCACCACTGGCTCCGGGATGACGTGGTTGTCCTCGAAGATGTCGATGCGCCCCTCGAAGTTGCGGTACGACAGGAAGTACAGGTACTCGCCGCCGGCGTCGAACGACGGGTTCATGCAGTCGTAGAACTCGTCGGTGACCGGGGTGCTGGCGTCCTTGTCGAGGGAGTAGAGGAAGATGCGGTTGTTGCGGTTGAGCTGCACGAACGAGTACGCGATCCACTTCGAGTCCGGCGACCACGAGTAGTCCGACACCTCCCAGTAGAACTCGTCGTTCTTGAGCTGGTTGGAGGACGCGAACCGCTTCACCCGCTTCGTCGCCAGGTCCACGTAGAAGAGCGAGAAGTCCTTGTTGCCGAACAGGATCTTGGTCCCGTCGGGCGACCACTCGAGGTGGTAGACGTGGCGGTCGAGCGCGGTTGTGATCTGCTCCGCCGGCTTCTCGCCTGCCGCGTCGCGGACATAGAGCTGGTACTCGCCGGTGGCGTCGGAGAAGTACGCGACCTTCGAGCCGTCGGGGGAGAGCTGCGGCCAGCGCTCGCGCACGCCCGCGGTGCGGGTGAGGTTGATCGTGGGCGCGTTCTCGTCCGCGGGCACCACGAACAGGTCGCCGCGCGCCTCGAACACCGCGGCCTTCCCGTCGTCGGCGACGCCCATCGAGTGGATGTACTCGCTCGGGTTGATCGTCCGCGCGGCGAGCTGCCAGCGGTCCGACGGGCACTCCACGGAGAGCTCGCGCACCTTCCGCGTCGCGACGTCGAGGATCTTGAGCGTCCCGGCCTGCACGAACACGATCCTCCTGCCGTCGGTCGACGGCGTGTGCACGTCGAGGGCGTCGAAGCTCGTGACCTGGTCGACCCGGCCGCTCGCGAAGTCGTAGGCGTAGAGGTTGGCGATCCCGTTCGCGCCGCGGTCGGAGACGAAGAACATCGTGTTGCCGACCCACATCGGATAGGCGTTCTTGCCGACGTAGTCGGTCAGCGCCTTGAACGTGTTGGCCTTGAAGTCGTACAGCCAGATGTCGGTGTACTGGCCGCCCTTGTAGCGCTTCCAGTAGTACTCCTCGTTGCCGCGGCGGTTGTAGACCATCCTGGAGCCGTCGGCGGAGAACGAGCAGAGGATGCCGCGCTCGACCGGCAGGCGCTCCGGCCAGCCGCCCTCCTTCGCCACCGAGAACAGCTTCACGATCGGCCGGAACGTGTTCTCGTGGCCCGAGCGGAACACCACGCGCGCGCCGTCGGGGGTCCACGCCACCGGCTGCACGCCCATGCCGAAGTACGTCAGCCTCGTCGGCGGCCCGCCCTCGATCGGCATCGTGTAGATCGCCTGGGCGCCGTCGTAGCTGCCAGTGAATGCGATGGTGCGGCCGTCCGGCGAGATCTTTGCGGCGAACTCGTTGCCGGGGTGGGTGGTGAGCCGCTGGGCGGTACCGCCGGCGGCGCTCGTCTTCCACAGGTCGCCCTCGTACGAGAAGACGATCACGTCGCCGCGAATGTCGGGGTACTGCATGAGCAGCGCCGGCGTGCCGGCGGCGGCCGCGCCGGCGAGCAGCAGCGCGACGGCGACGGCGGGCAGAACTCTACAGACCTTGAGCATCGTCAACCTCCTCCGGGTGAGCATACGCCGCGCGCGCGGCGCGGGTTCATAATGTGCTGACATGACCGTGCACGCCCGAGACTCCGCCTGGTGCACTGGAACGCCGCCGAGGCGGCAAAGCGCGCCGCCGCCCTGCGTGCGCTCGGCTACGAGGTGGACTCGACGCCGCCCGATCCGCGGGCCTTCCTGCGCGCGCTGCGCGAGCAGCGACCCGCCGCCGTGGTGATCGACCTCGAGCGCGCGCCGTCGATGGGCCGCGACCTCGCCGTCATGGTCCGCGAGCAGAAGGCGACGCGCGACATCCCGCTCGTCTTCGCCGGCGGCGAGCCGGTCAAGGTCGAGCGGGTGCGCGCGCTGCTCCCCGACGCAGCGTACGCGGCGTGGGACGCGATCGGCCCGGCGCTCGCCGCCGCCATCGCCGCGCCGCCCGCGTCGCCGGTCGTGCCGGGCTCGACGCTCGCCGGCTACTCCGGCACGCCGCTGCCGAAGAAGCTCGGGTTGAAGCCCGGCACCGTGCTCGCGCTGCTCGACGCCCCGCCCGGGTTCGCGGCGACGCTCGGCGCGCTGCCGCCCGGCGCCACGATCACCACGAGCGTCGACACCGGTACCACGCTCGCGATCTGGTTCGTCCGCCGCCGCGCCGACCTCGCCGCCGGCATCGCCCGCCGCGCCGCCGGCCTCGGCGACGCCAGGCTCTGGATCGTCTGGCCGAAGAAGACCTCCGCGCTCGCCGCCGACCTCGGCCAGCAGGACGTCCGCGACATCGGCCTCGCCCACGGCCTCGTCGACTTCAAGGTCTGCGCCGTCGATGACACCTGGTCCGGCCTCCGGTTCGTCCGCCGCAAGCCGGGCGCCCGCTGAGCGTGAGAGAAGTCCCGCGCCCGCCGCCGGCGCTTCGGGAGCTTCGATGAACCTGCACGCCACCGATGCGCATGTCCTTCGCGATGCCCGACGAGGCGACGGGATGTCGTTTCCCGGCAGCCGTCGTCGTGCGACCGCGTGGTATCCTTTTGGCATGCGGCTGAAGGTCGAGACCGAGCGCGAGGATGATGGCCGGTGGATCGCCGAGGTCCCCGACCTCCCCGGTGTGATGGCCTATGGAGCGACCCGATCCGAGGCTTTGGCGGCCGTCGAAGCCCTCGCATTCCGGGTGCTCGCTGACCGCCTCGAGCACGGCGAGACGGCGCCGGAGCCGCTCGAGATTGCCTTCATCGCGGCGTGAGCACCTGGCCTGCCACCAGAGCCCGCCGCGTGCTCGCGGCATTGTTGCGAATCGGTTGGACGGTCAAGCGCGAGGCAGGCTCGCACCGCACGCTATCGCGGCAGAGATGACCCGACTTCGTCTTTGCCTTCCACGATGGTGATGAGGTCGGCCCCCGAATGCTCGCCCGCATCGCCCGCAAGACCGGGCTCCATCCCGACGACCTCTAGGGTAACGCCCGCTCCCTGTTTACTCGCCAGTTCGGCAGCGGTGCCGGGTAGGCACTTGGTGGAGTTCTGCCGACCGCGTGCCAGGCGCCTTTCGCCAAGTGGTCGGGCCCACCATTCGTCCGCCGGCGTGCCAACGTCGCCGCCGGCATCGCCCGCCTTGACATCGACTTCGGCGCCGCCAGGCTCTGGATGCCTGGCCGATGAAGCCACATTTGCGAAACTGATCACGCAGGGGTTCTTGGCAGAGTCATCGTGCTTTCCTGACTCCGCTGACCGTGGCTGTCTCGGAGGCCGTCCGGCAGGCGATCCGAACTGCGCACCCGACGCGGCCTTCGGCGAGGTCGAGGGCGACCACGGCCACCGTGCCGGCACGATGGCCGGCGCAGCGGGGTACATCGACAGGGCGTCGTCGCGTCGTACGCAGAAAGAGTCGCGATTCTGCGCGCACCTGCAGGCGGCGCCGGAGCGCCGTCGATCGGCGCAGCCTCGGGCTAGACTGTGCGCCGCGCCCCGGGCGGGCGACCGGGAGACACGATGGCGGAACGGGGCGGGTATCGCGTGATGATGGCCGGGACGGGGATCAACCTGGCCCTCGGCGTCCTCTACACCTGGAGCGTGATCAAGGGCGGGATCCCCGACTCGTGGGGGTGGAGCCACGCCGACAAGGCGCTGCCGTACTCGCTGGCGTGCCTTGCGTTCTCGGTCGCCATGGTGGTCGCCGGCCGGCTGCAGGACCGCATCGGCCCGCGGATCGTCGCCACGATCGGCGGGGTCCTGATCGGCGCCGGGCTTCTGGCAGCCGGTCTCTCGGGCTCGTCGCTGGCCGGTTTCGTCGCCGGGTTCGGCCTCCTGGCCGGGACCGGGATCGGCTTCTGCTATGCCGCGGCGACGCCTCCGGCGGTGAAGTGGTTCCCGCCGCAGCGGACCGGCGTGGTCGCAGGCGTCGTGGTCGCCGGTTTCGGCATCGCGCCGGTCTACATCGCGCCGCTGGCCACCGCCCTGCTCAACGCCTTCGCCACCAGCGTCACCCCCGCGGGCGCAGCCGCGGCGGTCGTCGAGAAGGGGGTTTCCTCGACGATGATGGTGTTCGGCGGCGCGTTCCTGGTGGTGATCACGCTCCTCGCCCAACTGCTCAGGAACCCGCCCGCGGGGCACGTGGCCGGCGCGAGACCGGGCGGCGCAGCGTCTCCGGCGGCCGCCGCCGCGGGAGTCGGCTGGCGGCAGATGCTCGGCACCGCGCAGTTCTGGGTGCTGTGGCTGATGTTCTTCGCCGGCGCGGCCGCCGGTCTCACGTTTATCAGCGTCGCCCAGGACCTGGGCAAGCGGGCGCTGGGCGAGCTGGCGTTCCTCGCCGTGGTCGTGCTCGCCGTGGGCAACGCGTCCGGGCGGGTGATCAGCGGCCTCGTCTCCGACGTCATCGGGCGCGAGCGGACGCTGTTCCTGGTCATGACGCTGCAGGCGCTGACCGTCCTCGCGGTCGCCCGCTCGCAGCGCGGCGCCGGGTGGCCGGTGGTGCTCGTCGTCCTCCTCCTCCTCGGCGCCAACTACGGCGCCAACCTGGCGCTCTTTCCGGCGGCGACCAAGGACGCCTTCGGCCTGGCGAGCTTCGGCCTCAACTACGGCTTCGTCTTCTCCGCCTGGGGCACCGCCGGGCTGGTCATGCCGTGGCTGGCGGGACGCATCAAGGACGCCACCGGCTCCACCGACCTCACCTACGCCATCATCATCGCGCTGCTGTGCATCGCCGCCGGGTTGACCTTCCTCAGCCGCCGCCTGGCTCGCCGGGGAGCGACTGGGTAGCCTGGGACGGGTCGTGCGGAGCGCTCTCGGAGCGTGACAACTCGCCGAGTTCGCAGTTTGTGCCACGTTTCACCATCACACCATTCTTGGGTGTAGCTCGTGCCATAGCTCGTGCCAGGTATCACCACCACACCATCCTGGAGCGAAGCACCCACATGGTGTGATGGTGGTGCCTGGTACCGACGGGTACCGACTGAGTCTCGAGGTGGCCTGATGACCCTGCGGGAGCGACGCCTCCCGGGCGGTCAGCGCGCCGCGCGCCGCAGGGCGGCGGCGTAAGCCCAGGCGTCGAAGGTCCGCGCCCAGAGAGCGTCGCTGGACCCGTACTGGTTGTCGAAGAGAAAGGAGTCGACCAGCACCTCGCGGGTGCGGGTCAGCTCGCGCAGCCTCGGCGGGGAATCGACGACCGTCTGCATCGTCAGGTCGAGCAGCTCGAGCGCGCGCTCCAGCGCGAGGCGGGCGACCTCCCGGTTCCTGTGCCGCCAGGCGATGGCCCGGCCGACCTCGCTGCCGACGTTCGCCATGCGCTCGGCGAGCGAGAGCGCGCGCCAGTGTTCCAGGGTCAGGGCCTTGTGGTGGGGCGTGGTCATCGTGCCACCAGGGCCGAGACCACGGCGAGGATGCGCTCCCGCGTGACGGGATCCTCGACGCCGCGCGTCGGATTGCCGCGACTCGGCCGGACGTTGATCATCGCGTCGAACTCCACCCACTCCTCGACCGGCAGGCCGGGGTAGAGGTTGATGCCCCAGAGGTGCTCCTGCCGCGATCCATCGGCAAGCAGGAGAGCCTCCTCGTCCGCGTGGAGCTCGGCATCGACCGCCATCAGGCGGCGGTCGACGTCGACAACCGCCTTGACGAGGACGCCGAAGCCAGCTTCGGCCATTGCATCCAGCTCGGCCAGCGCTATCGGCGTCGAGACGATCTTCATGTGCAGAACCTAGCACAGGTCGACGGTCGCCGGCCCGCGCCGCGCCGGTTCCCTCCGGGATCACCGCGTATCCC
Source organism: uncultured Thermoanaerobaculia bacterium (assembly GCA_964594125.1). Classification (GTDB taxonomy): domain Bacteria; phylum Acidobacteriota; class Thermoanaerobaculia; order Thermoanaerobaculales; family Thermoanaerobaculaceae; genus CAVRZJ01. Next base: position 176,890 of record CAZQLL010000003.1, on the reverse strand, counting down.
AGCGCCCCGGAATGGGCGGTGGGTCGGCGCCGTTGTCGGCTGCGCGACCGACGGCGCCGGCACGACGGATGGGCCGCGGCGGCGACCCCGGGGGGCCGATGACGAACCGACACGACGAGGACCCGCAGCCCGGGTCGCATGACGAGGCGCACGCCGCGCCCGTAGAGCGTGCTGACGGTGGACCGCCTGTCGCCGGCGTCGCTCCGGAGCTGGCGCCGACGCTCTCCGGCGTCGGCGCGCCGCCGCCTTCCGCCGCTCCGCCGCCGGCCACGACGGCGTCCCGGCCGATGCCGGCCTCGATCGGCGGCTACCGCATCCTCGGGCTGCTCGGCCAGGGCGGGATGGGCGTCGTCTGGGAAGCCGAGCAGCAGCACCCGCGCCGTCTTGTCGCGCTCAAGGTCATGCGCCAGGGGCACTACGTCGACGACCTCCACGCCCGCATGTTCCACCGCGAGGCGGAAATCCTCGGCCGCCTCAAGCACCCGAACATCGCCGCGATCTACGAGTCGGGCCACACCGAGGACGGGCACGACTTCTTCGCCATGGAGCTCGTGCGCGGCTCGACGCTCGGCGAGTGGCTCGCCGCTCGCCCGCAGGCCGTGACCAGGGAGGAGCTCGAGCTGCGGTTGCGGCTGTTCCGCACGATCTGCGAGGCGGTCAGCTACGCCCACCAGCGCGGGGTGATCCACCGCGACCTCAAGCCGTCCAACGTCGTCGTCACCGACGGGGCGGGGTCGGGCGCCTCCGCCGGCGGCCCGCCGCTGCCGGGGGTGAAGATCCTCGACTTCGGCCTCGCCCGTCTCACCGACGTCGAGGCGGTGGCCGCCTCGATGATGACCGAGATCGGCATGATCAAGGGCACCCTGCAGTACATGGCGCCCGAGCAGGCGCGCGGCGAGGTCGAGGCGATCGACGTGCGCACCGACGTGTACGCGCTCGGCGTGATCCTGTACGAGCTCCTCTCCGGGCGCCGGCCGTACGACCTTTACGGCGCCGCGCTGGCCGAGGCCGTGCGCGTGATCTGCGAGCAGCCGCCGCGCTCGCTCAGCCAGAGCTGGAGCGGGACGCGGCGGCTCGACGCCGACGTCGAGACGATCGTCGTCAAGGCGCTGGAGAAGGATCCCGAGCAGCGCTACGGCAGCGTCGCGGCGCTCTCCGACGACGTCGACCGCTACCTCACCTCGCAGCCGATCCTGGCGCGCGCCCCGTCGCGGACGTACCGCGTGCGCAAGTACGTGCAGCGACACCGCGCGCTCGTCGGCGCGGCGGCGTCGGTGTTCGCGGTCCTCGCCGTGGCCAGCGCGGTGAGCAGCGCGATGTACCTGCGGGCGCGCACCGAGGGCGCGAAGGCCGCGCAGGTGGCCGCTTTCCTCGGCGAGATGTTGACGGGCGTCGGTCCCTCGATCGCGCGCGGCCGCGACACCGCGCTGCTGCGCGAGGTGCTCGACCACACCGCCGCGCGCGTCGCGGCGGAGCTCGCCGGCCAGCCCGAGGTGGCGGCCGGCATCCAGCAGGTGCTCGGGCGAACGTACCACCAGCTCGGCGAGCTCGACGCCGCCGAGAAGCACGCCACGACGGCGCTGGCCACCCACCGCGCGATCGCCCCACGCGGCAGCGCCGATATGGCGCAGGACCTCACGATCCTGGGCAACGTGCAGTGGAGTCGCAAGCGGCTCGCCGAGGCGGAGGCGCTCTTCCGCGAGGCGCTCGCCATGCGGCGAGCGCTCGCCCCCGAGCCCGACCTGGGAACCGGCGAGGCCGCGACGGACCTCGGAAACGTCCTCGCCGAGTCGAGCCGCTTCGACGAGGCCGAGCCGCTGCTGCGCGAGGGGCTCGCGATCAAGCGCCGGGCGCTCGGCGCCGAGCACGACTCCGTCGCCGTGAGCCTCAACAGCCTGGGCAATCTCATGCACTACCGCGGCTCGTTCGCCGAGGCCGAGACGCTGTACCGCGAGGCACTCGCCATGCACCGCAAGGTGGTCGGCGAGAAGCACCCCTACGTCGCCGTGGACCTCGTCAACATCGGCTACCTGCTCGAGAACAAGGGCGACCTCGCCGGCGCGGAGGCGACGATCCGCGAGGCGATCGCCCTCAACCGCTCCCTCTACGGCGGCGACCACCCGCAGGTCGCGGCCGGTCTGTCCGCGCTCGGCAACGTGCTGCGCCGGCGCGGCGAGTGGGCCGAGGCCGAGGCGATGTACCGCGAGGCCCTGGCCATGACCACGCGGCTCCACGGCGAAGGCTCCGCGCCGGTCGCCGACGCCCTCATCAGGCTCTCGCTGGTGATCGGCGAGCGGCAGGGCGAGGCGGCCGCCATCCCGCTCAAGCGCGAGGCGCTGGCGATCCACCGGCGCACGCTCGAGCCGGACAGCGTGGGGATCGCGAGCGACCTCGCCAACCTCGCCTACGGCCTCACGGCGGTCGGCGAGCTCGACGAGGCGGAGACGCTGTTCCAGGAGGCGCTCGCGATCTACACCGCCCGCCGCGGCGAGCTCCACCCGGACACCCTGCTGCAGTCCAACAACCTTGCCCGCCTGTACTTCCGAAAGGGCGACCTGGACCGCGCCGAGGCGCTCTTCCGCGCGGTCCTCGCGGGGAGAAAGCAGGTGCTCGGCGAGAAGCACGACCAGATCGCGATCACCATGGGCGACATCGGCAACGTGCTGCGCGAGCGCGGGCAGTACCGGGAGGCGGAGGCGCTGTTCGCCGACGCGGCGGCGCGCCTCGCCGAGGCGCTCGGCCCGCAGCACGCGGCGACGCTCACGACGCGCGGCTCGCACGCGCGCGTTCTCTGCGACCTCGGACGCTTCGCCGAGGCCGAGGCGGAGCTGCGCCCCAGCCGGGAGGGAATGGCGGCGGTCTACGGCGCCGGGCACGGCCGCACGCTCAGCCTCAACGTGAGCCTCGGACGCGCCGTCGCCGCCCGCGGCGAGACGCGGGAGGCCGACGAGCTTTTCCGCTCAGCCGTCGACTCGCCGCCCGACGCGTTGCCTCCCGGCCACCGCGCGGAGGCGCGCCGGCACTATGCGGCGTTCCTCTCGCACACCGGCCGCTTCGCCGCCGCCGAGGCGCAGCTCCTCGCCGCCGAGAAGGCGCTTGCCGAGCTCGGCCCCCCCGGGGCGCGCCAGCGCGTCGCCGTCCTCGACGCCCTCGTCGACCTGTACGAGCGCTGGTCCGCCGCCGAGCCGGCCGGGGGCGGCCCCGACAGGGCGCAGCCGTGGCGCGATGCGCGCCTGCGTGCGGGGTAGTCGCCCGACGCACCGGCGCTCGCCGACGTCGGCGGGCCGCAGGGCGATCGCCGTCGCCACGGCCAGGCCGACGAACCGCACGAACGACGGGGCGAGGTAGGACGCCATCTCGGCGGACGTCGGCCCCGGCGTGGCGAGCGTGTCGACGACGGCGAGGACGCGGGCGCGGCGGGGCGGCATGCGGCCACTGGACCGCACGCCGCCACGCGCGCAGGCTACCGCCGCGCCAGGGCGAAGGCGAACTGGCGGCCCTGGCCGCCGACCAGCGCCAGGTGGATCCACAGCACGGCGAGCGCCTCGAGCAGCGCGGCGTTGCGCAAGCCGCCGGCGGCGATCGGCGAGAAGCCGGCACGCAGCGCCACCTCGCCGACGCGCTCGAGCGCGATCCCATCGTCGCCGGCGAGCAGCACCTCCGCCGGGCCGGAGGCGAGCGCCGGGTCGCGGTGGATCTCGGCGCCGAAGGTGTTGAACCCCTTGACCACGCGCGCCTCGGGCAGCGCCTCGGCGAGCGCCGCCGCCACCGAGCCCTCCGGCGGCGGCGCCAGCACCGGGCCGTCCTCCCACCGCACCGGGTTCGTGCAGTCGACGAGGATCCTGCGCGCGAGGTTGCCGGCCGCGCAGGCGGCGGCCACCGCGGCCCCCGCCGGCACGCAGAGGAAGACGACCTCGCACCCCTCCGCCGCCTCCGCCACGGGCACCGCCACGGCCCGCCCGTTGCAGCGCCCGAGCAGCGCCGCGGCGTCGGTTCCCGGCTTGACGCCGAGCCGCACTGCGTAGCCCGACGCCGTCAGGCGCTCGGCGAGCGCCGCACCGACGTTTCCCGCCCCGATGATCGCGATCGTCGTGTCCATGCCTACCTCCCGAGCGCCTCGATCACGAGCTCCGCCGCCAACCGGCCGGAGTGCTGCTGCTGGCCGGTGATCAGATTGCCGTCGCGCACCGCGTGCGGCCGGAACGCGCCTGCCGCCGAGAAGCTGGCGCCGAGCGCCCGCGCCTCGTCCTCGATGCGGAACGGCATCACCTTCCGCCCCACCGCACGGTCAGCATGGTCCTCCTCGCTGTTGGCGAACCCGGTCAGCAGGCGGCCGGCGACCAGCGGCGTGCCGTCGTCGAGCCGGATGTCGAGCAGCGCCGCGACGCCGTGGCACACCGCCGCGACGACCTTGCCCGCGTCGTGAAAGGCGCGGATCAGGCGCGACAGCCGCTGGTCGCCGCGGAACGTGAACATCGGCGACTGCCCGCCGGCGATGTAGAGGGCGTCGAACGCGCCCCAGTCGAGGTCGGCGATCGCCGGCGTGGCCTCCAGCAGCGCCGCCAGCCCCGGCGTCGCGAGGAACCCCATGCTGAGGACGTCGTCCGCCGAGTAGCCGGACGCGTCGCGGGGGTCGGAGAGGGCGTCCACCTCGACCCTGCCGCCGTTCGGGCTGGCGATGACCACCTCGTAGCCTGCTTCCCGGAACTCGTACCAGGCGTGCGTCAGCTCCGCCGCCCAGAACCCCACCGGCCAGCCCAGCGTCGTCGAGACCGCCGGGTTGGCGACGACCATGAGGATCCGCTTCCTGTTTCGTGCCGTGTCTGCATGCTCGCTCATCGTGTCCTCCGACGACCGGCCAGAACAGTGAGGCAGCGTCAGCATATTCCAAATCAGACTGGTACTATGATAGACGTAATATACTATGCTTTTTGTGAGTAAAGGAGAGGGTGATGCCGGCCTTCGAACACCGCGGTGTCCGCTACAACAACCCGGTCGAGCTGGCGCTCGACCTCATCGGCGGCAAGTGGAAGATGCCGATCCTGTGGCGTGTCAAGGACAGGGTCTGGCGCTACGGCGAGCTGAAGCGCTCGCTCGGCGCGGTGACGCACACGATGCTCACGCAGCAGCTCCGCGAACTGGAGGCCGACGGACTGCTCACGCGCACGGTGTTCGCCCAGGTGCCGCCGCGCGTCGACTACGCGATCACCGACCTCGGCCGCTCGGCGATCCCGGCGATCGAAGCGCTGCGCGCGTGGGGCGAGCGTGTCCGCGCCGGCGCTGCCGAGGGAGGGGCGCCGGGCGGGGGCTGAAGCGATGGTCTGGAGCTCGTGCGGGTTCCTGGCACGCGCGCTGCGCCGGCGCCGTCACGGGCGGAGGCGATGGGCGGCGACGCCCCGGTCGCTCAGCGCGCCGGCGAACAGGTGGTGCGCGGCGGCGTTGGGGTAGCCGTCGGCACGGATCCAGAGCTCGCGGTGGCCGCGCACGGCGGCCACGGGCAGCAGGTCGATCGCCTCGGCGCCGAGCTGCGCGGACCACGCGGCGACGCAGCGGCCGCGCCTCATGCCGCACCGCGGCTTGGCTTCCGCGCTGGAGGGTGAGAAAGTCACGCCGGGGACGCTCCCGGTCGTGCGCATGCGCGCCGGGGCGGGGCTTGCAGCGGGGGGAACCATGACGACCACGAGGCCTTGCGGGCGGAGGGCTGCGCGCGGCGCGCGGCGGGCCCGGGCGGGGCGGCGCTGATGCACGGGCCGAAGCTGCACCTCCACTCGATGCTGGTCCACGCGGTGCTCGCGTTCGTGCCGGCCGCGGCGGCCGCGTACGCGCTGGCAACCGGCGGCGCCGCGCTCGGGCCGTTCGGCCCGGCAGTGTGGCGGTTCCTGGCGCGCGCGTCGCTGTTCGTGGTGGCCGCGGTCGGAGCGCTGGCGACCCTTTCCGGCGTGCTCGAGCGGCGGCGCCTGTACGTGACGTGGCACCGCACCCATACGCTGAAGCTCTGGCTGGGGCTCGCGATGGTGGCGCTCGCGGCGGTCGCCGCCGGCGCCGACCTCGGCCGTCTTCCCGGCGGCCAGCGCGCCGCCGCGGCGGCGCTGGCCGGCCTGCTGGCGACCGGCGCCGCGCAGGCGGTGCTCGGTCTGAAGATGACGCTCGGGCGCATGAGCCTCGCCGCGACCTCTTACGTCCCCGACCTCGAGCAGCGCCCGCCGGTCGACGTGCTCGCCGCCACCGCCGCGCGCCTCGCCGAGCCGGCGGAGGTCATCGACCCGATGGAGGAGGTTGTAAACCCATGAACTTCGCCCTTTCCCCGGCGCAGCAGGAGCTGCGCGCGCAGGCCAAGACGTTCACCGAGGAGTGGATCTCGCCCAACGCCGCCGCCTACGACCGCTCCGGCGAGTTCCCGGCCGACATCTGCGCCGAGGCGTTCAGGCGCGGTTTCATGAACACCTCGGTGCCGAAGGAGTACGGCGGCCGCGAGCTGCCGGTCGTCGAGCACTGCATCATCACCGAGGAGCTGTGCACCGGCTGCTCCGGCATCGCGACCGCGATCGACGCCAACGGGCTGTCGCAGTACCCGGTGATCCTCGCGGGCACGCACGAGCAGAAGCGGCGATTCCTGGCGCCGATGACGCGCGAGCTGTCGTTCTCGGCGTACGCGGTGACCGAGCCGGAGGCCGGCTCGGACGTGGCGCGCGTCAAGACCACGGCGCGCAAGGTCGGCAACGACTACGTGCTCAACGGCGTCAAGTGGTGGATCACGGGCGGCTCGGTGGCGAGCTGGTACTTCGTGCTGGCGCGCGTCGACGACCGCCAGACCGGCTTCATCGTGCCGGCGGACTCGCCCGGCATCGTGCGCGGCCCCAAGGAGGTCAACCTCGGCCAGCACGCGTCGAACACCGTGCGCGTCACCTTCGAGGACGTGCGGGTGCCCGAAAGTCTGCGCCTCGGCGCCGAGGGCGACGGCTTCAAGATCGCGATGGAGACGTTCAACCACACCCGCCCGGGGATCGCGGCGGGCGCCTGCGGCGTCGCCAAAGCGGCGCTGGCGATCGCCCTGTCGTACTCCAAGCGGCGCCGCACGTTCGACCGCAAGCTCATCTCCAACCAGGGGATCTCGTTCAAGCTCGCGGAGATGATGACCAAGCTCGACGCCGCCCGCCTGCTCACCTATCGCGCCGCCTGGCTGCACGACAACGGGCTCGACAACGCCCGCGAGGCGTCGGAGGCGAAGTGGTACGCCAGCGACATCGCGATGGAGGCGGCGATCGCCTGCACGCAGATCCTCGGCGGCTACGGTTACACCAGCGAGATGCCGGCGGAGAAGCTGGTGCGCGACGCCAAGATCTACCAGATCTACGAGGGCGCCAGCGAGATCCAGAAGATGGTGATCGTCGGCAAGATGATGCGCATGCGCGAGGTCGAGTGACGGGACGAGCCGCGTCACTCCGGCGTGCGGGCGCGGTCGGCGTGCGTGACGCGGCGCCCGCGAGACATGCTGTCATCCCGAGCAAACCTACGCCGCGGCGCGGCGGTCGGGCGAGAGAGGAAACCAGCGGGAGGGCCGGCGCCCTCGCCGGCCCGGACTCCGCCTGCGCGGGCGAGGGCGCCCGCGCTCCGATCTGGATAGGTTTCCTTGGAAGCGCAGGCCGAGGCGGTAGCCGAGGCCGTGGCGAGGGATCCCGTCGCTCCGCGCGGGCGGCGGTGCCTCGGGACGGGAGGTGGCGCGATGCTGGCTGACCTGATGAAGGCGTCCGGGCGGATCGTGAAGCGGTTCAAGAAGCGCGCGTACGGGCGCACGTTCGTCTGCCCGGTGTGCCACCTCGAGCTGTCGTTCGCGGACCTCGACACGCACGGCCTCGCGGTGTGCCCGCTGTGCGGCGCGGTCCTGTCCGTCGAGGCGCCGTACGGCCACCCGGTGCCGGTGGTGATGGACATGGAGATCCACCGCGCGCAGCCGAAGGCGCGCCTCCACCCGCTCGCCGCCCACCTGCCGATCGGGCTGTTCCCGTTCGCGCTGCTCGGCGCCCTGGTGCTGCTCGGGTTCTCCGCCGCCGGCGGCGCCGCCGTGCGCGTGCTCGAGGCGCTCGGCGGGTCCGCCGCCACGGTGGCGACGCTCGAGCGGGCGACGCTGCTCCTGCTCGGTCTCTCGGTGCTGCTCTCGCCGCTGACCATCGCGGCCGGGTACTGGGACTGGCGCCACCGCTACGGAGGACGGCCGTACCGCATCATCCGGCTCAAGCTGGCATTCTCGGGGGCGTTCGTCGCGCTCGGCGTCGTCGCACTGGCGCTGCACGCCTCCGGCGCCGTGTTCTCCGCGCAGACCGGTCTGCTCACCGGCGCCTCGCCGCTGCACGCGCTGGCGGCCGCCGCCTACTTCGCGGCGCTCGCTGCCGGGATGATCGCCATCGCCACCCTCGGCCACGTCGGCGGCAACCTGGTGTTCGGGAAGTAGCCGTCGCGGAGGACCCGCTCGACCGCCAAGCGGTCAGCGCTCGCTGACCCGGGGCGAAGACCGTCTGCGTTCCGGCGGGAGGAAGTCGGAGAGGCGGAGAATACGCAGCCCGGGCGGGGCGGGGAGCGCGCGGTCGTTGGTGACGAAGCTCGTGCAGCCCCGCTGCAGCGCGGTCGCGATCTGGATCGCGTCGGGCGAGCGCATGCCGCTGACAGCCCGCAGCGCCGCCGCATCGCGCAGTACGGCGCGCGACACCTCGGCGAGTTCGAGACCGCGACTGCCACCCAGCAGCGCCTCGTAGCGGCGTGCCAGCGGCACGTCGGCGGCGCGCAGCGGCACCACCAGCACCTCGAGCAGCGTCAGCGCCGAGGTCACGGCGGCGATCCGCCCGCCGGCGATGGCGGCGAACACCGGCTCCACGACCGGCAGGAATGTTTCGTGCTCCTCGATCAGGTAGATGAAGGGCGCGGTGTCGAGCCCCACCGGACCGGCGCCGACCTCGTCTAGGAGCGCCACGACTCGCGCTCCCGGTCGATGTGCTCGATGGCGTCGATGCCGGCCCAGCACGCCTTGCCGAGACCGCGCAGGGCGAGGATCGACAGCGGCTCCGGCTCCGCGACCGCGCCGGCGAGCAGGTGGATCACCTCCTGCGCCACGGAGCGCCGCTCCCGCTCGGCTCGGGCCTTGAGGTGCGCGTAGAGGTCGTCGGGGAACTCCTTGACGTTGAGCGTGGCCATTACAGTGCCTCCACAATGAGAGAATAATGGAGGAAGAGGGCTGGGGCAAGCAGCACAGTCCGGTGCGGGGACGCGCCGGTCTGCTCCATGGGGAGGTCGCCGCTGCGCGCGCAGATTCTCCCGAGCGGCAGCGCCCTGCCGGCCCGGGCGCCGCAGAGCAGGACCTCCGCGCGGGCGAGGGCGCCCGCGCTCCCGCAGGATGAAGGGGCCGTCAAGGACAATACCGGAGGCGGCCGCGGGGTGACCGCGTACCGTCGGCTGCGGGTTGCCCGCCCCGCGCGAAAACCGTACGCTACGGCGAGCCCGGGACGCGGGCGGGAGGCGACCGGTGTCGGAGCGCATGGTCGAACAGTTCATGGAGATGGTGCGGATCGACTCGGAGTCGGGGAACGAGGCGCGGTTCCTCGCCTGGCTTCTCGACGAGGTACGCGCGATCGGCGGCACGGCGGCGCTCGACGAATACGGCAACCTGATCGCCGCGTTTCCCGCGAAGGGCTGCCAGGCCGCGGAGCCGATCCTGCTCTCCTGTCACGCCGACACCGTGAAGCCCGGCGTCGGTATCGAGCCGGTGCTCGGGGAGGACGGGATCATCCGCTCCGCGGGCGACACCATCCTCGGCGCCGACGACAAGGCGGGGATCGCGGAGGTGCTCGAGGCGCTGCGCGTCGCCGAGGTGCGGCCGCCGATCGAGCTCGCGGTCTCGCGCCAGGAGGAGGTCGGGCTGCTCGGCGTGCGCGCGCTCGACTACTCGCGCCTGACCGCGAAGCGCGGCTTCCTGATGGACAACGACACCCTCGACACGATCGTGATCGGCGGCCCGACGTACGTCGCGATCGACGTCACAGTGACCGGGAAGGCGGCGCACGCCGGGATGGAGCCGGAGAAGGGGATCAACGCGATCCTCGCCGCGGCGCGCGCGATCGCGGCGCTGCCGCTCGGCCGCCTCGACCACGAGACCACCGCCAACGTCGGCGTGATCACCGGCGGTATCATCCGCAACGGCGTGCCGGCGTCGTGCTCCTTCCTCGCCGAGTGCCGCTCCGGCGACCATGCGAAGGCGGCGGCGCTGGCGGAGAGGATGACCGCGACGATCCGCGCCGAGGTCGAGGCGGCGGGCGCGCGCTGCGAGATCGCGGTCGACGAGAAGTGCCGCGCGGTGCACATCCCGGAGGAGGCGTGGGCGGTGCAGGTCGCGAAGCGGGCGCTGGCGACCGTGGGGATCGCCGCGAAGGCAGTCCACATCACCGGCTTCACCGACGCCTCGGTGTACAACAACCACGGGATCGAGATGGCGGTGATGGGGATCGGCGCGCAGAACGAGCACTCGACCGACGAGTGCGTGGCGGTGGCCGACATGGAGAAGGCGGTGCGGGTGCTGCTCGAGGCGTTCCGCATCGCCGCGGCGGCGTAGGCGCCGGAGGGAAGCGATGGATCGATACCTTCAGCGGACGCACGACGAGATCGTGGCCGCGACAACGCACCTGACGGTCGAGCAGCTCGCGCGCTCGGCCGGCGGGAAGTGGTCGCCGGCGCTGATCCTCGAGCACCTGACGCTGGCGTTCCGGCTCAACGTGTCGGCGCTCGAGAAGGCGCTCGCCGCCGGCGATACCAAGGCGCGCCGGCCGACGTTCGGACAGTGGGCGGCCCGTGTGCTGGTGCTCGACGTCGGCTACTTCCCGCGCGCCGACGCGCCGGAAGCCGTCGTCCCGTCGGGGTCGATCGCGCCCGCCGAGGTGCGGGCGGCGATCGCCGCTGCGCTGGTCGAGCTCGACGCCGCGCTGACGCGCGCCGCGGAGCGCTTCGGCGAAGGCACGCCGCTGCTGCGCCACGCGTTCTTCGCCGCGATGACCGTGCCGCAGTGGCGGAAGTTCCACTGGCGGCACGCCAGCCACCACATGAAACAGGTGCGCGAGCGCACCGCCGTCTGACGGCCCCGGTCAGCGGCGCCAGCGGCACGCGGCGACCGCGAGTCGCTCGTCGTAGCGGGTGACGACCTCGACGCGGTCGCTGACGCCGCGGTACCCCCAGCGGACGGTCAGCGGCAGCAGCGGCAGCTCCGCGAGCACGCGGCGCTGCGCCTGCTGCAGCAACGCGCGCCGCCGCCCCGCATCGACCTCGACGTCGGCGGCGGCGAGCAGCGGCGCGACCGCTCCTTCCAGGCTCCCGGCGCCGAGGTGCGCGTGAGCGGCGTCGTGCGCCCGCCACAGCGGCGAGTTGAGGAAGTCGGACGCGTCGCCGGTGCTGCACGCCCACGCGAAGTAGGTGAGCGGCCCGGATCGGTCCTGCCGCGGCCGGACCGACACGCCGATCGCCGCGAGGTCGCCGACGATCGCCGCGACGAGGTCGGCGCCGGCGCCGCCGGGCTCGAGCGCGACCTCGAAGCCGCCGGCATGGCCGGCCTCGGCGAGCAGGCGCCTGGCCTCGTCGGGATCGTACGGCAGCGCCTGGAGCTCGGGGTCGAAGCCGAACACCGCGGGGTGGACGAACTGCGTGGCGACGGTGCCGTTGCCGCGGTGCACCCTGCGGATCCACGCGCCGCGGTCGAGCGCGAGCAGCAGGGCGCGGCGGACGCGCGGGTCGGCCAGCGCCGCGCGAGCGGGGCCGGCCGCGTGCTCCGGGTGAACCCCCAGCAGGTGCACGGCGAGTCCCGGCTGCTGCACCATCCGCACCCCCGCCGCCGCCCCGAGCTCGTTGAGCCAGTCGTCGGGAACGCGGTAGCAGATGTCCGCCGTGCCGGCCGCCAGGCGGCGCGCCGCCTCGCCGTCCGAGCCGCAGAACTCGAAGCGGACCTCGGTGATCGGCGGGCGGCCGCGCCACCCCGACCACCCGCGTGCGACGACTGTACCGTCGGCCTCGCGGCGGACGAAGCGGTAGGAGCCGGTGCCGACGGGGGCGGTGATCTGCGCCTCCGCCGCCTGCTCGCGCGGCACGACGAGCAGGAAGGTGAGGCGGGCGAGCAGGTCGGGCGCCGGTCCCGCCGTCGTGATCACGACCGAGCGGTCGCCGGCGGCGGCCACCGAGCTCACGCCCACCATGTGGTACGCGACCGAGGAGCGCGGGTGCGTGCGCGCCCGCTCCAGGCTGGCCACGACGTCGGCGGCGGTGAGCGCGGCGCCGTTGTGAAACCACACCCCGCGGCGGAGGTGGAAGTGCCACTCGCGCGGTCCGACCTGCTCCCAGCGCTCCGCGAGCGCGGGCTCGAGCGTCATGTCCGGCGCGAACGCCACCAGCCCGTCGCAGATGCTCGAAAGCAGGGACCATCCGGTGTTGCGGTTGCCGCGGTGGGGGTCGAGCTGGACCGTGTCCTCGCCGAACGCCACGACCAGCGGGGGGTCGCCTCCGGTCCACCGGCACGCCGGCTGGAGCGCGAGCAGCACGAGCCCCGCCGCCACGGCGCACGCGTGCAGCAGCCGTCGCCAACGGCGCGCCGAGCTGTCCGACTTCCGTGCATGGGAGCGTTTCCGCATGGTCGTCGCCGTCGACACCCGAGCGCTGCGCCGCTGCGCTGCCGTACCACCCGTGGTCCGCATTCCGCGTCCGCTGTCGATTATCTCACCGCCGTGGCAGCGACCACAGCCATGGGAAGCCGCGCGACAGGCGCCCGCCTCCGGTCACTCGCTGATCGTGACCTTGATCATCTTCACCGGCGTGCGCGGGCGGTCGCCCGGGCCCGTCGGCGTCTTCCCGATCGTGCCGACCACGTCCATCCCTTCGGTGACGCGGCCGAACACCGGGTGGCGCGACGCCCCGGGCGTGAACCAGTCGAGGTAGGCGTTGTGCCGGGTGTTGATGAAGAACTGCGAGCCGCCCGAGTTCGGCCGCCCGGTGTTGGCCATCGCCAGCGTGCCGGGCTCGTTGGAGAAGCGGGCGGTGTCGAGGAACTCGTCGGGGATCGTGCCGTGCGGCGGGCCGCCGGTGCCGGCGCGCGGGCTCGCCGGATCCTTGGAGTGCGGGCAGCCGAACTGGATCATGAAGGCGTCGATCACCCGGTGGAAGTGCAGCCCGTCGTAGAAGCCCGAGCGCGCAAGGGCGAGGAAGTTGCCGGCGGTGATGGGCATCTCGGCGAGCAGGATCTCCGCCTTGAACGTTCCCAGGGAGGTCTCGAACGTGGCTGTCGGGTTGGGCATCGGCGCCCTCCTTCGTACGGCGCAGTGTAGCGGGTCGCGGCGGCGCGTGCGGCGCCGGCGCAGCCGGCACGGCACGGCGGCCGCGTGTGAACGCGGCGCACATCGCCGAGAATGCCGCGCAGAGGATGGGCGTTTGCCGGGGCGGGGCGGTATGCTGTGCGCGGGAGGAGGCGGGACGGGTGCCAGCGTTTGACAACCTCGTGCCGACCGGCATGGCGCCGGCCGTGGGACCGGTTGCGGTGATTGGCGCCGGCGTCGCCGGCCTGTCGTGCGCGCGCTCGCTGGTCGACTCCGGCATCGCCTGCGTGGTGTTCGAGAAGTCGCGCGGGCGCGGCGGCCGCGCCGCGACGCGCCGCATCGGCGAGCGCGCGTTCGACCACGGCGCGCCGTCGCTGACCGCGCGCGACCCCAAGTTCTGCGCACTGGTCGACCGCTGGCGGGAGCAGGGCGGCATCCGGGAGTGGCGCGATCCGGTCGAGATCGGGCGGCCGCTGCTGCCCAAGGCGGGCGACGAGCGCCTCGTGCCGGTCCCGAGCATGAGCGCGCTCGGCCACCTGGTCGGCGGCGAGGTGCCGTGCGAGACCTCGACGCGGATCACCGACCTCGTGCGCGGCCCGGGCGAGTGGCGCCTGATCGCCGAGGGCGGCCGGCAGTTCGGGCCGTACATGGCGGTCGCCGTGGCGGTACCGGCGCCGCAGGCGGCGCCGCTGCTGGCGCCCGCCGCCAGGCTCGCCGCCCAGGCCGCCGCGGTGGAGTTCGCCTCGTGCTGGACCGTGATGATCGAGCTGGCGGGTCCGGTCGGGGTGGCGCGGTGCGACCCCGCCGACCGCGGGAGCGGTCTCGCGTGGGCGGTGTACGAGGCGTCGCGCCCGGGCCGGGAGCCCGGCGAGCGCTGGGTGCTGCACGCCAACGCCCTGTGGTCGCTGGCGCACCTGAACGACCCCGACGAGGCGGTGGCGGCCGCACTGCTCACCGGCTTCCGCGCCTGCCTCGACCGGCCGCTGCCCGAGGTGAGGCTCGCGGTCGCCCATCGCTGGCCGTACGCGGTGCCGAAGTACCCGCTGCGCGCCGACTGCCTGTGGGACTCGTGGGACCGCATCGGCGCCTGCGGCGACTGGTGCTCGACCGGCGACATCGAGGGCGCGTGGCGCTCCGGCCGCGCCCTCGCCGCGCTCGTCCGCGCCTCGCTGCGCTAGCCCGGATACCGTGCCGCGTGTCCGGCTGGCGGCGGCGGCGGTACGCCATCACGAGCCGGACTCGCCCCCCGCTCCTTGACGCACTGCCTGGTGCGCCTGCGTCGCCCGGGGCTGCGTGCGGCCCGATCTGACGCCGCGTCGCGGCCGACCGCGCGCGGCGCCGCGGCGCCCAGCGCCATGCCGGGCCGCAGCGAGACGATGCTCCTGCGCCCGGTGCTCGCAGACGTCGCCGGCACCCGGACGACTACCGTCCGTCTCCCTCCTCGTGCCCGAGCAGCACCATGCGGCGATGACGCGCCGCGTCGCGCTCCTCGACCAGCGCCTCCCGGAGGCGTCGCAGCTCGGCGATGCGGGACTCCGCAGCGGCGGCGTCGCACGCGCCGGCCGCCGCCGCGGCGCGCAGCGCGACTGCTTCCTCGTGCAGCGCGCGCAGGCGGGACAGGATCGCGACCTCCTCGTCGGTGAGCCCGCCGACGACACTGCCGCACGTCGGGCCGCCGGTGTCGATCACCGGCAGCGACCTCACGGTCCGGTCGCCCGTCATCGGCATCCTCGTCTGCACGCGCAAGCGTACACGCGGCGGCTCAGGAGGGGTACAGCTTCCGGAGGTGGGCGACGCTGGCGGCGATGAGCTCGCGCAGCACCGCGACGTCGACGTCGGCGAGCCGCTTGACGTAGAGGCAGCCCTTGCCGGCCTTGTGCCTGCCAAGGCGGGCGAGCAGCGGCGCGTGGGTGTCGAGACCGGGCATCAGGAACAGCGTCAGATCCCGCTTGCGCGGCGAGAAGCCGATGAGGCACGAATCGCCCTCGTGGCCGCTGGCGTAGCGGTAGTGGTAGCGACCGAAGCCGACGATGCTCGTGCCCCACATCCGCGGCTCGGCCCCGGCGACATCGCGCATCAGCTCCAGCAGCGCGCGGCAGTCGGCGCGACGCCCCTCGTCCGCAACGGTCGCAAGGAAAGCCTCGACGCCCGCCGCGGTCTCCTTCGTCTTCGGCTCAGCCATGCTCCCTCCCTTCCCGACGTCGTGTAGCGCGCGCGCCGGGGGATCTATTCCGCGGTGTGCAGGCAGGTGCGGCGGTGGGGCGGGCGCGCTGCCGCACTGCTGCATCGCCGCGACCCGGGTCCGCTTCTGCTCTGGCCGGCCGCCGCTGCACGGCGACTGCGCGCCGCGTTGCGGCATTCCGCTGCGCTGCGGCTTGACACGCTGAGACGCAACGGCCTAGCGTGTCGGCACGACGTCCTCGCAGAGGGGTGAACGAGACCACCCGTGGGAAGCTCCACCATCCTCTTCCGACCCGCATCGATGGAGGGACAGTGATGAGAAGAGCCTGCGCCGCGTTGTCCGTCGTCCTTTTCCTCGCCGCCGCGACCGCGACGGCACAGACCCAGCAACCCATGACCTCGGGCGTGGTGCCCGTGGTCGCCCACCTGCCCGGCGCCGCCGGGACGTTCTGGACCACCGAGGTGTACGCGACCCAGGTGGACGGCGCGAGCCCGGCCCAGATCCGGCTGACGATCCTCAATCCGGCCGGGCCGAGCTGGTACCGCGACGTCACGCTGCCCTCCGTCAACGGCGCCTGGCAGACGGCGGACGTGGTGGCGTACGTCAGCGCCGCGATCCCCGACGACAAGTACGTCATGCTGTGGGACTCGACGCAGCCCGTGGTGCTGACGACCCGCACCGCGACCGCGAGCGGATCGCGCTCGTACGGGCAGGGGACCGGCTCGCTGGCGCCCGGGAGCGGGTTCCGCGACGGCGGGCAGATCACCCTTCCGGCGCCGATGGAGATGGCGTCGCACCGGGTGAACGTCGGCCTGGCGAACTCCGGCGCGGTCCCGCAGACGTTCCAGGTGATCGCGCGCGGCGCCGACGGCGCGCCGGTCGACACCTGGACCCTCACGGCGTCGGCGCATGCGGTGGTCCAGATCAGGACGAACCAGAAGGGCGCCGGCGCGGGCTCGGTCGTCGTGACGTGCACGGCGGGGTGCGACGGCACCGCATTCGCCTACATGTCGGTGGTGGTCAACGCCGGCAACGACGCGTCGTTCTTCTACGCCGCCCCCGGCGCCGGCGCCGACCTCGCGCAGCCGGTAGTCGTCCGCGACGAGCGCGGCGTCTGGTACATCACCGGCGGCACCCTGTACGACGTCCACGAGGCGATGGGGTACGCGGTCGCCACCGACCGCCTGTGGCAGATCGAGACGTACCGGCGCACCGCGCGCGGCACGCTCGCCGAGGTGCTCGGCGCCAGCCAGCTCAACTCCGACGTGTTCGTGCGCACGATCGGCTACTCGGAGCACGAGCTGCAGGCCGGCTTCGACGGTCTCGACGCGGAGTCCCGCACCGCGCTCAAGGGGTACGTGGACGGGATCAACCGGCGCATCGCCGAGGTGCGGCAGCACACCGACGAGCTCCCGTTCGAGTTCAAGGCGATCGCCGCCCAGCTCGGCGCGCCGTTCGTTCCCGCCGACTGGACGGTCACGGACGTGCTGGCCTGGTTCGCCCTCCTGCAGCGCAACTTCGACCCGGAGGCGCTCGCCACGGGGCAGCTCGACAACGCTGCGCTGCTGCAGGAGCTCGCCGCGTCCTACCCGTCCGAGTACCTGGCGATGTTCTCCGACCTCCGCTGGCTCAACGACCCCGAGGCGGTGACGATGATCCCGGCGGCCGCCGCTCCGGTCCACGCGGCGGCTACGCCGCGCTCCGTGACGCGCGGGCACCTGGCGGCGCTTCCCGACCTGCGGACCGCCGCGCGGCAGATCGCCGGGACCGTGGAGTCGGTGCTCCAGGGCCTCGACCGCATCGGCGCCCGCGTGAGGATGGGCAGCTACGCCTGGGTGGTCGCAGGGAGCAAGACCGCGTCCGGGCGTCCGACGCTCTACTCGGGCCCGCAGATGGGGTTCCCGGTGCCGTCGATCGTCGTCGAGGGGTCGATCATCGGCGGCGGCCTGGCGATCTCCGGCATGACCGTGCCCGGCATTCCCGGCATCATCATCGGCCGCACGCCGCACCACGCCTGGTCGATGCAGGTGGCACACGCCCACACCACCGACTACTACATCGAGTCGCCTGCAGCGGCGCAGCTCCACCGTTTCGAGACGATCAAGGTCGCGGGCGGCGCCGACGTGACGCTGCCGGTGTTCCGCACCCCGCACGGCCCGGTGATCAACCCGATGCCGTTCAACCCCGCCAACGTCACGGGTCCGGTGGTGGCATGGAAGTACGCCCACTGGGGGTACGAGCTCGGCTCCGTCAAGGCGCTGCGGCAACTGGCGCGCGCGACGAGCATGGACGAGTTCGGGGAGGGGATCGAGACGATCGCGGTGAGCCAGCACTTCTGCTACGCCGACCGCGACGGCAACATCGCGTACTGGATGTCCGGCCGCGACCCTGTCCGGCCCGCCAACGCCGACCCGCGCCTGCCGCTCGTCGGCGACGGCACGCAGGAGTGGCCGCAGCCGGTCACGCTCAAGCCGCGGTCGCACGACCGCAACAACGCGCAGGGGTTCTACGGCGGGTGGAACAACAAGACCAACCCCGGCTACGCCAACGCCCCGAACAACCTGGGGTACTCGTTCGGGCCGTTCCACGGGGCGCACGCCGTCGTCGACTACCTCTCCACCCACGACGGGCTGACGTTCGAGCAGGTGCGCGACCTCGCGCTGAACATCGCCACCACCGACTCGTTCGCACTGCACCGCGGCGTGCCGTGGAAGTTCGTCGCACCGTACTTCACCGCAGCGGTGCAGGCCGATCCCACGCCGGCGCGCGCCGCGGCGCTGGCGCTGCTCGACGCCTGGGACCAGCACTTCGTGGCCGGCGGCGCATCGGAGTGGGTGGCGGGCGCCGCCCGCGCCGACGCCTGGGTGCTGTCCGAGGAGTGGATCAAGGAAGTCATCGCGCTCACCTTCGCGGACGAGCTCGGCGCCGGGCGTTCCGCTCCCAGCGGGCAGCTCCTCAACGTCCTCCTCCACGCCCTCAAGGGCCAGAGCTCCGGGGTCGTCAACGCGATCGACTGGTTCGCCGACCGCAGCGCTTCGGGCAAGCCCACCAGCGCCAACGGCCTCATCGTGCTGGCGCTCGACAACGTCCTCGCGCGTCTCGGCGCGCAGCCGTGGAACGTGGCGCGCGGGTACATCGAGTACCGCCACGCGATGCTCGGCACGGTGCACCAGACGCCGTACGCCAACCGCTCGACGTACGCTCACTGCGTCGAGTTCGGCCCCGACGGCCCGACGCGCATCGAGTCGATGTTCCCGCTCGGCGAGTCCGGAACGATCCTGATGAACCAGCTCGGCCAGCCGGTGTTCGACGCGAACTTCTTCTCGATGACGCCGATCTACGACGCCTTCGCACCGCGCTCGTTCCCGCTGTTCCCCTGAGCCCGCCTTCGCACCCCGGGGGCGCGCCAGCCGGCGCGCCCCCGGGACCGGCTTCTCCCGTCGCCGTGACCTCGTGCCCCCTGTGGCGCGGGCGGACGCCGTCGGCGCACGGCGCACCGCGGGGAGCCTTCGACCTGCGCGACTTGCCGCGGCTCCACTCATGCTGTACAACGCACGCGCGGTGTGCTGGAGGGTGAATGGTCAACGTCACGGAGCTCAAGCGCGGCGACATCGTCGAGATCGACGGCGACCCCTGGCAGGTGGCGGAAGTCGCGTCGCAGACGCCGTCGGCGCGCGGCGCCTCCCTGCTGGTCAAGGCGAAGCTGAAGAACCTGCGCTCCGGGCAGACGCTGGCGAAGACGTGGCGCGGCGGCGATATGGTGTCGCCCGCGGAGGTGGACGAGCGCCCGGTGCAGTTCCTCTACCGCCAGGGCGACGATTTCGTTTTCATGGACCTGGGAAGCTACGACCAGGTGACGCTCGCATCGGAGATCCTCGGTGACGCCGTAGGCTACCTCACGGAGAGCCTCGAGCTCGAGATCGTGCTGTTCCAGGAGCGCGTCATCGCCGTCGAGCTGCCGACCACCGTCGAGCTCACCGTCACCGACACGGCGCCGGCGATCAAGGGCGCCACCGCGCAGGCGCAGCTCAAGCGCGCGACGCTCGAGACGGGGATCGAGGTGCTGGTGCCGCCGTACCTCGAGAGCGGCGAGCGCATCCGCGTCGACACCCGCGATGGCCGTTTCGTCGAGCGGGTGAAGTAGGACGACAGGGGAGATCGGCTGGAGACGCTCTCCACTCGCGCGGCGCGGCGCCTGGCGCTCGCCCGCGCCGGGCTGCTCAAGCCCGCGTGGGCGGGCTTCCCGGAGCATGCCGGGGCGGGGGAGAGGCGCCAGCGCGCGGCGGCGCACCGGGTGATCGCCGGCTTCGGCTACCTCCAGCTCGACACCGTCTCGGTGGCCGGCGCACGCAGCCACGCGATCGTCCTCCACTCGCGGCTGCCCGGCTTCGACCCGGCGCTCGCCGAGCGGCTGCTGCGGCCCGGCGAGCCGCTGTTCGAGTACTGGGCGCACGAGGCGTGCTGGCTGCCGCTCGAGCTGTACCCGGTGTTCGCCTTCCGCCGCCGCGAGTTCGTGCGCACCCCGTGGTGGGGCGACGTCGTCGGCGAGCACCCCGAGGTCGCCGACGCACTGCGCCGCCGCATCCGCGACGAGGGGCCGCTGCGCTCCCAGGAGATGGACGGGTCGACCGGCAAGGGGTGGTGGCAGCTCAAGGACGCGAAGCGGGTCGCCATCGCGATGTGGTTCTCCGGGGAGCTCGCGATCCGCGAGCGGGTCGGGTTCCAGCGCGCCTACGACCTCGCCGAGCGGGTGATCCCCGAGCACCTGCGGACGGTCGAGGTAAGCGAGGGCGAGGGGTTGGAGGTCCTGCTGCTGCGGGCGCTCGCGGGGCACGGGTGGGCCACGACCGGCACGCTTGCGCGCACCTGGCGGCTGCGCAACCGCTCGGGCCAGCTCGCCGCCGCGCTCGCGCGGCTGGCCGAGCGCTGCGAGGTGGTGCCGTGCGCGCTCGCCGCCGACGTCGGCAGCGGCCGCCAGGCCGGCTGGGTGCGCCCTGCCGACCTTGAGCTGGCGGCGCGCCTCGAGCCCGTGCGACCGCGCGCCGACGCCGGCGTGCTGCTGTCGCCGTTCGACCCGCTGCTGTGGGAGCGCGAGCGAGTCGCGAGGCTGTTCGGCTTCCGGCAGTTGCTCGAGATCTTCAAGCCCGCCGCGAAGCGCGTCTACGGCTACTACTGCATGCCGGTGCTCGCCGGCGAGCGCCTCGTCGCCCGGCTGGACCTCAAGGCCGACCGCCGTGCGGGCGTCCTCCGCGTGCTCGCGTGCCATCGCGAGGCGGTGCCGGTTGCCGCGCGCGCCGCCGCCGCCGAGGCGACCCGCGCGGCGCTCTCCCGCTACGCCGCCGCCCTCGGCCTCGATCCGGTGGGCTTGCCCTGAGCCGCGCCACGAAGACGCTTGGGAGGCACCATTCAGGCTCAGGTCTTGTATGGTGCGATAGGCACCATCGAGGCTCGGGTCTGGGTGGTGCGGGCGTCCCGCCCGCACTGGGTGCAGGGCCGGAGCCCACTCCGTCCGGAGCATATGGGATGGGACGCCCCCAGCATCGCCCGGTCCCCGTGTCCAGGGGTACGATGATCCGGTGAGGCGCCCGGAAGAATCGATCGCGCCGGGGAGAGCGGCGGGGCCCGACCGGACCGTGTCGGCGGGGCGGATGTGCGGGACCGACGCGGTGTCCGCGTTCGCGAGCACTTGCGGGTACGCGCGCCGCCTGCGGGCAGGGCTCGTTCTCGCGCTCCTGCTGGCGCTCACCGGCTGTGCCGGCGCCGCGCCGGCGCCTGCGCCCGCTTCTACGCCACTCCACGGCAAGGTCATCTGCGTCGA
Organism: uncultured Thermoanaerobaculia bacterium; assembly: GCA_964594125.1. Classification (GTDB taxonomy): domain Bacteria; phylum Acidobacteriota; class Thermoanaerobaculia; order Thermoanaerobaculales; family Thermoanaerobaculaceae; genus CAVRZJ01. The sequence continues at coordinate 155,559 of CAZQLL010000003.1, read as the reverse complement.
CCCCGGGCACGGAGGCACGGCCGCCACCGACCCGTTCCGCGTCGGGCCGGCGGGCGAGCGCGAGGAGTGGATCAACCTGCGTGTCGCGCTCGCGCTGCGCGAGCTGCTCGAGCGGAGCGGCGCGCACGTCGTGATGACCCGTACGGAGGACGTGGCGGTGCCGCTGGCCGATCGCGCGCACCTCGCGCGGTACGCGCGCGCCGACGTTTTCATCTCGATCCACCACAACGCCACCGCCGATCCGGCCGTCAACCTGCCGATCGTCTACTTCCACGGCAACGCCTCGGAAAACCTCGCCGGCGTCGCGCTCGGCCGCATCCTGCTCCGCCGCGTCCGCCGGGCTCTGTACACCGACGCGACGCCGATCGCCCTCGTCTCCGACCTCGCGATCTACCCGGGCTCCGGCGCCAGCGTGCTGCGCAACACCTACGGCATCCCCGCCGTCATCTGCGAGGCGTCGTTCTTCACCGACCCCGACGAGGAGCAGCGGCTGCGCGCGCTCTCGTACAACCGGCGCGAGGCGCTCGCCTACCTCGAGAGCCTCGGGGAGTTCCTCGGCGCGCCCGTGCCGCCGATCGCCGAGAAGCGGCTCGGGATCCCGCCGTTCCCGGTGCTCGAGGCCGCCGCACGCTCGAGCGGCGCAGCCCTCCGCTGGAACGACCTCTACCGCGAGGGCGTGGCGCTCGCCCGCGATGACGCCGACCGTGCCATCCGCGCTCGTGCGCTTGCGCTGCTCACCGAGTCAGTCCGAGTCTTCCCGGACTCGCCCGTGGCGCGCGCCGCCCACCTGACCCGGGCGCGCCTCCTGGCCGGCCTCGGCCGCGACGGCGACGCCGAGGTGGAGAGGCTGCGCGCCCGCGAGCACTACGTGGCGATCGAGTAGGAGCGGGCACCTTCCCGGCTCCCGCCGCGCGCCTCGGGGTCGCGGCGCCTACATGCTCCTCCGATACTGCCCGCCGACCTCGTAGAGGGCGCGGGTGATCTGGCCGAGGGAGCAGGAGCAGACGGTGCGCAGGAGCGCCGCGAACAGGTCGCCGCCCGCGCGCGCCGTCGCCTGCAGGGCGGACAGGGCGGCGGCAGAGGGGACCTGCCAGGGTGCGAGAGCCTCCGGCGAGGGCGGAAGCGCCGCGTCGGCTCGATCTGCGGCCGCGCCTCCTCGCAATGACAGCGCCGTGGGTCGTGGTTCGGGGCTCCTGGCTGGACCCCCGCCGGCCTTTGCTGCTTGCGAACCACGATCCACGAGCCACGCATCACGGTGTCTTTCCTGAAAGTCCCGCACGTGCGCCAGGCGGGCATCCTTCTCCTCCGCCGAGGCGCGGGTGAGCGCGCCGGCCTCGAGGACGTTCTCGGCGCGGTGGGGATCGAGGAAGGTGTTGACGCCGACGATCGGGTAGTCGCCCGAGTGCTTGAGGCGCTCGTAGTGGAGCGATTCCTCCTGGATCTTGGAACGCTGGTAGCCGGTCTCCATCGCACCGAGCACGTCGCCGCGCTCGGAGAGGCGCTCGAACTCGGCGAGCACCGCGGCCTCGACCGCGTCGGTGAGCCACTCGACGAAGTGCGAGCCCTGCCACAGGTTTTCGTTCTTCAGGGGGCCGAACTCCAGCGCCGAGATGAGCTGGATGGCGACCGCGCGTCGCACCGACTCCTCTGTTGGGGTGGTGATCGCCTCGTCGTAGGCGTTGGTGTGCAGCGAGTTGCAGTTGTCCGCAAGGGCGAGCAGCGCCTGCAGGGTGGTGCGGATGTCGTTGAACGAGATCTCCTGGGCGTGCAGCGACCGGCCGCTCGTCTGGATGTGGTACTTGAGCTTCTGGGAGCGCTCGTTGGCGCCGTAGCGCTCGCGCATCGCGGTCGACCAGATCCGGCGTGCGACGCGGCCGATCACCGTGTACTCGGGGTCCATCCCGTTGGAGAAGAAGAACGACAGGTTGGGGGCGAACTCGTCGATCTTCATCCCGCGGGCGAGGTAGTACTCGACGTAGGTGAAGCCGTTCGCGAGCGTGAAGGCGAGCTGCGAGATGGGGTTCGCGCCGGCCTCGGCGATGTGGTAGCCGGAGATCGACACCGAGTAGAAGTTGCGCACGCCGTGGTCGACGAACCACTGCTGGATGTCGCCCATCATGCGCAGCGCGAACTCGGTGGAGAAGATGCAGGTGTTCTGCGCCTGGTCCTCCTTGAGGATGTCGGCCTGAACGGTGCCGCGCACCGCCTGGACGGCGCAGGCGAGCGCGTCCTCCCACTCGCCTGGCGCGAGCAGCTCGGCGATCTCGTCCCAGCGCCTGCCGCCGACCACGGGCTGCAGCGCGTCGGCGGGCGCGCCCGCGAGGCGGCCGGAGGCGATGAGGCGGCGCTTGGCCTCCTGGCGGCCGGCGACGTTGAAGAACATCGCGAGGATCATCGGCGCCGGGCCGTTGATCGTCATCGAAACCGAGGTGGTCGGCGCCGCCAGGTCGAACCCGGCGTAGAGCTGCTCCATGTCCTCGACTGTGCAGATGGAGACGCCGGACTCGCCGATCTTGCCGTAGATGTCGGGGCGCTCGGCCGGGTCCTCGCCGTAGAGGGTGACGGAGTCGAAGGCGGTGGACAGCCGCGCGAACGGCTGCCCGTCGGAGACGAAGTGGAAGCGGCGGTTGGTGCGCTCGGGGCCGCCCTCGCCGGCGAACATGCGCAGCGGCAGCTCCTCGGTGCGCTTGAACGGGAACACGCCGGCGGTGTACGGGTAGGCGCCGGGGACGTTCTCGAGCAACAGGAAGCGCAGCACGTCGCCCCAGTCCTCGTACCCGGGCAGCACCACCTTGGGGATGTGGATGCCGGCGAGCGACACCGAGGTCAGCGGCACGGTGATCTCCCTGCCGCGCACCGTGTAGGTGAACGTGTCGCGCGCGTAGTCGGCCTTGATCCGCGGCCACATCGCCAGCAGCTCGCGCGCGTCGTGCGTGAGCTCGTGCGCGAGCCGTCTGATCTCCGCGTCGAGGTCGGTCAGCGCAGGCTCGGCCGGGAGCGCGCCGCCGACGATCCGCTCGAACAGGTTCCACAGCATCGCGTGGAGATCATTGCCTTCGAGGCTCGGAGCCCGGAGCCCGGAGCCCGCCGTCGCGCTTCCGTTCCCCGCCGACAGGATCGCCCTCGCCCCGACGAGCTGGTAGAGCTGCCTGGCCACCCGCGCCTGCGCCTCGGCGCGCTCGCGCGCGCCGCGGCAGGTGTGCGAGATGCCGCGCAGGTAACCGACGCGCTCGGCCGGGATCAGCGGGTGGCGCTCGGGGTGACCGGCCGGGTGGGCGCAGCTTCCGGCCAGCTCCCAGTCGCCGTTGCAGCGCTCGCACAGCTTCGAGACCAGCGCCAGGTACAGCGCGTTGACGCCGCGGTCGTGAAACTGGTGCGCGCAGGTCGGGAAAACCGGCAGCGCGTCGTCGGCGGTAGCGAAGTCGTTGCGGCAGCGGCGGAGCTGCTTGCGCACGTCGCGCAGCGCGTCGAGCGCGCCCGGGCGGTCGAACTTGTTGATCGCCACGAAGTCGGCGAAGTCGAGCATGTCGATCTTCTCGAGCTGCATGGCGGCGCCGTACTCGGGTGTCATCACGTAGATCGAGAGGTCGGCGAGGTCGGCGATCTCGCTGTCGGCCTGGCCGGCGCCCGCCGACTCGACGATCACTAGGTCGAAGCCGGCGCTGACGCAGACGTCGATCGCGGCGCGCATGTGCGCCGACAGCGTCCGGTGCGCCTGGCGGGTGGCGAGCGAACGCATGAAGAGGCGGTCGGAGCCGAGCGAGTTCATGCGGATGCGGTCGCCGAGCAGCGCGCCGCCGGTGCGCCGCTTGGTGGGATCGACCGCGAGGATCGCCACCGTGCGCTGCGGGCAGTCGATAAGGAAGCGGCGAACCAGCTCGTCGGTGAGCGAGGACTTGCCGGCGCCGCCCGTGCCGGTCACGCCAACGACCGGGGTTCGTTGGCGTGACGTGGATCGTGGTCCGTGGCTCGTGAATCGTGGACCACCCTCGATGCCTTGGCCCGATTCGGCGAGGGTGATGTGGCGGGCAACTGCGGTGAAGTCGATCGCGGTGCGGGCTCCGGATTCTGGTTCCTTCGAGCCACGAGCCACGAGCCACGGCTCCTTCGCGGCGGTCTCGTCGCCGGCGCCTCGCTGTGTCGCTGGCGACCCGGAGTCGCACCGGCTGATCATCTCCGCGATCATGCCGTCGAGGCCGAGCCGCCGGCCGTCGTCCGGGGAGAAGATCCTGGCGACGCCGTACGCCTCGAGCGCCGCGGCCTCCTCGGGGACGATGACGCCGCCGCCGCCCCCGAACACCTTGACGTGCCCCGCACCGGCCGCGCGCAGCAGGTCGATCATGTAGCGGAAGAACTCGACGTGCCCCCCCTGGTACGACGACACCGCGATGCCGTGCGCGTCCTCCTGGATCGCGGCGTCGACGATCTCCTTGACCGAGCGGTTGTGGCCGAGGTGGATCACCTCGGCGCCGTGCGCCTGCAGCAGGCGGCGGATGATGTTGATGGCGGCGTCGTGCCCGTCGAACAGCGCGGCGGCGGTCACGAAGCGGACGGCGTGCTTCGGCGCGGAGGTGGCTGTCATCGCGGCCCTTCCCGCTCGATTCTAGCCGGTTTTTGCGGCCGCGGCCGCCTGCGGCGAAACCCGCGCAGCCGCTGCACCGTATCCTTTCCAGGTCCGGGCTGCCCGGGCCCGGCGTGAGCTTCGAAGGGGGAGAGGGATGAAACTGACGCAGCAGCGCCTCGTCGCGGCGGCCGCCCTCGCAGCCGCCGGCTTGGCGGCCGGTTGCACCGGCCGCGAGGCCGCCGTCCCGCCCGGCAAAATGCCGATCACGACGAGCTCGAAGGCGGCTCTCAAGGAGTTCTTGATCGGCCGCGACCTCAACGAGAAGCTGCGCGGCAACGAGGCGCGCGCCCACTTCCAGCGCGCCGTCGAGCTCGACCCGAAGTTCGCGCTCGCGCACCTGTGGGTCTTCCACACCACCGACGGCGCGACACAGCGGTTCGCGGCGTTCCGGAAGGCGATGGAGCTGGTCGACACGGTCAGCGAAGCGGAGGCGAACGTCATCCGGTCGGTGGACGCCGCCGTGAACTCGCGTCCCGACGAGCAGCGCCGCCTGCTGGCTGCGAACGTGGCGGCGTACCCCGACGACGAGCGCGCCCACAGCATGCTCGGGAACTACTTCTTCAGCACCCAGGAGTGGGAGGCGGCGATCGCCGAGTACAGGCGGGCCATCGCCATCGACCCGAAGTTCTCGCCGCCCTACAATCAGCTCGGCTACGCTCTGCGGTTTCTCGGCCGCGGCGGCGAGGCCGAGGCGGCCTTCAAGACGTACGCCGGGTTGATCCCCGACGAGCCCAACCCGTACGACTCCTACGCCGAGCTGCTGCTCCACCTCGGGCGCTACCGGGAGGCGATCGACTGGTACCAGAAGGCGCTCGACCTCAACCCCAACTTCCCGAGTGCCTACGTCGGGATCGGCCACGCGCTGATCTACATGGGGCAGCTCGAGGAGGCGCGCAAGGCGTTCGTGAAGCTGCGCTACATCTCCCGCGACGACGCCGAGCGGCGCCTGGCGGCGCTGTGGCTCGCGGCGTCGTACCTCTTCGAGGGCGACCACGACAGGGCAGTTGCCGAGATCGACACGCGGCTCGCCGCGGCGAAGGAGAAGGGCGACGCCGCGGCGCTGTCCAGCGACCTCGAGCTGATCGGCGAGATCCTCCTCGACGCCCGGCGCGCCGACGAGGCGGCGGCGCGCTTCGCCGAGGCGCTGGCGCTGCTCGACGCCACGGACCTGCCGTCGGCGATCAAGGAGTCCGGCCGCGTCGACTACCTCTTCGACATGGCGCGCGTCGAGGCGGCGCGCGGCAACCTCGCGGGAGCTGCGGAGCTCGCAGAGCGCTACGGCGCCCGGGTGCAGGAGCGGCGCGTGCCCGAGGAGGGCAGGATGGCGCACGCGCTCGACGGGCTCATCGCGCTGCTGCGCGGCGACGCCGCGACGGCCGTCAAGGAGCTCCAGCAGGCCAACCGGAACGACCCGCGGGTGCTCCTGCACCTGGCGCGCGCGCTCGCGGAGGCGGGCGAGACCGCGAAGGCGATCGAGGCGTGCCGCGCCGCGATCGTCTTCAACCGCCCCGACCTCGCCAACGCCTTCGCCTACAGGCCGGCGCGCGAGCTGCTCGCGGTGCTGATGGCGAAGGCCGCGGCGCAGCCGCAGGCGCGGTGAGGGCGCCGGGCGGACGCCCTCCATGCGGGGCGCGGGCGGGCAGGGTCCCCGAGCCGCCGCGCCGGTACGGCGCCCGCGCCGCCGCGGGGGCGCAGCGCACCGCGGGAAGGCGGCGGGCTGCGGGTGGCGCGGGCGTCCCGCCCGCGCACGTCACTCGTAGCGCAGCGCGTCGATCGGGTTGAGGCTCGCGGCCTTGCGGGCCGGGTAGAAGCCGAAGAAGATGCCGACGCCGGCGGAGAACAGCAGCGCGACCGCCACGGTGGGCGGCGAGACCACCGTGGCCCAGCCGGTCACGCGGCCGAGGAGCGACGCGCCCGCGAACCCGACGGCGATGCCGATGGCGCCGCCCAGCAGGCTCATCACCGTGCTCTCGACGAGGAACTGCACCATCACGTCGGACCCGTGGGCCCCGATGGCCAGGCGGATGCCGATCTCGCGCGTGCGCTCGGTGACCGACACCAGCATGATGTTCATGATGCCGATGCCGCCGACCAGCAGCGAGATCGAGGCGATGGCGGCCAGCAGCATCGTCATCACCTCGGTGGTGCTCTCCGCGGCCTCGGCGAGGTCGGCCTGGTTGCGCACCGTGAAGTCGTCCTCCTCGTAGGACGCCAGGCGGTGCTGCTCGCGCATGATCACCCTGACCTCCTCCATCGCCGCCGGGATGTCGCCGGGCGTGGCGGTCGCGGCGAGGATCTGCGGGATGAACTGCCGTCCCGCCAGGCGCGTCTGCACGGTCGTGTACGGCGCCAGCACGATGTCGTCCTGATCGGAGCCGCTGGCGGTCTGCCCCTTGCCGGCGAGCACGCCGATGATCTTGAACGGCACGTTGCGGATCTGCACCTCCTGGCCGACCGGGTCGGAGTCGGGGAAGAGGTTGGCCGCCACGGTCGCGCCGATGACCACGACCTTGCGCGCGACGCGCACGTCGGTCGCGTCGAAGAAGGCCCCCGCAGTGACCTGCCAGTCGCGGATCACCTGGTAGTCGACGGCGACGCCGTTGACCGCGGTGCGCCAGTTGCCGACCCCGCCCTGCATCTGGCCGGGCGCGACGATCACCGGCGAGATCGCGGTGAGCAGCGAGCTCTCCCGCCGCAGCGCGTCGGCGTCCTCGACCTTCAACCGGTTGAAGCTCTGCGCTCCCTGGCTCACGCCTCCCTGGCGCGTCGTGCCGGCGGTGAGCACGATCATGTTGGTGCCGAGGTTCTGGATCTGCTGGTTGATCCGCTCCTTGGCGCCGAGGCCGACCGCCACCATGACGATGACGGCGGCCACGCCGATGATGATGCCGAGCATGGTGAGCAGCGTCCGCATCGTGTTCTTGCGGATGCTCTGCCAGGCGACGCGGACGAGCACGAGCGCGCGCATGCCCGCTACACCGCCTCCGCGTCGATCCCGCCGAGGCCCCTGAGGTCCTCGGCGGCGTCGCCGCGGTCCGCCACCGGGAGGTCGCGGATGACGTGGCCGTCGCGCAGCTCGACGAGGCGTTTCGTGTAGCGCGCGATGTCGCGTTCGTGCGTGACCAGCACGATCGTGATCCCCTGGTCGTTGAGCTGCTGGAACAGCGACATCACCTCGATCGAGGTGCGGCTGTCGAGGTTGCCGGTGGGCTCGTCGGCGAGCAGCAGCGCCGGCTCGGTGACCAGCGCGCGGGCGATCGCGACGCGCTGCTGCTGGCCGCCCGAGAGCTCGTTGGGAAGGTGGTGGGCGCGCTCGGCGAGGCCGACCTTGGCGAGCGCCGCGAGCGCCGCCTTCCGCGTCTCGACCATGCGCCCGGAGCGGTCGTAGAGCAGCGGCAGCTCGACGTTCTCAACCGCGGCGGTGCGGGCGAGCAGGTTGAACCCCTGGAAGACGAACCCGATCTTGCGGTTGCGGATGTCGGCGAGGGCGTTGCGGTCGAGCCCGCCGGTGCGTTCGCCGTCGAGGTCGTAGGTTCCATGAGTGGGCACGTCGAGACAGCCGAGGATGTTCATCAGCGTCGACTTGCCGCTCCCCGAGGCGCCCATGACGGCGACGAACTCGCCGCGCTCCACCGTGAGATCCACGCCGCGCAGCGCGCGCACCTCGGTCGCTCCCATGGCGTAGACCTTGACGAGGCCGTGGGTGCGGATGACGGGGGTGTCGCTCATCGCGTCGCGCTCCGCGGCCTAGAACATCCCCGGCGGGCGCGGCGGCCCGCTCTGCTGCGTCGCCTGGAACGGGTTGGTCGAGGCGGACCTGGCCGCCTGCGCCATCCCGACGATGACCTGCATTCCCTCCTCGATGAACGGCCCGCGCACCTCGGTCGATTGCCCGTCGGTGATGCCGGGGCGCACCGGCATCATCGCCAGCTTGCCGTCCTTCAGGTAGTACAGCAGCGACGGCTGCGGTCGCGCGCCGCCGCCGTCGCCGCCCGCCTGGCCGGCGCCGGGCATCCCGGCCCCGGGCATGCCCCTGCCGGAGAGTCCGCCGGGGCCGCTGCGCTCGCCGTCCGGCCACGCGCCGCCCGCGCCGCCGGGCCGGGCGCCGCCGGGCGGGGCGCCGCCGGCCTCCCTCGCCGCGCGCCGCGCCTCGAACTCCTTCCTCATGCGCTCGCGCGCCTCCGCGAGCATGGCGTCGGTGGGGCGGAAGCGCAGCGCCGCATTCGGGACCTTGAGGACATCGGCGGCGCTGGCGACGACGAACTCGACCGTCGCGGTCATCCCAGGGAGCAGCGTGCCGTCCGGGTTCCCTACCGCGATCACGACGGTGTAGTTGACGATGTTCTGCTCGGTCGTCGACTGCAGGCGCACCTGCTTGACGGTGCCGGTGAACGAGCGCTCCGGGTAGGCCTTGACCGTGAAACGGACCTGCTGGCCTTCCTTGATCCGGCCGATGTCGCTCTCGTCCACCGGCGCCAGGATCTGCATCTCGGAGAGGTCGTTGGCGATGGTGAACAGCTTCGGCGTCGACATGCTCGCGGCGACCGTCTGGCCGACGTCGACCGCGCGTTCGACGACGATGCCGGACACCGGCGCCGTGATCGTCGCGTAGGCGAGGTTGCGCTTCGCCCGCTCGAGCGAGGCCTCGGCGCCCTTCACCGACGCCCGGGCGACGTCGAAGGTGTACTGCGCCTTGTTGAGGTCGGCGATCGCGGAGATCCCCTGCGTGTAGAGCGAGGTGATGCGCTGGAGGTCGCGCTCGGCCTGGCGCAGCTCGGCGACGCTGCGCTCGAGCGACGCCTCGACGTCGCGCAGGTTCGATTCCAGCAGCGTCGTGTCGAGGCGAGCGATCACCTGGCCCTTCTCGACGCGGTCGTTGAAGTCGACGAGGAGCTGCTCGATGAGTCCCGAGACCTGGGTCCCGACCTGCACGGTGGTGACCGCCGACAGCGTGCCGGTGGCCGACACCACCGAGTCGATGGAGCCGCGCTCGACGGTGGCGAAGCGGAACGAGGGGGCGCCGCTGTCGCCCCTGGTGGCGACATAGGCCGTCGCGGCCCCGGCGACCGCCAGGGCCGCGACGATGATGATCCAGCGCTTCATGACATCCTCCGTGCCGCTGCGCGGCGTCCGCTGCCGCTCCTACATGCCGGCGGGCGCGGTGCGGCACTCCCGGCGCTCGCGCCGCCCGTGCATGCGCTCCTGCATCCGTTCGCGCATCTCGGCGCGCATCGCCTCGAGCTCGGCGAGCTGCTCCGGCGTCAGCACCGCGAGCGCCTTGGCGCGGGCGCGCGCCTCGGCGACCGCGACGTCGGCGAGCAGCGGCGCCATGGCGGCGTGATGGGCGCGGATCGCCGCCTCGTCGAACTCGGTCGGCGGGTGCGCGGCCACGAACGCCTCCTGCGCCTCGCGCACCTTCGCGCGGAGCTCGTCGAGCGCCGGCCGCTCCGCCTCGAGGACGGCGCGGATCGCATCGCGCTGCTCGGTCGTGAGGTCGAGGCGCTGCAGCGCCGGGCCGAGCAGGCCCAGGCCGCGGCCGCCGTGCATGCCCGCGAACATGCCGCCGGACCCGGCCGCCCACGGGCCGGCGCCGGGGTGGCCCGGGCCGCCCGCCAGGGCGGCGGCTGCGACTGCCGCGAGCGCAGCGGCCGTGACGACTGCGATGATGATGGCGCGGTTCTTCATGGCGATCCTCCGTGCGGGCGTCCGGTCGTGCCGTCGCCCGTCACACGATAGAGACGAGCCGACGCTGTAAAGTGTTGTCCGAAAAGCCGAAAGGAAACGAAAAGCAGCGGTAAGGAAAGGTAAAGCGCGGGGCCCGGAGGCGAAGCCGCCGCGCCCTTTGCGGCGAGCCGGCTGCGGCCGCTACCGCGCCGCCGCCGGCGGGGCGGACGGCGCGGAGACGAGCTTCACGTCGTGCCAGATCGTCGGGTACGCGCGCCGCCGCGCGCCGCCGCCGGCCGCGGCCTGCCCACTGGCGCCCGGCGCGGCCGCATCGCCGCCGGCTGCGCCGGTCGCGGGCGCAGCCTCGCCGCTTTCCTGGCGCGCCGGCGGCGGCGGGACGCTGCCCTGGCGGTCGCCTCCCGGGCGGCTCCAGGCCTGACGGGCGGCGCCGGCCGCGCGCTCCGCCTCCGTGCGGCCGCCCATCTGGAAGCCGATCGCGACGGCGCGCTCGCCGTCGGACGGGAGGCCGATCTCGGCGATCGGCGCCCGGTACTCGCAGACCAGGACGCCGTCGCGGAACGAGCAGGCGGCGGCCGGTCCGCCGTCCCGCGCACCGGCGGTGATGAGCTCGATGACGGCGCCGTTCTTGATCACCTCGACGGCGCCGAGCGGCGCGCGCCGGGAGGTCTCCCCCTGGCCGTCGCGCCGGCCCGGCGAGCCGCCCTGGCTCGCCGCCGCCGCGTCGACCGCCGCCTGGAGCTCCTCGGTGCCGCGGAAGCGCAGGCCGTAGCCCTCGCCGTGGAGGCCGGAGACGTTGATCCAGAAGATCGCCCCGCTGCGCAGCAGCCGCCGGGCGAGGGCGAGGTCGCGGGACTCGAAGTACCCGTAGACGAAGGTGTCGTCCTGCGCGATCGCGGAGCGCTTCGGCTCGGTCTCGGACGCCTGCGGCGCCACGTCGCGCCAGTCGGCGGCGCTGCCGTCGACCGCAACCGCCGCGACCGCGGCGGCCGCTCGCTCCTCCGCCGCCGCGGCGGCCCCTGCGATGCCCGTCACGACGAACACGGCCAACGACGCCACCATCGCTCGATGCATCTTTCGCTCCTCCCGTCCGCGGCCGGCGCGGGTGCGCCGTCGCTCGCCTTCCGCATGGCTGCGGCGGACCGGAGCATGGCATGCGGCGCCGCCGCTCGTCCAGTCAGGCTGACAGGGCGCCGGCAAGGAAACGCAAGCGGTCGGTAAAGGAACGTTAAGCGGCGCCCGCTGCGGCCCGCTCGCTGCTACCCTTGAGCGGGCCATGACCCGTGTCCTGATCATCGACGACGACAGCGAGCTGATCGGCCTGCTGCGCGACTACCTCGCCGAGGAGGGGTTCGAGACGGCGGCGGCGGCGGACGGCGAAAGCGGCGTGCGCGCCGCCGTCGAGGGCGCCCCCGATCTCGTGGTGCTCGACGTCATGCTGCCGCGCCTGAACGGGTTCGATGCGCTGCGGCGGATCCGCGAGAGCTCCGCGGTGCCGGTCGTGATGCTCACGGCGCGCGGCCAGGAGGTCGACCGCATCGTCGGCCTCGAGCTCGGGGCCGACGACTACCTGCCGAAGCCGTTCAATCCGCGTGAGCTGGTGGCGCGCATCCGCGCGGTGCTGCGGCGCGGGCGGCAGGGCGGCGCCGCGAGCGCCGCGGTGGCGGTCGGAGACCTCCGCCTCGACCCGGGCGCCCGCCGGGTGCAGCGCGGCGGTAAGACGATCGAGGTCACCGGCACCGAGTACTCGCTGCTCGAGGCGCTGGTGCGCGACGCCGGCAAGGTGGTCAGGCGGGACCTGCTCTACCGCGAGGTGCTCGGGCGGCGGCCGGTCCCCTACGACCGCTCGCTCGACGTGCACGTGTCGAACCTGCGCCGCAAGCTCGGGCCGCTTCCCGACGGCGGCGAGCGCATCAAGTCGGTGCGCGGCGTCGGCTACCAGTACGTCAGGGTGGAGGCGTAGGTGCGGCGCCTGTTCCTTCGCATCTTCCTGGCGTTCTGGGTGGCGATGGCGGCGGTGGCGACGCTGCTGATCCTCTCCTCGCCGATGTTCACGCGGTCGCGGCCGGGCGTCGAGCGGTGGCAGCGCGACGTCGAGGGGTTCCTGCGCGAGCGGCTCGAGCGCGCGGCGCGCATCGTCGGCGGCGAAGGCGAGCGCCAGAGCGGCGGGGAGCGGCACGGCGGCCCGCGCATCCCGGTGTTCGTGCTGCGGCCGGACGGGAGTTCCGCCTCCGGCACCGACCTGCCGCCCGGGATCGGGGAGTTCGGCCGGCGCGTCGCGCAGGCGGGCGAGGAGATCTCGGAGCGCTCCGGGGCGTACCACATCGCCGGCCGGCCGGCGACGCGCCCTGACGGCGAGGCGGTGGTCCTCGTGGCGGCGATTCGGCGGCCGCCGTCGCTCGTCGACCTGATCGAGCCAGGGGTGCTGGGATGGCGCCTCCTCGCCCTCACGGCGGTCGTCGGCGCCCTCTGCTTCTGGCTCGCGCGTACGCTCACCTCCCCGGTGGAGAAGCTGCGCGGCGTCGTGCGCAGCCTCGCCGGCGGCGACCTGTCGGCGCGCGTGGCGCCGCGCATCGCAGCGCGAAAGGACGAGATCGGCGATCTCGCCCGCGACTTCGACGGCATGGCGGCGCGCATCGAGGCGCTGGTCGGAGCGCAGCGGCGGCTCGTGCGGGACGTCTCCCACGAGCTGCGCTCGCCGCTGGCGCGCCTCGCCGTCGCGCTCGAGCTGGCGCGCAAGCGCGCCGGCGATGCGGCCGGCGAGCAGCTCGACCGCATCGAGCTCGAGGCCGGGCGCCTCGAAGCGCTGATCGACCAGCTCCTGACGCTGTCGCGGCTGGAGGCGGCCGACGCGCCGGCGGCGCGCGAGCGCGTCGACGTCGGCGAGCTGGCCGACGGGGTCGCCGACGACGCGGCATTCGAGGCGTCGGCGCGCGGCGTGCAGGTCGCGGTCGAGCGCGGCGAGGGGTGCGCGGCGGCGGGCGACGCCGACGCGTTGCGCTCGGCGCTCGAGAACGTGGTCCGCAACGCCGTCGCCTACAGCGCCGACGGCGGCGAGGTGCGCGTTGCGGCGGTGCGTGAAGGTGATACGGTGGCGGTGCGAGTGAGCGACCGCGGCCCGGGCGTCCCCGATCAGCACCTCGAGGCGGTGTTCCAGCCGTTCTTCCGCGTCGAGGAGGCGCGCGACCGCCAGCACGGCGGCGCCGGTCTCGGGCTCGCGATCGCGGCGCGCGCGGTGCGGTTGCACGGCGGCAGCATCGCGGCGCGCAACCGGCCGGGCGGCGGCCTCGAGGTCGAGATCCGCCTGCCCGCAGCCTAGAGCTCACGCCGCAGGCCCGGCGAGGAATCGCGCTCCGCCGGGCAGGGTTGCAGCGCGTTGAGGTGCGGGCGACCTGCCCGCGCAGTGGTGGCTCGCAGGGCGCAACACGACGAGACGACGGGAGGGTGCATGCGCAAGGTAGCGGCGGTGGTGGTGGCGGTGCTGGCGGCGGCCGGGGCGGCGCTCCTGGCCGGCGCCCAGGACGACCTCGCGAAGCGCGAGGCGGCGCTCGGAGCGCTCCTCGTCGAGAAGCTGGGCGGCGAGGCGGCGGCGATCCGCGTGATGCTCTCCGGCGGCAAGGCGATCCTCATGGGCGAGGTCGAGAGCCGCGCCGTGCAGGAGCTTGCCGAGGAGGTGGCGCTGTTCGCCGAGGGCGTCACCTCGGTCGACAATCAGGTGACGGCGCGGCGCGACCCGACGCTCGGCAAGGGGCTGCTCGCCAACGAGGCCGGCGACTCCGAGCTCGAGGCAACCGTGAAGATGCGGCTGCGCGCCGAGATCGGCGCGCACGCCGAGAAGATCGAGGTCGAGGCGGTGCAAGGGTGGGTGTCGCTGCGCGGCGTTGCCCCCGAGAAGGCGCGCCTCGACATTGCGCTCGCCACGGCGGCCGGCACCAGGGGTGTGAAGAAGGTGATCGACCTGCTGCGGGTCGCGGAGTAGGCGCGGGCGGCGCCGAGCCATCTTTAAAGGGGAGGTCTCGCGACCTCCCTGAAGCGCCGGAGTGAATCGCTCAGGTCCAGGCGCCGGTCGGCGGAGACGGCAGCTCGCCGACGGCCTGGCGCAGGCGCTGCGGGTCGCCGGTGACCCAGTAGACGGAGTGATCCGCGGCCCACAGCGCGTGGTGGCCGCCCGGCCCGACGGTGAACCAGTGCCCTGGGGTCTCGCGCAGCTCGCGCGGCGGCGAGAACGGCGTCGCGCCGGAAGCGAGTCGCGCCAGCATCGCGGCGAGAATACGGTTCGCCTCGGCGCCGTCGGCGAACGCCGAGACGTAGAGGGTGAGCTGCGCGCCGCGCCCGTACTCGGCCACCGTCGAGGTCACCGGTGCGACATCGCGCCCGTGCAACTCCGCAACCAGCCGCGCCGCGCGCTCGCCCTGCACCACCTTGCCGCGCGAGAGCCCGCCGAGCCGCGCCGGTACCGGCGAGCGCGCACACGCGGCTGCCAGTACGGCGGCCGCCAGCGCCGCCACCCGGCCCACGGCCCACGGCCCGCGATGCTCGCGTCTCATGACCTGGCCGGCAGCTCGAGCACGTCCGCGATGCCGGCCATGGCGTCGCGCACCAGGACGACGTGCTGCTCGAGCGGCATGCCGATCTCCTCGGCGCCCTGGCGGATCTCGTCACGGTTGACCTTGCGCGCGAACGCCGGCTCCTTCATCCGCTTGAGCACCGACTCCACTGGCACGTTGGCGATCGTCCTGTCGGGGCGGACGAGCGTGCACGCGGTGATGAACCCGGACAGCTCGTCGACCGCGAACAGGCAGCGCGCCATGTCGGTGTCGCGGGGTACGCCGGTGTACGACGCGTGCCCCTCGATCGCGCGCACCCACGGCTCCGGCCACCCCTGCTCGCGCAGCACCTTCGCCCCGACCCAGACGTGCGTCTCGACGGTGGGGTTCTTCTCGTAATCGAAGTCGTGCAGCAGCCCGACGATCCCCCACGCCTCCTCGTCCTGGCCGAGGCGGCGTGCGTGTGCCCGCATCGCCGCCTCGACAGCGAGCGCGTGCTTGCGCAGGTTGACGTTCTCGGTCCAATCGCACAGGAGCTTCCAGGCCGCGGCACGGTCGAGGCTCATGCGGCAAGTCTCGCTCGCCGGTGCTGCGGTTGCAAGCGCCGCCGTGCGAGCGCCGTCGGCGGAGCCCGCGCTGCGCGCCTCCGGGCGGACGCCGGCGCCTGCGCGCCGAGCCCGCGGCCGAACGCCCGCCGTGCCCGCCGGCACGACGCATCGCCTGTCGCGCTACGTCCCCGGTGGCTGCGCGCGGGGCGGGCGCTCGGCCCAGAGCGTGCGCCAGCACGGCGGGAGGACGAGCGGCTCGGGCGGCGGCGCGGGGAGCGCGATCCCCTGTGCATGCCCCTGGCGCCGGGCGTCGCCGACGCCCACCATCGTGCCGTCGCCGGGGTCGATGAAGACCGCGTTGACGCCCCCGAAGTCGGTGACGTCGCGGGGGTCGGCGGGGTAGGTCAGACGCTTCTGGGAGTGGAAGCCGCGGCGGTCGAGCTCCTCGGCGCGCGCAGCGTCGGCGGGCCCGACGATCTCGAGGTACAGCGTGCCGTGGACGCCGTCCCACAGCGCGCGGGGCGCCCCGAGCGCCTCGGTCGGCGGCAGACGGCGGTCGACGATGCCGATGATCACCGAGACCAGGGACGACGGGATGCGGGCGCTGCCGGCGCCGCCGAGGACGAGCAGCGGCCGCCCTTCCCGCACCAGGATGGTGGGCGCTCCCGCGGTCATCGGGACCTGCCCCGGGCGCAGGTACATCCAGGCGAGCCGGTCGACGAAGTCGAAGCCTTGCAGCAGGTTGTTGAGTGCGAACCCGAACTCCCCGGCGGTCGCGCCGCCGCCGAAGGTGGCGCCCACCGTCTGGGTCAGCGCCACGACGTTGCCCATGCGGTCGACGACCGAGATCTGCGTGGTGCCGCCGCTCTCGTACGCGGCGGTGCCTTCCGGACTCACCTCGGCGTCGGTGAGCGCGCGGTCGCTGCGGATCAGCGTGGCGCGGCGCTGGAGATGGGAAGGGTCGGCGGCGGTCTCGTCTGGCAGGTTCGGCGGCCGCCGCCGCGGAAAGGCGTCCGCGTACGCCAGCCGGCTCGCCTCGACGAGAAGGTGGATCGCGTCGACGCCATCGCCCCGCAGCCGCTCGGCGTCGAAGCGGTCGAGGATGCCGAGCGTCTCGACGAGTGCGGCCCCGCCGCCGGGGAAAGGGTAGGAGACGACCTCGAGACCGCGGTAGCTCCCGCGCACTGGCTCGAGGAGCTGCGCCTCGATCCGCGACAGGTCGGAGCGCCGCATCCAGCCCCCGGCCTCCCGCATCTGGTGCTCGAGCTCGGCGGCGATCGCTCCGCGGTAGAAGTCCTCCGCTCCGACCACCGCCAGACGCCTGAGAAAGCACGCCAGGTCGGGGTTGCAGTAGACGTGGTCGGGACCCCACACGTCCAGGTCGTCGCGCAGGTACAGCCGCGACAGGTACGGCGAGGCGCGGACCTTCGTTGTGTACTCGATGAGGAAGGCGCGCAGCGCGGCCGACCAGGTCGTCCCCGTCTCGGCGATCGCGATCGCGGGAGCGATCACCTCGGCCAGCGTCATGGTACCGTACGCGCGCAGCGCGGCATCGAGCGCCGCCAGCGAGCCCGGCGTCGCGACCGCCTTCGGCCCTTGCAGGTAGCGGCTCCAGCCGGTGGCGCGGAGCTCGTCGCGCATCGCCTGCAGCTCGATCGCCGAGGCCGCCAGGGGCACCCGCACCGAGCCGTCGACCGCGATCGTCCGACCGTCGGCCAGCCGCAGGAGGATGTAGGTCTGCCCGCCGAGCCCCGACGACCCGGGCTCGGCCACGCCCATGGCGAACGCCGCCGCCGCCGCGGCGTCGACGGCGTTGCCGCCGCCCTCCAGAACGCGCGCCGCCGCCCACGAGGCGGCCGGGTTGCCGGTGACGACCATGCCGTCCCGGGAGACGGCCTCGCTGGCTCGGAGCTGCGGGGGCAGCGCCGTCTCCGCCGGCCCGAGGCGCGGCGCTGGCGCGAGCGACAACCCGCACCCGGCGAGCGCCAACAGTGCCGCAAGGCGGTGCAGGCTCTGCATAGGCGCTGCGAGTCTAGCAGTATGGCCGGCCGGCGGGCGCCCGCGCTCCGCAGGACCCGGCGGCCGCCGTCCGCCGCGGCGGCATGCGGCCGGCGTCCGGGGGCGCGCCGGGCCGCCTCAGCCGGAGATGTAATGGCAGCCGACCGAGGTCGGGTTGCGCTGGGCCGCGGCGGCGATCAGTCCGGCGGCGGTGCACCCGTGGAACAGGTCGACGAGCGGCGCCGAGATCGGCGTCGTGCGGTAGAACGAGGTCAGGCGCACGAGCTGGTGGCGGAGGTCGGCCTCGGCGCGCTCCAGGCGCGCGCGGGTGCGCACGATGCCGACGTAGTTCCACATCGTGTGGCGGATCGCGGACCAGTCCTGGGCGATCAGCGCCGGGTCCTCGTTCGACGGCCCGGGCACCGGCTCCCAGCTCGCGATCGCGTCGACGAGGCTCTCCTCGAGGGGGTACTCGGTGGCCCGGTCGACCGCGTCCCGCCCGGCGGTGAGGCCGAACGTGAGCCCCTCGAGCAGCGAGGTGGAGGCCAGGCGGTTGGCGCCGTGCACGCCGGTGCACGCCGCTTCGCCGGCCACGTACAGCCCCGGGATCGTCGCGCGCCCGCGCAGGTCGGAGACGATGCCGCCGCAGGTGTAGTGGGCGGCCGGCACCACCGGGATGCGGGCGCTCGAGATGTCGATGCCGTAGCGGGCGCAGGTCTCGCTGACCGTCGGGAAGCGCGACCTGAGCTGCTCGCCCTTCCCCTCGAGGTCGAGGTAGACGCACTCCGCGCCGGAGCGGTGCATCTCGTCGACGATCGCGCGCGTCACCACGTCGCGCGGCGCCAGCTCGGCCATCGGGTGGTAGCGCGCCATGAAGCGCTCGCCGCGCGCGTTCACGAGGTGCGCGCCGGCGCCGCGCAGCGCCTCGGTGATCAGGTGGCGCGGCGCCCCCGGGACGTACAGGCAGGTAGGGTGGAACTGGATGAACTCGAGGTTCAGGAGGCGCGCTCCGGCGCGCGACGCCATCGCCAACCCTGAGCCGATGCAGCTCGGCTGGTTGGAGGTGTGGACGTACAGCGCGCCGGCGCCCCCGGTGGCGATGATCGTGGCGGCCGCGGTGACGGTGCACACGCGGCCGGTGGCGGCCTCCAGCAGGTAGGCGCCGACGCAGCGGTTGCGCAGCGCGTAGCGATCCACGGCGCGCCGCGAGTGGTGGTGGGTGGTCAGCAGGTCGACCGCCTGGTACCCCGGGTGGAGGCGAATGCGCGGGTGCTCGCGCGCGGCAGCCAGGAGGGCCTCCTGGATCGCGGCGCCCGTGCGGTCGGCGGCGTGGAGGATGCGCGGCAGCGAGTGGGCCGCCTCGAGGGCGAGGTCGAGCCCGCCGGTGCTGCAGCGGTCGAACGGCACGTGCAGTCGGTCGATGAGCCACTCGCGGACGGCGCGCGGCCCCGCGACAGCGAGAAACTCGGCGGCGGCCTCGAGGCCGTACTCGGCGCCGGCTGCGAAGATGTCGCGGGCGAGCAGCTCCGGAGAGTCGTCCTCGCCGCGGTAGACGATGCCGCCCTGCGCCCATGCCGTGTTGGTCGCCGCCGGGTCCTGGGCGCGGCACACGACCTCGACCTCCGCGCCGCGCTCCGCCGCGCCGAGGGCGGCGGCGAGGCCGGCGACGCCGGTGCCGAGCACGAGGATCTGGCAGCGCTCGCGGTCGTGCAGCGTCATCGGACCACCTTCAGCGAGAGGTCGAGCACCCCGGCCGAGTGCGTCAGGGCGCCCGCGGAGACGAAGTCGACGCCGGTCTCCGCGATCGCCCGCACCGTCGCCAGCGTGACGCCGCCGGACGCCTCGAGGCGGGCGCGGCCGGCGGCGAGCGCCACCGCGCGGCGCAGCTCGTCGTTGCTCATGTTGTCGAGCAGGATGTGGGGCACGGCGCACGCGAGCGCCTCGGCGACCTGCGCGAGGTCGCCGCACTCGACCACCAGGGGCACCGCGTCGCCCCAGCGCTCGCGGACGCGGGTCACCGCGGCGGTCAGCGAGCCGGCGGCCGCCAGGTGCGTGTCCTTGAGCATCGCGGCGTCGAACAGGCCCATCCGGTGGTTGGTGCCGCCGCCGCAGCGCACCGCGTGCTTTTCCAGCGCCCGCCACCCGGGCGTCGTCTTGCGGGTGTCGAGCACGCGACACGCGGTGCCTGCGAGCGCGTCGGCGAAGCGGCGTGCCAGCGTCGCGACGCCGGACAGCCGCATGATGACGTTCAAGGACGTGCGCTCCGCCGCGAGGACGGCGCGGGCGCGGCCCGCGACGCGCGCCAGGCACTGCCCCCGCGTGACGCTGTCTCCGTCGGCAACCGCCGGCGCGACCTCGCACTCCGTGTCGAGAAAGCGGTACGCGGCGGCGAACCCGGGAACACCGCAGACGACACCGTCCTGCTTCGCGACCAGCTCGGCGCGCAGCGTGTCACCGGCGCCGAACACCGCCAGCGACGTGATGTCCGGCAGGTCCTCGGCGAACGCGGCGGCGAGCAGCGGGGGCAGGTGGGTGCGGTACGGCTCGGCGAGCGCGGTCACGAGTGGATTGTAGCGAACACCGCGCGGCCCGCGTCATCCGCGCGTGCCGGCGAACGCCGCGGCGACGGCCGCGATGTGCGCCGGGGTGGTGCCGCAGCAGCCTCCGATCAGGCGTGCGCCGGCGGCGGCGCAGGCGAGCATGCAGCGGCCGTAGCGCTCCGGTCCGGCCGGCTCGGCCGCCAGCCACGGCGAGTCCTCGGCGAAGAAGGCGTCGTTGCCCCAGGCGGCGAGCGGCAGCGGCGTGCCGGCGGCGAGGCGGACGAGCGCCGGCATCAGGTCCGGGAGCGCCGTGCAGTTGACGCCCACGGCGACGACGCCGGGGAGCGTCACGGCGGCGGCGGCCCCGGCGGCGTCCTCGCCGGAGAGCAGGCGGCCGCCGGCGCGGCAGGCGAACGACACCACCACCGCGAGCCCGGTCGCGGCCGCGGCGCGCGCCGCGGCGGCGGCCTCGCGGAGGGTGTTGAACGTCTCGAGCAGCAGCGCGTCGGCGCCCGCGGCGGCGAGCAGCTCGGCCGTGACCGCGTGCTCGGCGGCGAGCGTGGCGCCGTCGGGGACGAGGTCCGGGCGCCAGCAGTCCTCGAGCGTGGTCTGCGATGCGAAGACGAGCGCGTCGCGCCCCGCCGCGGCGGCGCCCTCGCGCGCCAGGGCGACTGCACGCCGCGCCAGCGCCGCGGCGCGCGGCTCGAGACCGGCGCGGCGCAGCGAGTACGGCGCGACCCGGAACGTCGCGGCCGTGAGCGCCTCGGCGCCCGCGGCGGCGTGGTCGCGGTGCAGCGCGCGGACGGCGTCGGGATCGTCGAGCAGCGCGCCGACGCCCCAGAGACGGCCCGCCGAGGCGACGCCGCGGCGGAGCAGCTCGCCGGCCAGCGCTCCGTCGAGCACCCGCGGGCCCGCCGCGAGCCAGCGCGCGAGCTCGGTCGGCGTCACGCGCCGCCCGCCCCCGGCCCACGAACCACGGCCCACGCACCGCGCACCACGTCTCTCACTCCTCCCACCCCCAGCTCTCCAGCGTGACCCCGGGGAGGGCGGCGGCGGCGCGGGCCAGCCTGGCGGCGCCGTCGCCCGCGCCCCGCCACGTCACCTGAACGCGGGCGGCGCCGTCGCCGAGACGCTGGTACGAGGTGCTGAGCTGGCGCCCGGCTCCGAGGCTGCGCAGCAACGCCGTTACGTCCGCCGTCGGGTCGGCGAGGACGAGCGTCGCGGTCAGCGTGTTCGGGCCGAGGTAGCGGCGCTCCACCTGCCCGAGCACCCCGAGGGCGAGCATGACGATGAGCGCCGCAAACGTCGCCTGGCGTTCGAAGCCGGCGCCGACGGTCATGCCGACGGCGGCGACCACCCAGATCGTCGCCGCCGAGGTGAGGCCGTGCACCGCGAACTGCGAGCGCACGATCGTACCGGCGCCGAGGAAGCCGATGCCGGCGACGATCTGGGCCGCGATGCGCGCGGGGTCGCCGACGCCGGCGCGCGCCGTCACGGCGATCGAGATGTGGGTGATCAGCGCGGCGCCGAGGCAGATCAGCAGGTTGGTGCGCAGCCCGGCCGGCTTGCCGGAAAGCTCGCGCTGCAGCCCGATCAGCGCGCCGAGCCCGGTGGCGATGACGAGTCTGGCCACGAAGACGACGTCGATGTGCATGACGCCTCCCGCGACGCTGGCAGTGTCGCTTTCCGACCCTAGCACGAGTGGCCCCGGGGTCAAGGGCCGCCGCGCGGCGCGGTTGACCTCGCCGCGGCCGCGCCCGTACGATGCGCCGGTGGCCGGGCGAGAACGAGCCGTGCTGGTGGGCGTCGCACTGCCGGGGGTGCCGATGTCCACCGTCAACGCGCACCTCGACGAGCTGGCGCAGCTCGTCGACACCGCGGGGGGCGATGCCGTCGCGCGTGTGACGCAGGAGCGCAGAACGCCGGATTCGCGTTCCTTCGTCGGCAAGGGCAAGGTCGCCGAGATCGCGGCTGCCGTCGGGGAGCACGGCGCCCGCCTGGTGGTCTTCGACGACGACCTCTCCGCTTCGCAGGCCCGCCACCTCGAGGAGGCGCTGCCCGACGGCGTCAAGGTGCTCGACCGCGCCGGCGTCATCCTCGACATCTTCGCGCTGCGCGCCCGGACCCGGGAGGCGCAGACGCAGGTCGAGCTGGCGCAGCTCACCTACACGCTCTCGCGGCTGACGCGCCGCTGGTCGCACCTCTCGCGCCAGGCCGGCGGCATCGGGACCCGCGGAGTGGGCGAGACGCAGCTCGAGATCGACCGCCGCGCCATCAGGCGGCGGATCGCGTTCCTTAAGGAGAGCCTCGACGACGTCGAGCGCGAGCGGGCGCAGCAGCGCAAGCGACGGGCCTCGCTGCCGGCGGTCGCGCTGGTCGGCTACACCAACGCCGGCAAGAGCACGCTGTTCGTCGCGCTGACCGGCGGCCGCACGGTGGTCGAGGACCGCCTGTTCGCGACCATCGACCCGCGCGTGCGGCGCGCCGAGCTCGGCGAAGGCGCCGTGGTGACCGTGGCGGACACCGTGGGCTTCATCCGCAAGCTGCCGCACCACCTCGTCGCGTCCTTCCGCGCGACTCTCGCCGAGGCGGCGCTGGCGCAGGTGGTGGTACACGTCGTCGACGTCTCCCACCCGGGCTGGCCGGACCAGCTCCGCGTCGGCGACGAGGTGCTCGAGTCGCTCGGGGTCGACCCGCGGGGCTGCCTGGTTGTCCTTAACAAGGTCGACCGCCTCGACGGCGCGCCGCCGCCGCCCCCCGATGGCCGGCCGGCGCTTGCCGTGTCGGCGCTCACCGGCGCCGGCGTGTCCGCCCTCCAGCAGGCGATCCGCGCCCGCATCCTCGACCACCCGGACCTCGAGGTGCTGCGGTTCCCGCCCGAGGGAGGCGAGGCGCTGCAGCGGGCGCTCGCCGAACGCAGCGTGATCGCACGCCGTTTCACCGCCGACGCCGTCGAGCTGGTCGTGCGCAGGCGTTGACCTCGGAAGCGCGGCAGCAGGCGCCCGCCGGGCGCCCAGGGGTACGATGTGATGGGGAGGGGCCATGCCGAGGGCGCCGAGGGTGTTCGTCGACGGGGCGACCTACCACGTGTTCTGCCGGACGGCGCGCGGCGAGCCGGTGTTCGCGGAGGACGCCGAGGCGGCCGACCTGGTCGGGCGTCTGGCGGAGGTGGCGCGGCGCGACGGCCTGCAGGTGCTGGCGTGGTGCGTGATGCCGGATCACTACCACGCCGTCGTGCGCTGCGCGTCGGTGCCGCTGTGGCGCTCGATGCGGCTGCTGCAGGGGCGCTACGCGAGGTCGTTCAACTCCCGCCGACGGTGGTCCGGACCGCTGTGGCAGGGGCGGTACGGCGCCCGGGTCCTCGCGGGCGAGCGCGCGCACGCGCAGGCGATCGCCTACGTGCACCTCAATCCGGTGGCGGCAGGCGCCGTCCGGGACGCGGCGGAGTGGCGGTGGTCGGGCCACCGCGAGCTCCTCGGCGAGGTCGCCGAGCCGATCGCCGATGCCGCGGCGGCGCTCGCGGTCTTCGGCAGTCCCCGGGAGTCGGGGCGGCGTTCCTACCTCGAGGCGCTGGCCGAACTCGCGGGGAAGCCCTGGATGGCGCGCGGGCCCGGCCGCCTGCCCTGGTGGGCGAGCGGACGGCGGCCGCACGGCGAAGCGGCGGTGGCAGACCCCCGGCTCGCCGCCCTCGGCGCTGCGGCGGCGCCCGAGCGCCTTCGTCTGACTGCCGATGATCTGCTGCGGCTGGCGGCCGTGACGACGGGCACCAGCCGGCTCGATCTCGTCTCGCCGCGGCGCAACCGCGAGCTGACGCGCCGTCGCGAGATGATCGCGCTGGTGGCGGTGGAGCAGTTCGGGGTCCGCGTGAACGCTCTCGCCGCTGCCAGCGGCCGCTCCGACGCCGCCGTGAGCCGCTGGATCAGCGCGGCGGGCGAGCGACGGGCGCGCGACATCGCGTATCGGCGAAGGGTGGAGGCGCTCGCCGCGGGCATCCTCGAGGAGGCGCGCCGCGAACGCGCGGCGCGGGCCGGATTCGTCTACGACGCCGACGCCGTCCCGACCGCACGCTGACCCGCCGCCGGCGTCGCGCCGGAAGGCCCGCCGCGTCGCCGGTGGCGCGTTCCGCCCGTACCCTGACCCTACCGGCTCAGCAGCTTCTTCGCACGGTCGTAGGCGTCGGCGGCGAGCGCGCTGTTGTGCGCGCCCTTGGCGGCGACCAGCGCCCGGTGGATGCGCTCGGCGTCGGCGATCGCCTGCCGGTTCGCCGCTGCGAGCGCGCCGCTGCCGCCGGCGGCGCGCGACTGCGCCCGCGCCAGCTCGACCGCGAGGTCCTGCACCCGTCGCTGGTCGTCGTTGATCCACTCGACCGCCATCTCGTCGAAGCCGGCTTCGTGGCAGGCGACGCACGCCGCCTGCACCGCCTTGACCACCGGTTCGCGCGAGCCGAGGTCGTGGCAGCCGGTGCACTCGACCTCGGCCCTGGCCATGACGTCGGGGTCGCCCTTCACGCCGGTGCCGGAGAGCTCGCCGCGATACAGCGACGCCTGCTCGGCGTGGCAGCTCTCGCAGGTGCGCTGCTGCCCGCCGCCGTGGTGGCAGCTCATGCACTGCTCGCGCGCGATCGTGGTCTTGCCGTGCTCCTCCACCGAGTGGCAGGTCTCGCAGCCGAGCCCCGCGCCGACGTGGAGGTTGTGGTCGTACTGCATGCCGCCGAACGGCAGCCGGGTACCGAGGTGCGAGGTCGAGTGGCAGACCCGGCAGTAGCCGGACGCCGAGGCGAGCACCGGCAGTTGCGGCAGCCCGCCGCCGCCGGTCGTCGCCAGCACGCCGGCGACATCGGTGCGCGCCACCCGCAGCAGCTCGACGGCGTAGCGGATGTTGTGCTCGCCGCGCGAGCGGCGGACGAAGTCGACGTTGTGGCGGGCGCGGTCGAGCTTCGCGAGGAGATCGCGGCTGCGCGGGCCGGCGGCGCGGGCGGCCGTCTCGGCGCGTGCGAGGGCGCCGCCGACGTCGGCGAGCAACGCGCCGACCTCGTTGACCCAGTCGTCCACCATGCGGTCGAACCCCTGGCCGTGGCAGGTGACGCACGAGGTGCGGAGCCGCTCGGCGCCCTTGCGCGGGTCGCCGCCCGGCTCGCCGTGGCAGGAGTCGCACGCCACACGCGCCAGGAACATCGTCGACGGCATGTCCGGTACGCCCTGCCCGCCGATGCCGATGTACATCTGCTCCTGCGCCGTGTGCGCCGGCCTGTGGCAGCTCTCGCAGCCTTCGCCGAGCGCGGCCGCCATCTGCACCTTGCCGTGCTCCATCCGGTTGTGGCAGCGCTTGCAGTCGATCTGCCGCTGCTTCAGGTGGATCTCGTGGACGCTCTCCGTGTCGTCGAACGCTGCGATACGGCTGACATGACAGGAAGCGCAACGCTCGCGCGGCACGGCCGCGTCGCCGCGCACCACCTCGACGTGGCAGAGGTCGCAGCGCACGTCGCGCTTGAGGTAGGAGCCGTGGTCGAACTGGAACCCCTGGTGGGTGACGACTGTGGTCGGCGGCCCGTGGCACACCAGGCAGCCGGTCGCCGCCCGCCCCTTCTCGGCGCCCTTGAAGTGGCAGGTGAAGCACACCGACTCGTCGACCCTGACGTGCGTCTCGTGACCGGCCTCCGCGACCGCCACGCCGGTGCCGGAGTGGCACGACGTGCAGTGCAGCCGCTTGCCGCGGCGCGCCTCTCCAAGATGGTCCCTGTGCGAGAAGTGGATGTTCTTCAAGAACGTCTGGTCGGAGTCGAGATCCTGGTGTTCGTGGCAGGCAAGGCAGCGCCCGTCCGGGACCTCGGCCCGGAGCTGCGTGCTGTACACCCCGGCGGCGTATCTCAGCCAGGCTCCGGAAATGGCGAGCCGCCACTCGCTGTGGCACTGCACGCACGCCACGCCGCCGTGCGACGAGTTGCGCCACGCCTCGATGTAGGGGTCCATGATGTGGCACGAGGCGCACACCCGCGAGTCGGCCGAGACGACGTAGAACACCGCGTGGAGCACCGCCAGCGCGCCGATGACGACGGCGGCGATGGTGAGCAGCGCCCGCCGGTGCTCGACGATCCCTTCCCTGATCGCGAGCCAGAGGTGCCTCATGACCGAGGACCCGTGATTCGTGGTTCGTCAATCGTGGATCGGAGGACAGGGGCGTCGTGGGGGCCTTGCATTTCGGACCACGACTCACGGACCACGAAGCACGCCCCCGATTGCGTGTCAGGCTGCAGGTCCTTCATGATGCCTTCCCCTCGTCGGAGCCGCTCTCGCGGCGTTCCTTCATGATCCGCTCGTACTCCAGCGGGTGCTCCTCGATCATCTCGCGCTCGGAGATCATCCCGGTGAGGAAGGTCCGGTTCATCGGGAACTTGTGCGGGTTGAAGTGGACGTTGTAGAAGTGCCAGATGACGATCGCCAGCGTGGCGAGCAGCGCCTCGTCGGAGTGCGCCTCCTTGGCGATGTCGGTCACCCACTTCGGCACATGGCGGAGGAAGAAGTCGGTGAACCACAGCATGGTGCCGGAGCCGATCATGATCACCATGCCCCAGTACACCGCCCAGTAGTCGAACTTCTCGACGTACGAGAAGCGGTCGAAGCGCGGCCGCTCCGCACTGCGCCCGAGGTAGTAACGGATCTGCAGCCAGGCGTCGATCGCGTCCTGCGGCCTGGGGAGGAGCTGCATGAAGGTGGACCGGCCCTCGCGGGTGAAGACGATGTAGACGAGGTGCCAGCAGCCGGCGATCACGAGCCCCGTCGCGGCGATGCGGTGGACGATCGGCGAGAGGTCGGGGCCGCCGAACAGGTCGATGATCGCCTTCGCCCAGCCGTGCTCGTGGAACTTCAGCGGGATGCCGGTGAGCACCAGGAGGATCACCGAAAGGGCCATCAGCGCGTGCTGCAGCCGCAGCTCGAGCGAGAGGCGCTCGAACTCCTCGCCGGTGCCGGCGGCGGCCGCCGCGAGCCGCGACTCCGAGCGCTGCGCCGTGCGATCGTTCTTGCGCTGGATGGCGAGCTCGCGGCGCACCCACGTGGAGAAGCGCGGGCGCAGCGCCGCCGCCATGCGGCCTGCGCGCTCCGCCGCCTCGGCGGGCGGCAGCGCGTGCGCCCGCTCCAGCTCGTCGGCCAGCGCCTCGCGCAGCGCGGTGTCGCGGTCACTCACCGGCGTGTCCTCCCGCGTGCCGCATGCGGAGCTTCTTCACCAGGTCCAGCAGGATGTGGGTGATCAGGCCGACCAGTGTCGAGATCGTCAGGATCTTGAAGAACAGCGCCACCCAGTAGATGATCCCGGAGTCCCGGCTGGTGGGGTCGACGTGGAAGCGGCCGCGGGCGTAGTTCGCATTGGCGCCCACGTGGCAACCCTCGGCGCCGCACGTCGCCGGGATGTTGGCCGCGTTCACCGAGGAGCGCGGGTCCTCCGGCGGGAGAACGTCGTGCGCCGTGTGGCACGAGGCGCACTGCGCGACCCGCTGCGATCCCAGCTCGTTGGCGATCCCGTGGAATGTGTGCTTGAACGTCTTCACGGGATCGATCGGGATGTCGAAGCGGGTGTTGAACGCGAGCGAGCCGTGGCAGTGGGAGCAGGTCTCCGGGATGTTGGTCGCCGACACCTCGGAAGCGCTCTCCTTCGCCGGCAGGATGCCGTGCTCGCCGTGGCAGGATGCGCACGAGGGCGCCTCGCGGTTCCCCTTGACCAGCAGCGCCCGGCCGTGCGCCGAGCGCTCGTACTGCGCGTAGACGGCGATGTGGCAGCGTCCGCACGTCTGCGGCACGTTCGCGACGTTGACGCGCGACGCCTGGTCGTCGCGCCTGAGGATGAGGTGGCTGCCGTGGCAATCCTGACACAGCGGCGCTCTGGGGTTGCCCGCCAGACGCAGCCGCCCGTGCACGGACTCGACGTACCCCTCGTAGCTCACGTCCTCGGGCGCGCCGACAGGGTTGCCGGGGAAGTGGCAGCGCTGGCAGTTCACCGGGGCGAGCGCGTCGGGATGGGGGATGCGCTCGATGTCGGCGTGGCAGTCGACGCATTGCCAGCGGGCGTGCACCGAGCGCTCGAGCTCGCTCTCGTCGACGAACAGCGGCCGGACGGCGCCGTCCGGCTGCACCTTCTTGAACTCGCTGCGGCCATGGCAGATCGAGCACTGGCGCAGCTCCGTCGCGGCGGCGCCCGGCGCCGGCGCGGAGGGTTGGGCGGCGGCTGCCGCGGCGGTGAGGAGCGCAGCCGCCGCCAGCATCATCGGGTGCCGCATCACCGGCCGCCCTTCCCGGCCGGCGGCTCGGCCGGCGGCTCACGTTCGCCGAACGTCTCGCGGTACTCGCGGCGGTGCTCACTCCACAGGCGCCGGAGGGAGATCCGCCCGGTGAGGAACGTCGACTGCATCGGGAAGCTCCCCGGCGACAGGTGCACGATGTAGAGGTGCCAGCCGAAGAGCAGCGCGAAGAGGATCAACCCCTCGTAGCCGTGCACGATCGCCGTCACGTCCAGTACCCACTTCGGCATCACCATCATCGCCGAGGTGTGGAACCACAGCAGGAGGCCGGTGAAGATCATCGTCAGCGACCCGAGGCCGGCGCCCCAGTACTGCAGCTTCTGCAGCGGCGTGAAGCGGCCGAACGCCGGCGACTCCGCGCGCCGCCCCGCGAGGAACGCGAGCAGCGCGCCGACGTCGCGCAGGTCCTGTCGGCGCGGGCGCATCGCCATGAGCTGCGCGTGCCCGCGCTCGGTGAAGACGACGTAGAAGAAGTGCCACCCGGCGAGCGCCATCAGCACGATCGCGAAGATCCGGTGCAGGGTGCCGCGCGCCTCGATCCCGCCCTCGGCGGCGATCAGCGCGCGCCCGAGCCAGGTCTCGGCGGCGAACAACCCGAGGCCCGTGAGAGCGAGGACCGTGAGCGCGACGAGCAGCACCCAGTGCTGGGCAAGCTCGTTGGCGGTGAAACGCTGGACCTCCCGCGGCAGGATCTGGCGCTGCTCAGCCACGGCCGGACCTCCTCCGCCGCCACGAGCCGATCTGCTCGATGGCGATGTAGATGACGAGCACGGCGATGAGGGCTGCGATGAGGACGCGCACCGCGACGCGCAGCGGCGGCATCGGTGCGGTCGCTTCCTGCAGCCGCGCCGGAGAAAGTCCGAACACCAGAGCGTTTGCCGGCGCCACCGTTCTTCCCCCCGGCGTGACTCTAGCACGTCCGAGTCAGCCCACTGTCATTGTACGGTAGGGCGCTGCAGGGGCGGGACGGAGAGCGTGTAAGAAAACACAAGCGCTGAGAGAGTGTGAAGCGGTTTCTTCACACGCTCCGATCCACTACTCGCGGGAGTCGTCGCGGCGCGCGCCGATTCACGACGGCGGGCGTCGCCGTCGCGCAGCGCGTGCGCGGGGCCGGCCGGCGCCCTACGTGCGGGTCGCCGCGGCGTACAGCTCGGCGACGCGCCGCCAGTTGACCACGTTCCACCAGTTCTTGACGTACTCCGCGCGCCGGTTCTGGTACTTCAGGTAGTAGGCGTGCTCCCAGACGTCGAGCCCGAGGATCGGGGTGTCGCCCTGCGACAGCGGGCTGTCCTGGTTCGGCAGGTTGTAGACCGCGAGCCCGCCTGCGGCCGGGACGACCAGCCACGCCCAGCCGCTGCCGAACTGGCCCGTCGCCGCGGCGGTGAACTTCTCGGTGAACGACTCGAAGCTTCCGAACGCGCCGGCGATGGCGGCGGCGAGCGCTCCGGCCGGGGCGCCGCCAGCCTGCGGGCCCATGATCTCCCAGAACAGCGTGTGGTTGGCGTGGCCGCCGCCATGGTTGCGGACGACGGTGCGAATCGCCTCTGGCACGCCGGCGAGCTGGCGCAGCGTGTCCTCGACCGGCTGCGTCTCGTACGGCGTGCCGGCGACCGCCTTGACGAAGGTGTCGATATAGGTCTGGTGGTGCTTGTCGTGGTGCAGCCGCATGGTCTGCTCATCGACCCACGGCTCGAGTGCACCGTAGCCATAGGGCAGGGGAGGAAGGGTGTGGATGGACATCGGCTTGGCTCCTTGCGTTCCGCGGGTCGTCGCCGGCGAGCGGCGCCCGCGCCGTCAGCAGGCGCAAACGCAGTTTTCCTGGGGTGCATTCCCCACGCCGGGGGCGGCCCCGCGGCGCGCGCCGTGCGGCGGCTGGAATATCGCGGTTCGAATGCTATATTTACTGTACGAGGGGCAGGCAGGCATGAGCGTGCGAGGGGAGACCCGATGAACGAGCGCCGGGCGGCAACAAGGGTGACACCGGCGGAGCCGATCCCCGTGAAGCTCAAGTCCGCGCTGCCTGCGCGAGTTCTGGACATCTCCGCCGGCGGGATCCAGGTCGAGCTCGCCACCTCGCTGCGGCCGGAGACCGACTGCGAGCTGCGCGTCCAGCTCGGCGACGGCGAGGTGGCCGTGCGCGCCAGGGTCCGCCGCTGCCGCGCATGGGGCTTCGGCCTCGACGAGAGCGACAGGCGTGTGCTCCTGTACCGCGCCGGCCTGCAGTTCGCCGAGCTGGCGCCGGAGACGCTCGGCCGCCTGCGCAGGCTCATCGATGCGCCGGCCGCGGGCGACATTCCGGCCGGGACGGCGGCGCCCTCGCCGGTCGACGCCGTCGCCGCTGGCAGCGAGCCAGCGGTGAACGAGGGCGCGCTCGTCGAGGACCCGCTGGCGCCGCTGCCGCAGGCGCCGCGCCGCGCCGGCCCGGTGAAGATCAGGATCAACTCGGAGTATGTCCGCCGGCTCCTTCAGGGCACCGAGAAGCAGTAACGGCCGTCCGCCGCGCTCCCGGCCCCTGCGCCCGTCCGTTCGCGCGGAGCCGGGCTCCGCGCCCTACTACGGCGCTCTGCGGCCGATACGATCGCGGATCTCCCTGGCTGCCGCCACGATCTCGCCCTCGTCGACGGTGGTGACACGGCCGTCGCGCACCACGGTTCGCCCTTCGACGACGACGTGGCGCACGTCGCCGGCGCGCGCCGCGTACGCCAGGTGTGCGTAGGCGTCGTACACCGGGACGGTGTGCGGCTGGTCGAGGCCGAGGCATACGATGTCGGCGCGCCGGCCGGCGACCAGCGATCCGATCCGGTCGCCGAGACCGAGGACGCGCGCGCCGCCGGCCGTGAGAAGCTCGGCGACCACCCGCGCCGGCATCACGGTCGGGTCGCCGCCGACGCCCTTGTAGAGCAGCGCCGCGAGTTGCACGTCGCGCAGCAGGTCGAGCGTGTTGTTGGAGGCCGCGCCGTCGGTGCCGAAGCCGACCTTGATGCCGTGTGCGAGCATCTCGGGCACCGGCGCGACGCCGCTCGCGAGCTTGAGGTTGGAGACCGGGTTCGAGGCGACGCCGACGTCGAACTCGGCGAGCAGGTCGAGGTCGGCCGCGGTGACGTGCACGCAGTGCGCCGCCACGGTGCGCTCGGAGAGGATCCCGAGGTCGGCCAGGTAGGCGACCGGGGTCTTGCCCTTCTGGCTCTGGATCGTCTCGGTTTCCCAGCGTGTCTCGGCGACGTGGATGATCAGCGGCGCGTCGAACTCCTCGGCGAGCTCGGCCTCCTTGACGAGGTTGGCGGCCGACACCGAGTACGGAGCGTGGGCGGCCACCGCCGGCACGGCCAGCGGGTGCCCCCGGAAGCGCGAGAGCAGCTCCCGCTGGCGGGCGAGCGCCACATCCGGCGTCGGGCAGGCCGGAGTCGGAAAGTCGATCAGGCTCTCCGGCACCACCGCTCGCAGGCCGATCCGCTCGAGCACCCCGATGATCCGCTCGGCGTGGAAGTACATGTCGCAGACGCAGGTCACGCCGGCCTTGAGCGACTCGATCGCCGCCAGCGCCGTTCCGGCCGCAACGGTATCGGCGCTCATGAGCTGCCGTTCGGCGGGCCAGATGTGTTCCTCGAGCCACGTGCGCAGCGGCAGGTCCTCGGCGTAGCCGCGCAGCAGCGTCATCGCCAGGTGCGTGTGGGTGTTGACGAATCCGGGGACGATCAGACCGCCGCCCGCGTCCACGGTCTCGCGGCCGGCGCCGAGCTCCGCCGCCGGCCCGACGGCCGCGATCTCGCCGCCGTTCACCGCCACCGCCCCGTCCGGGATCGGCTCGCTGCCCGGCGCCATCGGCACCACGGTGCCGCCCTTGATGATCAGGTCGTAGGTCATGCTCCCTCGATTATCTCATTCGTCCAAGGGGAGTTCTCGCGGCCTCCCCTCGCCAGCGAAGTGAACTCGCGGGTTTCACTCCTCCGCGTCGGCGTCGCTGCAGCTCCGTCGGACCGCCACAGAGCGGCCTGGGCGCTCCATGGGGAGGTCCCGCGGCGCCGGCAAGCTACCACGAGCCGGAGGCGCCGCCTCCTCCGAACGAGCCGCCGCCGCTGGAAAATCCCCCGAACGAGCCGCCGCCGAGCGAGCCGCCGCCGCCCCATGAGCCGCCGCCGAACCCACCCCAGCGGTCGCCGCCGCGGCGCGCGGTGGGCGTCCAGCCGCCGCGCCGCATCGCCGCGCCGCCGCCGCGGCGGGCGAGCAGGTTGAGCACGAGAACGATGACGATCAGCGTGATGACGAGCGCCGCCTCGCCGCGGGCGCCGCGGCGGGCGCGCGGCGCCGGCGGCGGGTCGCCGCGGAAGACGCCCTCGAGCGCGCGCGCCAGCGCGGCGATGCCGCCGCCGTAGTCACCGGCGCGGAATGCCGGCTTCACGGTGTCGGCGAGCAACCGCGCGGCCAGCGCGTCGGTGAGGGCGCCCTCCAGCCCGTAGCCGACCTCGAGGCGCACCCGCCGGTCGGCGATGAACGCGAAGAAGATCACGCCGTCGTCGAGCCCTTTCCGGCCCACCTTCCAACGCTCGGCGACGCGCATCGTGAACTCCTCGAGCGGCTCGCCGTCGAGCGACGCGAACGTCGCCGCGATCACCTGGTGGCCGGTGCGCTGCTCGATCCCGGCGAGCAGCGCCTCGATCTCGGCGGCGCGCGCGGCCGGCACGACGCCCGCGAAATCGGAGAGGTAGCGGTCCGGCGGCGGCGGCACCTCGAGCGCGCCGAGCGGCAGTGCCGCCGCCAGCGAGGCGGCGGCGAGCAGTGCCGTCCGCACCGCGGCGATGCGGGGGGTGTTACCGGCCGCTCTCACGGGCTCAGAACTTCACCTGTGGCGGCCGCTCCGAGCCCGGGGTCGCCTGGAAGTACGGCTTCTCCGCGAACCCGAACAGGGAGGCGATGATCACGGTCGGGAAGCGCCGCCGGGCGGTGTTGAACGCCTGCGCCGCCTCGTTGAAGCGCTTGCGCTCGACCGCGATGCGGTTCTCGCTCCCCTCGATCTGCGACTGCAGATCGCGGAACGCCTCCGTCGCCTTCAGCTCCGGGTAGCGTTCGACCACCACCATCAGGCGCGAGAGCGCGGACGAGAGCGAGTCCTGCGCCGCCTGGAACTGCTGCATCTCGCCCGGCGTCGGGACGGTGCGGAAGCTGACCTGCCCGACCTTCGCGCGCGCCTCGACGACGGCGGTGAGCGTGTCGCGCTCGAAGTCGCGTGCGCCCTTGACGGTCTCGACGAGGTTCGGAATCAGATCGGCGCGCCGCTGGTAGACGTTCTCGACCTGGCTCCACGCGGTCTTGACCGCCTCCTCGAGCGACACCAGCCGGTTGTAGCCGCCGATCATCGGCAACGCCACCAGGAGCGCCAGCGCGACCAGCGCGCCGCACCCCACGAGCACACCCTTCTTCATGCGTCCTCCCTCCGCGGCGCCCGCGCCGCGAGCTGTCCGCCGCGGTGCGCGGATTCTAGCCCAGCCCCGCTCCGCCGCGGCGCTCGCGAGGTGTACGCAGACGGCGCCTGCGAGGGTTCACGGCCAGCGCCACACCGGCTCGTCCGGCTGCGGTTGCCGCTTCCAGCGGCGGTGCATCCAGACCCATTGCGCAGGCGCCGCCCGCACCCATGCCTCGATGCGCGACGTGAGACGCGCGGTGAGCCGCGCCGCTTCGGCTCCGGGATCGGCGGTGCGGTCGGGAGCGATCGGCGGTTCGAACGCCAGCAGGAACCCGCCGTCGGGCTCGCGACGGGCGAACCCCGGCACCAGCGGCCGGCCGGCGCGCAGCGCCAGGACCGCGGCGCCGGTCGGCGTCCACGCCGGCCGCCCGAAGAACTCGACGAAGGCGCCCGGTGCGTCGATGTCCTGATCGATCAGCAGCCCGAGGACCCGGCCGCAGCGCAGCGCGCGTGCCAAACGCTGCCCGGCGCCGGCGCCGCGCAGCACCGTCTCCCCGCCGAAGCGGCCGCGGAGACGCCGCACGAGTTCATCCAGCCGCGGGTCGTACACCTCGCGCGCCGCCACCGACATGCCAACGCCGGCGGCGCCGAGCGCGAGGTTGAGCCATTCCCAGTTGCCGCAGTGCCCGGTCACCAGGATCGCGCCGCCGCCGTCGCCGCCCTGCCCCGTCAGGTGCTCGAGCCCGTCGAAACGCGAGCGCGCCAGGATCTCCTCCGGCGGCGCCGACCACAGCCACGCGACCTCGCCGAGCAGCGTGCCGAGGTGCACGGCGGTGGCGCGTAGCAGCCGGCGGCGGGCGCGCTCGTCGAGCTCGGGCAGCGCCAGCGCCAGGTGCGCGAGGGCGCGGCGCCGTTCGCGCGGGTGCGCCGCGGCCACCCGGCCCGCCGCCGCCCCGAGACGCCGCAGCGCCGGCAGCGGCAGCCGGTGCGCGCCGTCGAGAAGCGCCTTGAGCACCCGGTAGCCGAGCTCGTGGCGGAGGCCGCGGAGGGACAGGCTCACGCGGGAGAGTCTACGCGGGTCGAGGTGACGCGGCGCCGTTTTCGGGGGTGCCGCAGGCGGAGGGAGCTTCTCTGTTCCGCGTCCCCGGCGAGGGCCGTTGCCGCTGGCGAGGCCGCGGCGGGCTCCCGCGCTCCTGCGCGCCCTCGCGCGCCGCCGCACGATGCGCGGCCGCACGAGGCGCGGCCGCACGAGGCGCTGCCAGCGACTAGGGCTGACGCGCTCCTTCCTCGGGCCGCGAACGCTCGATGCCTCCATGCCTGGTGTCTCGTGCCCCGTGCCTGGTCCGAAAACGGGGCGTGGGCCGGCACCATTCTCAATCCTCCGTGGCGAGCATCGATCATCATGACCGACCGGCGCCTGTATCATGCGCGATCGGAGGTGACGGGGATGGCTCTGCCGGGGTCGCTGTTCATCGTGGCGTCGCCGTCGGGCGGCGGCAAGACGACGATGATCCGCCGCGTCATGGCCGCACTGGAGAAGGAAGGCCAGCCGGTGCACTTCTCGGTGTCGCACACGACCCGGGCGCCGCGCGGCGCGGAGCGCGACGGCGTCGACTACCACTTCGTCGACCGGCCGACGTTCCTGGCGATGATCGAGCGCCGCGAGTTCCTCGAGTCCGCCGAAGTCCACGGCAACCTCTACGGCACCGCGCGCTCGGAGGTCGAGCCCCGGCTCGCGGCGGGGTGCGCGGTCTTCCTGGACATCGACGTGCAGGGCGCGCGGCAGGTGCGTTCGTCGATCCCGGACGCCGTGAAGGTGTTCGTCTTCCCGCCGTCGCGCGACGAGCTCGAGCGCCGGCTGCGCGCGCGGCGGCAGGACGACGAGGACGCCATAACCGTGCGCATGGCGAACGCTGTCAACGAGATGCGGGAGTACGCCGAGTTCGACTATGTTATCATCAATGATCGCCTCGAGGCCGCGACGCAGGCACTGGCCAGCGTCGTCGCCGCGGCGCGGCTGCGGCCGGGGCGAATGCGCTGCGCCGTCGAGACGATTATCGCAGGGTTCGAGCGCGCAGCGAAGGAGGAGCAGTGACGTCACATCCGCTGGAACGGTTCGACAGCACGTTCCGCTACATCCTGGTCGCGGCCAAGCGCGCGGGCCAGCTCATCGACGGCGCGCGCCCCCGGGTGGAGTCGCGGCACGCGAAGCCGACCACGATCGCGCTCGCCGAGCTCGACGCCGGGCTGGTGCCGTGGCGGATCGTCTCGCCGGAGGAGTTTGAGCAGCTCAGGCAGGCGGAGCTGCAGGCGCGCGAGAAGGAGGAGCAGCCCCCGACCTTCCTGCAGGCGCCCCGCCCGCTGGTGCCGCTGCTCGAGGAGGCCGATGCCGACGACGACGAGGAGCTCGATGACGAGCTCGAGGGCCCCGATCTCGACGCCGGCGAGCTCGGCGAGCTCGAGGAGATGCCCGAGGAGCTGCTCGGGGAGGACGTGGTCGAGAGCCAGTAGGGCGGCGGCGTGCGCCAAACGATCGTGCTCGGCGTCAGCGGAGGGATCGCCGCGTTCCGTGCGGTCGAGGTGCTGCGCTCGCTCGCCAGGGCCGGCTGCGAGGTCCACCCCATCCTCACCCGCAACGCGGCGCGCTTCGTCGCACCGCGTACCTTCTCGGTCCTCGCCGGCCGCCCGGCGCAGGTGACGCTGTGGGGCGCCGGGGCGGGTGTCGACCACGTCGAGCTGGCGCGCGCGGCCGACCTGCTGCTGATCGCCCCGGCAACCGCCGACGTGCTGGCGAAGCTCGCCGCGGGCGTCGCCGACGATGCACTGACCACCTACGCCCTGGCGCACCGCGGCGCGGTCATTGTCGCGCCGGCGATGAACACCTTCATGCTGCGCCACGCGGCGACGCAGGCGGCGCTCGCCACGCTGCGCGGCCGCGGCGTCGCTGTGCTGGCGCCCGACTCCGGCGAGCTGGCGTGCGGCGACGTCGGCGAGGGGAGGCTGGCGGCGGTCGACGCGATCGTCGCTGCGGCGCTCGCGGCGCTGCCGCGGCGCGGGCCGCTCGCCGGCCTGCGGCTGCTGGTCACCGCCGGTCCGACGCGCGAGCGCATCGACGCGGTGCGCGTGCTCTCCAACCGCTCGTCGGGCCGACAGGGGGCGGCGATCGCCGCGGCGGCGGCGGCTCTCGGTGCGGACGTGGTGCTGCTTGCCGGTCCCGGGGTCGCGGCGCCGGTCGCGGCGCTGCGTTGCGAGCGCTTCGAGAGTGCGGCCGAGCTCGGCGCGCTGCTCGCCGCCTGGGCGCCGCGGGTCGACGCAGTCTGGCAGGCGGCTGCGGTCGCCGACTTCTGTGCGGCGTCGCCGGCGGCGGGCAAGCTGGACCGGCGGCAGGGCCCGCTCGCGCTCGCACTCGATCCCGTGCCGGACCTCGCGGCCGGACTGCCGCGCGAGAATGGGCGACCCTATCTCGTGATCTTCGCCGCCGAGCGCGCCGCCGAGCTCGCGGAGCGGGCGCAGCGCAAGCTCGCCGCCAAGGGCGCCGACGCGGTCGTCGCCAACCCGATCGACGAGGCCGGGGTGGGGATGGAGACCGCGGGGAACCGCGCGCTGCTGCTCTCCGCCGCCGGCCTGCGGCGCGACTTCCCGCCGCAGGACAAGGAGTCGCTGGCGCGCGAGCTGCTGCTGTCGCTCGCGGCCGAGATGTTGCTGCGGTCGGCGCGATGAGAGACGGCGAGAGGAACACGAGGCCCCGGTCGCCGGGCCGCGAGCCCGGCGGCGGGCGGGGGGAAACGTGCGGCCTCGCGTCGCGGACGGGGGACGGACAGCCGCCCGCCCCCGAAGGCATCGTCGGAGCGTGTGAAGGGATTCCCTCACGCGCTCCGAGCCGCCGCGACCTCGCCCTCTACCTCGCGGATCTCGGCTGGCGCGACATCGATGCCGGGGCGGCGACGGCGGCTGCGGACCGCGCCGTGCCGCCGGAGCACGCGGCGGCGCGCTCGCCGCAGGCGGTGCCGGCGGCCTCGGCGGCCGCCGCCGTGCGGCCGCAGCCGCCGGGCCCCGACCCGCTCGCCGCCGCGTCGCTGGCGGCGATGGCGGCCGCGCTCGCCGGCTGCCGGCGGTGCCGGCTGTGCCAGGGACGCTCGCAGGTGGTGTTCGGCGCCGGCGACCCGCACGCCCGCGTCATGTTCGTGGGCGAGGGTCCCGGCGCCGACGAGGACCGTCTCGGCGAGCCGTTCGTCGGCCGCGCCGGGCAGCTCCTCACCTCGATGCTGCGCGCGATCGGCCTGCGCCGCGAGGAGGTCTACATCGCCAACGTCGTCAAGTGCCGGCCTCCCGGCAACCGCGACCCCGAGGACGACGAGGCGGGAGCGTGCCTGCCGTTCCTCTGGCGGCAGATCGAGCTGATCGACCCCCGCGCCATCGTCCTGCTCGGCAAGGTGGCCGCGGGCCACTTCCTCGGCACGAGGGCGCCGATCTCGACCTACCGCGGACGCTGGCAGACGGCGCGCGGGCGCGCCGTCCTGCCCACCTTCCACCCGGCGTACCTGCTGCGCAACCCGGCCGCCAAGGCGCAGTCGTGGGCCGACTTGAAGCAGCTTCGCCGGGCGCTCGACAGCTCCGCCGTCCTCCCGTGAAGCCCCCGCCGAGAGCACGCCGCGGCGCCCGCGCCAGGATTCGCGCACCGCGAACCACGAACCACGAACGGGCGCACGACAGGAAAGTGGTAGAGCCGTAGCAGCACGTGTGTTGAGCAACAGCACGCAGCCGGGCGGTGTGAGCGGCGGCGTCGCAGGCGTTGGTCGGGCGCGCGATCGAAGCGCTCGCTCAACACCGCGCAGCCACCAACCACGGCCTTGCTCTCTCTGCGTGGTATATTCGGATCGCCCGACATGCGCGCTGCCTGGCCATTCTCGCGGTCGCTGATCTTCCCGCTCACCGCGGTGCTGGTGGCGCTGGCGGTGGTGCCGCTGGCTCTGGTGGGGTGGGGCGTGATCACGGCCAACCGCGAGCAGGTCGCCACGCTCGAGAAGCAGTACCTGACGCGCCAGGCCGTCGGCCTGGCGCGCGAGGTCGAGCTGTACTTCCTCGAGAACGTCGGTCTTCTCGAGACGCTGGCGCAGGGGATGCGCCCCGGCAGCGACGCCCGCATCGACGTGGAGAGCGGCGCGGCGGTACTCCAGGAGGTCGTCACGGGCCACGCCGCCATCGTCGTCCTGCGCCTCCTCGGCCGCGACGGCAGGGGACCGTTCGTGCAGCGCCGGTCGCTGTCGGCGGAGGCGGAGGGGTCGCTCGACGCGATCATGCGCGAGGCGTTCGCCGCGAGCCTGCGCGGGCGCCCGGCGCGGCGCGACATGCTGCGCCTGCCGGGCGAGGAGCCGCTCGTCCTGGCGTCGCTGCCGCTGGCCGACCGCAACGGACAGGTCGCGGGCGTGCTGCAGGGCGTCGTCTCCCTCGCCGGGATCGCCGGTCAGATCGCGGACGAAAGCAGCCGCGGCGTGATCGTCGACGTCGTCGAACGCAGCGGCACCGTGCTGTTCTCAAGCCGGCCCGAGAGGGTCGGCGCCAGCGCGGCACGTCACCCGTTGGTGGCGCAGTTCCTCAACGCTCCGGTGCGCCTCACGAAGACGTACATTGACCCGCTGGCCGGCGCCGGGGGCGAGGTGCTGGGGTCGCTGTGCCCGGTCGGCGATCCCCCGTGGGCCGTGGTCGCCGCCCGGGAGCTCGACGTCGCGTTCGCCGCCGTCCGCGCGATGGCGCGGCGCGCCGTGGTCATCGGCGTTGCGGCCGGTGCGGCCGCCATGCTGGCCGGGGCGCTGCTCGCCCGGCGGATCACGACGCCGCTGCGCAACCTCGCCGAGGTGACGACCTCGGTTGCCGGGGGAGACCTCACGCGCCGCGTGCCGGTGCGGTCGCGCAACGAGCTCGGCCGGCTCGGCGCCAACTTCAACGCGATGGCCGACGAGATCGAGAGGTACGTCGGCTCGCTGCGGCTGGCGCTGCAGGAGAACCAGGAGCTGCTGGTCGACTCGATCCGCGCGCTTGCGGCCGCGATCGACGCCAAGAGCCCGTACACGCGCGGCCACTCGGAGCGGGTCGGCGAGTACGCGGTCGCCATCGGCAAGCACCTCGGGATGGACGACGACGCCCTGCGGACGCTGCAGATCGCGGCGCTCCTCCACGACGTCGGCAAGATCGGCATCGACGACGCGATCCTCCAGAAGCCGACGACGCTGACGGAGGGGGAGTTCTCGCAGATGCGCGCCCACCCGCTCAAGGGCGCCGCCATCGTCAGTCCCATCAAGCGGTTGCGCGACATGCTCCCGGGCATCCGCTCGCACCACGAGAACTGGAACGGCGGCGGCTACCCCGACGGCCTGGCCGGCGAGGAGATCCCGCTGGTGGCGCGCGTGATCGCCGCGGCCGACGTCTTCGACGCGATGACCACTCACCGGCCGTACCAGCGTGCGCTCGGGTCCGAGTTCGTCTACATGCGCATCCGCGAGCTCGCCGGCCAGCGCCTCGACCCCGCGGTCGTGGACGCGTTCTTCGCCGCGATCGCCGCCGGCGACCTCGTGCCGCTCGCCCAGGTGGAGGTGGCTTCCGCATGAACCGATCCCTCGAAACCGCGCTCGCTGTCGCACTTGCGCTCGGGGGGCTCGCCTGCGCGAGCTCGTCGGCGCCGCCGGCCGCGCCGGCGGGGGCGCCGGAGGCGCCGATCAGCACTTCGCCCGTCAACCCCGACGACCCGCTCGCACCGACGATGCTGATGCGCGAGGGCCGAGCGCTGGTGGCCGAGGGGAGGGTGGAGGACGGGCTCGCGCGCTACCGCGCGGCGCTCAAGCTGCAGCCCGCGAACCCGACCATCCACAACCTCATCGGGCAGGCCGAGCTGCAGCGCCGCGACAGCCTCAAGGCGCTGGATGCCTTCAACAAGGCGCTCGCGCTCGCGCCCACCTACACCGACGCGCGCAACAACCGCGGCGCGGCGTACGTCGCGCTGGGCCAGTACGCTCTCGCGGAGGCCGACTTCCTGTCGGCGCTCACCGACAATCTGTACGCGAACCGCGCCGGCGTCTACTTCAACCTGGGATCGCTGTACCTCGCCCGCGGCAACCTCGCCGCCGCCGAGGAGAACCTCCGCCGGGCGGCGACGCCGGCCGGGCCGACCGAGGCGTTCGTCCTGCTCGGCCAGGTGCAGCAGCGGCTCGAGAAGCCCGAGCTCGCTGAGAACTCGTTCCGCGCCGCGATGGACCGGGCGCCGGAGCGCGTCGATGTGGCGCTGCTGCTCGCCCTCCACCTCGAGGCGCGCGGGCGCCGAGACGAGGCGCGGTCGCTCTACCGCCGCGTGATCGAGATCGGCCCGGGCACGCCGGAAGCCGCGCAGGCGCGCGCGAAGCTGGGAATGTGACGTGCCGTTCCAGTACCTGCTGACCAACCTCGTGGTGGATGCGCCGGGCGCCCAAGGGGCGGTGTTCGTCGACCCGGAGGGCGAGGCGGTCGACTTCGTCGCCCGCCGGACCACGCCGTACGAGCTGAAGCTCGAGGGCGCCTACCACGGGATCTTCCTCCGACGTGCCGGCCAGCTTGCCCGTCTCGTCGGCGCCGGCGACCTCGCCCAAATCACGGTCAGCGGGCGGAAGATGCAGGCGATGGGGATGACGCTGCGCGGCGGGTACTACCTCGTGCTGGTGCTCGATCCGGGCTCGCCGACCTCGGTCGCCGCCGCCGCGATGCGGCGCGCCGCCGAGGCGCTCAACCTGGAAATCCCCTGATCCGCAGCCGGCACCCCGGCGCCCGACCCGCTGCATGCTGCCGACGTTCGACCACTCCCGGAGATCGTCGCGGCGTGGGCAGATGCTCGGCGCCGGCAGCGTCCGGGCGGCCCCGCACGGCCGCCGGCGCTGGCGGGGTGAAGGCGCCGGATTCGCTCCGGCGCCTCGGGGGAGGTCGCGAGACCGCCCCGCCAACGGCGAGTCGGCGCGGGCCCGCGCCCGCACCCGGGCGCGAGCCCGTGCTGCGAGCCGCTTCCCCACGCCTTTGCCCCTCCGCTCCTCACGCCTGATGTCATGCCGGAGGCTTGAGAATGCCCTATGCTTCCGCCGCGCGACGGCGCGTGGAGGTCGTCTTGGATCTGCTGGAACGGTTGCGGCGTGGGTTGCGCGGGACGCGCGCGCTCCTCGGCGAGCGGCTCGGCGCGGTGCACGCCGAGGTGAGCCCGGCGGCGCTCGAGGAGGCGCTGGTCGCCGCCGATGTCGGCATCGACGGAGCGGAGGCGATCGCCGCGGACCTCGCGAAGGCGCAGCGGTCCGGG
The DNA here is from genome assembly GCA_964594125.1 of uncultured Thermoanaerobaculia bacterium. Lineage (GTDB taxonomy): Bacteria > Acidobacteriota > Thermoanaerobaculia > Thermoanaerobaculales > Thermoanaerobaculaceae > CAVRZJ01. The sequence continues at coordinate 113,621 of CAZQLL010000003.1, read as the reverse complement.
ACGGTGCGCGCCGGCGAGGAGGTGGCATGGCTGCGCGAGCGGATCGCGGCGACGCTGGCGGCCGCGGCGCGGCCGGTGGCGCGCGGCAACCCCCACGTGGTGCTGGTGGTCGGCGTCAACGGGAGCGGCAAGACGACCACCACCGCGAAGCTCGCCGCGCGGGCGCAGGAGGCGGGCGGCAGCGTGCTGCTGGTCGCGGCTGACACGTTCCGGGCGGCGGCGATCGAGCAGCTCCAGCAGTGGGGCGGCCGGCTCGGCGTGCCGGTGGTGGCGCACCGCCAGGGCGCCGACCCGGGGGCGGTCGCCTTCGACGCGCTGCAGGCGGCGGCGCGGCGCGGCGTCAGCGACGTGCTCGTCGACACCGCCGGGCGGCTGCACACCAAGCACAACCTGATGGCGGAGCTCGAGAAGGTGCGGCGGGTGTGCGGGCGGGCCGTGCCGGGCGCCCCGCACGAGGTGCTGCTGGTGCTCGACGCCACCACCGGTTCCAACGGTGTCGCGCAGGCGCGAGAGTTCGGCGCCCACGCCGGCGTGACCGGCGTCGTCCTCACGAAGCTCGACGGCACCGCCAAGGGCGGGATCGTGCTCGCCGTCGCTCGCGAACTCGGCGTGCCGGTGCGCTGGGTCGGCGTCGGCGAGACGGCCGCCGACCTGCTGCCGTTCGACGCGGCGGTGTTCGCGCAAGCGCTGCTCGAGGGGCTGGAATGACCTCTCCCGACCTCGGCGCCCTGATGCGCCGGGCGATCGGCCTGGCGGAGGCCGGGAGGTACGGTGCGAGCCCCAACCCGTTCGTCGGGGCGGTCGTGGTCTCGCCCGCCGGCGAGGTGGTCGGCGAGGGGGCGCACCGGCGCTTCGGCGGACCGCACGCCGAGGTCGAGGCGCTCGCCGCCGCCGGCGCCGCGGCACGCGGCGGCACGCTCGTGGTCACCCTCGAGCCGTGCGCGCACCACGGCAAGACGCCGCCGTGCGTGGACGCGGTGGCCGCGGCGGGAGTGGGCGCCGTGGTCGTCGGCACCCGCGACCCCAACCCGGCGGTCGACGGCGCCGGCATCGCGGCGCTGCGCGCGCGCGGCGTCACCGTCGTCGAGGGCGTGGAGGAGGCGGCGTGCCGCGACCTCATACGCCGCTTCGCCTACCGGCAGCGCAGCGGCCTGCCGTTCGTCACCCTCAAGCTCGCGATGACCGCCGACGGCAAGCTGGCGGCGCGCGGCGGCCGGCGCCAGGCGATCACCGGGGCGGCGGCGCGCCGCGCCGCCTACGCCCTGCGCGAGGAGCACGACGCGGTGCTCGTCGGCATCGGCACCGTGCTCGCCGACGACCCCGGCCTGCGGAGAACACTGGGCCTCAACCCCGACCCGCGGGTGCGCCGCGTGGTGCTCGACTCGCGGGCGCGCATGCCGGCGGGCGCTGTGATGCTCCGTGGGGACGCCGGACGCGTGACGGTGTGCTGCACGCCCGCGGCGCCGGCGCCGCGCCGTCGGCGGCTCGAGCGAGCCGGCGCCGAGGTGGTTGAGGTGGCGGCGGCCGCCGACGGCCGCTGCGATCCGGTGGAGGTGCTGCGGGTCCTGGCGGCGGCCGGGATCGGCGCCGTGCTGGTCGAGGGCGGCGGCGAGGTGCACGCCTCGTTCCTGCGCGCCGGTGCGGCGCAGGAGGCGGTGATCTTCATCGCGCCGCTGGTGCTCGGCGGCCGCGGCGCGGTCCCGGCGGTCGGCGGCGAGGGGTACCCCTCGCCGGAGGCGGGCGTGCGGCTGCGCTTCCGTGACGTGGCACGCGTGGGGGAGGACCTGATGCTCACCGCGGAGGTGCTGCGTGTTTAGCGGCATGGTCGAGGCGATCGGCGAGGTGCGGCGCGTCTCGCCGCGGGGCGGCGGAGCGGCCATCGAGGTCGCGTGCGCGCTCGCCGGCGAGCCGTTGGCGCTCGGCGAGAGCGTGGCGGTGTCCGGCGCCTGCCTGACGGTGCGCGAGCGCGTTGCGTCCGGGTTCGTCGCCGACCTCTCGCCGGAGACGCTGGCGCGCACGACGCTCGGCGCGCTGCGGCCGGGAGCGCGGGTCAACGTCGAGCGGTCGCTGCGCCTCGGCGGCCGCCTCGGCGGCCATCTCGTGCTCGGCCACGTCGACGCCGCGGTCGTGGTGCAGGCCGCGCGCGACCAGCAGGGGTTCCGCCTCCTGCGCGTCGCGGTGCCGCCGGCGCTCGCCCCGGAGGTGGCGGAGAAGGGCTCCGTGGCGCTGGACGGCGTCTCGCTCACGGTCGCGGCCTGCGGCGACGCCTGGCTCGAGGCCGCGCTGATCCCGGCGACGCTGACCGCGACGACGCTCGCGGCGCTGCGGCCGGGCGCCCGCGTCAACCTCGAGACCGACATCCTGGCGAAGTACGTGCGGCGCGCGCTCGGCCGCTCGGGGGAGTCGCTCGCGGCGCTGTGGGAGGCGTTCGGCCGTGCGGAGAGTTGACCCGGCTTTCCCGGACCTCCTGCCGCTGTCGCACCGCCTCGGCGGGGTGGCGGCGTGCGGGCGGCCCATTCTCGACCCGGTCGAGATGCGCCTGTCCTGGGGAGCGCAGCCGGAGCGCCAGGAGACCGCCGACCGCATGGTTCCGCGCCGGGCGCTGCGCATCCTGGTGCACGCCGCGGTGGTGCGTTCCGACCGCGAGCAGCTCGCGCGCCTCGCCGCCGCCGGGTGCGGGCTGGTCGTCGTCCTCGACGGCGAGCTCGCGCCCGAGGAGCTGCCAGCGCGCGTGATTGCCGGGCAGGCGGTGGCGCTGGCGCCGTGGCTGCCGCCGCTATGGGGCGCGGGGGCGCTCCCAGACCTGTCGCGATGGCGGGCCGCGGGGATCGCGCCGGGAGTCCTGCTGGCGCTCGGGCCGATGGCGGCCCCGGCGCGCGAGCTGGCCGGCGCCGTGGCCGCAGCGCGCGCGGCGGGCGCGGAGTTCGCGCTCGCGGCGCCGCTGGCGGTGCCGGCGGAGGTGCGCCACCGGGTCTTCGATGCGATCGCCGGTGAGGCCGGCGACACGGCCCTCGAGGATCTCCTGTTCCACACCGACCCGGGGGCGGCCGCCCTCCGGCTCGAGCGCGAGGCGTCGCGCGCCTGTCGCGCCGGCGGCCTCCCCGAGAGCCTCCCTGGTCCGGCCTCCGCGACGACCGGCGCAGCGACGTTCGCCGCGGCGTGCGCCCTGCTGCTGTGGGCGCGCCGGCTCGACCTCCTCGATGGTGTCGTCTCGGCGGGCTGGAAGCTCCGGCGCGCCGCGCACGCGCTGCTCGCCTCCGGCCGCGAGCCGCGGCACCTGCTCGCCGAGGACAACCTGCGGGTGATACCGGGGTTCTCGCCGTGGGTGGAGGCGTTCGCCCGGGCGCTGTGGACGGGCGGCGGCCAGCCGTACGACGAGGTGGCGACGCGGTGGGCAGCGGGCTGACCCGCGCCCGCGCCGGCGTTCACCCGTGCCTGCGCCGAGCTCGCCGTCCGCGGCCCGGTGCGCGGACGCGCGGGCGCATCCGCCCGACACCGCGCGGCTGGCTGCGCTGCAGCGAGCTGCGGGCGGCGCCGTGGTGATCGGCCGGCCCGCCGGGAGCGCGCCGGCGCCGCGTTCGGGTAGACTCCGGCTCGAGGGGGTTCTCGTGCGAGGCCGAGCGATCGCCGCCATGGGACTTGCCGCCGCCGTTGCCGCCGGTTGCGCGGCGCCGGAGAGCGCGGTGCAGCGCGTCACCCGTATCCGCCAGCAGCACCGCATCCAGCCCAACGGGTTCCAGCCGCGGACCGGCGCCGGCGGCGCGCCCGAGGTGGTGGTGAGCGTTCTCGTCGTCAACGAGGGCAGGGAGCGCCTCGACACACTGACGCTGCGTGTCCACGTGCAGGGCGCCGACGGCCGCGACCGCGCGTCTGCACTCGCCGTGGCCGACACCGCGGCGCTCGTGCCCGGCGTCAGCGCCCAACTCTCCGCGGTCGCCCGGGGGCTCGAGGTGCTGGACGGGGAGTCGGTCCTGGTCGAGCTCGAAGACGAGCCAGTGGAAGCGGCACGCGCCGTCTACCCGGAGTACGGCGGCGCAGTGGGGGCTGCGCGGTGAGCCTGGAGGCGGGTCAGTTCACCGGGCCGTGCGGGGCGATGCCGAATCGCTCGAAGACGATGCGTTCCAGGCGCGGCCGCACGACGATGTCGAAGGTGTCGCTCTTCTCGGGGAAAAGGCGCAACGACGCCGTGCGCGCCGCCTCGATCAGGCGCAGCGCCTCGCACAGAATCAGGTGCTCGTCCTCCGCCAGCACCTGCGCGGTGACGTCCACCAGCAGCCGGAGCTGGCGCAGCCGCTGCTGTTCCTCGCGAAGGGCCTCTTCCCGCCTCGTCACGATCACGACAACCCGGCGCGGGGCCGCGCAATTTCCGGCCGGCGGCGGACGCCGGTGAGCGAGCAACGGCTCGCCGTCGCGATGGCCGCCGCGCAGGTCGGCGGCGAGGTGCTGCGCCGCCACTTCGGGCGGCTCGCCGCCGGTGAGGTCGAGGAGAAGGCGCAGAACGACTGGGTCTCGGCCGCGGACCGTGCCAGCGAAACGGCGATCGAGGCGTTTCTCAAGCGCCACACGCCGTCGCTCGGGCTGCTCGCCGAGGAAGGCGGGCTGCGAGGCGACGCCCAGGTCGTCTGGGTGGTGGACCCGCTCGACGGCACGGCGAACTTCGTCCGCTCGTTCCCGCACTTCGCGGTCTCGGTCGGGCTGGTCGAGCACGGCGTCCCCACCGTCGGAGCGATCTACGACCCGATGCGCGACGAGCTGTTCGCCGCGGCGCGCGGCGGCGGGGCGTTCCGCAACGGGCGGCCGATCCGGGCCTCGGCGCGCGCCGGGCTCGACGGCGCGTTCGTGACCACCGGCTTCCCGTTCCGGGTCCGCCGCCACATCGACACGTATCTGGCGGTGTTTCGCGACGTGTTCTTCCGCGCGGCGGCGATCCGCCGGCCGGGAGCGGCGGCGCTCGACCTCGCGCACACCGCCGCCGGCATCTTCGACGGCTTCTTCGAGTTCAACCTCTCGCCCTGGGACCTGGCGGCCGGCGCGGTGATCGCCCGTGAGGCGGGAGCCCTGGTGACCGACCTCGACGGCCGCGGGGACGACCTGTTCGCGCGTGGCAACGTGCTCGCCGCTTCCCCGGGCGTGCACCGCGACCTCCTGGCGCTCGTCGCCGCCCACTGCCGCGACCTCGACGTCGCGTAGCGATGTGCCGCCCTCCTTGGCAGTTGCGGCGCGACCGTCGCGAAAATGAGCTATGCTTGCGATGAGGCGGAGGAGGGTTCAGGGCTTCCTACCGGGTCCCGACCATGGGTGCGCCACCTTTGGAATCCGACTCGTCGCCGCGCCTGTTTCCGGTGCGGCAGCGGGTCGTCCGCCGCGGACGCGACCTCGAGCGCTTCCTCAACCTCTGGCGCCTCGCCGTCGCGTCCGGGGTGACGCTGACGGTGTTCGGGGCGTACCTGATCTCGGGCAGACTGTCAGACGACGAGGCGGTGGGCCTCGCCGGGCTCGGGGTGATCCTGGCCGCCGGGCTGGCGTTTCAGCTCTACCTGGCGTGGTGCCCGTGGCGCGAGGAGCACGCGATCTGGGTGGTGGCGGCGGACGTGCTGGCGATCAGCGGTGCGCTCGTGCTCTACGTGGTGCGCGACCGCGCCATCGTCGCCACCAACTCGCAGATCATCTTCTTCGGCTACTTCCTGGTCGTCGCGCTCGCCGCGGTGCGCAGCGACCCACGGGTGGCCCGCGGCGTGACCTGGGCGGTGCCGGGCTCGTACGCGCTCGTCGTGTTTCTCGCGGTCGCATGGCGGGAGGTGCAGTTCGCGCCGCCGGACCCCACCTACGGCACGTTCCGCTGGGTCGTCCAGGTCGCGCGCCTCATCCTGCTCGCCGCGGTGACCTGGATCATCCACCTCGATGCCGCGCTGGGCGATTCCGACCGCACCGAGGCCCGCCACGATCCGCTGACCGGCCTGTACAACCGCAGGTATCTCGAGGAGCTGCTGGCGCGCGAGCTCGACTGGGCGAAACAGCGCGGGCAGCACCTGTCCGTCCTCCTGCTCGACCTCGACGGCTTCAAGGGGTACAACGACACGCACGGGCACCTTGCCGGCGACGGCGTTCTCAGGCAGGTGTCGGCCGCTCTGGCGGCCGCAATCCGTCCGGGCGACGCCCTCTGTCGCTTCGGCGGCGACGAGTTCGTCGTCGTACTGCCCGACACGCCGGGAGAGGCCGCCCGCCGGCTGGCGCGCGAGCTGATCCGGGCCGTTCCGCCCGTCGTGGGGCTTTCCGTCGGCGTCGGCTGTCTCGGGGCGGGCGTCACCTCGGCGACGGAGATCCTGCACGCCGCCGACACCGCGCTGCGCCGCGCCAAGCAGGCTGGCGGCGGCGTCGTCGCCGCCGGGTAGGCGGCGCCGGCGCGTCGCCGCCGGGCTTGCGCCACCGCGCGAGTGCCTGCACACTGCCGGCCCATGGGCGGGATCGTCAGACACCTTGCGGGATGGACGGCGGTGGCGCTCGGCGTGCTCGGGCTGTTCCTGCCGTTCCTCCAGGGGTGGCTGTTGATCGTCGTCGGCGCGCTGCTGCTGGCTCCCGACATCCCGTTCTTCGCCCGGCTGGCGGAGCTGATCGAGCGCCGGGTTCCGGGCATCCGGGCGCCGCTGCGGCGCTGGCGGGCCAGGCTCGCCCCCCGCAAGACCAGGAAGGAGTAGCGGTCGCCCGCCGGACGGCCGGCCTCTGGCCGCTCTACGGCAGGTCGGCGGCCGAAAGGCCGAGGTCTTCGCGCGCGCGTTCCGCCGTCGGCCAGGCCAGCAGCAGCGCGGCGGCGGCAACGCCGGCGAAGGCCCAGAACCAGTCGCGTCGCCCGGTGACGAGGTAGAGCGCGAGGCCGAGCACGCCCACCGCCTCGATGCGGGCGAGCAGCACCGTGACGGCGGCGAGGTGGGCGGCGAGCAGCGGCGGCAGCGCGCGGCCGGCGGCCCAGACGCGCAGCGGCCCGGCGAGCATGGCGCGGTACACGGGCTTCAGGGTGAGCAGGTTGAGCCCCGAGGCGAGGGCGAGCGCGGCGAGCAGCGTGGTGCTCTGCGTGCCTGCGAGGACGGGGGTCGGGGAAACCAGGCAGGCGACCGCTGCATAGAAGGCCAGAGCAGCGAGCATCGCTGCGGCGAGGATGGCGAGCCGGGTGACGTGGTGCGCCGGTACCTGCGGCATGGCGGCCTCCTGCGGACGAGCGCCGCCAATGCTAGCGGCGGGCCGGGATCGGGTCAACTCGCGGGTGCGGGGGTGCGGGGGAGCGACGACAGCGAAACCCGGCGGCGCCGGGTTTCGTCTTGGCGGGTGACCGCCCGGACCTTTGCAGTGGGTGTCGCGGCTGTGAGGTCCGTCGAAAGCCCGCGGCCGTTACGGCATGACCAGTCTCCACCCGCGTCACGCGCCTGTCAAGGGGGGGCGGCGCCCCGGCCAGCGGGCGCCGCACTCTCGATCGCTGCGACGATCGCGACCGCCGCGGCGAGCGCTTCCGTACCCGCCCGGCCGTCGACGAACGGTACCGGTTCGCCCGCACAGGCGCGCTGGAACGCGCGATGCTCGACCGCCAGCGGCTCGTCCTTCGCCACCTCGACGGCGATCGGCTCGATGCGCGGCTCGTCGTGGCCGCGCACCAGGCGAAAGGCGCTCACCGCCTGCTCGCCGTAGTCGATCGAGTGGTAGCAGTCGGGCTCGAACAGGCGCAGCTTGCGCACGCGATCGACCGATACCCGGCTCGAGGTGAGCGTGGCGACGCAGCCGTTGGCGAACTCGAGGCGGACGTTGGCGAGGTCGACCCGCGGCGACAGCACCGGCACGCCCACGGCGCGCACCTCGCGGATCGCGGCGCCGCTGTTGAGCGCCTGCGCGAGCTGGAGATCGTGCACCATGAGATCGAGCACGACGTCGATGTCGAGCGAGCGCCGGGTGAACGGCGACAGCCGCTGGGCGTCGAGGTAGCGAGGCCGCGGCGCGCGCGCGAGCACGGCCTGCACCGCCGGGTTGTAGAACTCGACGTGCCCGACGCCGAGCACGGCGCCGCTGCGCTCCGCCGCGGCGACCATCGCCTCGCCCTCGGCGACCGTCGCCGCGATCGGCTTCTCGACCAGCACGTGCCGTCCGGCCGACAGCGCCCGCACCGCGAGCTCCGCGTGGCTCACCGTCGGTGAGGCGACGACGACGGCTGCGGCGAGCTCGATCGCGCGCTCGGCGCTGTCGAGCGCCGCGACGCCGTGCTCCCCGCACAGCGACTCGAGACGCGCGCGGTCGGGGTCGTACGCGCCGACGCAGCGCCACCCCGGCAGGGTGGCGGCCAGCCTCAGGTGGTGGCGGCCGAGGTGGCCGACGCCGATCACGGCGACGGGGGTGCGCGGGGTCTCGTCCATGGCGCGGGAGCTTAGCAAAGAAGGCGCGAAGCGCGAGTTGCGAGGCACTGGCGCCGCCGCGCTATGCTGCGGTGGTGATCGACTCGCATGCGCACCTGTCGATGTTTGCTCCGGAGGAACGCGCGGCCGTGCTTGCGCGCGCGGCGGCGGCCGGTGTGCGGCGCGTGCTCGCGCCGGCGACCGGCCCTGAGGACCTCGACGCCGTCGCCGGCCTGGCGTGCGAGCACCCTGGGACGGTCGTTGTCGCGCTCGGCGTCCACCCGCACGAGGCGCGGCTCCTCGACGATGCGACGAAGGCGAGGTTGCAGCGGCTCCTGGCCGGTCCCGGGGTGGTGGCGGTGGGGGAGATCGGTCTCGACTACCACTACGACCTGTCGCCGCGCGAGGACCAGCGGCGGGCGCTCGCGTGGCAGCTCGGCCTGGCGCGCTCCCTCGGCCTCCCGGTGGTGCTGCACCACCGCGAGGCGTGGGACGACTTCCTGGCGGCGCTCGATGCCGTCCCCGGCGTCAGGGGCGTGGCGCACTCGTTCACCGAGGGGGCGGCGGGTGCCGCCGAGATGGTGCGCCGCGGCCTGCACGTCGGCATCTCGGGGATGGTGACGTTCCCGCGCGGCGACAATATCCGCGAGGCGGCGCGGGCGGTGCCGGCCGACCGCCTGCTGGTGGAGACGGACAGCCCGTATCTCGCGCCGGTGCCGCACCGCGGGAGGCGCAACGAGCCGGCGTTCGTTCCGCTGGTCGCGGCGCGCGTCGCCGCGCTGCGCGCGGTCGAGGCAGCAGCCGTCGAGGCGAGCGCCGACGCGGCGTTCGCCGCGCTCTTCGGCGGCTGACCTACTGGCTCGCGATCCCCGTGACCGTCATCGCCACAGTGGTCGGGTCGGTCGACGCGCCGTCGATCACCGACGCGAAGGCGATCACCCGCGCGCCCGCGGTGAGGACCCGGACCTCTGCGAATGCAGCCGCCATCCCCGCCGGCAGCGCCGCGGTGACGGCGGCGCGCTGTCCCGGCGTCATGCCGCGGGTGACCGGCGCGCCGATCGCCGCGCCGGCGTTGTTGAAGAAGCGGAACTCGACCTGGGCGGCGACCGCGCCGATGTTGACGGCCTCGACGTTGGTGCGGTACGGCGAGTCGCTGCGCAGCCCGTTCAGGTATCCGACCTGCCCGTGAGCGAGCGCCGCCGACGGCTCGATCCCCTCGTACGACTGCCCGTACGTCTTCTGCTTCGCGTCGCACGCGTCGGTCAGGCGCGAGTACGTGCGGGCGAGCACGCGCGCCGGCTGCGTGCTCTCCACCTTGATGGCGCCGACGTCCTCGCCGCCGACGCCGAACAGCGAGGCGACGACGTCGGTCCAGGTGACCTGCTGGCGCGCGCCGAGGGTGGCGAGCACCGGCGCGGGCGCGGCGCTGTTGCCGGTGAACGTGAGGCGCATCTGCGCCGCATCGTCGGACAGGTTGAGCACGGCGAGGTCGGAGTACCAGAACGCGGGGGCGACGCCGCGCAGCCGCCCGATCCCGGACACGTGATAGACCTTCCCGTATGGGGAGGCGCAGTCGGGGTTGAACCCCACGGTGACCTCCGGCGAGAAGGCCGATCTGGCCCCGCAGGAGGCGACCGCGCGCACTCGGAAGTGGAGGATCTCCGGCGTGGCGAGCGACGGCGCGTAGGAGAGCACGGTGCCGGCGGCGGCGAGCGTCTGGGCGCCGGCGAACGATTCCGAGGTTGCCGCCTGCACCTCGTAGGAATCCGCCCCCGCGGTGTCGGTCCAGGTGAGGACGATCGACTGCCCGGTGCAGGCGAACTCACGGCTGGCGGCGAGGCCGGCCGGCGCCGCGGGCGCCGTGCAGGCGCCGCCGAGCACGGCGAGCGCCGCCGCCGCGTCGACGCGCTTGCGGGTGACGCCGTTGCGGGGGTCGGTCACGTCGGTGCCGGCCGCCCGCAGCGCCGCGCGCAGGTCGGCGGCCGAGGCGCCCGGCACCGCGGCCGCCAGCAGCGCCCCGACGCCGGCCACGTACGGCGCCGCCGCCGATGTGCCGGTGAAGCACGAGTCGACGCCGCCGCCGAGTGAGGGCGTCGTGGCGCAGTCCGCCGGCCCCCAGACGTCGAGGCGTTCGCCGGAGTCGGAGTAGCAGGCGACGGTGTCGGCCGCGGTCTGGGAGCTCGAGCACGAGCCGCCGGCGCAGTTGAGCGAGCCGTAGGAGCGGAAGCCGACGTCGCCGTCGAACACCGCGCCGACCGCCAGCGCCGGAGAGACGCAGGCGGGCCACGCGACGCCCGTGGTGCAGCCGCCGTTGCCTGACGCGACCACCACCAGCACGCCGGCGTCGACGAGGCTCTGGAACGCCTGCAGGAAGTCGGGGGACAGCGAGTCGCAGGCGCCCGCGTTGGGGGGCCAGGCGCTCGCGTCGTACCCGCCGAACGACATCGAGGCGACGCGGATGGCGTGCGGGTTGCCGGCGTTGATGCTCGCGAGGACGGCGTTGATCCCGTCCAGCACGTTGTCGCCGGAGCCGTTGCCGGAGCTGTCGAGGACCTTGACGGCGACGATCCTCGCGCCCGGCGCGACACCGCCGGAGGCGCCGGCCGCGATCCCGGCGCACGACGTGCCGTGCCCCTCGTCGTCCATCGGGTCGTCGTCGCCGTTGATCGTGTCGGCGAGCTTGATCGTCTTGCTGCCGGCGGGCGCCAGCTCCGGGTGCGCGTAGTCGACGCCGGTGTCGAGGATCGCGATGCCGATGCCGGCGCCGGTGATTCCCTGCGCGTGCACGGCCGGGACATTCATCAGCGCCTTCCCCTCGGTGCGCAGCGCCCGCACCGTGCGGATCGCGCTGATCCCCTCGACGCGCGGATCGGCCGCCAGCACAGGGAGGAACGCCGCCGGCACGCTCATGCGGGCCGAGGGCAGGAACTCCCAGCGGCGCAGCGTGCGCGCCCCGAGCGCCGCGTACTCCCGCTCGAGCTCGCCACCGGCGGCCGCGATCCAGTGCCGCCTGGCCGCCCCGCTCCTGCCCGTCACCGCGACGCGCGCGAGCCCGGCCGGCTCGCGGAAGGTGACGATGCAGTCGACGTCGCCGCCGCGGGCGAGCGCGTCGCGCAGCAGCGCCGGGTCCACCTTCTCGCTCCACGGGCGGGGGTCGTCCGGCAACGCCGCCGGGGCCGCCGGCGCCTGCGCCGCCGCGCTGCCGTCCGCCCATGCGGTCCATGCCGCAACGAAGTACGCCGCCGCCGCCAGCCGCCAGCCTGCGCTCACGCGCCTGGTCGTCATCCTCATCTCCACCTCGCCCGCGGGACGCGCCCGCCTGCCGCCACTGCAACCGCGCGGCGCCGCGTTTCACTCCCGATGGCCCGCCGGCGCAGACGCCGCGACCGCGGGCCGCGGCTCGATGGTACACTCTCGCGATGGGCGCGAAAGCGCAGGGCAGCGGCGGCGCCAGCGCAGCGTGCGCCGGCGAGCGGGGCGACGATGGCTGTCGAAGTCGCCCGCGCGCGCGAGGAGTTCTTCTTCCTCTCGACATTGCTCGACCGTCCCGTCCGGTCGCGTGACGGGCGCCCGGTCGGCCGTCTCGTCGATGTCGGCTGCGCCGCCGGCGAGCCGTTTCCGCGGGTGGCGAGCTACTACATCCGTCCGGGCTGGCTGGCGCCGGTGACGCTGGCGGCGCCGGCGCCGGCGTTCGCCGAGGTGCCGGCGGACGCCCTGCAGCTCGCCGTCGCCACCTCCGAGCTGCAGCCGTCGGATCGCCGCCTTGCGGACGAGATCCTGCTGCGGCGCGAGATCCTCGACAAGCAGATTGTCGACACCGACGGAGCGCGCGTGGTGCGGGTGAACGACGTGCACCTGCTGCGCGCGCGCGGCACCGAGGTGCGGGTCGTCCACGTCGACATCGGGTTCCGCGGCATCGTGCGCCGGCTCGGCTGGGAGCGGCCGCTCGAGCGCCTTGCAGGCACGTTCGGGCGGCGGCGGACGCCGCCCGGCGAGGAGCGTCTGCTCTCGTGGCGCTACGTCGTGCCGCTGCGCGCCGGCGCGCTCACGGCCGACCTGCGCCTGAACGTGGCGCAGGCGCAGCTCGCCCAGCTCCACCCCGCAGAGCTCGCGGAGATCCTCGAGGAGCTCGACCGCTTCGAGGGGCCGGCGGTGCTCGAGGCGCTCGACCTGCCGAAGGCCGCCCAGACGCTGGCCGAGCTGTCGCCCGAGATCCAGCGCCTGCTCCTCGAGGCGCTCGACGTGCTGCTGGCCGGCGCGCTGCTGGCGGCGATGGCGCCCGACGAGGCGGCGGACCTGCTCGAGGAGCTGCCCGAGTCGCTGCGCGACCGCTTCGTGGCGGCGCTGCCCGCGGACGACGCCGCGACCGTCACCGACCTGCTCTCGCACAAGCCCGACACCGCCGGGTCGGTGATGAACCCGGAGGTGTTCATGGTGCCGCCGGGGACCCGCATGGGCGAGGTCAGGGAGCGGCTGCGCAGCGGGCCGCCCGAGCTCGTCCGCGGCTACTCCGTTCTGGTCGTCGACGCGGCGGGGGCGCTCAAGGGCAAGGTGTCGTACGTCGATCTCATCCGCTCGCTCGACGACGTGGTCGTCGACCAGGTGATGGACCCCGACCCGGAGACGGTGCGTCCGGGCGATCCGATGGCCGACGTCGCCGAGCTGTTCGACCGTTTCAACCTGCTCTCGCTCCCGGTCGTCGACGCGGCCGGCATGCTGGAGGGCGTGATCACCGTCGACGACGTCGTCGCCTGGCTGCGCGAGGGTGAGGACCGCGAGGGAGGCCTGACGTGACGCGCGCCCGCCGCCTGCCTCCGCGTCCGCACTCGTCGCTCGACTCTCGCCCCTCGGCACTCGACGCTCACACCCCCCCTCCCGCCTCCCGTCTTCCCGGTCGGCTCCCATGAGTCAGTGGTTCGCCGCGCGCTGGCAGCGTCTGGCGGTGCTCGCCGCCGTGGTCGGGCCGGGGATCATCACGGCCAACGTCGACAACGACGCCGGCGGCATCACCACCTACTCCCTCGCCGGGGCGCTCTACGGCTACCGGCTGCTGTGGACCGTGATCCCGGTCGCGATCGCCCTGTACGTCGTCCAGGAGATGTGCTCGCGCCTCGGCGTCGTCACCGGCAAGGGCCTCGCCGACCTCATCCGCGAGGAATTCGGCGTCAAGGCGACGGTGTACCTGATGATCCTGCTGCTGCTGACCAACCTCGGCAACACCATGGCCGAGTTCGCCGGCCTGGCGACGGCGCTCGAGATCGTCGCCGTGCCGCGCTGGGTGTCGGTGCCGATCGGCGCCGCGTTCGTCTGGTGGCTGGTCACCTGGGGGACGCACCGTGCGGTCGAGAAGGCGTTCCTGGCCGCGTCGGGGTTTTACGTCTCGTACGTGATCTCGGGCGTGATGGCGAAGCCCGACTGGCTGCAGGTCGCGAAGGCCACCGTCACCCCGAGCTTCGAGTCGTCGCTGCCGTTCGTGGTGATGATGGTGGGCATCGTCGGCACGACGATCGCTCCGTGGATGCAGTTCTACCAGCAGGCCGCCGTCGTCGAGAAGGGCATCGCGACACGCAACCTGCGCGAGGCGCGCATCGATGTCGCGGTCGGGACGATCGGCGCAGTGGCAGTGGTGTGGTTCATCGTCGTCGCCTGCGGCGCCACGCTGCACGCGGCGGGGATCACCATCCGCGACGCAGCCGACGCCGCTCATGCGCTCGTGCCGCTCGCGGGTCGCCATGCGGGGCTGCTGTTCGGGTTCGGGCTGCTCAACGCCTCGCTCTTCGCCGCCGCCATCCTGCCGCTGTCGACCGCCTACTCGGTGTGCGAGGGGATCGGCTGGGAGCGCGGCATCGACCACAAGCTGCGCGACGCGCCGCAGTTCTACTCCATCTACACGGCGCTGATCGTCGTCGGCGCCGGCACCGTCATGATCCCCGGCCTGCCGCTGCTCAAGGTGCTCTACCTCTCGCAGGTCGCGAACGGCATCCTGCTGCCGGCGGTGCTGCTCTTCATGCTCGCGCTCGCCAACCGAAGGGACCTCCTCGGCGAGCACGTCAACTCGAAAACGTTCAACGCGATCGCATGGACGCTGGTGCTCTGCCTCATCGTCATGACGGTGTTCCTCACCGGCGCGATGCTGCTCGGCCGCGGGTAGACCGCCCCGGGCGGTATCATGCGCGCAGCAGCGGGAGGCCGCGATGGCGCGCTCGAGCTCTTCACAGATCACGGTCGGGGCAGTGCTGCTGGTCGCCGGGGGGATCCTGCTCGCGACGCGCTTCGTCGCGATCGAGGCTGGGCCGGCGTGGATGCTGGGGATCGGCTGCGCGCTGGCGCTCACCGCGATCCTGCGCCGGCACTACCCGTCGCTGGTCGGCGGCATGGTGCTGCTCGGCCTCGGCGCCGGCATGGTGCTCGGCGAGCGCGGCATCGGCGGCATCCGCACGGCGTCGTGGGTCGTCGCCGGTCTGGCCGCCGGCCTCGTCGTCCTGTGGGCGATCGCGACGCTCCTCAAGATCTCGCGGAGCCCGTGGCCGCTGGCTGCCGGCGCGGTGCTGCTCGCGGTCCTCGGTCTGCGCTACCTGCGGGAGTTCACGCTCCTCCCGCCGGCGGCCGTGGTCGCTGTGCGCACCTGGTGGCCCGCCGCGCTGGTAGCCGCCGGGCTCATTCTGCTCCTCCGCGGCCTCCGCCGCTGACCCCCCGTCCCACGAACCGGGGGCCGCGAACCACTGCCGTCTACATCGAGACGACGCGCAGCCACTGCCCGGGCTTGATGAGGTTGCCGGTGAGCCCGTTGAGGTCCTTGAGCCGCTCGACCGAGAGGTTGAACCGTCGGGCGATCGAGTACAGCGAGTCGCCATGGCGCACGCGGTATCGTTCGGGGCCGGGGGCGGCCGCTGCCGCGCGGGAGGCCGCGGCCTCCGATGTCGCCGCTGCCCGGGCGCGGCGCTCGCGGGCCGCCGGCACGCGTGACCCCGGTTGGCGCGGCACCACGAGGATCTGGCCGATGCGCAGCGAGCGGGGGTCGCGCACGCCGTTCGCGGCGCTGATCGCCTCCGCCGAGGAGCCGTAGCGGGCGGCGATCGCCGCGAGCGTGTCGCCGCGCTGCACCTCGTGGGTGAAGCTGCGCACGCGCTGCTCGTGCGGGATCCCGGCGATCACCGCGGCGAAGCGCTGCTCCTGGCCGCAGGGGACCGCGAGCTGGTAGCTGCCCGCCGCCGGTGTCACGCCAGCGGTGAGCGCCGGGTTGAGGTCCGCGAGCTGCTCGACGTCGACGGTCGCGCGCTCCGCCAGCACGGCGAGGTCGAGCGCTCCGGCGACCCGGATGCGCGCCAGGCACTCCGGCTGCTCGACGATCGGTGCGAAGCCGTACGCAGCGGGGTTCTTGACGACCGCCAGCACCGCCCACAGCGCCGGGACGTAGTTCCGCGTCTCGCGCGGCAGATGGCGCCGCAGCAGCCAGAAGTCGTCGGTGGTGCCGCGCGTCCGGCGCAGCGCCTGCTGTACGCGGCCGGGGCCGGAGTTGTACGCGGCGAGCGCCAGCTCCCAGGTGCCGAACATGGCGTGCAGGTCGGCGAGGTGGGCGACGGCGGCCTTCGTCGCGAGGTATGGGTCGTTGCGCTCGTCGACCAGGCGGTCGCAGCGCAGCCCGTAGAGGCGCCCGGTGCCCGGCATGAACTGCCACAGGCCCTGCGCTTTGGCGCGCGAGCGGGCGCGCGTGTTGAACGCCGACTCAACAAAAGGCAGGTACGCGAGGTCGAGCGGCAGGCCGGCGCGCCGCAGCTCCTCGCGGATGGAGGGCAGCAGGCGCCCGGCGCGCTCCATCGCGGCGGCGAAGCGCGGGCGGTACGACCCGGTGTAGAACTCGATCAGCGACGTGACCTCGGCGTTCACCACCACCGGCAGGTCGTACGTCGCGGCGCGCGCCTTGTCCCGCTCCGCCGCCACCTGGTCCGGGGTGACCGGGAGCGGCTCCGGGGGGGCGCCGTCGAGATCGGCGACCTCGCCCGCCGCCTGGTCCGCGGCATCGGCGCCCTCGGCGATCGCCGCGACGTCGTCGAGCACGCGCGCCATGTACGTCGCCATCGCGGGGTCCGATGCCGCCGGGCCGGCGCAGCGCGCCAGCTCCGCGAGCAGCGCGACCTCGCAGCCGGCGGCGTCGTCGGCTGTGCCGCGGGCGGCCGCCGCAGCCGCGTCCTCGAGCAGGTCGTCGATGCGCTCGCGCGCTGCGGCGCAGAGCGCGAGCGCGCGAGCCGCCTCGGTGTCGGCCGTCGTCACGGTGGAGGAAGGTCCGGGCCCGGTGGTGGCGCATCCGGCGAGCGCGAGCGCGGCGAGCGCGATGACCGCCGCCCGGTGCGTCATGCGCCACGCAGGGTGACGTTGAGCGTCAGCGCGAGGTGGCGCAGCCGTTCGGACGGCTTGAGCTCGACCTCGACCGGCGGGAGGTCCTGCAGCGGCTCGCCGCTGCCGTCCACGAGCCGGATCTGCACGAGGCAGCGGGCGGCGCGTCGCAGCGAGTCGCCGACCTCCTCCTCGACGCGCCGCTTGACCTCGTGGCGGGAGTTCAGCGAGGCCTGCAGCAGCGAGTCGAGGTCGAGACCGGGCGCCGCCGGGCGCTGCCGCGCCGGCCCCGCCGGCGCCGCCGTGCTCGCCTTGCGCAGCATGTCGAGCTCCGCGAGGATGTCGAGCGACGACGCCACCTTGACGTGGCGCATACCGCTCGCGACGGCCTCCGGCGCCGGCGCGGGAGCGGGCGTGGTGGCGAACTCGACCACCGCCTCCTCCGCCGCCTCCAGCGCGGGCTCGGGCGCGGCCTCCACCTCGGCGGCCTCGGCCGCCTGCGGCAGGCGCTCCTCGGCCGCCTCGACGGCCTCCTCCGGCGCCGGCGGCGCGGGAGAGGGCGCGGGAGGCGGTACAGCCACCGGCGCGCTCGCCGCTGGCGCTTCGCCAGCCGGCGTCTGGGCCGCCGGCCTGTCGTCGTGATGGCGCCGCCCCTTCCTGGATGCGACCGCCGCAGACGTCTCGTTCGCCAGCCCCTCGGCGACCGCAGCGGACAACCCCGCGGGGTTGAAGCTCACCGGCGGGCGGGCCGCCTGCGCCGGCGGAGCGGTGGCCGCGGCCGGGCTGGGGAGCGGCGCGGTCGCGGTCTCCTGCGTCGCCATGCGCCTGCGCAGCGACTTCAGCGTCTGCTTCGTGATCGCCTTGAGCGTCTCGAAGACGCCCGTTCCGTCCACGGCGACCGACTCGTGCGCCTCCCACCTGCCGTCGGGGTTGAGCGCCCTGTTGAGCTCGTCGACGGAGAGGATGTTCTTCAGGTCGCGCTTGTTGTACTGCAGGACGAGCGGCAGCGAGGCGACGTCGATGCCGAGCTCGCGGAGGTTCTCCTCGAGGTTGCGGAAGCTCTCGACGTTCGCATCGGCCATCGGCCGCTGCGAGTCGGCGACGAACACGATGCCGTCCACGCCCTTGAGCACGAGCTTGCGGGTGGTGTTGTAAAAGACCTGCCCGGGCACCGTGTAGAGCTGCAGGCGGGTGCGGAAACCGCCGACCTTGCCCACCTCGATCGGGAGCAGGTCGAAGAACAGCGTGCGATCGGTCTCGGTCTCCAGCGAGACCATCTCGCCGCGCGATCCCGGCGACGTCTTCGCGTAGATGAAGGAGAGGTTGGTCGTCTTGCCGCAGAGGCCGGGACCGTAGTACACGATCTTTGCAGCCATCTGCATCGTGGCCCAGTTGAAGAACACCATACTCTAACGGTCCCTGGTCCCGCTCATCGCGGCGCACGCTAGCACAGGCGGGCAGAGCGGTCAACGCAGCGCGTTCACGGGGAGGGAGATGACGGCGCGGCGTGGTACTCTACGCAGGTCCCGGCGGCGAGGCCGGGCCGCACCGACGATGACGAGCGAACCCCTGGCGGAGCGTGAACGGGCGATCCTCGAGGAGATCGTGCGCCTCTACCTCGATCGCGGAGAGCCGGTCGCCTCGGGAAGCGTCGCGAGCCGTTCCGCGAGCGGCCTGTCCTCGGCTTCGATCCGCAACGTCATGGCCGATCTCGAGGAGAAGGGGTACCTCGCGCAGCCGCACACCTC
This sequence comes from uncultured Thermoanaerobaculia bacterium, assembly GCA_964594125.1. GTDB lineage: Bacteria > Acidobacteriota > Thermoanaerobaculia > Thermoanaerobaculales > Thermoanaerobaculaceae > CAVRZJ01. Next base: position 95,167 of record CAZQLL010000003.1, on the reverse strand, counting down.
GGCCGGCCGCGTACCGACCGAGCAGGGGCTGACCGTGTTCGTCCGTGCGCTGCTCGACCACGCCGCGCTCCCCGCGGCCGAGCGCCGCCGCCTCCGCTCCCGGCTCGCGGGCGAGGGCACGCTCGACGAGACGCTCGATCGCGTCAGCCGGGAGCTCGCGCGGGTGAGCCGCGAGGTAGGGATCGCCGTCGCGCCGGCGCCGCAGGAGGCGACGTTGAAGTCGCTGCACTTCGTCCGCGTCGCGGCCAACCGCGTCGTCGCCGTGGTGGTCACCGGCGGGGGCCTGGTCGACTCGCGTCTGCTTTCGGTGGAGCAGGACTACGCTCCCGCTGAGCTCGAACGCGTGTCCTCGTACTGCACCGAGACGTTCGGCGGCCTCACGCTCGCGGAGATCCGCGTGCGCCTGCTCTCGCTGCTCGCGGAGGAGCGCGCGCGCTACGACCAGCTCGTGGCCACCGCGCTCGAGCTGTCGCGGCGCGCCGTCGAGAGCGAGGTGAGCTCAGGTGGCGAGGTGTTCGTGCAGGGCGCCGAGCGGCTGCTCGAGCGCGCCGCGGCCGGCCAGCTCGATGCGTTGCGCCGCCTGCTCGCGGCGTTCGCCGACAAGGCGCTGCTGCTCAAGGTGCTCAACGAGTTCCTCGGCGTCGGCGACGCACGGGTGGTGGTGGGACCGCAGTTCGCGCTGGCGGCGGGCGGCGAGGTGGGCCTCGTGGTGGCGTCGTTCCGTCTGGCGACCGGAGAGCAGGGCCTGGTGGGCGTCATCGGGCCGAAGCGGATGAACTACCCGCGGATCATCCCGGTGGTGGACTACGTGGGGCACTGCATCGGCGATCGGCGGCCCGGCCAGGGAGGATGGTGATGAGGGAAGACCGACCTGTCGGCGAGGAGCACACACCCTCGCCGGATTCGGAGCTCGACATGCTGGAGGTCGAGGCGCCGGAGGCGGACGATGTCGCCGAAGGCGCCGTCAGGGAGGCCGAGGACCCGATCCAGGCCGAGCTCGCCCGCCTTCAGCAGGAGGCCGGGCAGCTCCGCGAGCAGTACCTGCGCAAGCTCGCCGACTTCGACAACTTCAGGAAGCGCAAGGAGAAGGAGGCGAGCGAGTTCCGCCGGCACGCCAACGCCGACCTGGTGCGCGAGCTGCTCCCGGTCGTCGACAACCTCGAGCGGGCGCTGGTGGCGACCGGCGCCGATCCCGGCGGCGTGCGCACCGGCGTCGAGCTCACCTTGAAGCAGTTCAAGGACACGCTGTCGCGCCACGGCGTCGTCGAGCTGGACCCGGAGGGCCAGCCATTCAACCCGTCCGAGCACGAGGCGGTGTCGCGTATGCACGCCGAGGGGGTCGAGCCGGGCACGGTCGTGCAGGTGCTCCAGAAGGGCTACCGCCTCGGCGACCGGCTGCTCCGTGCCGCGCTGGTCGTCGTCGCCGCGCCGGCCCCGCCGGCGGCCGCGGGCGGCGGCGGCGGGGAGGAGGCGTGAGCCGCATCATCGGGATCGACCTCGGCACCACCAACTCCTGCGCCGCCACCGTCGAAGGCGGGCGGCCCGTGGTGATCCCCAACCGCGAAGGCGGGCGCACCACGCCGTCGGTCGTCGCGCGCGCCGCCGACGGGGAGCTCCTGATCGGCCAGATCGCGCGCCGGCAGGCACTGACCAACCCGCGCAACACCGTCTACGCGGTGAAGCGGCTGATCGGCCGCAAGTACCACACCGCCGAGGTGCAGCGGGCGAGCACCCTGGTGCCGTTCGGCCTCGTCGAGGCGTCGAACGGCGACGCCTACGTGCGGCTCGGCGAGCAGATCCACTCGCCGCAGGAGATCTCCTCGTACATCCTGAGGGAGATCAAGGAGTACTGCGAGGCGACGCTGGCCACCGAGGTGCGCCAGGCGATCATCACGGTGCCCGCCTACTTCGACGACTCGCAGCGGCAGGCGACCAAGGACGCCGGCACGCTGGCCGGCCTCGAGGTGCTGCGCATCATCAACGAACCCACCGCCGCCTCGCTCGCCTACGGGTTCGGCCGCGGCAAGTCCGAGACGATCGCGGTGTACGACCTCGGCGGCGGCACCTTCGACATCTCGCTGCTCGAGATCGGCGAGGGGCTGTACGAGGTGAAGGCCACCGCCGGCGACACGTTCCTCGGCGGCGAGGACATCGACGCACGCATCATCGACTTCCTGCTCGAACACTTCCTGCGCCAGACCCGCGTCGACCTGCGCGGCGATTCGATGGCGATGCAGCGCCTCAAGGAGGCGGCCGAGACCGCGAAGTGCGAGCTGTCGACCGCGCAGGTGGCGACGATCTCGCTGCCGTTCATCGCGACCGACGGCGGCCAGGCCCTGCACCTCTCCTACACCCTCTCACGCGAGCAGCTCGAGGATCTGGTGCGCGACCTCGTGATGGCGACGCTCGAGCCCTGCCGCAACGCCCTCGAGGCGGCGCGCATCGGTCCGGCCGAGATCGACCAGGTGATCCTCGTCGGCGGCCAGACGCGGATGCCCCTCGTCATGCGCACGGTCGCCGAGTTTTTCGGCCGGCAGCCGAGCCGCGAGATCAACCCCGACGAGGTCGTGGCGGTGGGCGCCGCGATCCAGGGCGCGATCATCCAGGGCGAGATCAAGGACCTGGTGCTGCTCGACGTGACGCCGCTGTCGCTCGGCATCGAGACGCACGGCGGCCTGTTCACCAAGCTGATCGAGCGCAACGCCACCATCCCGACCCGCAAGTCGCAGATCTTCACGACCGTCACCGACAACCAGCGCTCGGTGGAGATCACCGTGCTGCAGGGCGAGCGCGAACTCGCCAAGGAGAACAAGCTGCTCGGCAAGTTCGACCTCGTCGGCATTCCGCCGGCGCCCCGCGGCGTGCCGCAGATCGAGGTGACGTTCGCGATCGACTCCAACGGCATCGTGCAGGTGATGGCCAAGGACCTGGTGAGCGGGCGCGAGCAGTCGATCCAGGTCAACCCGGCCGGCGGGCTGTCGCGCGAGGAGATCGAGCGGATGATCGCCGACGCCGACCAGCATCGGCGCGAGGATACGCGCCGCAAGGAGCTGCACCTCCTGCGCAACCGCCTCGAGGGGCTGCTCTACACCAACGAGCGGGTCTTCAAGGAGTTCGGCACCCTGCTCGACGCCAACGCCTCCCAGGAGGTCAAGGACGCGCTCGAGCGCGGCCGCTCGCTGCTTGCCTCCGAGGACGGCGCCGTGCTGCAGCAGGGGATCAATGCGGTCAACGAGGCCGCGCGCCACCTCACGCAGGTGATGCTGATGGATCCCAAGCAGTTCCTCTCCATGCTCGGGAGGGACGGGGGCGGGGAAGCAAGCTGATGGCGGGGAAACGCGACTACTACGAGGTGCTCGGCGTAGAGCGCGCCGCGTCGAAGGACGAGATCAAGGCCGCCTACCGCAAGCTCGCGGTCAAGTACCACCCGGACAAGAACCCCGGCGACAAGGCCGCCGAGGAACGCTTCAAGGAGGCGTCGGAAGCGTACGCCGTGCTCTCCGACCCGGACAAGCGGGCTCATTACGACCGTTTCGGCCATGCCGGCGTCGGCGAGCAGCCGTTCACCGGGTTCGACGCCTCGATCTTCGGCGACTTTTCCGACATCCTCGGCGGGCTGTTCGGCTTCGAGGGGTTCTTCGGCGGCGGCGGCAGGCGGCGCTCCGGCCCCGAGCGCGGCGCCGACCTACGGATCCGCGTCGACGTCTCGTTCGAGGAGATGGCGCGCGGCGTCGAGCGCACCATCGCCGTGCCGCGCGAGGAGACCTGCGAGAGCTGCAACGGCGCCGGCCACCCGCCGGGGAGCGCGCCCGTGCAGTGCCGGGCGTGCGGCGGGCGCGGGCAGCTCCGCGTCTCCCAGGGGTTCTTCACGATGCTGCGCACCTGCCCGCAGTGCGGCGGCGCGGGGCAGGTGATCACCGACCCGTGCACCGCCTGCCACGGCCAGGGGCGGGTGGAGAAGACCCGGCACGTCCGCGTGCCGATCCCCGCCGGGATCGAGGACGGCACGCGCGTGCGCGTCACCGGCCAGGGGGAGGGCGGTGCGCGCGGCGGGCCGCCCGGCGACCTCTACGTCATCGTCCACGTCGGCGACCACGACGTGTTCGTCCGCGACGGCGCCGACCTCCACGTCGAGGTCGAGATCTCGGCGATCAGGGCGGCGCTCGGCACCGAGGTCGAGGTGCCGACGCTGGGGGGCAGCGAGAAGGTCCAGGCGCCCGCGGGAACGCAGCCGGGAGACACGCTGACGCTGCGCGGCAAGGGGCTCGCGCGCCTGCGCCGCGGCGGCAAGGGCGACCTCGTCGTCCACTTCAGAGTGGTGGTGCCGCGCAAGCTCTCGGCGAAGCAGCGCGAGCTGCTGCAGCAGGTTATCGGCGAGGAGGATCGCCCGAGCGTCTTCAAGAAGGTCAGGGAGTTCATTGAAGGCAACGGGTGATGAACGCCTACCTGACGGTCTCGTGCCGCCTGCCGGCCAGCGCGGAAGAGCACCTCGCGCAGGCGCTCGAGCGCTGGCCGGTGCTCGGCTGCCAGGTCGAGGACGCGGGCGCCGAGGTCAGCGTCACGGTGTTCCTCGACCACCGGCGCGGCGCCGACGTCCCGGCGGTCTGCGACGGGCTGCGGGCGCTCGGCGCCGCCGACGTCGACTCGGGTCGGTTCGCGGCGCAGGATTGGCTCACCCGCTACCGCGAGGGCGTCCAGGCGAGGCCGGTCGGGACCCGCTTCTGGGTCGACCCGCACCCGCAGGCGCCGACCCCGGCGCCCGACGGCCGGATCCACCTGCTCGTCGAGCCGCGGCAGGCGTTCGGCTCCGGCAGCCACGAGTCGACGCAGCTCGTGCTGCTGATGCTCGAAAAGCTCGCGATCGCCGGGCGCCACGTGCTCGACGTCGGCACCGGCTCCGGCATCCTCGCGATCGCGGCCGAGCAGCTCGGCGCCGGCTGGGTGGCAGGCTTCGACATCGACCTCGACGCAGTGTTCGTGGCGCGCCAGACCGTCGCCGGGCAGCCGCGCCCGGGCCGGGTGGCGCTGCTCGCCGGACCGATCGGCGCGCTGCGCGGCGAGCCGCGCTTCGACGTCGTTCTCGCCAACCTGCTGCCGGCGCAGTTGCAGCCTCTGCTCGCCGACCTGCGGGCCCTGCTCTCGCCGACGGGAACGCTGCTCGTCTCGGGTCTGATGGCGGACCAGAAGGCCGCCGTCGAGGCCGACCTCGCCGCCGCCGGCCTCACCGTCGTCGGCGGGCGGACGCTCGGCGAGTGGGCGGGGCTGGTGTGCCGGAAGACCGTGACCCGTGGCCCGTGGCCCGTGGCCCGTAAGGGCAGGAAGCAGAAACTCACTCTGCAATGAGCGTGACCAGGCTGGTGCTGCGGGGAGCCGAGCTCGCGGCCGGCGAGATCGTGATCCCGCCGCCGGAGGCGAAGCACGCGCGGGCGGCGCGGATTGTCATCGGCGAGCCGATCGAGGTGATCGACCTCGACGGCGGCGTCGGCGTCGGACGCTTCGTGCGCTGGGAGGGCGCCGCCTGCCGCGTCGCGGTCGAGTGCGTCGAGCGCGAGCGCGGCGAACCTGCCGCCCCGGTCGTCCTCGCGGTCGGGGTGCTCCACACCGCGGCGTTCGACTGGCTGGTGGAGAAGGCCACCGAGCTCGGCGCCACCGCGATCGTTCCCGTCCTCTCCGAGCGCGTCCAGGGGCGCCGTCACGACGCCCGCGTCGAGCGCTGGCAGCGCATCGCCGAGGCGGCGGTGGCGCAGTGCGGCCGCTCGCGCCCGCCGCGCGTCGAGGAGCCGCAGCCGTTCGCCGCGCTGCTCGCCCGCGCCGCCGGCGCGCGCCTGCTCGCCGACGCCGGCGCCGAGCCGCCGGACGCGATCGACACCCGCGCCGGGATGACGCTGCTGGTCGGCCCCGAGGGCGGGCTCACCGACCGCGAGCTGGCGGCGGCGTACGCCGCCGGCTTCGTCGGCGTCCCGCTCGGACCCCGCACCCTGCGCGCCGAGACCGCCGCTCTCGCGCTGCTCGTCGTCGCGCAGCGCCGCTGAGCCGGCCAACGGAATCCGCCGTCCTCCATCGGCTGGCCGTGCGCCGTCTCAACCCGGGACGAGGTGGGCGGCTGTCCGCTCCTGACGCGCTTGTCAGAGCCCCTGAAGGGTCTCCGATCAGGCCCCGACCTGTCCGCGCAGCGCGCGGAACCCGACCAGCCGCCGCGAGGCCTCGTCGTACAGACGCAGGCGCAGCGTGCGGAAGCTCGACAGCAGGGTGATGCGGTCGACGCTCTGGAACAGCGGCTGCTCGCGGTAGCACGTCTCGAGACGGTAGTTGGGGATGCGCGGGCTCAGGTGGTGGATGTGGTGGAAGCCGATGTTGCCGGAGAACCACTGCAGCACGCGCGGGAGCGCGAACAGCGAGCTGCCCTTGAGGGCGACCTCGACGTAGTCGCGCTGTTCGCCGCGCTGCCAGTACACGCCCTCGAACTGGTGCTGCACGTAGAACAGCCACACGCCGGCGGCGCCCGAGATCACCAGGATCGGCAGGTGCACGAGCAGCACCGCCTTGAGGCCGATCGTCAGCGCGAGCGCAGCGAGAATCACGGCGAGCGCCAGGTTGGTCACGTGCACCGACATGCGCTCTCGCGTACCGCTGCCGGGGCGGGGTAGCCGCTGCTTGAGGAGGAATACGTACAGCGGCCCGATGCCGAACATCACCAGCGGGTTGCGGTAGAGGCGGTAGCCCAGGCGCTGCCAGAACGACGCCGCCCGATACTCGGCCACGGTCATCGTCCATACGTCGCCGCGCCCGCGCCGGTCGAGGTCGCCCGCGGTGGCGTGGTGCAGGTTGTGCTCGTGCCGCCAGTCGAAGTAGGGCGTCAGGGTGAGGATACCGGTGAGGAAGCCGATCGTGTCGTTGGCCGCCCTCGAGCGGAAGAACGATCCGTGCCCGCAGTCGTGGAAGATGATGAAGATGCGGACAAGGAACCCGGCCGCCAGGACGGCGGCTCCGAGAGTCAGCCAGTAGGAGACGGCGAGCATCCGGTAGGCGAGGTACCACAGCGCCAGGAACGGCACCAGGCTGTTCACGATCTGCCACAGGCTGCGCCGCACGTCGGGGTTCTGGTACGCCGCGACGGCCTGCTTCCAGGTCCGCTTCGCGTCGTCGAGGGTCGGGAACGGCGTGCTCGGCTCAGGCATGGTCTCTCCCGTCAGATTAAGGCCATGGTACACCGCAGATATTCCGCAGCCGCAGGTGTCCCGCAGGCATCCCTGATCGTACTTGGACCTGGACCGGGGCCAGAGGGGCTTTGCGGTGCTACACCCGCCGCAGGACCAGCAGGCGGGGCTCGGTCATCTCCTCTACGGCGAAGCGCGCGCCCTCGCGGCCGATCCCGGACCGCTTGACGCCGCCGTACGGCATCGGGTCGGAGCGCCACGACGGGATGTCGCCCTGGATGATCCCGCCCACCTCGAGGCGCTCGAACGCCGCCTGCACCTTGTCGACGTCGCGCGTGAAGATCCCCGCCTGCAGCCCGAAACGGGAGTCGTTGACCATCGCCATCGCCTGGTCGAACGTGCGGTAGGTCGCGATCGCCGCGAGCGGCCCGAACGCCTCGTCGGCCCACACCGCGGCGTCGCGCGGCGCGCCCTCGAGCAGCGTCGGCCACACCACGGCGCCCTCGCGCCGCCACGGCGTCAGCCGCCGCGCCCCGGCCGCCGTGGCGTCCCGCACCCACGCCTCGATGCGGTCGGCGTCGCCTGCGGAGATCAGCGGCCCGCAGACGACCGCACCGTCGCGCGGGTCGCCGGTCGGGCACGCCTCGGCGGCGGCAACGAGGGCGTCGCGCAGCTCCGCCGCGATCGCCTCGGCGACGAGCACACGCTGCACCGAGATGCACGACTGCCCCGCGTAGCCGAACGCGCCGGCGGCGATTCGCTTCGCCACCGCCGCGAGGTCCCCGCAGTCGGGCTCGACCACCACCGCCGCGTTGCCGCCGAGCTCGAGCGCGACGCGGCGGTCCCACAGCGTGCGCCTGAGGCCCCACCCGACCTCGGCGGAGCCGGTGAAGGTCAGCAGGGCGACGCGCGGGTCGGCGAGCAGGGCGCCGACCTCGGCGCCGGCGCACGGCACCACCGAAACCGCGCCGGCGGGAGCGCCTGCGGCGGCGAGAATCTCCGCGAGCAGCAGAGCCGGCGAAGGCGTCTGCGACGCCGGCTTGAGCACGATCGGGCACCCGGCCGCGAGCGCCGGCGCCAGCTTGTGCGCCACAAGATTGAGCGGGAAGTTGAACGGCGTGACGCCGGCGACGACGCCGACCGGCACGCGCCGCAGCAGCCCGAGGCGCTTCTCGCCGGAAGGGAACCCGCCGAGGTCGAGCAGCTCGCCGTGCGGCGCGCGCGCGACGCGCGCGGCGTCGGCGAGCGTCTCGGCGCAGCGCTCGGCTTCCAGCCGCGCGAGCGTCAGCGGCTTGCCGGCCTCCTCGACGATCACCGCCGCGAACTCGTCGCGGCGGCGCGCGACCTCCGCGCTCGCGGCGTCGAGGACGGCGGCGCGGCGGTGGGGGGCGAGCGCCGCCATCGCCTCCCGCGCCGCCTCCGCGGCGGCGAGCGCTGCGCCCAGGTCCGCGGCGCCGGCGCGCCCGACGCGTGCCACCTCGGCGCCGTCGTACGGCGAGCGCACGACGACGCTGCCGCTGCCGTTCTGCCACGCTCCGCCGATGACGATGCCGTGCTCGCGCATGTCGCCTCTCCCACCGGCGATGCTACCGCGCCTTGCACCGCCGAGACGGGGATGCGGGGCCCCTGGGGATGTCGGAAGCGAAGTTCCAGGCATGGAGGCGCAGTGCGCCGGGTGCGAGAAGCGCACAAAAAAACGGGGCCGCTTCCCCCCCGAGTCGCGGCCCCACCGAGGCAGTACCCCGGTGGAAGGTCGAATACCCCTTCCACCACGCCTGAACAGACGCTCGGTCCGCCGTATTCCCGCAGGCGGCAGCCGCGCCCGCTGACGGACAGCCAGAGGGTGTGATGACCTCTTTTCACGAGCTCTGACGCGCTGCAGCGGGTCAGAGCTCGCGACGGTCAGTACTTGACCTGCAACGTGAGCTGGACGCGCGAGTCGTCCGACCTGCCGGCTCTCTCGAAGTCGACGACGTCGTAGTCGAGGAGCACGGTGTTGCCCTTGCCGAGGTGGAACGCAACGCCGGCGATCGTGCGGACCTGGTCGTCGTGCTCGACCGCCTTGTCGGGGTCGAAGCTGTCGTAGCGCGCGATCACGCTCCAGCGCGGGTGCAGCCTGCCCTCGGCGAACAAAGACCAACCGTCGCGCTCCAGCGCCTCGCCGCGAGAGTCGACGGCGTCGCCCTTCTGGTTGCCGGCGCCGTCGTACCAGGTGCCGGTGGCGACCAGGTAGCGGCTCTCGTAGCTCGCCATGAGCGAGTCGACCTCCCAGTCGGGCTCGGCCTCGGTGTTCCCCTTGCCGCGGATTCCGAAGTAGGAGAGCTGCAGGCCGGGCAGCGAGTCGGGCAGCGGCCGATAGCTCAGGCGCCCCTCGATCGGCTTGTCGGAGTTCTTCTCGGAGGCGTGGTAGCCGCCGCCGTTGTAGACTCCGATCGCGAACGAGCCGCGGCGCCCCGGGTAGTCCTTGCTCACCGCCTTCTGGTAGTCCTCGGGCAGCTCCTGCCCGAGCAGCCCGACGAACGTCACGCCGAAGTCGGCCGAGTTGAACAGGCCATTGCGCTCCATGAACATCGTGTCCTGCATGCGGTACAGGTTGATGTGTTCCTCGTAGTCGAGCCACGGCATGTGGACGACGCCGACCTCGACGAACGGCTTGGTGATGTAGCCGAGCGAGGGCTTCTGGAACTTCGCGTAGGCGTACTTCAGGCGCACCTTGATGTCGCCCGTGGAGTCCTGCGTGGTGTCCGGCGTGATGCGCGCCGACATGAACGAGCTGATGTTGGCGTCGACGTTGATGTAGCCGCGCTTGATGACGAATTTCGAGTAGTCCGCGCCGGCCGATGCGCCGTCCTGGTACGAGAGGTACCAGAGCGCGCCCAGCTTGACCTGCGGATAGCTCGGGGCCGGTTTCGGAAGCTCCGGCGTCGGACGCTCCCAGGCTGGCAGGTTGTGGCGGAACGCGTACAGGTCGATCGCCGTCTCGTTCTCCGCCACCACGGTCTCGCCGTTGGGGCCGAACCCGATCAGCGTGATCGACGTCCCCATGTCGCCGGATGCCTGCCACAGCCTGTACTTCTCGGGCGTGTTGAAGACGTAGACCCGGCCGTCCTTTTCCGCCTCCTTGTAGTAGAGGCCCTTGACCTGCGCGGCGGCAGGCGCGGCGTGGAGCGCCGCTGCGACCGCCAGCATCAGCACCGCGACCCGCACCGGCGTCGCGCCGGCTCGCCAGCCGGCGGGCTCTTCCCGTCTCTCGACCATATCGACCCCTCCCTGGGCGCTGCGTCGGGCCGTGAGCCGGCCCTTCACAAGTGTGAAAAAGATACCCCTGAAGTGTGAAGATCATGTGAAGACGGCGAGGCGCCCGGCCGCGACGCCGCCCCGGGCGTCACGCGAGAAGAGTGCGGCGATCGCGGCGGAGTCGCGCTCGGCGCTGGTCATGGCGGCGGCGAGGTGGGCGCGCACGGCGGCGATGGTGCCCGATGCCCGGTCGCGGCCGCGCTAGACTCCCGGCGTGGGCGAGGGCGCTGTGATCGTCGCGATCGACGGGCCTGCCGGCGCCGGCAAGTCGGCGGCGGCGCGCGAGCTGGCGTTCAGGCTCTCGCTGCCGTACCTCGATACCGGCGCGATGTACCGCTGCGTCGGCCTGCTGGCCCGCCGCGCCGGGATCGTCCCCCCGTTCGGCGAGGCCGCCGCCGCGCGCCTCGGCGAGATCGCGCGCACGCTCGACGTGCGCTTCGCGGGCGACCCGCGGGCGCAGCGCGTCCTGCTCGGCGACGAGGACGTGACCGCCGCTCTGCGCACGCCGGAGGGGTCGAAGGATGCCTCGCTCGTCTCGGCGGTGCCGGCGGTGCGGCGTGCGCTGGTTCCCCGGCAGCGCGAGCTGGCCGCCGTGCGCGGCGGCGTCGTCGAGGGACGCGACATCGGTACGGTGGTGTTTCCCGCGGCGCGCTTCAAGTTCTTCCTCACCGCCTCGCCGGAGGTCCGCGCGCGGCGCCGCTTCGCCGAGCTCGCGGCGCGCGGGGTGCGGACGACGTGGGAGGAGGTCATGGTGGAGCAGTGCGAGCGCGACCACCGGGACACCTCGCGAGCCGACTCGCCGCTCGTGCCGGCGAGCGACGCGCGGATCGTCGACACGAGCGGGCTGACGCTCGCCGAGGTGGTGGAGAGGCTGCTCGCGATGATCGCCGGCGAGCTTGACAGCTCGCGCCGCCGGTCGGTATAGTCGAAAGCCCGCTTCGGCGCGGCTAAGTGTCGTTCATTGCGTATCTTGGAGGAGGCCCAGTGGCAAAGACCCAGGAGCAGGACCCGCAGGCGGCCGCGGCGCGGCCTCCGGTCGCCGACGAGTGGGGTGAGCTGGTTCAATCCGGCAGCGCCGCGCTGGCGAAGGACTGGTGGGAGCCGGAGCGGGCGCCGAACGGGGAGTGGTTCGTCTGGGGAGGCGCCGCCGCCGAGGTGACGCTGCCGCCGCTGCCGCGCGGCACCCGGCTCGAGCTGGACCTGATGCCGCACCGCGGGGCGGCGCCGCTCGAGATCGTGGTCAACGGCAAGAAGGCGATGCAGATCGACGGCGGCACGCCGCGCAAGCGGTACTGGGTCGCCGAGGAGCTCGCGGCGGCCGACGGCAAGGGCCGCCTGCAGTTCGCGCGCGCCCAGGGGTACGTGCCGTCCGACCGCGACCTCAGGCCGCTGTCGGTGCAGCTCTTCGGCGTGCGCGCGGTCGGCCAGGGGGTGCGCTGGGCCGGCGCGGTGGCGTCCGAGGAAGACCGCCAGCGCTCGCTGATCAAGGCGACCGGGCTGCTCGACGCGGAGGTTTTCCCGGAGGGCCGCGGCGTCTGGACCAAGCCGCTGGCCAAGCTGTTCGTCCCGGCCGGACCGGGTACGCTGACGCTCCGCCTGTGGGCGCCGCGGCCGAAGCCGCCGGCGCTCGAGATCGCCGTGCTCGGCAAGAACGTCACCGGCCCCGTCGAGATCGGCCACGACCCGATCACGGTCGACGTCCCGGTCACCGCCGCGATGGTGGCCAGGGGCGGAGTCGAGCTCGAGCTCAGAGCGACGCCGTTCTGCCCGGCGAAGGAGGGGGGCTCCGCCGACACTCGCGAGCTCGGCGTCGTCCTCTCGCACGTCCGTTTCGTCCCGAAGTCCTGACGCCGCGCGCGCCCGGCGGGCGGCGCCGCCACCAGCGGCCCGCGCCACGCTCCTGCGCGCCAGCGCGTCCCGCCGGACGACTCCTGGGCAGAAGGTCCCCCGGGGCAGCGAGGTGGTCCCGCAGCGGAGTATCGGCCTGCCTCCGGCTCTCGCCGGCCGACGTGCGATCGTTGCTCGTCAGCCGCGGGTTTCCGACGCCGGCCGCAAGGGGTCGACCCGCTCCTCCCTCGGCCCTCGCGGGTCGCCGGACAGTCGCGGCGAGGGCCGTTGCGGCCGCAACGCGGCTATTGACGGGGGAACGCGCGCACCGCTATAGTTTCACGCTTGTGAAATAAGCAGTTAGATGCCCCCTTTCGGGCATCGCCAGGGAGGCCCGGTGGTCAACAGTCAGGACAACAACCAACAGAACGCGCCCGCACGAGAGGAAGGAGGCTCGAAGCTCACCCGCAACAACCTCCGCGAGCTGGTCGAGGAGTCGTTCCAGCACCTGCGCGAGGGCGATGTGGTGCGGGGCACGGTGGTCTCGGTCACCGACAACGACGTGGTCGTGGACATCGGCTTCAAGTCGGAGGGGATGATCCCGCGGGCCGAGTTCAGCGACCGCCAGGGGCGCGTCACGGTGAAGCCTGGCGATGAAGTGGACGTTCTCGTGGAGCGCTTCGACGAGGGGCTCGGCGAGATCCGCCTGTCGCGCGAGCGCGCGGCGCGGATGCGGGTGTGGGAGGTGCTCGAGACGGCGTACCGCGACGGCACCATCGTCAAGGGCCGCGTGCTCGAGCGCGTCAAGGGCGGCCTCGCGGTCGACATCGGCGTGCGCGCGTTCCTGCCGGGATCGCTGGTCGACATGCGGCCGACCCGCCGGCTCGAGGACTACATCGGCGAGGAGGTCGAAGGCAAGATCATCAACTTCGACCGCCGCCGCGCCAACGTCGTCCTGTCGCGCAAGGCGATCCTCGAGACGCAGCTCACCCACCAGAAGGACGAGACGCTCGCCCGCATCGAGGAAGGGATGGTCGTCACCGGCCGGGTGAAGAACATCACCGACTACGGCGTGTTCATCGACCTCGGCGGCATCGACGGCCTCCTGCACGTCACCGACATCTCGTGGGGGCGCGTCGGCCACCCGTCCGAGTACTTCAAAGTCGCCGACGAGGTCAAGGTCGTGGTGCTGCGCATCGACCGCGAGAAGGAGCGGGTCTCGCTCGGCTACCGCCAGCGCTTCGAGGACCCGTGGACGCACGTCGAGGCGCGCTACCCGGTCGGCAAGAAGATCGCCGGCAAGGTCACCAACGTCGTCGACTACGGTGCGTTCGTCGAGCTCGAGGAGGGCGTGGAGGGACTGATCCACGTCTCCGAGATGTCGTGGACGAAGAAGATCAAGAACCCGAAGAGCTTCCTGCAGAGCGGCAAGGAGGTCGAGGTCGTCGTCACCGAGGTCGACATCGACAAGCGCCGGCTCTCGCTTTCCCTGCGCCAGGCCGAGCCCAACCCGTGGGAGGACTTCGCGGCGCGCACGCGCGTCGGCGCCAAGGTGCGCGGCACCGTGCGCAACCTCACCGACTTCGGCGCGTTCGTCGAGCTCGAGCCGGGAGTGGACGGCCTCATCCACGTCTCCGACATGGCGTGGTCGCGGCGCATCGCGCACCCCTCGGAGGTCGTCCAGAAGGGCCAGGAGGTCGAGGCGCTGATCATCTCCATGGACGTCGCCAATCAGCGGATCTCACTCTCGCTCAAGGAGCTGCTGCCGAGCGAGTGGGACCAGTTCGCCACCGCTCACCAGGTCGGCGACGAGGTCAACGGCTACGTCACCAACATCACGGACTTCGGCCTGTTCATCGAGCTGGCACCGGGCGTCGAGGGGTTGTGCCACGTCTCCGAGGTCGAGCGCCACGGCACCCAGCCGCTGGCCGGCGCCTTCTCGCGCGGCCAAGCGGTGCGCTGCCGGCTGATCCGCGTCGACTGGAACGAGAAGCGCATCGGGCTTTCGCTGCGCGGCATCCCGCAGCCCGACCCGTCGGCGCTCGCCGGCGCGGCCCCCGAGCAGGACGCCGAGGACCTCGCGCCCGAGTCGGTGCCCGAGCAGGCGGACAGCGGCGACCTCGGCGAGGACAACGGCGCACACTAGCGGGGCGGAGGCGCGCGCCCGGCGCCCGCCTCCGGCGGTTTCCTTTCTCTTTCAGGAGGAGCTCGAGCAATGACGAAAGCGGACATCGTGAGGGCACTCGCCGACGAGGTCGGTCTGACGCGGCGCGAGGCGGCGCAAACGCTCGCCATCGTGCTCGACGGCGTGATCGACGCGATCGGCGAGGGCGAGAAGGTGGAGCTGCGCGGCTTCGGATCGTTCCGCACCCGCAAGCGCCACGCCCGCCAGGGACGCAACCCGCGCACCGGGGCGCGCGTTGCGGTCCCCTCGAAGGTCGTCCCCTACTTCAAACCCGGCAAACAGCTCCGCGAGGTCCTCGGCGGCTGAGCGGGGGAGGGGTGCAGCACCTCTTCGCCCCCTGGCGGTTCACCTACGTGTCCCACGCCGACGCGCCCTCGGGCTGCATCTTCTGCGCCGCCGCCGCGGGCGGCCCGGACGAGCTCACGGTCCTCAAGGGCTGCGACGCGTTCGTCATGCTCAACCGCTTCCCGTACACCTCCGGACACGCGATGGTGGCGCCGTGCCGGCACGTCGCCGAGATCGGCGACCTCGACGCCGCCGCGCTCGCCGAGATGATGGTCCTGGCGCAGCGCGTCGTCGGCGCGCTGCGCGGCATTTACCGCCCGCACGGGTTCAACATCGGGTTCAACCTGGGCGAGGCCGCGGGCGCCGGCATCGCCGACCACCTGCATCTCCACGTCGTGCCGCGGTGGCGCGGCGACACCAGCTTCATGACCGTCTCGGGAGGGGTGCGTGTGATCCCGGAGGACCTCGAGGACACGCGGCGCAAGCTCGCGGCCGCGCTGGAGGACGGCGATGCCGGCGCGCGGCGCTGAGGCTCCGCTGCCGCCGGGCCGCCGGATGCCGCCGGCGGTGCTGCTGCTGCTCGCCTGGCTGGTGCCCGGGCTCGGCCACCTGCTGCTCGGCAAGCGCACGCGCGCCGCGGTGTTCGCCGCCGTGATCGTGGTGGGGTTCGTCACCGGCATCCTCATCGAGGGCGAGCTGATCATGCCGCGAGCCGGCGACCCGCTCTCCTACCTCGCGGCGTTCGCCAACCTCGGCTCGGGCCTCCTCTTCTTCGCGGCGCGCCTCGCGCACCTGGGCGAGGGCGTCGTCACCGCCGTGTCGTGGGAGTACGGCAACACCTTCCTGCTCACCGCCGGGATGATGAACCTGCTGCTCGTGCTCGACACCCACGACATCGCCGCCGGCCGGAAGGACTGATGCCCGTCGACCACCTCTCGCTGATGCTGCTGCACGCGCTGCTCATCGCGGTGTTCTTCGCGTTCCTGTGGAAGCGGGAGCGGGCGGTGCGCTGGCGCTACTTCTGGAAGGTGTTCGTCGCACTGGCGGCCGGCGCGATCGCGCTCGGCTGGCTGATGTACCCGTTCCCGCGCTCGTAGGCGGCCGGGACGGCCGCCGGACACGACCGATGAGGCGACCTGCGTTGCAGCCCACGAAGATCACTCGGAAGGCCGTCGCCCTCGCCGGGCGGGGTGCCGTCCGCGGCGGCGACTGCGCGGGCGAGGGCGCCCGCGCTCCCGAAGTTTCGGGCCAACGCGCGGGCGAGGGCGCCTGCGCTCCCGCATCTTCGGGCGGGGCTCGATGAGCCATGGCTGACCGCCGCACGCTGACGCTGGTGGCGACGGCGCTGCTCTCGATTGCGGTGCTCGTCGTCGGCACCCGCCCAAGCGTCCCCGCGGCGTTCCGCCGGGCCCCCGACTGGTCGACGCACGGCGCGACCTACGCCGCCCTCGCGTTCCTGTCGCAGCGCTCGGCGCTGCACCTCGCGCTGCGGCCGGCGGCGGCGTGGGCCGGCGCCTACGCGGCGGGCCACGGCGGGCTGCTCGAAGTGCTGCAGTCGGCGGTCCCGGCGCGCGCCGCCCAGTGGCGTGACGTCTTCGCTGACGCCGTCGGCGCCGCGCTCGGCCTGGCCGCCGCCGCGCTGCGGAGGCCGCGGTGAACGTCTTCCTCGTCGCCGGCGAGGCGAGCGGCGACCTGCACGCCGCCAACCTTCTCTCCGCGCTGCAGCGTCTGGCGCCCGGCGTGGCCGCCGCCGGCGTCGGCGGCGAGCGCCTGCGCGCCGCGGGACTGGAGTGCGTCGCGCGCGCCGAGGAGCTGTCGGTGATGGGGCTCGCCGAGGTGGTGCGCGAGCTGCCGCGCCTGCTCGCGCTGTCGCGACGGGTGCGCGGCGAGGCGGTCGCGCGGCGCCCGGATGTCGCCGTGCTGGTGGACTCGCCGGACTTCAACCTGCCGCTCGCCAAGGCGCTGCGCCGCGCCGGCATCCCGGTGGTGATCTACGTCTCGCCGCAGCTCTGGGCGTGGCGCGCGGGCCGCGTCAGGCGCATCCGCCGCGACGTCCGCCGCGTCCTCTGCCTGCTGCCGTTCGAGCCGGCGTTCTACGCCCGCCACGGCGTCCCCGCCGAGTACGTCGGGCACCCGCTCATCGACGAGCTCGCCGGCGTGATGGCGGCGCCGCCCGCGGTCGATCCCGGCAGCATCGCGCTGCTGCCCGGGTCGCGCTGGCACGAGGTCGAGTCGCTGCTCCCGGCGATGCTGGCGGCCGTCGACCGTCTGGCGGCCGGCGGCACGCCCGTGCGCGCCCGGCTGATCGCCGCCCCCGGGCTCGCGAGCGGCCGCCTGTCGGCGCTCGTCGGCGGACATGCACGGCGCGTCGAGCTCGTCGCCGCCGACCGCCATCGGGCGCTCGCCGCCTGCGGCGCCGCCATGGTGGCATCGGGCACGGCGACGCTCGAGTGCGCCCTCCTCGGCGTCCCGATGGTCGTCGGCTACCGCCTGCACCCGCTCACCTATGCGCTCGCCCGCGCGCTCGTGAGGGTGCCGTTCGTCAGCCTCGTCAACCTCACCGCCGGCGAGGCGGTGGTCGAGGAGCTGGTCCAGCACGCCTTCACCGCCGAGGCGCTGGCGGCCGCGGTCGCGCGGCTGTTCGGCCCGGGAGGCGACGCCCTGCGCGCGCGCCTCGCCGAGGTCCGCCGCCGCCTCGGCGCGCCCGGCGCGAGCGAGCGCGCCGCGCGCGCGGTGCTGGCGGAAGCGCGCCCGTAGCCGCTGTCCCCCGCCCTTGGCGGCGCGCGGCGTTTTCGGTTCCCTCGCCCGCTCCCGCCCGCGCGGGAGAGGGGATCGGCGGCGCGGGCGTTCCCGGTGCCGGCGGGCTGCTGTTCCCCGCAGGAAGGGAGAGGGGCGAAGGCGCGCATCCCGGGGGGCCGGCAGTGGGCAGGGCGCGCGCTGCGCGCTCAGCGTGCGGCGGGTGCGGCGGGAGGGACGTACGCGACGTGCGAGAGCACCACGCCGAGCGCGCGGGTGTCGCTGCCGCCGCGCGCCGCCGGCACGTACGGCACGCAGCGCAGCTCGAGCTCGAGGCCGCGCGCCGCAGGCACGTCGGGGGGCACCGGGACGGCGAGCGTCACAGGCGTCGGCGGCGGGTCGAAAGGCCCGGCCAGGCGCCGGCCTGCGGCCCACACCTCCAGGCGGGGCGCGGTCGGCCGCGGCGCCAGCACCGTCAGCTCGACCGTCCCCGAGGCCGCGGGTACCGCGAGCA
The DNA here is from genome assembly GCA_964594125.1 of uncultured Thermoanaerobaculia bacterium. GTDB lineage: Bacteria > Acidobacteriota > Thermoanaerobaculia > Thermoanaerobaculales > Thermoanaerobaculaceae > CAVRZJ01. The sequence goes on along the minus strand of CAZQLL010000003.1, from coordinate 77,166 downwards.
CGGCGCCCGGGCGCGTCCACGCGCCGGCGACGCCATCGAACGACTCGATGTCCCAGACGCCGCTGGTGATGGCGGTGAAGACCCACCCTGCGGCCGCGTCCGGGGCGCCGCGCCAGCCGGTCGGCGCGTCGGGCGCCGGCGCGACCGCGATTCCGCCGAGAACGACGCCGAGCGGCTGGCGCTTCGGCGCGCCGGGCTCGGACGGCGGCGTGTAGGCGTCGCAGCGCAGCTCGAGTTCGAGCGGAGCGCCGCGCAGCTCGGGCGCGAGCGCGAGCTCGATCTGCCCGGGCGTGGTCGCGAGCGTAAGCGGGCCGGCGAGCAGCGTGCCGCGGCTCCAGATCTCGAGCTGCGCCGGCGTCGGGCGGGGCGCCCAGGCGCGCAGCCTCACGACGCCGCTGCCGGCCGGGGCGCGCAGCCGCGCCGTCGGCTCGGTCCACGTCCCGACGCCGGCAGGGAACCGTTCGGGCCGGTAGGTACCGGTCAGCGTGACCCCGGGCGCCGGGCCGCCGGGCGCCGTCACTGTGATGCCGGCCGCCGCCGCGGCGGCCTCGTCGGCAAGCGCTGCGCTCCATGCCTCCGGGCCGCCCTCGACCCGCAGCCCCGACAGGCGGAGCGCGAACGGACGGGCACCCGGTTGCGGCGCGTACGCCTCGGGGCGGGTGAAGGCGAGCAGGTTGGCGCGCTCCGGGATGAGCGCACCGGCGGGCAGGTGGACGAGCTGCCGCCCCGAGCGGCCTGAGAGCACCAGCGCGCTGCGCCCATTGGTCAGCAGCTCGAGCGCCGAGGGACCCGCCGTCGGTTCCACCTCCATCGCCACCCCCGTGCCCGCCGGCAGCGGCGGCAGCAGCACGCTCGCCTGCGTACCGCCCCAGACGAACGGGACGTTGCGCTCGTCGCGCGCCACGATCTGCCAGCCGGTCACCGGCAGGGTTGCGTTCTCGATCACCGCCGATGGATGGAAGCGCCCCTGCGTGAGCGGCTCGAGCTCCACTGACTGGCCGGAGTACCGCCACGTGCGGCCGAGGATCGGCGGCAGGTAGCGCTCCGGCCGGTCGGTCACCACCAGGTAGCGGCTCGTCGGCAGCGTGCGCGCCGCGGACGGCGTCGGCGCCAGGTGCGTCTTGATCCGCCACGGCCGGCCGCGGTCCTTGTCGACCTCCTGCAGGTACGAGGTGAACGGCGCCAGCCCGGGCTCGACCACCAGCTCGTACCCGGCGCGGTTGGCGGCCGCAGCGGCGAAGCGCAGCGCCGCCCAGCCGGCCATCAGCGTGTCGCGCTGCTCGACCAGCAGCGGATAGGCGCGCAGCGCGCCGTACGCGCCGATAGCCGCCAGTCCGAACCCGGCGGCCGCGGGCGCCGCGGCGGCGGCGCCCGCCGCGACCAGCGGCGCGGCGGCGAGCTGGAACGGCACCGCGTAGCGCGGATAGGCGCGGTCCTGCAGCCAGACGAGCTGGGCGACGCCGGCCAGCCACACGGCCGCCCACGCCGCCGCCACCCCGGCGCCGCGCCGCCGCGCCCATACCACCAGCCCGATCCCGGCGAGCACGAGCATCGAGATCGCCACCCACTCGCCGCCCGCGCCCTTGACGATCCCCAGACCGGAGAACCCGGCCACGTTCTCGGCGAGCCCGCGGGCGTGGCGCGTGGCGTGGTTCGAGAACGCCTCCGCGAAGCGCGACCAGCTCCCCTGGAGGGCGATCATCGCCGCCGTTGCGGCGGCGGTCGCGCCGGCGCCGATTGCGATGCCCGGCAGCAGCCGGCGCCTGTCGCGCACCGAGAGCGCGCCGGCCAGCCACAGCAGGCCGAGCGACGGCAGGATGATCGGCCGGATCAGGAACGACGCGGTGACCAGCAGCGAGAAGGCGGTGGCGCGGCGCCCGCCGAGGCCGTCGACCGCCAGCGCCGCCGCCCACAGCGCGAAGAACGCCGCCGGGGTGGCGGAGAACCCACGCGGCGCGTGCAGCCACACTCCGGGGAGCATCAGGAACACCAGGGCCGCGGTGGCCGCCACGCGCGCCGGCGCGGCGCGCCGCCCCAGCGCGGCAAGGGGCCACAGCGTGAGCACGGAGCACGCCGCCGACAGGAGCTGCAGCCCGCGCAGCGGCTCGGAGACCAGCGGCTTCGCCAGCCACCCGAGCGCCAGCCACAGCGGGAACCCCGGCGGGTGGGGGAAGTGCGCGTGCAGGTCGAAGCGCAGGATGCCGCGCGCGAACAGCGTCTCGTCCCACTCCCACGGCCCCGACGGCAGGAACGCGAAGCGCGTCCAGGCGAGCAGCAGCGCCGTCACCGCGGTTGCCGCCACTGCGAGCCGGCGCTCGCCCAGCTCCCACAGGTTCAGCGTCCAGATCGGCTGCTGTCGTACCGCCTCATGGGCCCGCTTCGCGGTGTTCGTGGTCGCGCTCATCGCCTCTCGTCCGGTGACATGCCGTGGGTCGTTCGCCGCGAGCGCGAATGGTACCACGCCGGGCGCTCGTCGACGGGCGGAAGGTGCTGTAAACTCCGGGCTTGTCTCGGTCCGGAGGGATCACGATGAGGCCACTGCGGAGCATGACGGGGTACGGTGCGGCGACCGGGGCGATCTCCGAGCGCGTCGAGGCGGGCGTGCGGCTGACCTCGGTCAACGCCCGCTTCCTCGAAACCGCGGTGCGCCTGTGGCCGCGCATCGAGGTCGACGACCTCGAGCCCGCCGTCCGGCGCGTCCTCTCCGAGTCGATCGAGCGCGGCCGCGTGCAGGTGACGATCGAGCTGAAGGTGCGCCCGGGGGCGGGCGAGGCGCTGGAGCTGCGCTGGGAGGTGGCCGAGGCGCTGCTCGCCGCCCTCGCCCGCAAGCCGGCCGGGCTCGAGCTGGCGCCGCTGTCGCTGCGCGACCTGCTGGCGCTGCCCGGGTTCTCCGAGGGCGGTGCGCTCGCCCTCGCCGACGAGGAGCGCGCGGCGCTGCTCGCGCTGATCGCCCAGGCGCGCGAGGCTCTCGTGCGCGAGCGCGAGCGCGAGGCGGCGGCGCTGCTGCCCAGCCTGCGCACCGCCGCCGCCGAGCTCGCCGCCTTCCGCGACTGGCTCGCGGCCACCAACGCCGAGATCGGCGCGGCGCTGCTCGTACGCCTGCGCGAGCGGCTCGCGCGCCTCGTCGAGGGCGCCGCCGTGCCCGAGGAGCGGCTCGCCGTCGAGGCCGGCATCCTCGCCGACCGCGCCGACGTCAGCGAGGAGGTCGAGCGCCTCTCGGCCCACCTCGACCACCTCGACCGCCTCCTCTCCGGCGGCGGCGCCGTCGGCAAGAAGCTCGACTTCCTGCTGCAGGAGCTGTTGCGCGAGGTCAACACGTCGGCCTCCAAGTGCCGCGACGCCGGCATGGGCGAGCGCGTCGTCGCCGCCAAGGCCGCCCTCGAGAAGCTCCGCGAGCAGGCCGCCAACCTGGAGTAGGGGACGGCGGGCAGCACGCCGGAACCGCCCCCCTGCGCGACAGCAGCCTGCCGCCGCCGGCCTCCCGGCGCCGCGGGATCGCGCGTCGCCCAACCGGCGCGGGGCGCCTCGCGGCGACGGCTCCCTGCGCGCCGCCGGCCGCGCCGGGCGAGACGGCAGCCATGTCCCACGAACCACGTACCACGAACCACGTCTCTTCCTCTCGGCTACAATCTCCGCTCGTCGTTGACGCGGAGGCGGCAATGCGTACTGCTGAGATTCGCGAGCTGCCGGAGCTTGTCGGGCAGGAGGTGACGGTGCGCGGGTGGCTGTACAACGCGCGCTCCTCGGGGAAGCTGCGCTTCCTCGTCGTGCGCGACGGCTCCGGCTACCTGCAGGCGGTGGTGTTCAGACCCTCGGCCTCGCAGCAGCTCTGGAACGACGCCGGTTCCCTCACGCAGGAGTCGTCGCTGTGGGTGACGGGAAGGGTCAAGGAGGACGCGCGCGCGCCCGGCGGCGTCGAGCTCGAGGTGTCCGACCTCGGGGTCGTCCAGCTCGTCCCCGACTACCCGATCACCCCCAAGGAGCACGGCCCCGACTTCCTCCTCAACCACCGCCACCTGTGGCTGCGCTCCAGGCGCCAGCACGCGATCATGCGGGTGCGCAACGAGCTCACCTTCGGCATCCGCGACTTCCTCTACCGCCGCAACTTCGTCAACATCGACTCGCCGATCCTCACGCCGGCGGCGTGCGAGGGCACCTCGACGCTGTTCGAGACCGAGTACTTCGGCGAGAAGGCGTACCTCTCGCAGTCCGGCCAGCTCTACCTCGAGCCGGCGGCGGCGGCGCACGGCAAGGTGTACTGCTTCGGACCGACGTTCCGCGCCGAGAAATCGAAGACCCGCCGCCACCTCACCGAGTTCTGGATGGTCGAGCCCGAGGTCGCGTGGCTGCGCTTCGAGGGCCTGCTCGATCTCGCCGAGGAGTTCGTCTCCGAGCTCGTCGCGCGCGTGCTCGACCGCTGCTCCTCCGAGCTCGAGTGGCTCGAGCGCGACGTCTCCAAGCTCGAGCCGGCGACGCGCCGCCCGTACCCGCGCATCGACTACGGCGACGCCGTCGAGAAGCTCAAGGCCAAGGGGTTCGCCGTCTCCTTCGGCGACGACTTCGGCGGCGACGAGGAGACGGCGCTCGCCGACGACTCCGGCCAGCCGACGCTGATCACCCGCTACCCGGCGGCGATCAAGGCGTTCTACATGGAGCCCGACCCGGCCGACCCGGCGCGCGCGCTGGCGGTCGACGTCATCGCCCCCGAGGGGTACGGCGAGATCATCGGCGGCAGCGAGCGCATCTCCTCGTTCGAGAAGCTCGAGCAGCGCATCGCCGAGCACAACCTGCCGCGCGAGGCGTTCAACTGGTACCTCGACGTGCGCCGCTACGGCGGCTTCCCGCACTCCGGCTTCGGCATGGGGATCGAGCGCGTCGTCTCCTGGCTGTGCGGCCTCACGCACCTGCGCGAGGCGATCCCGTACCCGCGCCTGATCAACCGCCTCTACCCGTAGGCGCGCCGGCGTCCCCGGCCTTGCCTCGACAGCCCGCCCGCACCTGCTGTCATTGTTCAGGAAGTCCCTCCAGGAAACCCGGGAGCGCGGACGCCCTCGCCCGCGCGGACTCTGCAGCGGGCGGGGTCCGGGCCGGCGGGGGCGCCGGCCCTCCCGGTGACTTTCATGGTCCGGGGTGCACCAATGGCGCATGTGGATTGCCTGGAGAGTCCCTCCCACATACCCGGGAGCGCGGGCGCCCTCGCCCGCGCGGAGGTCCTGTTCTGCGGCGCCCGGGCCGGCGAGGGCGCCGGCCCTCCCTGGTGAAGTGGCAGTGTGGGGGCTCGCCCATGGCCCATCCGGATTCAGAGTAGAATGCCGGCCGCGCCGGAGTGGCGAAATGGCAGACGCGCGGGACTCAAAATCCCGTGTCCGCAAGGGCGTGTGGGTTCGACTCCCACCTCCGGCACCAACACCTGCAAGCCGACCGCAGAGCGACGCTACCGCTTCAGGTCCTCGGCGAGGGCGCTGAACTGCTCGAGCGCGGCCTGCAGGTCCTCGACGATCTCGGCGGCGATGACGTCGGGGTCGGGGAGGTTTGCCGAGTCCTCGAGCGAGGCGTCCTTCAACCAGAAGATGTCGAGGTTGGCCTTGTCGCGCCTGGCCAGCTCGTCGTACGCGAATGCGCGGAAGCGCTCGCCCTCGACCCGCTCGTGCCGGTTCTCGGGGCGGAAGCACGCGACGAAGTCGTCGAGATCGGCGCGCTTGAGCGGGTTCTCCTTGAGCGTGAAGTGCAGGTTGGTGCGCAGGTCGTAGATCCACAACCGCTCGGTCCACGGCTTCTCGGCGGCCGGCTTGCGGTCGAAGAACAGCACGTTGGCCTTGACGCCCTGCGCGTAGAAAATCCCGGTCGGCAGCCGCAGCAGCGTGTGCACGTCCGCCTCGTGCAGGAGCTTGCGCCGGATCGTCTCGCCGGCGCCGCCCTCGAACAGCACGTTGTCGGGAACGACCACGGCGGCTCGCCCGTGCTGCCTGAGCAGCGTGTAGACGTGCTGCACGAAGTTGAGCTGCTTGTTCGACGTCGACGCCCAGAAGTCGTCGCGGTGGACGGTCAGGCTCTCCTTCTCCGCGCGCCCTTCCTCGTTGACGATCGTCACGCTCGACTTGCGCCCGAACGGGGGGTTGGTGAGCACCATGTCGTAGTGCTCGCCGCCCTGGCTCGCCAGCGCGTCGCGCGCGTCGATCGGCACGGCGCCGGCGCCGGCGCCGCCGATCCCGTGCAGCAGCAGGTTCATCGCGCACAGGCGCGCGACGGAATCGACCAGCTCGACGCCGAACAGCGTGCCGCTCTTGAGGAGCTGCTTCTGCGCCCTGTCGAGCTGGTAGCGCTTGGGGTCGGCGATGAAGTCGTGCGCCGCGAGCAGGAACCCGCCGGTGCCGCACGCCGGGTCGCAGATCGTCATCCCCGGCGCCGGCCGCATCGCTTCGACCATCGCCTGGATCAGCGGCCGCGGCGTGAAGTACTGCCCGGCGCCGCCCTTGACGTCCTCGGCGTTCTTCTGCAGCAGCCCCTCGTAGGCGTCCCCCTTGACGTCCGCCGACATCGCCGACCACTGCTCGCGGTCGATCAGGTCGACGATCAGCCGGCGCAGCTTCGCCGGGTCTGAGGATCTTGTTCTGCGCCTTGCGGAACACCAGGCCGAGCAGGCCGCCGTGCTTGCCGAGCGTCTCCAGCACGTGGCGGCAGTGCGTCTCCAGCTCGTCGCCGTCGCGCGCCAGCAGGCTCGGCCAATCCGACCCCGCCGGCACGGGCGACTTCTTGTTCCACGGCGCGCGGCTCTGCTCGTCGGCCATCTTGAGGAACAGCAGGAACGTGAGCTGCTCGACGTAGTCGCCGTACGAGAGCCCGTCGTCCCGCAGGATGCTGCAGTAGTTCCACAGCTTCGCGACGATCTGCTGGGGTTGGCTGCTCATTCTCCGGGCGCTCTCTCCTCATCGGGCTTGATGCGATAGTCGCGCCGGTCGATGCAGGCGTCGTAGGTCGCCCGCTCGATAGCGACCCAGTCGGTCCGGTCGATGCCGCGAGTGTTGCGGCTGAGCAGGCTCTGCGGGAAGGCGCTCGCGACCTTGATCCACCGTTCCTGCTCGCGGCTGATCGCACGGATCTCGGCAGCCGCCTCGGAGAGATCCTGGTCCTGGCTGAAGATCACGGCGACGTCGTACTCGTTGCGGTGGGCCATGCTGATAACGTCGATGGCGATCCGCACGTCGATGCCCTTCTCCTCGCCGGCGAGATAGGTGTGCTCGCTCCCGTCGGGGAGCAGCACGCGCCGGTTCCGGTAGCGCAACGGCCGCGAGTACGTCCACACGCCCTGGCGGCTCATGACGAGGAGCTTGGCGACCCAAAACCCGTGCCAGAAGGCGTTGTCCCGTGCGTCGGGGACCCCGGTGTAGAAGCGCACTTGTTTGAGCTGCCACCCGCTTCCGGCGCAAGCCGCGCGGGCGAGCGCAAGGACGTCGAAATTCGGGTAGGTGTAGCCGAACGCCTCGCGCACAGCGTGGTAGAGGTTCTGCCCGTCCACGAACACGACCGTGCGTTTGACCTGGGGCTCTACACGCATCAGGCGTCCACCGACTGCGGCCTGGCCCGAAAAGAATAACCCCGCCCGGGCCGTAAGGCGTGTCGGACGGGGAACAAGTACCACCACCAATTTACTCGTGGCTGAGCATTTGTCAAGTGTCAAGGCGGACGTCGCTGGTGACATGCGCCTGGACAGGATTCAAAGATACTCGTTTCGGGTGAGGCAGATACGGGTGACATTCTGGTGGCCACCGATGCGACCACGCTGAGTCCCGGCCCCGGCGGCCGGAGGCGCTCAGCCCTCGCTCCCCCGGGCGGGGCGTGTGCCCGCTGGTTCGACCCGCCTGAAGTGCGTCCACCAGACACTGTCGAGGAGCTCGATGCGGGACAACCCCGGTTCGATGGTAGACAATTCCGGCCATGCAGGCTCGTTTTCGGGCCGCGAGACGTCGAAACGGATCCAGCGCAGCGCCTCGAGGATCCTCGCTCGCGACTTGATCGACTCCTGTGCTGACGGCTTTCCTGGCCAGCGCGGGTTCATGTAGGCGCCGAAGATCGCCTGGTTGTCGAGAACCGGGATCAGCGCAGGCCGCTTCTTGTGCAAGACCTTGGTCGCGATCGATGCGCCAAGGCCTGGCCATTGCGCCATCTGGGCGATGAGACTCGCCATGACCTCGAGATCCACGTCCGTGACTTGCTCCATGGGGTAGTCGGGGATGACCGACAGGTCGATTCCCGGCCCCCGGTCCCTGAGGCTCTGAAACGCCCTGGCGGTCGCGCGGGAGTTCACCAGCAGCGTGACTGCCAGGTCCTCGGGGACAACTCGGTCGCGCGGCGAAATGAGCGGGTAGCGAAGGTACTCGAGCCCCGTATCGCCCTTGATCTCGTAGGCGCGCAAGACCTCGTCGGCGCCGTGGATGACGCGGTCGATCCTGCCTGCACCGACTGTGAGTGTCACCGGCACTGGACCCTCGCTCCCTTCTCCATGACAACGGCTGCGCCCCGCCTCTGATCTGGCGCCTTCGTTCGGCCGCAGGCGATTCACCTGCGCCGGGGGCCCGCGCCGCGCCACGGCCGGAGTCGCGCACGTGTCCTGTCGGACGCCCACGGACGCCGACGCCCGTCAAGTATGGCTCCATCGTCATGCCAGATGCCGGACGCGACGATTCTCGAGATCCTCTGATGCCTCTCTGGCGGCTCACTGCAGCCTCCCAAAGAGTCCGCCGGGCGAACCGCGGCAGCCTCGCGCCGGGAAGCAAGGGCGAGCGCCATGGCAGCTCACGTCGGCGTACCATCGAGCGCAAGAAGGGGTGACCCATGCCACGGACGACATCCAGCCCCGTGTATCTCCTCTCCATGCTCAGTCTGAGCGTCCTCTCGCTCGTGCTGCTCGCGGCGCTCGCGGCGTCGTCGCCGTCGGCCGGCGCGCGCGAGATCCTGGAGCTCGCGGATACGGCGGTGTGCGTGGTGTTTCTCGGCGACTTCCTCCACTCGCTTGCGACCGCCGAGAGTAAGCGGCGCTACCTTCTCACCTGGGGCTGGCTTGACCTGATTTCCAGCATCCCGGTCGTCAACGCGCTGCGCGCCGCGCGCTTCGCCCGCATCGCGCGCATCCTGCGGGTGCTCCGCGGCGTCCGCGCCGCCAAAGTCATCACCGCCGCCATCGCCGAGCGCCGCGCCCAGACCGGGATGGTCGCAGCGCTGCTTCTCACGGCCGTCGTGGTCGTCGTGGGCAGCGTCGCCGTGCTCCACCTCGAGACCGCAGGGGGCGGCAACATCGCGACGGCCGAGGACGCCGTCTGGTGGGCGCTCGCCACCATGACCACCGTGGGCTACGGCGACCGCTACCCGGTGACGACCGAGGGCCGCGTCGTGGCGGTGTGCCTCATGGCCTGCGGCATCGCGGTCTTCGGCGTGCTCTCCGGCTTCATGGCCTCGTGGTTCGTGGCCCCTTCCGGCGAGAAACGCGACACCGAAATCGCCGCGCTGCGCGCGGAGCTGCGGGAGGTTCGGGAGCTGCTGGTGCGGCGGGGCGGCCTCGACATGGAGGTGGCTCCGGGAAGGGCCTCGGGCTCGGACGCCGCGGGCGGTTAGCGGGGCGTCTCAAACCCGCGGTGGATCACGCCGGCCAATAGCGTGCGGTCAATATGCCAGTCGTTCATGACGACCGATCGTCGCCACAGAGAATGAAAACGGTGCCGGCCCGTCCCCATTTTCGGACCAGGTACCCATGGGACTCACCGACCAGGATCGTCACGATCGGCGGTTCAGGCATCTTTCCTGGGCTTGCGTCGCGAGGTCTCGGCGACCCTCGCCGCCGGGCGGCTCACCAGCGGATAGCGCTCGGGATGCTCGATCGAATCGACCGCGAGATCGACGTCGAGCTGGGGCCAGTAGAGATGCCCGGCATGAGGGAGCGAGACATCGACGAGCTGGCCGATCGTCGCCTCGCGGAACCACGGGAAATCGGACTAGGACACGAAGAGCTCGCGCTCATCGATCAGGAGCCAGAAGCCGTGCCGCGAGACGTTGCTGACCTCAATGCTCGAAGTATGCTTGCCACGCTTCTCGGATCTCATCCTCATGCTCCCTGACCGCCCGCACCGCCGCGTTGAGATCGCGGACGCCGAGTCCGTGACTCTCCGCAACAGCGATGCCCGGATCGAGCCAGATCGTGGATCCGGCCAGCGTCCCGCATGCCGGCGCTCGCAATGACACCGAGTCCTGCAACTGACTCTTCCTGGATGTTATTGACGTGCTCGGATCTCCTCAATCACGCGGTAGACGCGTGTGCCAACCTGGTTCGGCCACCGGTCCTGCGGTCGCGTGTCGAGCTTCCGCGCTCGGGCAATGGCCTCATCGACGCGGCCCTGGTACGTGGCCGCGCACGGAGGTGCTGCACCGTTGCACGCCAGCATTGAGCTGAGTTCCGACTTGAGTTGTCTGCTCGTCGCCGCGACGGCGGTGGCAGGCAGGTCGGCAAAATGAAGGTACAGCCAGAGCTCGAAGCATGGGTTGCTCACCGCGAGGAGCGCGTGAAGCTTCGCCGCGCCTTGCGACACCTCCATGAGCTGGGCGTCCGGCCAGCGGTCCTTGTCGATGACCACACAGAGCGCGTCGCTCGGACCGAGATCGGAGTCGCGGCGGAACTTTCGCAGCCGTCCGAGAACGTGGCGGGGTGCGGATTTCCCTTCGGTGGTTGCCAGGACCCGGACCTGCACCCGCGTGCTGCAGCCACGGAAGTGCTCGAAGTAGTCCTTCTCGGTGACAGCTCCCTCCGTCGCAATGACGACCAGTCGTGTATCGCGCAGGTGTGGCACGCTGCGGTCGAGCGGACGCCTCCGCCTGCTCGTCAGGCTCATCGCGAGCCCTGCCTGGCGCTCAGGCGCCCGGGATCGCCGAGAAACGGGATCGCGCCGAATCGGCCGGCAAGGTACCCCTTGTCGAGCCGCAGGTCGGCTCGAACCAGCTTGAACTCCGCGAGTGAGGTGAGGTGGCTTGCCCCGTGCCGGTCCTTCTCCACGAACCAGATCTCGTCCCGACGCAACAGGTCGAGGTCGAGGAGGTTCGTGTCGTGGGTCGTTACGATGAGCTGCCCGCGCTCCGCGCCGGTCACCGAGTGCTTGAGGAAAGCCTCGATGAAGAAGCGGCAAAGCTGAGGGTGCAGGCTCCTGTCCAGCTCGTCGATGACGTAGACCACGTCGCTTCCGCGGGAGTCGAACAACGCGGGCGCCAGGTGCATCAGCCGATGCGTACCGTCGGATTCGTCCTCGGGGTCGAAGAGGACGGTTTCCCCGCTCCCGGTCTCGTGGCGGGTCCGAAGGCTCAGGAGCTGTATCGGCTTGTCGGCGTCGTGACGAACCGTCAGCAGCGTCTTCTGTCCTCCGAGTGCGACGGAACGCGCCTCGCTGCGCTCGAGGTCTTCCACGAGCGTTCTGCGCAATCGGGCAGGCAACGCGGCCAGATGTCTTTCGCTGTCAAGGTCCTCGGCGCAAGGCTCGAGACCGCCGATGCCGGTGTCGGCGGCTCGCAGAAGCTCGGCCAGGAAGCCGGCGAACTTCGGATCGTCATGAGCGCGAAGGACGAGCGGCCCGTACTGAGCATCGGGCCAGATGATCGTCAGCCGGTCCTTGAACCAACGCATCAGGGGATCGAGCTCGCGGACGTTTCGGTCATTCGCTTCGGTGAGGAAGAGCTGGTTCGGACGCGTCCCCGCCGCGACGAACTGCAGGCGCTGCCGGTCGTCCTTCGTCGGCGCGAGCTGGTTGCCGAGGACGACCCGCGCCGCTCCCCCCTCCGTCACCCGCTCGAACAACCGGACCTCACGCTTGTCGCGGACGGCGAAGAGCCACTCCTCCTTGATCTCCCTGTTCGTCGCCACGAAGCCATACGTGTACAGGACGCCCTCGTGCCAGATCACCAGCTCGAAGCGGCTTCCGGCGGCGCGAGCCTCGGCATCCAGGCGGAACGGAACGACACCGGTAGGTGCATCCGTGCGCGTCCCGCGTGTTACCAGAGTGCGAACGGAATCCAGAGCCGTGACGAGGTTGGACTTCCCGGAGGCGTTGGCGCCGTAGCAGACGGCTAGGGGCAAGGCGCGGACCCTTCGCCGCGCACCTTCGCCATGGAGAATGTGATCCGCATGGATGCGGCCTCCGGCGGGGGCCAGGTTGAGCACCTCCTCGTCCTTGAAGGAGTGGAAGTTCGAAACCGCGAATTGGAGGAGCATGTCGGACCTCCGGGGCTTTCGTTCCTGGCGGCAAGATAATCCCTGGATCTCCTCTTGTCAATATAACGAGAATTTTTCTCGTTAAATGGCTTTATCATACGCCGCGGGCGGCGTACCTCCATTGAGAGCGCGGACGGCTCGCCGACCGCCAAGGCGGTCCGGATGGACGGCGGATTCAGGATGCGGAGCGGAAGTCGATGGCCGGCGTCAACCACGAGGGTGAGTCGACGACACGTACTCCTACGCACTAACGAGTTCCGTCGCCGAACCGCCGGTCGCGCTTCGGGCACTTGCTGTCAGGGGCATGAGTCCCGGCAATGAATCCGACAGAGATGAGGTTCGAGGCGCTCCCCTGGCGGCGGTCAGATTGACAGCGAGAACGACCCAGCCGGGCCGTTGTAGACCAGCACGCAATGCTGAAGGACATCCCTGCCGAGCAGGACGAGGATCCCCTGTGACTGTAGCGGCGCTCCAATCGCCCTCGGTGCATTGATGGCGATCGGCAGCCCCACGACCTCGACCTTTATGGGGTAGACACTCTGCTGAACCGAGGCATGCGTCGCCGACGCGATGGTGACGACGTCTATCGCGGGCAGGTTCAGTTGCTGCGCGATCGTCTCGTCGATGCAAGTGGACGTCGCGCCTGAATCGATCAGCGCCAGGCCCGCAACCGGAGCTGGCAGTGTCCCGCCGGCTTGGAGGATCGGCCCTGCGATCTGCTGGCCGACGGACACCGAGACCTGCACTACTGGACCGCGTTGGATGAGCGCCACTGATGGCGGGATGGCGAGCTTCGTCCCATCGGGACGAGTCGCTTCTCCCCCGAGTTGGACGTTAAGGATGGGCACGCAGCAGCCCCAGGGTCAGAGCTGGTACGGTGACTGTCTGCTCGCCGTCGCCGATGCGACGGACGAGAAACGAGGACAGCCCGAATCTGGCCGCGCCGGCAGCAAGCGCCTCGTCCTGCGAGGCGTAGACCCCAACGAGGTCCTCGCCCTTGACGACGACGAAGCGACCGGCGTCGGTCTTGAGCCACTCAGGTTCGTTGGCGGCGTAGTAATGGCGTTCCTGCTCGAGCATCGCTGCTCCTCGTCCCGAGTACAACATAGCACCTGCGCACCTGGTTCGCAATCGGCAGTGACGAGATTAAGGCGTTTCCTGACAGTGGTATGGCTAGCAAGAGAGGACGACTTGTGCCGGGACCAGGGGTGGTTTCGGCGCGTCGCATTCGCCGATGGACCAACCTGGAAGCGTCAGTACCGACGGGACAGGCACGCCTCCGCCTCTGTCATGTTTCGTCGTACTGAAATCACCGACTAAGATCGTCATGATCGCTAGGCACCTACCGGCACCTATCTGGCACCTGTCAGAGATGGGCGTGTTCGTTGGGCACAGCACTGCATGGTGAATCACTGCCCGACTCCTCTAGCCCCGTGCGCTGGTAGACTCACGGCGAGACAGATTGACTCGTCGCAGGATCGGGGAGGGGATTGTGGAACGCGGATTCGCCGTGGCGATCATGGTCGCGCTGGCGGCTGCTGCCGTCGGGTACATCGTGCTCAAGGCCAAATCCAAGCCGCCCGGCCCATCCGGCCCGCGCGCCGCGTACTCACGCACAGAGTCAGACGCCGTTCGTGCCTTCTATCGTAGCTACGCGAAGGTGTTCGACCAGACACCCGCGGAGCTCCTGCCGTTCATCATTAAGCTCGAAGAGCAGTTGGGCGTGGCGCGAGCGGCCGTGGACTTCCCAATCAGCCCGCAGGCTCTCTCGCAGGCTGCGCGGGCGTTCGAGGCAGCAGCGCTCGAGGTCTACCAGTTCCGCCTGTCAGTTGATGACCCCGGCCCGGAGCAACTCGACCGGTTCGCGAACACGTTCCTCATCGACCCTGCGCTGCGTCCGTATTTCGACGGCATCGGACCGCGGCAGCTCGCGGAAGAGGAGAGTCGCGGCTACTTCGACGCCGTCGAGAGCTTGCGCGTCCCGAGCGAACCTCTCCTCTACTACTGCATGGGCGCGTTCTGGGGCGAGTGGCTGGTGCGCCACCGCCAGGCGGTCTGGGCGCTCTACCCGCCTCTCACACCCATCCAGTCGTTTCCGGACATGATCAGCGCCTCGAACACGTTGTGCGCCCACCCGTTCTCTCAGGTCAACAAGAAGCTGTCGGACCCGGAGGGCGACCAGCTCGCCTACAAGGCGAAGGTGATGCAGGCCGACGCCCGTTACTTGCCACCGCTGCCGCTCATCGCCTCGCTGGCCGACGCCGAAGAGGCCGCGCTCGCCACCCTCCCGGCCGCCACCCGCGCGGCGTGCGACCTCGAGAAAGCCGGGGATGCTGACGGCGCGGAGCGCGAAGCTCGCTACGATGGGGTTCTGGAGAGCTACCATGGAGCGCGGTACGCGGCGGGGCCGAGCCCTTTGTGTCGCTCCGGGAGGTCCATCGATGAGAACCGCGTCGATCGTCACGTTGCTGATGCTCTGCGGCGGGCTCGGGCTCGCGCTCGCGGCTGCCGAGAAGCCGTTGCAGACGGTGGCGTCCGTGGACCTGCAGCGCTACCTGGGCACGTGGTACGAGATCGCCACTATTCCGTCCCGCTTCCAGAAGGGGTGCGTCGGCGTGACCGCGACGTACACGGTGCGGCCGGACGGCAGGATCGGCGTGGTGAACCGCTGCCGCAAGCACACGCTCGACGGCGAGGAGAAGAGCATCAGCGGCAAGGCCTGGGTCGTCGACCGGGCCACGAACGCGAAGCTGAAGGTGCAGTTCTTCTGGCCGTTCACCGGCTCGTACTGGATCATCGAGCTCGATCCCGAGTACCGCTACGCCGTGGTCGGGCACCCCGGCCGCGACTACCTCTGGATCCTCTCCCGCACCCCGCAGATGGACGAGGCGCTGTACGCCACGCTCAGCGAGAGGATCGCCGCCCACGGCTACGACGTGAGCCGCATCGTCAGGACCCTGCAGCCGGCCGCCGAGGCGGGGCGCTGACAGGCGGCGAGCTCGAGCGGTCCGGCCGCGGCTGGCGCCTCGGCGTGTACTTCCAAGGAAATCAGTCAGTACGGGAGCGCCCGCCTCACGTCGGGCAAGCGGTCGCCCTCGCCCGCGCGGGCCGAGTCCAGACCGGCGAGGGCGCCGGCCCTCCCGGAGGTCTCCTGTCTCGCCCGACCGCCGCGCCGCGGCCTACCCCAGCTCAGGATGACAGCGTGTGGGGAGCGACGCCGCGCGGGCTGTGGGCTCTGACCGGCGTCGGCTGCTGGCGCGTCCCGTGTGCCGGGTGACAGCAGCTCGATGGGGAATCCCGCGTAGCGGTGCCGGACCGCGGTTCGCCTTCGCCGGAATACGTGCCGGAGGTACGGCGTTGGCGCCCTCGACGATCGCACATTCCGATCAGCGACACCGAAGGAGAGAATTGTGAACGCACTGAAGACGACGATCATCGGGGCAGCAGCGCTGCTCTTCCTTTGTGGCTGCCAGGCTGGCGCCGTGAGCACGGCGGCCGATGAGGCGGTGATCCGCCAGTCGGCCCCGGCGTGGGCGGCGGCGTACAACGCGGGCGATGCGGACAAGCTCGCCGCAATGTACTGGGACGACGCCGTGCTGCAGCCGCCGGGGGCGCCTGCCGCTACGGGCCGTGCTGCGATTCGCGCGTTTCTCGCCGCCGACACGGCCGCGACACGCGGCGCCGGGCTGAAGATGAACATCCCGGAGGCGGGCGCGGTGGACGTCTCGGGCGACCTCGCCTACGAGGCCGGGACGTACACCGTCACCGACGCATCGGGTGCCACCGTCGATGCCGGAAAATACATCGGCGTGTTCCAGAAGCGCGACGGCAAGTGGCTGTACATCCGCGACACCTGGAACTCCGACAACCCGCCGCCCGCCGCCACGTAACGCGCTGCCGCGCCCGCTCGGACGAGCGCTCGGCCCCCCGGCGTGACCGGGGGGCCGAGATCGCCCCTCGGTCCTCCGCCGCCATCACCGCCCGCCACCCTCGCAGCACCACCGGACCCGTCGTTGCCGCGCTCCGCTGAGTGACAGCTCGCGCTTCTGCGCCGGCAGAAGCTGTCACTCCGAGGAGCCCCGCAGCGCGGGGCGACGAGGAGTCCCGTGGCGCCGGGAGCGCCACCGCGCACGGCCCTCGCGCCGTAACCGCCCGCCACCCCCGCAGCGACGTCGCGCTCGTCGCGTCCTGCAGAGCCGATGTGGGGCCCGCGCTCCGCGCCGGCTGGTGCTGGTCCGCAGCTCCGCACCAGCGCGCGCTCAAGCGCGCCCCACACCCGCGCTCGTCATTCCCACGGTCACCGCCCGATGCCGGGCGTAGCGCTGCTCGCGGCACCATGGGGCCCGTCGTCGTTGCGCTCCGCTCAGCGACAGCTCGCGCTGCTGCTGCGGAGCACCGTCCGCAGGAGCCCGCGCACCGAGGCCGGCGCGGAGCGCCGCACCGGGGAGAGCCGCCGTTTTCGGTGAGCCGCACGAGGCACGTCCCGTGCCCCATCGTGACCGAGACTACGAGTGGATGGTCAGCCCCGAGCCGCGACGGACGGTGAGCCGCACGCTCCGTCCCGCAGGCCGGGCCGGCCAGCCCGGTGGCTGACGGCACCTCGTCGCGCACCGGCTTCGGGCAGTGATGGAACAGAAAGGGAAGGGAGGTCCGAGGACACGGCGCCCCGCTTCGACGGTCGTCTCCGGATGTCGCGGCAGCGGACGCAGCACGACGCAGCGCAGAGCACGAGAGGAGGCACGAATGCCGAGAAGCTGCAGCTCAGACGACACGGCGCAGGCGGGCGTGGGCGCCGGCCGCGTGCCGGCCCGGGCACCCCGCCGGCTCGGCCCGCCGCGCAGCGCGCCGGCCGCGGCCGCCCGCGGCGAGGAGGCGCCGCGTGCCGCGGCGCGGGGCGCGCGTCCCGCCGCACCCGCCGGCGCCCCGCTCCCGCGCGCGTGGCGCGTGTTCACGCGGGCGCTGGCCGGCGTGCTCGCGGCCCTGGAGGACGGGCAGTGCCTGATCCTGGCGCGCAGGCAGGGCGGCGGCTACGTCCAGGTGGCGGCGGAGGAGGGCGGGGGGCTGCGCGTCGAGGCCGTCTCCAACCACTACCTCGAGGGGAGCGCGCGCCTCGACCGCGCGCGGACCGGCCGGCTGCGCCGGCTCGGGTGGCTTCCGCCCACGCACGCCCCCGGCAAGAAGAGGCTCAGCAGGCGGGAGCGCACGGGCTCGCCCAACTTCTATCGCGACCTCGCCTGCGAGATCGACTACGCCGCGACCGCGGGGCTGCTCGTCGCGACGCTGCGCGAGGTGTACGGGGCGCGCTCGCCCGGCCGGCTCGCCTACACCGCGTTCGCCGACGGCCGCGGCGACATTCTGCTGCCGACGCTCGGCATCGAGCGGGAGAAGAGCGGCGCCGCGGCCGCGGCGAGGCCGGCGCCGCGCCAGCCCGGGAACGCCGGGGAGCTGGAGGGGTTGGTGGTCGGAGCGCTGAAGGCATGGACGGGCAAGGACGACTGGGCGTTCGACGGGGACGGCAACCTCGTCCTCTCGCGGGACGGCGTCGGCGTGCTCCTCCGCGTGGCCCGCACCCTGCCGTTCGTCGACATGTTCTCGACCGTCCTGCGCGACGTCGAGCCGAGCCTCGAGCTGCTCGAGGCGCTCAACGAGCGCAACAACGACGGCCGCTGCGTGGTGCTCACCGTCATGGGTTCGCGCGTCGTCGCCAGCCTCAGCGTCGACGCCTCGACGTTCGTGCCGGAGCTGCTCGCCCGCGCGTTCGCTGCCGTCGCCGACACCGTCGAGGCCGCCCGGACCGAGCTGCAACGGCGCTTCGGCGGGCGGGCCGGGCTCGAGGACGAGCCGGCGCAGCGGCCCGCCGCCGGCCCGTCCGCCGTGAACTGATGCCTGCAACCGGAGAGAACAGGAGGATGCCCATGCCAAGAGCCACCGTGAAGACTCCCGCCACCGCGGCCGCCGCGCCCGAGCCGCTGCTCGGCGAGCTGCCGAGCATGATCGTCGGCGCGCAGTACCACGACCGCGAGGTGCGGCCCGGCGAGGCCGTGCACCTCGAGCGCGAGCCTGCCAACGAGCACGACCGCAACGCGATCCGTATCCTCGACGGCGACCTCGAGCCGGTCGGCTACCTGCCGCGCCAGGTGGCGGCATGGCTGGGGCCGCTGCTCGACGCCGGCAAGGTCCGCGCGACCGCCGCGGTCGCCGCGTCGTGGCGCGGCGGCGGCGACAGGTCCGCCCCGATCCCGCTGACGCTGACCCTCCGCCTGGCGCCGAAGGGGCGCGCGATCGTCGCGCCCGCGGCCGACCCGCAGACGCCCGGGATCGCCCTTCACGAGCTCGTGCGCAAGGCGTTCGCCGACGCCGCGGGGTACACGCGCCCCGAGGCGGTCGAGGGGCTCGCCGCGCTGCTGACCCCGCTCGGCGGGCGCGGTGCGCTCCCCGAGACGCGCATGCTGCTCGCGCTGCTCGCGGCCCGCGCCGGCGGCGCCCGCTCGCGCGCGCTTGACGACGCGGCCGGCGTGGTCCGCGCGGCCCTCGCCGGCGCCCGCCTCGGCGCGCCGCTCCACCACCGCAACCTCACGCTCTTCCCGCTGTTCCTCAACGGCGCGGGCGAGCCGCCGTACGACCTCTTCCGCGACGCCCTCGCGCGCGGCGACGTCGAGGTGCGCGAGGTGAGCGAGGCCGGCAGCGTCCCCAACCTGACGCTCGTGAACCGCGGCACGCGGCCGGTGCTCGTCCCCGAGGGCGAGATCCTCAAGGGCGCCAAGCAGAACCGCGTCGTCAACGTCACCGTCCTCGTCGCCGCGTCCTCGACCTACACGCTGCCGGTGAGCTGCGTCGAGCGCGGCCGCTGGCACGCCGTCTCGGCCACCTTCGCGGGCGGCGCCCACGCGCACCCCGCGCTGCGCGCCGCGAAGCTCGCCAGCGTCCACCTGTCCCGCCGCGCGGGGCGCGGCACCACCAGCGACCAGGGCCGGGTGTGGGACGAGGTCGACCACGCGAGCGCGCGGCTGGGCGTCAGCTCGCGGACCGCGTCGCTCACCGACGTGATGGAGGGCGCGGAGGACCGGCTGCAGCCGTACCGTGCGGCGATCGCGCTGCCGCCCGACGCGTGCGGCTTCGTCGCCGGCAGTGGCGGGCGCGTCATCGGCCTCGAGGCGTTCGGCGCCTCCTCCGTGATGGCCCGCGTCGCCGCCTCGCTCACCGACGCGTACTTCGCCGAGGCGTCGTGGGATCACCGCACGCGCCGCCCGACGAGCGAGGCGGAGGCGCGCGCCTTCATCGCCGCGGCCGCCGCCGGCCTGCGCCCCTGCGAGCGCCAGGAGGGCGCCGGCGTCGAGCTCGAGCTCGCGACCGCCGAGGCCGCCGGCACCGGCCTCGCCTACGCCGGCCGCCTCTGCCACGCCGCGGTCTTCGCCCTGTCCGGGGAGGACACGACGGTGTACGGCGCCGAGTGAGCCCGGAGCGCTTCGTCACGCCCGCAGCGCCTGCCCGACAACCGTTCCGTTGCGGGGCGTGCGCGCCGCGCGCGCGGCCGGGGTGTGCGCCCGCGTCATGCACGCGAGGGTTTCCGGTCGTATCGTTGCAGGTGATGGAGGAGGGACCGACATGCCCGATGCCCGCTCGCGCGTCCTGGGGTGCCTGCTCGGCGGTGCGGTCGGCGATGCGCTGGGGGCGCCGCTGGAGTTCCTGCCGCTCGAGGAGATCGAACGGCGCCACGGGCCGGCCGGACCGGCGGCGCTCGGCGAGGCCTACGGCCGCCGCGGGGCGATCACGGACGACACGCAGATGACGCTGTTCACCGCGGAGGGATTGATCCGGGCGTTCAATCGCGGTGCGGCCGGCGGCGCCTTGGACGTGCCGGGCGTGGTCCACGGTGCGTACCTTCGCTGGCTGGCGACGCAGGGAACGAGCCCGGCTGGAGGGGTGGCGGAGGGCCTGTGCGACGGCTGGTTGGTCGGCGTGCGCGAACTGTGGGCGCGCCGGGCCGCCGGGGCCACCTGCCTGTCGGCGCTGGCGAGCGGCCGCATGGGTACGCTCGCGGCGCCGATCAACGACAGCAAGGGGTGCGGCGGCGTGATGCGCGCCGCGCCCGCGGGGTTCATCACCTGGGGCGATGCGTTCATGGCGGGGTGCGAGGTGGCCGCGATCACGCACGGCCACCCGAGCGGCTACCTCGCCGCCGGCGTGCTGGCGGAGCTGATCCGCGCGCTTGCCGCGGGCGCGCCGCTCGCAGAGGCGGTCGGCGGTGCGCGCCAGCGGCTGCGGCGCTGGAAGGACCACGAGGAATGCCTGGCGGCGCTCGACGCCGCGGTGGCGCGTGCCGCCGCGGGGCGCGCGACCGCCCTGGAGGTGACGTTGCTCGGCGCCGGCTGGGTGGGCGAGGAGGCGCTCGCCATCGGGGTGCTCGCGGCGCTGGTCGCGCGCGACTTCGAGCACGGAGTGCGCCTCGCGGTGACGCACTCAGGCGACAGCGACAGCACGGGCTCGATCGCCGGGCAGATCCTCGGCACGCTGCTGGGCGTCGAGGCGATCCCGCGGCGCTGGCTCGACGCGCTGGAGCTGCGCGACGTGATCGCGGTCGTCGCCGAGGACCTGGCCGCGGCGTTCGACCCCGGCCGTGAGCCGCGCGGCGCGCCCTACGACCCGGAGAGGTACCCCGGCCACTGAGCTGCTGGCGCCGGGACGTATCGCGGCGCGCGCGGGTCGGCTGCGGGCGGGCGCTGCAGGGTGGGTATCCGCCGGGTACGATAGGGGGACAGTCGCGCTGCGGCGCGGCAGCCGGCGGCGCGGCCGGGAGGCTCGCGTGGTGTTCTCCGACTCGATGACCAAGGCGGGGCGGCTGCTCGAGCTGCAGCTCCTATTCGCCAGGCAGGCGCACCGCTCGCACAGCACGCGCGAGCTCGCCAGGAGGCTCGGTGTCGGCGTCCGCGCGGTGCGCAACTACCTCACCGAGCTGTCGGTGTCGGGCCACCTGCCGCTGGTCCAGGAGAAGCGGCGCTGGCGCCTCGCCCCTGACGCGCGCATCGAGACGCCGCCGGTGCGTTTCATGCTCGAGGAGGCGGCGGCGGTCTACCTCGCCGCGCGCCTGCTGTGCCGCCACAGCGACGAGCCCAACCCGGCGGTGCGCGCGAGCATCGGCAAGCTCGCCGCCGTCGTGCCGGAGGACCTCGGCGCGGTGATGCACGAGCTGGCGGCGCGCGCCGACCGCGGGCGGGAGGGCGCCTTCGGCGAGATCTTCCGCGCTTTCGCCTACGGCTGGGCGCTCCACCGCGAGCTGGAGGTGACGTACCACGCCATCGCGCGCCGCGCCCCGCGCGCGTGCCGCTTCCGGCCGCACCTGCTCGAGCCGTCCGTGCACGGGTACTCGCTGTACGCCCTCGGCCACGCCGATCCGCCCGGGGAGCTGCGCGTGTTCAAGCTCGAGCGCGTGGTCGCTGCGGCGGTCACCGACACGCCGTTCGAGCCGGTGCCGGCGGGCGAGCTGCTCGGCCGCCTCGAGCGGAGCTGGGACATCTGGATCAGCGAGGGGGAGGCCGTCGAGGTGGTGCTGCGCTTCGCCCCGAAGGCGGTGCGCGCCGTGCGCGAGGCGCGCTGGCACGCCAGCCAGCGGCTCGCGGCGCTCCCCGGCGGCGGCGTCGAGATGCGGCTGGCGGTGGCGTCCACGCTCGAGCTGGTGCCGTGGGTGCTGGGATGGGGCGAGGCGTGCGAGGTGGTCGCGCCGGCCGAGCTGCGCGACCATGTCGCCCGCCACCTCCGCGCCGGTGCGGCGCTCTACGGCGGGTAGGGTCACCCCCGGCGTGCTGCTGCTCCGGACGCGAGGCGCACCGTGCGTTCGTCGGTGCTTCTCCGCCGGTCTCGTGCCGGCGGCGCTTCGCAGCGGCGCCGCGCTCGTCCGCCGGGCGGATCGGGCACGTCCTGTGCCGCAGGGAGGTGCATTATGCTCCGGGCTCGGCAGGCCCCGCGGCGCGCACAGCAGCGGCGCTGGCGGCCGGGTCGGGAGGCGGCCATGCGGCGCAGCGACGACTCCGAGATTCTCGAGCTTTTCGAAGCAGTGCAGCCCGAGCTTCCGCTCGGCCCCGCCCCCGCTTCCCGCCGCCGGGAGCCGGCGGCCGCGGAGCGGCTGCCGCGGCCGTGGCGGGACCTCCTGCAGGCGCTCACCGAGGCGCTCGCCGTGCTCGACGCGGGGCACTGGCTGCTGCTCGAGGTGCGGCCCGGCGCCCACTTCGTCGGCATCTCGCTGCACGGCGCCGCCGGCGTCAGGGCGGAGACCGCCACGGGGCGCGGCGCGGAGCGGTCGCACGAGCAGCGGGCGGCGGACGCCCGCCGCCTCGCGGCCCTGGGCTGGGAGCGGCTGCCGCCGGGGCAGCACAGAACGATCCAGGTGGCGCGCGTCGGCGAGTACCTGCGCGAGTGGACCCACCCCGCGCCTGCCGCCGAGATCGCGCTGCTCGCCGTCCGGACGCTGCGCGAGGTGTGGGGCGCCGCGCACCCGCGCGACGTCGTCTACGCCGCGACCGACGAGCGGCGGCACGACATCCTGCTGCCGACGCTGCGGCTCAACCGGCGGCCGCGGCGGCCCGACGCGCCGGAAACCGGGCACCTGCTGCGGCCCGCCAGCCGGCGCCAGCTCGCCGACGCGGTCCTCGCCGCGCTCCGGTCCCACACCGGCATCGGTGACCTCGGCGCCGGCGCCGACGGGGAGATCGCCCTGACCCGCAGGGGGATCTCGCTTCTCGTGACCGCGGACGAGAGAGTCCCCGTCGTGGACCTGATCGCGACGCTCGCGACCGATGCCGAGGCGACGCCGGCGCTGCTCGCCGAGCTCAACGACGCTAACCTCCGGCACCGCGGCGCCAGTTTCTTCCATCTCGAGGGCGGGGTGCTCGCGGCGGCGAGCGTGCCCTGCGGCGTTTTCATCCCGGAGCTCCTCACCGGCGCTCTCGACGCCCTCTTGGGGTCCGGCGAGCTCGTCCGGGAGCGGCTGCGCGAGAAGTTCTCGGGCGAGCTGTTTCTCGATGACGACTTCGAGTGGGCCGACTCCGGCTACCATCGTCCGAACTGACCGCCCCGGTCGCCGCGCCGCGGGCCTTCGGCGCGTGCCAGAGGAGGGGACCGCACCGCACGGCGCTCGCCTTCGGCGCCTGCGGGGGAGGGAGGCGGAGGTCGTGGGCCGGCAGCGCGACGCATTTCGGTCCCTCCGCCTGGAGGTGGAAAAACGGGTGGGGGTGGACGACATGGGAACGACTGCCCGGTTTCCGCTTTGACTCCGGGCTCGCGGAGGGTATCCTCGGTCAAGCGTGAGAGGGGGCTCACCGTGACGTGCGGCGCAACGGTACCGGCCGTTCGGTGCGGCGGTTCGGCAGCGGGTGCACCCATGGGTCGGCGGCCGTGTCGGTGGGAGCTGTTCGACGGCGGCGCGAGGGGTGGAGCATGAGCGGCGCCGAGCCGCCGGGCTCCGTGTCTTCCCTGGCCGCCGCGGTGCGGGTGCTTGGCGAGCGCCTGCTGGCGCTGGCGGCGCTCGAGGGCAGGCGCGCCGGCGTGAGCCTGGCCTTCATGCTGGGCCTCGCGCTCGCCGCAGCCGTCCTCGCGGTCACAGGGTGGGTCGCTGCGCTCGCCGCCGTCATGCTGGCGCTCGTGCAGAACGACGTCATCGGCTGGGGGTGGGCGCTGGCGATCGCGGCGGCGTCGTCGTTCGCGGGCGCCGGCGGTCTCGTGGCCCTGGCGATCCGGCGCAGCGGCGACCTGACGTTCCCGGCGACGCGAAGGCAACTGAGCAGGATGCGGGAAGCGGAGGGCGAGGATGAGTAGGCGTGCCGACCCGGTTGCGCTGGCCGAGCAGGAGGTCGCCGAGGCGCGGGAGACCGCACTCGCGGAGTACCGGGCGGCGCGGGCGAAGGTGCGCCGCGTCGCGCTGTCGCCCTACGTCATCGGCGGCGCGGTGCTCGGCGCCGCCGCGCTGGGATACCTCGCCTTCACCCACGCCAGGTCGCGGCGCCGCGCCGGGCCGGGAAGCCCCGACGGGTGGATGCTGGCGTTCAAGACCGGCCAGACGGTGGTGCCGCTCCTCGTGGCGCTCGCCTCCGCGATCGCGGCGGTGCACGGCCCCGGCCCGCGCACCCGCTGAGCCTCCCGGCGGCAGTGGCGGCATGGTGCGGGTGCTCCTGCTCGCCGACACGCATCTCGGGTTCGACCTGCCGGCGCGGCCGCGGGTGGAGCGGGCGCGGCGTCTGCGCGGGCGGCGCGCGCTCAGGCGCGCGCCCCGCATCCGTGCCGCCATGTGGGTGCGCCCCCGTCGCCGACGCACGGCGCGCCCACGCCGCCGCCGCGCCGCCGGCGGGGCCGGGGAGCGGTCGCCTGCGGGTGGAGGCGCCTGTTTCCTCGCCGGCGCGATGACCTCGATCTCGCGGCGGGAGGCGACGTGGCGGATGCGGTGGCGCTCGCCGCCGAGCCAGGTGAGCACCGCGCGGTCGCCCTCGGCCGTGCCCGGGAGGCCTGCTTCGGCGAGCCGCGCCGGGTCGGACACCACCGCCTCGATGCTGCCGCTGCGGTGGACCACCGCCGGCGCGTCGGCGTTCGCCGTCTTGACACCCCAGCGGCTGTAGGTGTCGACGATCTGGTAGTCGATGATCTCGACGACCTCTTCGGCGGCGCCCCGGGCAGGAGGCGCGAGCATGAATGCGGGCAACCGCGCGAGCAGGAGCGGTGCGGCGGCTCGCAGGGCGGGTGTCATCACGGCACCTCATTGCGTCGGTGCGCCCGCGGGCGGCGTCGCCCGACCCGCCCGGCACCGGCGACCCTGGCTGGTCGCCGGGGCGCTGCTTCTCCCGCAAGCCTGCGCATGCCGCGGCGGCCTGCGGGAGGCGTCGATCAGTAGTCGATGGTCAGGATGCGGCCGCCGGCGAAAGAGAAGAACTCGTCGCGGTCGGCGAGCGCGATGCCGTCGCGGAGCTGCTCGGGGAGCAGCCCGGCGGCCTTGAGGCACGTCGGGCACGCGCGCACCCGCACGCCGAGCGCGAGGAGCTTCGCGAGCTGCGCCTGGGCGCCGGGGAACGCGGGGTGAGTGACGTCCGCCGCGCCCTTGACCAGCACCTTGACGGCCTCGATGTCGCAGTACACCAGCACCGGGCGCCCGCTCTCGGCCACGACCGCCGCCATCTTGAGCGCCATCAGCAGGCGGTGCGGGTCGTCCGCACCGTGGCTGAGGTGGACGAACAGACCGTCCTTCGCGCCGGCGTCGGCCGCCGCTGCGACCCCGGCGGGACCGAGCAGGAAAGCGAGAGCGAGCGACGCGAGACCGAACCTGCGAACCTGTTTCATTGCCGACCTCCCGAGGCAGCGCCGCGAGCTCGGCTCGCCGCGCGCGGCTGCTGACGCAATCATGACAGACTCCTTGTGCAACTGTGCCCATCGCAGCCGCCGGCGGGGCCGCGCCCGCTGTCGCCGAGGCCGGCCGCCGGGCCGGCCACGAGTCGGCGGCCGCGTGCTCGACGCGTGCTGCCTGGCCGCTTCTGGGAGCTGAAGGCCTGCCCCGCGGTCAGTGTACGGTGGCCAACCGCCGGTGAAGGCCGGGGCGCGGCCGGATCCGCGTGTCCATGGCGCCGACGCCGCGGGTGGCGGTCGTGAAGCTGTGCGTCATCGGCACCGTCAGCGTGCCGGCGAAGATGCGCGCGGCGAGGTCGAGGAACGACATCGCCGCGGCGTTGACGGGCCGCGGGCCGACCCAGCAGAAGGCGGCGTTGAAGCGGTGCTGCGCGGCCGCCGGCGCGGGGACGCGAGGACCGTAGGTGGCGACGATGTCGGCTCCCGACACGTGGTCGAGGCGGTCGGCCGCGATACGGCTCCAGGCGCCCTGGTACGCCGGGTTCACGAGCACCGGGATGTCGCCGAGCTCGCCGAGGGTGTCCACGAGACCGGCGATGTAGAGCTCGAGGGCGCCGTAGGGCCGGTCGTCGGCGGCGAAGCCGTACGGGGCGCAGTAGCCGACCGCCCACGTGCCGTCGCCGTTGTCGCGCAGCGTCGCCGGGTCGAACCCGCCGAGCTGGCCGTTCACGCCGGCGTACCCCCAGTGGTAGCCCCACGCCGTGGTGTGGAACAGCGCGTCCATCGCCGCGCCCCAGTGGTGCATCGTCTCGTGCAGCAGCGGCATGGTGATTCCGGGCCGCATGAGGATGCAGGAGAGGAGGCGGGTGCTGCCGTACCGCCAGCGGTTGTCGTGAAGGGACGTGCCGATCCCGGTCACGTCGTTGAAGGCCGTCCCCGACAACCCGGCGTAGTCGTTCATTCCGCAGGTGGGGAACAGGTAGAGGAAGTCGTAGACGTCGGCGAAGGTGCGAAAGAAGGTGCGGCTGGCGGGCTGGTCCCAGTTGAAGTTGGGCTCCGACATGTCGTCGACGATCGCCGCCGCGTGCGGGGTGCAGCGAGCGCCGCCCGGCAGCTCGACCGGCGCGGTCGCCCCGGCCGGGTCGATGGCGATCAGCGTGGCGTCCGGGATCGAGACCAGCGGCGGCGTGCCGTCCGGCACGCGGATGTAGAGCAGGTAGTCGTACCCCGCGCGCCCGCCCCAGTACGGCGTCGCGCCGGAATACCCGACCGCGTCGCCGGTGTAGACATGGTCGCCGGCGACCTCGTCGCCGTGCGTGCCGTCGTCGAAAAGCGGCACCGTGCCGCGCGCCGCGCCGCTCGCTGCGAGGTGCCCGAACTCGTTGAGCAGGTCGACCCGCGGCCCGAGGTCCCTGGCGGACGTCAGGGTGAACGTTGTCGCGTCGCGACCGTCGGCCAGCACCACTGGGCTCGCGAGCGCCGAACCGGTCAGATAGGCGGGCGTCGCGCGGCTGGCGAGCGTGTCGATCACCGGGTCGAGCGTCCTCGGCCCGGCGAGCACGACGTGCTCGAGCAGGACCGGCAGGTACCCGAACGAGCGCACGTAGAAGGCGTAGGTGCCGGGTGGAAGGTCGGCCGACCAGACGCCGGCGCTCGTCGAGTAGACGAGCCCCGCCACCGCGCCGGTGGCCTCGTCCCACGGGATCAGCTTGCCGTAGATCCCGGCGCCGGTCTGCAGGCTGCGGATCGTGCCGGAGACCCGCACCGTGCCGGCGGCGAGCGCCGCTACAGCGGCGCCCGGCGGCGCTGCGGCGGCGGCGTCGTCGAGGTCCGGGTCGGGAGCGAGGTCGGCGATCCGGGCGCCTGGATGCGGCGGCCCCTGGGCGGCCGCGGGCCGCGCCGGGGTCGCCGCGGGGCCCAGCAGCGCCAGGGCCGCGAGGGCCGAGGGCAGCATCGGGGTGCGGCGCGCCGCGCGCCTTCGGACCATCGCCACACTGATAAGGCAGCGCGGGCCGCGCGTCAAGGCCGCCACGGTTCCTGCGACGCTGCAGGTGGTACGCTGGCCGACATCACGACTCGCCGCCGCGGCGGCGGGCGGGGCGCGCGCGAGGGGGTGCGAATGCCGGCGGGACGCGGTGCCTGCGTGGTGACGCTCGTCATGGCGGCGTGGCTGGCCGCGGCGGACGC
Source organism: uncultured Thermoanaerobaculia bacterium (assembly GCA_964594125.1). Classification (GTDB taxonomy): domain Bacteria; phylum Acidobacteriota; class Thermoanaerobaculia; order Thermoanaerobaculales; family Thermoanaerobaculaceae; genus CAVRZJ01. The sequence continues at coordinate 49,415 of CAZQLL010000003.1, read as the reverse complement.
CACGGCCGCGGAGGTCCGCGCCGCTCTGAAACCGCGGACCGACGCCGCCGCGGCGCTCTCCGACGAGGAGTTCGCCGGACCGTTCGCGAGCTGGAAGAACGTCAGGACCGACTTCGGCGCGGTAGGCGACGGCGCGGCCGACGACACCGCGGCGTTCCAGGCGGCGCTCGACGCCATGCGCGACATCGAGACCCTCGACTGGTGCGTCCTGTACGTGCCCGCCGGGACGTACCGGATCACCTCCACCCTGCGCACGGCGCGCGCGGAGTTCTGGGACTACCTCGGCCTCACGGTGATCGGCGAGGACCCGGCGACCACGGCGATCGTCTGGGACGGGCCGGCCGGCGCGAACATGCTCGAGCTCGACATCTGGTACGGCAAGGTGAGCCGGCTGACGCTCGACGGGCGCGGCGCCGCCAACGTCGGCATCTACCGCTGGGGGCAGTTCGCGACGGCGTGCGAGGTCTCCGACGTGGTGTTCACCGACATGGCGACCGGCCTGCAGCTCGGCGACATCGGGTACGCCGGCCAGGCCGAGCACGCGGTCACCCGCTGCACGTTCCGCCGCTGCTCCTCGGCCGGGGTGGTCACGGTGGACTTCAACTCGCTCGACATCTGGCTGTTCTGGTGCCGGTTCGAGGACTGCGCCCGCGGCGCGTGGAACGTCATGGGGAACTTCCACGCCTACGGCAACGTGTTCCTGCGCTCGACGCAGGCCGACATCGAGTCGTTGAACCTCGCGCCGTTCGGGTTCATCAACAACACCTCGATCGGGTCGCGCGTGTTCTTCGACTTCCGCGGCGGGCATAGCTGGGGCTCGCCGGCGCTGGTGCAGGGCAACCGGGTGTACGACACCACCGCGAGCTTCCCGGAGCTCGGCCCGCTCGCCGATGTCGCGCCGTCGCTGCTGACCGGCAACGGCGGCCCGTGGGTCATCGTCGACAACCTCGTGCGCTCGGCCCCCGGCTACCGCGGGCCGGCGGCCGTCCTCGCGTCGGCGGACCAGGTGCTCGACGGCAACGCGTACACCACCCCGGGCGCCGAGCACACGGTGGCGTGGCCGCCGGGCCTGCGCACGCGGGGCCTCGGCCATCGCCTGCTCGACCGCGCCGACGTGCCCGATCCCGTGCTCGCGCTGCCGCCGACGCCGCCGCGGCGCCCCCGCAAGGTGTTCGAGGTGCGCCGCGGCACCGGGGACGACGCCGCCGAGATCCAGGCGCGCATCGACGCGGCCTCGCGCGAGCCGTACGGGTCGCGCCCCGTCGTGCACGTCCCCAAGGGCTACTACGCGATCCTGCGCACCGTCGTCGTGCCGCCGCTGCGCGACATCCAGATCGTCGGCGACGGGATGTCGATGGTCGGCGGCGGCGACGCCGTCAACGGCACCTACCTCTCGTGGGACGCCGCGCCCGGCGGGCCGCTGCTGCGCCTCGACGGCCCCAGCCGCGCGGTGCTGCGCGACATCAGCGTGCACGGCCGCGGCAAGGGGTGGGCCGGCGGCATCGTGATCACCGACTGCGACCAGCCCGGCGGCCGCGTCTACGCCGATCAGCTCCATGCGATCTATCACAACACCTACGACTTCGCCGACTACGGCGTGCTCGTGGACGGGCTCGAGGCGACCGACGTGACGCTGCTCCACGCCGCCGTCGGCGGCGCCGCGAAGAGCGGCGTGCTGGTGAAGGGCGGAGCGGCCGCGGCGGCGGGCGGCGGCGCCGACGCGCAGGTCGCGCTGGTGACCGGCACCGCCGCGATGCCGTTCGCACAACTCTACGACGTGGCTGGCGGCGGCCGCCTGACCGTCGAGCAGATGTGGATCGAAAGCCACGCCCACGCCGAGCAGCGGTTCGGTGCTTCGTCGCGCGGCGATCTCACCCTGGCGGGTCTGTTCTTCAACGTCACCAACGCGGAGAGCTCGCCGTCGTTCGCGGTCGCCGGGATGGGCGGCCGTCTCTCCCTGCTTGCCTCGAACCTGGTCAGCTACACGCATCTCGGCGCGCCGGCGCCGTGGTTCGACCTGTCGGGCGACGGCTCGCTGGCGCGCGTGCTCGCCCTCGGCAACATCCTTTGGGTGGACGCCGCGCAGAGCGGCGGCGCGCCGGTGGACGCGGCGTTCGTCTGGCGGGACGCCACCTCGCCGCCGGCGGCGGCGGCGATGGCGAGCTGCAACATGAACGGCGCCTCGCCGCCGCTGCCGCCGGGCGGGTTCGACTGGCTCGCTGCGGTCACGGACGGGCAGGAGGGGCTCGAGCCGTCCGCCGAGGCCGTCCGCGCCGGGCTCGCGCAGCTTCGCTCCCGCCGCCTCGAGACGCCGACGGCGCGCCGCCGCGGCGCCACGGACGTCAAGCTGTTCCGCGTCTGGGTCACCGGCGGCCCGGGAGCGAGCGCGGCGCTCGAGCTGCGTGCCGGCTCGCACCCGCAGGCGCCGCCCGCGCCAGGCACGCTGCAGGCGGTGGCGCTGTCGCCGCACCGGGTGGAGCTGCGCTGGAACGACCGCGCGGCCGACGAGACCGGCTTCGGCATCGAGCGCAAGGCGGGTCCGGCCGGAGCGTGGGTGTTCGCGGGGCAGGCCGGAGCGAACCGCACGACGCTGATCGACGGCGCGGTGCTGCCGAACACGGCCTACACCTACCGCGCCTGGGCGAGCGGCGCAGGCGGCGACTCCGCGTACTCGAACCTGGCAACGGTCACGACGTCGGGACCGCCGGCGGTCCCCTGGGACCTGAGGGCGGCCGCCACGGCTCCCGGGGAGATCGCGCTCGCATGGGTGGACGCCTCGGACAACGAGTCCGGGTTCGCGATCGAGCGCCGCGCCCGGGGGGAGGTCGAGTTCGCCGAGGTCGCGGTCGCCGCCGCCGGCGCCGAGCGCTGGACCGATACCGGGCTGCCCGCCAATGCCGTCTACGGGTACCGCATCCGCGCGGTCAATCCCTGGGGCGCGTCGCGCTGGACCGCCGAGGCCGTTGCGCGCTCCGCGATCACCGGCGAGGCGATCGCGGCGGATCCCATCGTCGGCACGCTGCGCTACGTGCGCGGCGGCACGTTCGTCCAGGGCTCCCCGAGGGACGAGCCGTGCCGCACCAACTCCGAGGCGCAGTTCACCAACACGCTCACCCGCAACGTCGCGGTGATGGAGACCGAGGTCACGCGCGGGATGTGGGCCGAACTCGCGGCCGCGCGGCCGGACCTCCCGCCGGATCCCACCGAGCCCTCGACCGGAGGTTCGCCGGCGCACCCGGTGCAGCAGGTGACGTGGTACGAGACGGTGCTGTTCGCCAACCTGCTGTCGCTGCAGGCAGGGTTCGAGCGCTGCTACTGGACCGACGCGACGAAGGCCGTGCCGATCGACGCGACGAACTACACGACGGGCCCGTTCTGGTGCGACTTCGACGCCGACGGCTATCGGCTGCCGACCGAGGGCGAATGGGAGCACTTCGCGCGCGCCGGTACCACCGGACCGTTCTTCATCGCGGAGCCCGAGTACGGCGCGGAGGACTGCGCCGTCTGGCCGGTGCTCGGCGAGTTCCCGGCGCTCGAGACGGTGGCCTGGCTCGGTGCGCACTACGTGTCCGCCGAGTGCAGCCGTCCGGTCGCCCAGAAGGCGGCCAATCCCTGGGGGCTGCGCGATGTCCTCGGCAACGTCGCCGAGTGGTGCTGGGACCCGTACCAGCAGCTCTACCCGGAGGGGAAGCTCATGGTGGACTGGGTCGGTACGGGCTCCGAACACCGCGTCGCGCGCGGCGGGAGCTGCAACGGCAGGGCGGAGGAGGTGCGCTGCGCGAATCGCAACGACCACAACGCTCCCGACCACCGCTGGTACAACAAGGGGTTCCGGCTGGTCAGGACGGCGCCGTGAGCGCCGGCCGGGCGCCCGCTGCAGCTCGGACGGTTCCCGGCCAGCCCACGTTGGTGCGCCGTCGCCCGCCGGCGGCTGGTTGACGACACGCCGGCGCGGGTCCGACCCGTCGCCGGGATCGGGGGCGTCGCCCACACGCGTCGGCCCGGCCCGCGCGGTCCCGGTCTCTGCGTCCTGGACCTGGGCCTGGACCCGCATCCCGGGCCCGCTGCACACGGCGGACTTTCGCCGACCTCAGGTGCACCGGATGGCGGCGCGCTTCCTGCCGGCCGCGGCCGGGGGGGCTGGTTGCCTGCGGCCGCCTCGAGCGCAGGCGACCGGCGCCTGAACGACTCCAGGCGCCATTCCCTCGCCATCGCCGAGGGCGTTGGGGAGATGCATCGGTTACGACCGGCGCCGGTTTTAAGCCAGCGCAGGCGGCAGCGCCATGGCATGCGCCGCCGGGGTCGACGCGAGCCGGCCTCCCGCTCCTGTCGCGCGGAGCGAGCCAGCGGCGCCGCCAGCCTGCCTGGCCCCGTCATCCGCAGGCTCCCCGCGATGTGCAGGATGCAGGCGGTTCAGGTCCAGGTCCAACTCCCGGCCCAGGTCGCAGGTCCTACGCGCCTCGGCTTGACGCCCGTGGGGTCCTCCCCTGCGCGCTGGCGGGGCAGGGCCGCTTTCGAGGAAACCCATCACGACCGGAGCGCGGGCGCCCCCGCCCGCGCGGGCGGAACCCGAGCCGGCGGGGGCGACGACCCTCCCGGAGTTTTCCTGCCTCGCCCGACCGCCGCGCCACGGCGTAACCCTGCTTCCAAGGAAACCGGCAAGGACGGGAGCGCCCGCCTTACGTCGGGCAAGCGGGCGCCCTCGCCCGCGCGGGCGGAGTCCGGGCCGGCGAGGGCGCCGGCCCTCCCGGGGGTTTCCTGTCTCGCCCGACCGCCGCGCCGCGGCGTAACCCTGCTCAGGATGGCGCCCTTGGCGAAGTGCGTCGGGAGTCGATCCCGGCGGGCACCGCCATCGCTGGCCACGCCGCGCCGGGCGGCGCGGCGCTCCGGCGCGGGCCCGCCTGGCGCCGCACGACTCGCGGCCGAAGGCGGCGCTTCCCGAGCGGTGGGCCGACCTGCTTCTCCCTCAACCCTGCACGCTTCCATGCCCCTTGCGCATGCTCGCGCCTCGCGCCCACGCTTGATGTGATAGCCTTCACGAGCGGCGCCGGGGCGGCGCCGGGAGGACGGGATGGAGTCAGGCAACCTCAAGCGCACGCCGCTGTACGAGTGCCACGTCAGGGCCGGGGCGCGCATGGTTCCGTTCGCCGGCTGGGAGATGCCGGTGCAGTACCGCGGCGTGATCGAGGAGCACCGGGCCGTGCGCACCGCCGTCGGCCTGTTCGACGTGTCGCACATGGGCGAGATCGAGGTGACCGGCGAGCACGCGCTCGAGCTGGTGCAGCACGTCACCAGCAACGACGCGTCGAAGCTCACCGCCGGGCGGGCGCAGTACTCGGGGCTGATGACGCCGCGCGGCACCTTCGTCGACGACCTGCTGGTCCACAAGATCGCCGACGACCGTTACTTCCTGGTGGTCAATGCCGCCAACGTCGACAAGGACTACGCCTACATCTGCGCGCAGGCGCCGGCGTTCTCCGGGGTCTCGGTGACCAATCGCTCGGACGAGCTGGCGCAGATCGCGGTGCAGGGGCCGCGCGCGCTCGCCGTGCTGCAGCCGTTGTCCGCCGTAAAGCTCGGCGACCTCAAGTACTACCGTTTCGCGGAAGGCGAGGTGGTGGGTCGCCACGCGCTCGTTGCGCGCACCGGCTACACCGGCGAGGACGGGTTCGAGGTGTACCTGGCGCCGGAGCACGCGCCGGCGCTGTGGGACCGCCTGCTCGCGCAGGGCGCCGGCGAGGGGATCGTGCCGTGCGGTCTCGGGGCGCGCGACACGCTCCGCTTCGAGGCGTGCATGCACCTGTACGGCAACGACATCGACGATACGACGACGCCCTTCGAGGCGGGCCTCGAGTGGATCGTCAAGCTGGACAAGGGGCCGTTCCTCGGGCGCGAGGCGCTCGATCGCCAGCGGGCCGCGGGGGTGACGCGGCGCCTGGTCGGGTTCGAGATGAAGGGGCGCGGCATCGCCCGCCACGGGTACCCGATCCTCGCCGGCGGCGAGGCGGTGGGCGTCGTGACGTCGGGCACGCACGCGCCGACGCTCGGCAAGGCGCTGGGGCTCGGCTACGTCCCGGTCGCGCTGGCTGCGCCGGGCACGGCGATCGACATCGACATCAGGGGTCAGCGGGTGGCGGCGGAGGTGATCCCGACGCCGTTCTACCGCCGGCAGCGGTGATCCGGCAACGAAGGGAGCTCAAGAGATGGCACAGCCGACGGATCGTTTCTACGCGCGCACGCACGAGTGGGTGAAGATCGAGGGCGACACGGCCGTCGTCGGCATCACCGCCTTTGCCCAGGAGCAGCTCGGGGACGTGGTGTTCGTCGAGCTGCCGGCGGTGGGTGCGGAGATCGCGAGGGACGGCGCGATGGGCAACATCGAGTCGGTCAAGGCGGTCTCCGAGGTGTTCTCGCCGGTGGCCGGCACGGTCACCGCGGTGAACTCGGAGCTCGAGGCCCACCCCGAGCTGGTCAACCAGGACCCGTTCGAGTCCGGGTGGCTGGCGAAGCTCAAGGTGGCGCCCGGCGCCGCGGCCGGCCTGATGGACGCGGCGGCCTACGAGGCGTTCCTCGCCGAGGAGGGAGCGCACTGATGCACCGCTACCTCGCGGGCAGCGCCGACCGCCGCCGCATGCTGGCGGCGATCGGCGCCGGCTCGGTCGACGAGCTGTTCGCCAGCATCCCGGAGTCGGTGCGCTGCGCGGCGCTCGACCTGCCGCCGGGCAAGAGCGAGGAGGAGGTGCGGCGCGAGTTCTGGGCGTACGCGACCGCGAACGCCGCGCCCGACTGCTTCGCCAGCTTCCTCGGCGCCGGCGTCTACCGTCACGTCGCGCCGGCGGCCGCCGACGCGCTGATCCAGCGCGGCGAGTTCTTCACCGCCTACACGCCGTACCAGCCCGAGGTGAGCCAGGGGACGCTGCAGGCCATCTTCGAGTACCAGACGTACGTCTGCCAGCTCACCGAGATGGAGGTCTCCAACGCCTCGATGTACGACGGCGCCACCGCGGTGGTCGAGGCGGTGCTGATGGCGCATCGCATCCTGCCGAAGCGCCCGCGCGTCGTCGTCGCCGGCTCGCTGCACCCGGAGTCGCGGGCGGTGGTCGACACCTACGCCGAGCCGATGGGCCTCGCCGTCACCGAGGTCGGGTGGGGTGACGACGGGCGGATCGACCGGTCGGCGCTCGCCGCTGCGCTCGCTCCCGACGTCTGCGCGGTGGTCGTGCAGTCGCCGAACTTCCTCGGCGTCGTCGAATCGCTGCCGGCGATCGGCGCCGCCGCCAGGGCCGCCGGCGCACTCGCGGTGCATGCGGTCGCCGAGGGCACGTCGCTCGGGCTGCTGGCGCCCGGCGGCCGCTTCGGCTTCGACGTCGTGTGCGGCGACCTGCAGGCGTTCGGCATCCCGCCGGCGTTCGGCGGGCCGCACCTCGGGTTCTTCGCGACCCGCCAGGCGCACCTGCGGCAGCTCCCGGGTCGGCTGGCCGGCGAGACGGTCGACGGCGAGGGGCGGCGCGGCTACGTGCTGACGCTGTCCACCCGCGAGCAGCACATCCGCCGGGCCAAGGCCACCTCCAACATCTGCACCAACCACGGTCTGATCGCGCTGTACGCGAGCATCGTGCTGTCGCTGCTCGGCAAGCGCGGCGTTCGCGAGGTCGCGCTCGCCTCGCACGCCACCGCCGAGTACCTCAAGGCAGGGGTCCGGGGACCGGGGACCGGGCTCCGGCTGGCGTTTCCGGAGGGGCCGACGTACAACGAGTTCCTGCTGCTGCACGACGATCCCGAGGGGCTGCTTGGCGCGCTCAAGGGGGAGGGGATCCTCGGCGGCGTCGCGACGACGCGCTTCGGCGACCGCCTGCCGAAGGGCATCCTCGTGGCCGCCACCGAGAAGAACACGAAGGCGGAGTGCGACCGGCTGCTCGCCGTCCTGCGGAGGCTGGCATGAGCGACCACCCCAGCAAGCGCGAGCGCGAGGGCCTGATCTTCGAGCGGTCGTCGGCGGGACGCGTCGGCTATCAGCTCCCAGCGCGCGAGGTGCCCGTCGCGGACCCGGCGGCGACGCTGCCGGCGGAGCTGCTGCGCGGCGAGATCGCCGACCTCCCGGAGGTGAGCGAGGTCGACGTCGTACGCCACTACACGCGGTTGTCGAAGTGGAACTACAGCGTCGACGAGGGGCTGTACCCGCTCGGGTCGTGCACGATGAAGTACAACCCGCGCCTCAACGAGGAGCTCGCCCGCCTGCCAGGCCTCGCGCAGCTCCACCCGCTGCAGCCGGCCGACCAGGTGCAGGGGGCGCTGGCCCTCATGTGGCAGCTCGAGCAGGCGCTCGTTGCCGTCACCGGCCTGGCGCGCGTCACGCTGCAGCCGGCCGCCGGGGCGCACGGCGAGCTCGCCGGCATGCTGATGATCCGCAAGGCGCTGCTCGCCCGCGGCGAGCGGCGCCGCACGGTGCTGATCCCCGACTCGGCGCACGGCACCAACCCGGCGTCGGCGGTGTTCGCCGGGTTCGAGACCGTCGAGCTCGCCTCGACGCCGCGCGGCACGCTCGACATCGAGGCGCTCGCCCGTCACGTCGAGGGCGGCGACGTCGCGGCGCTCATGATCACGGTGCCCAACACCCTCGGGGTGTTCGAGCCGGAGATCGTCACGGCGGCGGCGATGCTGCACGAGAAGGGCGCGTTCGTCTACATGGACGGCGCCAACCTCAACGCCTTCGTCGGCGTCGCCCTGCCCGGGAAGATGGGCGTGGACGCGCTCCACATCAACCTGCACAAGACGTTCTCGACGCCGCACGGCGGCGGCGGGCCGGGCGCCGGCCCGGTGGCGGTGTCGGCGGCGCTGGCGCCGTATCTGCCGGTGCCGACCGTCGAGAAGGTGGGCGAGCGCTTCGCGCTGGTCGACGACCGTCCCGACAGCATCGGCAAGGTGCGCGGCTTCTACGGCAACTTCGGGATGCTGGCGCGCGCGCTGGCGTACATCCGCTCGCTCGGCCGCGACGGCCTGCGCGCGATGGCCGAGGGCGCGGTGCTCAACGCCAACTACGTGCGCAAGGCGCTCGAGGGCCACTACGGGCTGCCGTACGCCGGCCCGAGCATGCACGAGGCCGTGTTCGACGACACCCTCCAGGCGCCCGCCGGCGTGAAGAACGTCGACATCGCGAAGCGGCTGCTCGACTACGGGTTCCACCCGCCGACCATGTCGTTCCCGCTGATCGTGCACGGCGCGCTGATGATCGAGCCGACCGAGAGCGACGGCGTCGAGGAGCTCGACGCCTTCATCCGCGCGATGCGAGAGATCGCGCGCGAGGCGCGCGAGACGCCGGAGCTCGTCAAGGGGGCGCCGTACTCGACGCCGGTCAAGCGTCTCGACGAGGTGCGGGCCGCTCGCCAACCTGTGCTGCGCTGGACGAGAAAGTAGTAATATCGTCCAGTGGTAGTGCATGCGCGGCGACGCGCACGACCGCACGGGGGTGTGGGATGAGAGCCGTCCAGATCATCGTCGACTATTGGAACTTCCAGCTCCGGTGGAACGAACGCGCCGGCGAGGCGCGCTGCAACTGGGCCGCGCTGCCGTCGGTGCTGATGGAGCGGATCAAGAGCCTGCCGCTCTCGGAGTCGCTCGACTTCCAGGGGATGCGCGTGTACGCGTCGTGCGACACCGAGGACGAGAACCTCCGCCGCTGGCTCGAGAACTTCCTCGAGCGCCAGCCCGGCACCTGCGTGTCGATCATGGAGCGGCGGCGCCGCTTCGATCACATCCGCTGCCGTTCGTGCGGGTACGAGAGCGGCCACTGCCCGTCGTGCAGCCAGCCGCTGGTGTGGTCGGCAGAGAAGGGTGTCGAGGCGGCCGTGATCACCGACCTCTACGAGCTGGCGTTCTCCGACGCCCTCGACGTCGCGATCATGGTCTCGTCCGACAGCGACTTCGTGATCCCCGTGCTCGCGCTCCAGGGTCGCGGCATCAAGGTGATCAACGCCATGTGGCGCGGCTCCGGCCAGGAGCTCGCCCGCGCCGCCTGGGCCACGGTCGAGCTCGACGAGCTGATCCCGCAGCTCGTGCGCGAGCCCAGCCCCGAGCGCCGCCCCTCCCACGTCGAGAGCTGATGGTGTAGCGGCCGGCCGCCGGCCGGCCGTCGTGGCGCCTGCAGGTCCGCCCTACGGCCGTGCGACTTCGCGCGCCGGCGGGACGAGCAGCATCCACAGCGCGGCGAGGAGCATCGGCAGGTCGCGCAGCACAAGCAGCCACGCGTTGTTCGTCTCCGTGGCGCTCGTCGAGAAGCAGCCGCACGCCACGTCGACGCCGCGCACCGCGTTGATGCCGAGCGCCACTGTGAACATCAGCAGCAGCACCGTCGCCCAGAGCGCCGCCGCGCGCCGCCGGAAGCCGGTCACCAGGCACACCCCGACCAGCAGCTCCATCCACGGCATGTAGACCGCCATCAGGTTCACCGGGCCGGGCGGCAGGATGCGGTAGTTCCAGATGATCGTCACCAGCGGCCGCGGGTCGAGGATCTTGTCGTGCGCGGCGTACAGGAAGACGCCGCCGAGCGCGAGGCCGAGCGCGCGGTGCACCCAGGGGTTGCGGAGGAAGCTCATGGCGCCGCCTCCGTCACCGGCAGGCCGTTCATCTGCCACGCCGGGAACCCGCCCACCAGGATGTGCGGCGGCGGCAGGCCGCGGCCGCGCAGCTCCTGCGCCAGGAGCTGCTCCGTGTCGGCGTCGGGCGTGCCGCCGTAGAGGATGACAGCGTCCGCCCCGCGCAGGCGCGCCAACACGTCGGCGGTCAGTGCCGTCGAGACCTCGGTGTAGGGGAGCGAGATCGCGCCCTCGACGCGCGCCGCGGCGTACTCGCCGGCGGGGCGCGAGTCGACGAGGACCACCGAGGGTAGCGACACCCGCAGCGCGTCGGCCGACATCGCGTCGAGCCACTGAAAGTCGACCCCGGCCTGGGGCGGCTGCTTGCCCTGGCCCCACCAAGGGATCCCGCGGCCGGGGAGCACGTTGCTCACCGTCCCGAGGACGACGGCGGCAAGCAGGATCAGGGCGGCGTCGCGGAGGAGGTCGCGGCTCACGGTCGCGAAGGCTAACATACCCTCGTGGCCGGCCATTTTCCCCGCCGTGCGCTCGCCGCCGTCGCCGTCGCGGCGCTGCTGCTGGTCGCGCTGTGGGCCGGCAGCGACCGCCCGCCGCGCCTGCCGGCCGACGCCGACCACGCCACCGACCTCCCCGAGTTGCGCTGCCTGGAGTGCCACGGCCACACGGCGCGCGCGCCGCGCCCCGCCGACCACCCGCCGCGCGACGACTGCTTCTCCTGCCACGAGGACGCGGCCGGCGCCCTGCACCCGCGCCGCGGCGCCCCGCAGTCCCTCCCCGGCGGCTGGGAGTCAGACCCCCGTCTGCGCTAGCCCAGGTCGAAGTCGGCCTGTTCGAGGACGGCCTTGAGGTGCGCCATGAACATGTCGGCCGTCGCGCCGTCGACGAGGCGGTGGTCGAAGGAGAGCGCGAGGTAGATCATGTCGCGGATGCCGATCGACTCGCGGCCGGCCTCGTCGGTGACGACCACCGGGCGGCGCTGGATGCCGCCGGTGGAGAGGATCGCGACGTTGGGCTGGTTGATGATCGGCAGGCCGTAAAGGCCGCCGTACGGGCCCGGGTTGGTGATCGAGAACGTCGACCCCTGCACGTCCTCGGGCACGAGCTTCTTGCTGCGGGCGCGGGAGGCGAGGTCGGTGACGGCGCGCTGGATGCCGAGCAGCGTCAGCTCCTCGGCGCGCTTGACCACCGGCACGATCAGCCCGTGCGGCAGCGCGACGGCGACGCCGATGTTGTAGTGGCGGTGGTAGACGATGTCGGCGCCGTCGAGCGAGGCGTTGACCACCGGGAACGCGCGCAGCGCCTCGACGGCGGCGGCGACGAAGAACGGCGTGTAGGTGAGCTTGATCCCGTGCCGCGCCTCGAAGTCGGCCTTGCCGCGCTCGCGCAGCGCCACGATCTTCGACATGTCGACCTCGAACACCGTGTGGACGTGCGGCGAGGTGCGGCGCGAGAGCAGCATGTGCTCGGCGATGCGGCCGCGCATGTGGGAGAGCGGCTCGCGCAGCTCGTCGCCGACGAACGGCCCGGACGGCCCGAGCGTCGCGGCCTGCAGCGGCTGGCCGGGGCGGGCGGCCGGTGCCGGCGGCGCGGTCGGCGCGGGCGCCGGGGCCGGGCGCGGCGGCGCGGTGGGTCTCGCTGGCGCGGGCACGGCCGCCGCGGGGGCGGGCGCGACGGCGCCGCCCTTCTCGATGTAACCGAGGATGTCGGCCTTGGTGACGCGGCCCTGCACGCCGGTGCCGGGGACGCGCGCGAGGTCGACGCCGTGCTCGGCGGCGATGCGTCGCACCAGCGGCGAGGTGCGCTGCGGCTCGCTCTCCGCGGCCGCCGGCGGCGCAACGGGGGCGGCCGTCGGTGCGGCGGGGGCGGGCGCCGGTGCGGCGGGGGCGGGCGCCGGTGCGGCGGGGGCGGGCGCCGCGGCGGGCTTCGCCGCCGGAGCGGGCGCGGCCTTGGCTGCCGGAGGGGCCGCCGCGGCCGGCGCGGGCGCCGGGGCCGGGGCGGCCGCCTCGTGCGCGCCTACGCTCTCGCCGGCGAGCGCGATGACGCCGATGACGCTCTCCACCGCCACGGTCTTTCCCGCGCCGTGGAGGATCCTGGCGAGCGTGCCGGCGGCGGGCGCCGGCACCTCGGCGTCGACCTTGTCGGTCGAGATCTCGAGCAGCGGCTCGTCCTTCGCCACCGCCTGACCTTCGGCCTTGAACCACTTGACGATCGTCCCCTCGGTGATCGACTCGCCCATCTGCGGCATCACGACGTTGACCGGCATTTCGTCTCTCCTCGTACGCTTTCACACCCGACATGGGGGGTCATTCCGCAGTCGATCTCGGACCACGGACTACGAGCCACCGCCTCTCAGAAGTGTATGGCCTTCCCGTGCACCGCCTCCGCCGCCTCGTGCACCGCCTCGTGCAGCGTCGGATGCGCGTGGATGGTGTACGCCAGCTCCTCGGCGGTGAGCTCGCCGCGCAGCGCCGCGCTCGCCTCGGCGAGCAGCTCGGTGGCGTGCGGCCCGACGATGTGCACGCCGAGGATCTCGTCGTAGCGTGCGTCGGCGACGATCTTCACGAAGCCGAGGCTCTCGCCGAGCATCGCTGCCTTGGCGAGCGCCGAGAACGGGAAGCTGCCGATCCGCACCTCGTACCCCTTGGCCTTCGCCTCCGGCTCGGTGAGGCCGATGGACCCGACCTCCGGCCAGCAGTAGGTGCACGACGGCACCTGACCGTAGTCGATCGGGCGCGGGTTCTTCCCCGCGATGTGCTCGACGGCGAGCACACCCTCGGCGGAGGCGACGTGCGCCAGCCACGGCGTGTCGATGAGATCGCCGATCGCGTAGACGCCGTCCTCGGCGGTGCGGCAGAACTGGTCGACCACGACCCGCCCGCGCTCGACCTTGACCTTGGTGGTCTCGAGGCCGATGTCCTTGAGCACCGCGGTGCGGCCGACGCCGAGCAGCAGACGGTCGGCCTCGAGCGCGAGCGTCTCGCCCTTGGCGTTGGTGGCGCGGCAGCGCACGACGCCGTTCTCGACCTTCGCCTCCTCGACGCGGGTGCCGGCGTGCACGGTGATCCCCTGCTTGCGGAACGCCTTCTCGACCTCGGCCGAGACCGCCGGGTCCTCGAGCGGCAGCGCCCGCTCGAGCAGCTCCACGACCGTCACCCTGGCGCCGAAGCGCGAGTAGATCGACGCGAACTCCATCCCGACGGCGCCGGCGCCGAGAACGAGGAGGCTGCCCGGCACCTCCTGCAGCTCGAGGGCGTGGTCGGAGTTGATGATGCGGTCGCCGTCGGCCTTGATGTGCGGCAGGTCGCCGCAGCGCGAGCCGGTGGCGAGCACGACGTTCTTCGCGGTGATGCGCTCGCTCGTGCCGTCCGCCTTCGTCACCTCGACGGTACGGCCGCCGACCAGCCGCCCGGTGCCCTGCACAACGCGCACCTTGTTCTTCCTGAACAGGAACTCCACGCCCTTGGCGGCCTTGGTGACGACCTTCCGCTTGTGGTCGTGGGCGGCCTCGAGGTCGAGCGCGACGCCGGAGCACACCACGCCGGCCTTGGCGCCGTCGCGCGCCTGCTGCAGCAGGTCGGCGGTGTGCAGCAGCGCCTTGGTCGGGATGCACCCGCGGTGGAGGCAGGTGCCGCCGAGGAACGGGTCCTTCTCGACGACCACGGTGTCGAGGCCGAGCTGGCCGGCGCGGATCGCGGCAACGTACCCGCCGGGACCGGAACCGATGATGACGACGTCGGGCTGCGTGGTGCTCATGCTCACTCCCTCCACGACCGGAACGCGGTGCGGCAGGTGAGCATTCTAGCCGGAAACCGGAGCCGGGGCGGGACCGTACCGGCGATGGATGAGATCGCCTACAATGTGGCCCATCGCGAAGGGGGAAGAGATGAAGATCGACGTCGCCGTGAAACAGGGAGTCGTGGTGCTGACGCTCAAGGGGGACCTGACCATCGGCAAGGGCGACGTCACCCTGCGCGACCAGCTCCTGAAGACCCTCGCCGATGGCCACAGGAAGCTCCTGATCGACGTGCAGGGTGTGAGCTACGTCGACTCGGCCGGCATCGGCGAGCTGGTCCGTTGCAAGACCACGTCCACCCAGCACGGCGCCGACGTGAAGCTGGTTCACGTCCAGGCGAAGCTCAGGCAACTGCTGCTGATGACGAAGCTGATAGGGGTCTTCGAGACGTTCGACGACGAGGCCTCGGCGCTCGCGAGCTTCGCCTAGGAGGGGCTTTCAGCGCGGGCCTCTTCCGCCCCCGGCCAGGTCGTGGCAGGGCCGCACCAGCGCGCGTCGCCGCACGGGTCGCGTGCTGTAATGGACACATGCCCCGCCGGCAGCTCGCCGCGCCCACGGCCATCACCCTTTTGGCGCTCGGCTTCGCGGCCGCCTGCGCCCAGGCGGCGCTGCTGCGCGAGGCGATGGCGGCGCTCGGCGGCTCGGAGCTGGCGTGGGGTGCGGTGCTCGGCGCGTGGCTGCTGGCGATGAGCGCCGGTGCATGGGCCGGGTCGCGCCGGCGCGCCGCCCGCGGCGGCGGCGCCGCCACTGCCGCCGCCCTCGCCCTGGCTGTGGCCGGCGTCGCGCTGCTGCGCGCCGCGCCGGCGCTGACAGGCGCCGCCGCGGGCGAGGCGCTCGGCACGCTGGCGGTCGCATGGGTGTGGCTCGCCGCGACAGCGCCGGCGGCCGCCGCGGGAGGCGCCGCGTTCGCGCTGCTGGCGCGCGCGACCGACGCGGCGCGCGCCTACGCGCTGGAGTCCGCCGGGGCGCTCGCGGGCGGGCTCGCCTTCACCTTCCTGCTGGCGCCGTTCGGCTCGCTGGCGGCGCTGCTGGTCGCCGCCGGGGTCGCCGGCGGGGCGCTGCTCGTGGCCGCCGGGCGCCTCCGGCTCGCCGCCGCCGCGCTGCTCGCCTGCGTCGGTGCGGCCGCGCCGGCGGCCGAGCTGCTGGCGCGCGCCGGGTGGCGGTGGAGCGGGCGCCCGGGAGCGCTCGCCGCCTGGCGGGAGACGCGGCATCAGCGTCTCGAGCTGGCGGCGGGAGCACCGGCCGTGCTGTACGGCGACGGCGCGCTGCTCGGCACCTTTCCGGACCCCTGGGGCGCCGGGCCGCGGGCCCACCTGCTGATGCTGCTGCATCCGCGCCCCGCGCGCGTGCTGGCGGTCGGCGCCGCCGCCGCCGGGATGCTGCCGGCGTTGCTCGCGCACCCGGTCGCGCGGCTCGACGTGGTCGAGGCGGACCCGGCGCTGCTTGCCGCGCTGCCGCGCTGGTATGGCGTGGCGATGGCGGCGGCGCTCGCCGACCCGCGGGTGGCGGCGAGCGCCGCCGACCCGCTGCGCGCGGTCGCGCGCGGCGGCCCGTGGGACCTCATCCTGCTGCTCGACGGCGACCCGACCTCGGTGCGGCGCGCCCGCACCCGCACGCTGGAGTTCCTGCGCGGATGTGCCGCCGCGCTGGCGCCGGGCGGCGTCGTCGCGGTGCGCGTCGGCGTCTCCGACACCTACCTCGGCGGCGCCGGCGGCCGGCTGGTCGCGGCGGTTGCCGGCACGCTCGGCGCCGCGCTCCCGGCGGTCGCCGCGGTGCCCGGCGAGGAGGTCCTGCTCCTCGCCGCCGCGCGCCGCGCCGATCTCGACCTCGGCGCGGACCGGCTGGCGGCGCGCTGGCGCGAGCGCGGCTCGCCCGGCGGCGCGTTCGGCGAGGCGTGGCTGCGGGTGCTGCTCGACCCCGGGCGGGCGGCCCCGCTGGCCGACTTCATCGCCGCGGCGCCGTCGCGGCCGACCCGGCGCGAGCGGCCGGCGGCCGTGCTGGCGGCGGTCGCCGTGCGGGAGGCGCGGGTCGCGCCGGCCGTGCGCCAGGCGCTGGCGTGGTTGGAGCGGCGGGGACGGATCGCTCTCGCCGGCGCCGCCGCGGCGGCTGTCGTCGCGATCCTCGTGGCCGGCCGCCGCGAACGGAGTGCCGGGATCGCGGCCGGGGCGGCGGTGGGTCTGGTCGGGATCGGCTGGTGGCTGCTGCTGCTGACCGCCTGGCAGGCGACGCTCGGCTCGGTGTACGCCGAGGTCGGCGCGCTGTCGGCGGCGTTCATGGCCGGCACGGCGGTGGGGTGCTGGTGGCGGCGGCACGACCCCGCGGGCGCCGTCGCGCGCCTGCTCGCCGCGCTGGGCGCAGGGTGCGGGGTTTCGCTCCTGGTGGCCGCCGGGGTGCCGCTGGAGTACCCTCGCGCGGCGTGCCTGCCGCTGCTGCTGGCCGCGGGGGCGTGCACCGGCGCCGCGTTCCCGGGCGTCGCGCGGCTGGCCGGCGGGGCGGGCGCCGGGCGCGCGTTCGCCGCCGACGAGGCGGGAGCGGCGCTCGGCGCGATCGCCGTCGGGGTGGCGGCGCTGCCGGTCGCGGGAATGCGCGCCACCGCGCTCGGCCTTGCGGCGTTGGGCGCGGCGGCGGCGCTCGCGGTCGCGGCGGCGCGGCGGCGGCTCGCCGCCGAGGAGGAGAGCGATGGTCACGACGGCACATGAGGGCGGCGCGCGGCTCGACGGCGACGCCAAGCGGCGGCGGTACGAGCGCATCGCGGCGCAGCTCGCGGAGCGCTTCGCGGACACGCCCGACCCGATCGCGCGCATGGCCACCGCCGCGGCGCTGCTGCACCACAAGATGGCCGGCTTCCTGTGGACCGGCTTCTACCTGCTGCGCGGCGGCGACCTCGTGGTGGGGCCGTACCAGGGGCCGCTCGCGTGCCTGGTCCTCAAGCGGCATACGGGTGTCTGCTGGGCCGGGATCGACCGCGGAGAAACCGTGCTGGTGCCGGACGTCCATGCGTTCCCCGGCCACATCGCGTGCGACTCGCGCTCCAACTCCGAGATCGTCGTGCCGCTGCGCGACGCCGGCGGCGCGATCGCCGGCGTGCTCGACATCGACTCGATCCGCCACGGCCACTTCGACGCGGTCGACGCCGAGTGCCTGGAGCGCATCGTCGCGATGATCTGTTTGTGAAATCTCTCACAATGGGTGGTATACTCCCCCAGCGGGGAGGGTGTGGTGATGGCGGAGGGGCGTCGTTTCGAGGAGCTGGACCGCCGGCGGGCGGAGCTGCAGGCCGGCGGCGGCCAGGAGCGCCTCGACAGGCAGCACGCACAGGGGAAGCTGTCGGCGCGGGAGCGCCTGGCGCTGCTGTTCGACCCCGACAGCTTCGTCGAGTTCGGTCTCTGGGTGAAGAACCGCAACGCCGACCTCGGCGGCAAGGAGTTCCCGGGCGACGGCGTGGTGACCGGCAAGGGCGAGGTGCTCGGGCGTCCGGTGCTGGCGTTCTCGCAGGACTTCACGGTCGGCGGCGGCGCGGTCGGCAAGATGCACGCCGAGAAGATCGTCGAGTGCATGTGGGCGGCGCTCAAGTGCGGCTCGCCGGTGGTGGGGTTCAACGACTCCGGCGGCGCCCGCATCCAGGAGGGCGTCGACTCCCTGTCGGGCTACGGCAAGATTTTCTACCACAACGTGCTGCTCTCGGGCGTCGCGCCCCAGATCTCGGTGGTCGCGGGGCCGTGCGCCGGCGGCGCGGCGTACTCGCCGGCGCTCACCGATTTCATCGTGATGGTGGACCGGACCGCGCACATGTTCATCGCCGGGCCGGAGGTGATCAAGGCGGCGACGGGCGAGGTGATCAGCGAGGACGAGCTCGGGGGGGCGGGGGCGCAGGCGGCGATCGCCGGCAACGTCCACCTGGTGGCGAACGACGATGCGCACGCCGTCGACCTCGTCAAGGCGCTGCTGTCGTACCTGCCGTCGAACAACATGGAGAACCCTCCCGACCTCCCGTTCGGCGAGGGCGTCACCGACGACGAGGCGCTCGACTGGGTCATCCCCGAGGACCCGCGGCAGGCGTACGACGTGAAGCAGGTGATCGAGCGGCTGGCCGACCCCGGCACCTTCTTCGAGATCCAGCCGGCCTACGCGCCCAACCTCGTGGTCGGCTTCGCCCGCATGGCCGGGATCGTCGTCGGCGTCGTCGCCAACCAGCCGATGGTGCTCGCCGGCGTCCTCGACATCAACGCCTCGGACAAGGCGGCGCGCTTCATCCGCACCTGCAACGTCTACAACGTGCCGCTGATCACGCTCGTCGACGTGCCCGGTTTCCTTCCCGGGGTGGCGCAGGAGCACGGCGGCATCATCCGGCACGGCGCCAAGATGCTGTTCGCGTACGCGTCGATCACGGTGCCGAAGGTGACGATCATCCTGCGCAAGGCGTACGGCGGCGCGTACCTCGCGATGTGCTCGCGCGACATGGGCGCCGACTCCGTGCTCGCCTGGCCGACCGCCGAGATCGCGGTGATGGGTCCCGAGGGCGCCGCCGGGGTGCTGTACCGCAAGGAGCTCGAGAAGGCGAAGAACAAGAAGGAGTTCCTCGCCGAGAAGGCGGCCGAGTACCGCGCCGCCCACGCCAACCCGTACCGCGCCGCCGAGGCGCTGCACATCGACGACGTCATCCGCCCGTCGTGGACGCGGCGGCTGGTCATCGAGCGGCTCGGCATCCTGCGCACCAAGCGCGATCTGCGGCCGCAGAAGAAGCACGGCAACATCCCGCTATGACCGAGGCGCTCGAGGTCGTCGCCGTCGCGTTCGCCCTCGTCTTCACGGGCATGGGCATCCTGACGGCGCTGGTGTATGCGCTCAACGCGGTGAAGAACGCCGCCTCGCGGCGCGCCGCGCGAGCCTCGGCGCCGGCTCCGCAGGGTGGGATCGACCCGCGGACGGTGGCTGTTCTCGCAGCCGCCGTGCACGCCGCGCTCGGACGGCCGGCGCGCATCCACAGGATCCACGTCCACCGCGAGCGCGGCGACGAGGCCTGGCTCAAGGTCGGGCGGATGGATCTGCTGCTCACGCACAGGGTGCAGCCGAGGCAGCCCTCGTGACCCGACGCCGTTCTGCCGCTCGCCCTGATAGACATTGGAGGGTCGGCGCCCTCGCCGACCCGGACTGTGCTGCGTGCGCCGGCCGCGCGGGCGAGGGCGCCCACGCTCCCGCCGCATCGCGTGTGTGCGCGAGCGCGGCCCTCCGCGTGCAGGACGGCCGGCGGGCGCTGCGGTGAAACCGGGAGAGGCCGAACCATGAAGAAACTGCGCATCACCGTCGAGAAGAAGGTCTACGAGGTGCTGGTGGAGGTGCTGGAGGACGACGAGCAGGTCGCTTCCGGTCCGGGGCTCGGCGGCCCGCTGCCGCCGCCGCCGGTCCGCTCGGTGCTGCCGAAGCGGGCGGCCGCCGCGCCTGCCGCGGCGGCGCCGGCCGCGGCGCCGGCGGCGCCGCCGGTTCCGGCCGGTCCGCAGGACCCCGACGTGATCCTGTCGCCGATCGCCGGCACGGTGCAGAAGGTGTTCGTGCAGGCGGGTACGCACGTCGAGGGCAAGACGCCGGTCATCCTGCTCGATGCGATGAAGATGGATACCTACATCTACGCACCGCGCTCGGGCGAGATCGCCGAGGTGCTGGTCGCCGCCGACGACGCGGTGCAGGTCGGCGACCCGCTCATCCGCTACGCTTCGGGGGCGTGACGTGAGCGAGCTGTTCGCAGCGACCGGCCTGGCGCACATGACGTTCCGCGAGGCGGCGATGATCGCCGTCGCGTTCGTCCTGCTCTGGCTCGCGATCAGGAAGGGGTTCGAACCGCTGCTGCTGGTTCCCATCGGCTTCGGCTGCCTGATGGCCAACCTGCCGCTCAACGGGCTGATGGCGGCGCCGCACGGCGAGGAGATGGGCGGGTTGTTCCACTACCTCTCGTACGGCGTGCGTCTCGAGATCTTTCCGCCGCTCATCTTTCTCGGCCTCGGCGCGCTCACCGACTTCGGGCCGCTGCTCGCCAACCCGAAGACGCTGATCCTCGGCGCCGCGGCGCAGCTTGGTGTGTTCGCGGCGTTCGTCTTCGCCACCCTGCTCGGGTTCACGCTGCCCGAGGCGGCGTCGATCGGCATCATCGGCGGCGCCGACGGCCCCACGTCGATCTACCTGACGATGAAGCTGGCGCCGCACCTGCTCGGGCCGATCGCCGTCTCGGCGTACTCGTACATGGCGCTGGTGCCGCTGATCCAGCCGCCGATCATGCGCCTGCTGACCACCGAGAAGGAGCGCCGAATCCGCATGACCGGCGACTTCGACGTACCGCGCTGGCTGCGCATCGTCTTCCCGATCGCGGTGACGGTCGTCGGCGCGCTGCTCGTCCCGGCCGCGACCGCGCTGATCGGCCTGTTGATGTTCGGCAACCTGCTGCGCGAGTGCGGCGTCACCGAGCGGCTGACGCGCTCGGCGCAGAACGAGCTGATCAACCTGATCACGATCGTGCTCGGGCTGTGCGTGGGCGTCACCATGGACGGCAACAGCTTCCTGCGCACGGGCACGATCAAAATCCTCGTGCTCGGGTGCGTCGCGTTCGCCTTCTCGACCGCCGGCGGCGTGCTGCTCGCCAAGCTGATGTCGAGGCTCCCCGGCACCCCGGTCAACCCGCTGATCGGCGCCGCCGGCGTCTCCGCGGTGCCGATGGCGGCGCGCGTCGCGCACACCGTCGGGCAGGAGGCCGACCCCGACAACTACCTGCTGATGTACGCCATGGGTCCCAACGTGGCCGGCGTCATCGGCACCGCGATCGCCGCCGGCGGCCTGCTCACGTTGCTGCAGTAGGAGCGGCGGGCGCCTGGGCGCGCTCAACCCTGCGCCCCGCAGCGGCACCGCCGGCGGGACGAGTGCAGGGCCGGCGCTCCGGGCAGAGTTCGGAGACTCGGCGGGGTTGCACCAGCGCGCGCTCAAGCGCGCGCTCCACATCGGTTCTGCCGGCGGGACGGGGGGGTCGGCGCTCCGCGCCGGCTTCGTGGGGTCGGCAGGAACGAACGGGTGCGCTCGGGGTGCGCCGGCGCACAACGCCGTCGCCGCCCGCGCCGTAGAATCGACGACGCCGGAGGTGTACATGCGCTCGCGGATCGCCTATCTCGTTGGATCGCTCGCCGTCGTTCTCGTCTGCATCGCTGTCGCCGTCCCTGCCCAGGCGCCGCGCGACGCGGGCGAGGTGGTGCCGGTCACGGTGACCAACTTTCCGGCCACGTTCAGGGTCGAGGGGGCGGTGTCGGTGCGCGGGCCGATCCAGGACACCTCGCTGCAGTCGCTCGGTGACGTCGTCGTGCCGCCGGTGCGGCGCGACGACACCAACCACTGGGTCGAGGCCGGCACCGTGACCACCGACGGGTTCTCGTACGCCACGGTGAGCCTGCTCGGCGAGCTCAAGGGCCAGCCGCAGCGACCGGGGGACATCGGCGTCGTCCTCCTCCCGGAGGAGGACAGGGTGCTGCGCGCGCTCGCGGAGAAGGGGCAGTTTCTGCTCGCCGAGGAGTCGAAGGTAACGCCTTCCGGCGGCGGCTCACCGTACTTCGCCGCCAAGCCGGTGCGCTTCGCCGTCGCGTACCCGAACTACCGCGTGTACGTCTACAACGCCAGTGACAAGGCGGCGAGCGTCACGGTCCACATCTACCTGACCGACTGAGAGGTTGTGAAAGAGCACAACCTCTCGGTCGCCGAGCCGGCGGCTCGGCGGCGGGGTGAAGCCCGCGACTTCACGTCGCGGGCGACGGGCGGGCAGCCGCCCGCTCCTCCGGCGAGATGGTCAGAGCTTGTGAAGGGGTTTCTTCACAAGCTCCGAGCGTCGGGGTGCGTCGCGGCGGCGGTACGGAGACGGCCGTCGCGGGAACAAACGCGACGGCCGGAGGTTTCTCCGAGGAAAAGGGACAGGAACGGCGATCGTCGCGGAAACGTGCCGTGCGCGACCGCGAGCGCTGCGGTCGGCGTCGGAGGCCGCGGGCCGAGACGTCGTTGCGGGGGTGCGATGTGCAGGTGCGATACGGGCTCGTGCTCGCTGCAGCGCTGGTCGCGGCTGCGGGGCGGCCGGCCGTGAGCGGCGGGGAGACGGGTGTGCCGCCGTCCCCGCTCGGGAAACGCCTGCCGCCGGTGGTCGGGCACGCGCTCGACGGCACCGAGGTGCGGCTTCCCGAGGACCTCGCCGGTGGGCCGGCGGTGCTGCTGGTCGCCTACCGGAGGCAGACCCAGCGCGACGTCGACCGCTGGCGCGATCTCGTCGAACGCGAGTTGCCCGCGCTGCGCTGGCTCGAGGTGCCGACGATCGCCAACCCGGTGTGGCGGCCGCTCGCCGGCTGGATCGACGGCGGCATGCGCGGCGGCGTGCCGCGCGAGCTCTGGGGCAAGGTCGTCACGCTGTACCGGGACGCTCCGGAGCTGCGGGCGTTCCTCGGCGACCGCGGCGGCTACACTACCCATGTCGTCCTCGTCGATGCCGCAGGCGTCGTGGCGTGGTTCGACGCGGGCGGGTTCACCGAGGACGGGGCGGGCGGGCTGTTGCGCGCCGCCACGGCGCTCGGAGCGGGCATCGGCGCCGAGCGGAGTGCGGTCGACCCCCGACCGCCGGGGTCGGGGTAGGGCATCGGACGGACGGGAGCGGCGACGGCGCTCCCGGGCGACGCGGAGGTGGAGCCATGCTCAAGAGGATCAAGTACATCAGCCGTTTCTCGCGGGCGTTGACGCACGCCGAGGTCGAGGAGATCGGCCGGAAGGCGGCGCTCCGCAACCAGGAGCTCGGCGTCACCGGCGTGCTGATGACCGGAGGCGGCGTCTTCTTCCAGATCCTGGAGGGGCCGCGCGAGGTGGTCGACCAGCTCTGGGCCGCCATCGAGGCCGACCCGCGCCACGAGGACGTCGTGCTCCTGGCGTCCCAGGATGGCGCTCCTTCGCGGATCTTCCCGGACTGGGCGATGCGTCGCATCGACCTCGACCACGAAGCCAACGCGCACATGGAGACGCTGCGCTCGGCGCTCGCCGTGGCGCACGCCCTGCGGCGCCACAGCGACGACCTGGTGCGCGTGCTCGAGCGGGCTGTGTGGAGCGAGTTCGCCTCCCGTGCGCGGTGACCGCATCCGCGCCGCTGCTATGATCCGCTGAACAGAGGTTCAGTCGATCGCGATGGCCGCCGCTGTTACGCAACCCGGGTACTCGCTCGGCGAGGAGATCGCCCACAGCGTCACGCATGGCGTCGGCATCGTGCTGTCGATCGCCGGCCTCACGGTCCTCGTCGCCTTCGCGGCGCTCCGCGGCGACGCCTGGCACGTCGTCTCGTGCAGCGTCTTCGGCGCGACACTGGTGCTCGCGTACACCGCATCGACCGTGTACCACGCGATCCCCGGCACGTTCGTGCGCGCCAAGCAGGTGCTGCGCGTCATCGACCATTCGGCGATCTTCCTGCTGATCGCCGGCACGTACACCCCGTTCTGCCTGGTCAACCTGCGTGGCCCCTGGGGGTGGACGCTGTTCGGCGTCGTGTGGGGGCTGGCGGTGCTCGGGATCGTCTTCAAGGCGACGCTGCTCGGGCGCTGGAGAGTGCTCTCCGTGATCGCCTATGGGGCGATGGGGTGGCTGGTGATGGTCGCGGCGCGGCCGCTCGGCCGCTCCGTGGCGCTCGGTGGCATCCTGCTGCTGGTGGCCGGCGGCGTCGCCTACACGGTCGGCGTCGCTTTCTACGCCGCGAAGCGGGTGAGGTACAGCCACGCGGTGTGGCACTTCTTCGTGCTCACCGGCTCGGCGCTGCACTTTTTCGCCGTGCTGTTCTACGTCGTACCGCTTGCCGTCCCCGCTCCGTAGGAGGGGCTTTCAGCTCCGGGCTCACGCCCGCGAGTCAGGCGGGCACACGCGCGCGCTCACTCTTCGTTGGGGGGGAAGTCAGACGATCTGAACTAGTCGAGCCCGAGCGCCAGCCTGAGCCCTGTATCCACGCGGGCCATGAGCGCCGGCCTGAGCGACCGGGCGCGTTCAGTCAGGGTCGAGCGGTCTATCGTCAACACCTGTGAGACGTTGGCCACGGAGTCCCGGGGCAGGGCGGTCTCGTGTGCGGCGAGCACGACGTTCCCCGGAGCGTCGGCGAGGCCGACGTTGGTCGACAGAGCGACAACGAGCACGGTCTGGATCCTGCTCCTGTTGAAAGGGTTCGACTGGACGACGAGAACAGGACGACGCCCGCCAGGGCCGGAGCCCACTGGCATCGGGAGCGTTGCCCACCATACCTCGCCGCGGTGAATTACCATTCTTCCGTTCGAGCGATCGCCGAAGTCTGCATGGCCGCGAGCGTCTCATCGAGGTGCGCGGGCGAGGTGCCATAAACCCGGTCGAGCGCCTCGGTCACACGCGCTCTCGAACGCGTCGTTACGTATTCGCGGATAGCCTCGGAGTAGAGCGCGCTCCGCGATACGCCGAGCTCGTGCGCCAGCTCCTCGGCCGCTTCGAAGACGGGCTCCGGTATCGAGATCGCAGTTTTCATGAGAGTAGTATAACTCAAGTTATACCTCGTGGCAACGACCGCAACGTGGCGTCCGAAGGGTGAGTGCACGCCTACGTCCACACGCCGGGGATGGAGCGGTTGCACGCGGGGCAGGCGCCCTTCTTGAGCGCGTTCTTCACCACCTCGAAGCCGACGCGCTCGATCAGCGTCGCGCCGCAGCCGGGGCAGTATGTGCTCTCGCCCGGGTGGCCGGGGACGTTGCCGAGGTAGGCGAAGTGCAGCCCCTCGGCCTGCGCCGCCCGCCACGCGCGCTCCAGCGTGGCGACCGGCGTCGGCGGCAGGTTGGTGAGCCGGTAGGTGGGGTGGAAGCGGGTGAAGTGCACGGGCACGTCGGGGCCGAGCGTCGCCTTGACCCAGCGCGCGAGGTCGCGCGCCTCCTCCGCGGAGTCGTTGAGCGTCGGGATCAGCAGCACCACGATCTCGAGCCAGACGCCGGCCGCCCGGATCGCCTCGAGCGTCTTCAGGACCGGCTTCAGCTCGCCGCGTACGACGTCGCGGTAGAACGCCTCGCGGAACGACTTGAGGTCGACCTTGTAGGCGGTGAGCCAGGGGAGCACCTCCTTGAGCGGCTGCTCCTGGATGTACCCGTTGCTCACCACCGTCGAGCGGACGCCGAGCCGCCGCCCCTCGACCGCGGCGTCGCGCACGTACTCCCAGAAAACCGTCGGCTCCGAGTAGGTGGCGGACAGGAACGGCGCGCCGGCGCGGCGCGCGGCGTCGGCGAGGTCGCCGGGCGGCAGCCACACGCTCTTCACCTGCTCCGGGCGGTACTGCGAGATCTCCCAGTTCTGGCAGAACTTGCACTCCACGTTGCACCCCGCGGTGGCGTACGAGAGGGCGCGCTCGCCCGGGCGCACGTGGAAGAACGGCTTCTTCTCGATCGGGTCGACGTGGATCGTGCACGGCAGGCCGTGAACCAGCGTGTAGTAGGTGCCGCGCCGGTTCTCGCGCACGCCGCAGGAGCCGCGCTCGGTGTCTGCGACCTGGCAGCCGCGCGGGCAGAGCTGGCACTCGACCATCATGTCGGGGAGCTTCTTGTACCAGGACGCCTCGCGCGCCGGCAGCTCGTCGGGGTCGACGGCGGCACCGACCCGCTGTGCCGCCGCCTCGCTCCTCCGGGGAAGCGCCGCCGCGGCAGCGGCTGTAGCGACAAGAGCCAGCGCCCGCCTGCGGTTCAGGCCACCCGTTCCCAAAGACGAGATGGGGCGCGCGGTCTGCGTGCCTTCGCTTTCCCTCGGCAGGGCCGATGTGGGGCGCGCGCTCAGCGCGCGCTCCCTGTCACTGGGCGCCGGCGCGCCGGCAGCCCACCGTCGCGATGTCACGCGCGGACCTCCCTGATCGCCGCCGGATCGCCGACGCCGAGGCCGTAACGCGCGGCGGTGGCGAGGAACGACGGCGCGCGGTTGGCGGCGGCGAGCAGCGGCAGCCCGCGGCGCGCGCGCTCGGCGTCGATGATCTTCCACGCCCATGCGTCGATCGCCACCTGGTCGGTCGACGCGGCGACGAGGCCGAGCGGGAACGTCGCCTCGGGCCGGTAGCCGGGGCCGCCGTTGCACTGCGCGACCACGCCGTCGAGCACCGTCAGCCGCACCTTGTCGCGCAGGAACGGGTGGTTCGCCACGTCCGCGACGTACGGGTTGCAGTTCCTGTCGTGGTACTTGCTCGGGTTGTGAATGACGCCGTACCAGTTCTTCATTCCGCCGGAGACGCCGGCCAGGTTGTGGTCCTTGACGACGCCGAACGACACCAGCGCGGTGCAGGTGGTCGACACCAGCCGGGCGAAGCACGAGCCGATCTCGCCCGACGTCGACACCTCGGTGTCGTAGTCGTTGTCGATGCCGACGCAGCGATACGGCCCGCCTTCCGTGCGCACCGTGTAGCCGGCGCGCTTGAGTTCGCGCGCCAAGCGCTCGAACACGACGATGCGGGCCGGGGCCACGCCGGCCTCGGCAATCACCGCCGCCAGCGCGTCGACCAGCTCCACCCGCGGCGACATGGCGGCCCCGGCGATGCAGCTCACCTTGATGCCGACGGTGTCCGCCGGCCTGAACAGCGCCTTCGCCGCCGCAACCGCACTCGCTGCGCCGGTGGCCGCCACGAGCGCCGCCTCGATAGCCCTGCGCGCCGCTGCCGGCGCCAGCGCCACTCCCTCCGCCGGCGGCGCCAGCGCCGCAACGCCGACCCGACCACGGTTGCCCGCCGGTGCCGCACCTGCGTTCTGTGCTGCGGGCGTCGCGCCGGCGGTGCTCTGCCGTTGTGGTGCGGGCGTCTCGCCCGCGCTCTCCCTCGCCAGCAGCGGCGCCGCCAGCGCCCCCGCTCCCACCAGCGCCGCCAGCTCCCGCCGCGTCAGCCGTCTCGACATTGTCACCCCCGCGAGTAGGAATACCGCCTGCCGCCCGAAAAGGCAACGCCCACCGCCGGTCGTAGGAGGGGCATTCCTGCCCCGACCTCGCCGCGGGCCACGACGTCGCGACAGGAATGTCGCTCCTACGGGTTCTCGGGTGGCGGCGGCGGGAACAACGGCGAAATGGCGATCTCCACGGCATCGAACGGCGGGATGCGCGCCGAATCGCCGTCTCCCCAGGCGCCGAGCCGCACCCACGAGCCGTCGCGCGCCTCGAACGCCTCGAGCACGCGGCCCTCGAGGTCGACGATCCAGAAGAACGGGACGCCGCCTTCGAGGTAGCCGTGGGCCTTCTTCACCCGGTCGATGCGGCCCGTGCTCGGCGAGAGCACCTCGCACACCCAGTCAGGCACGACGGTGACCGGCCGGTCATCGGGGAAGATCGGTACACGCGCGCGCCTCCAGCCGGCGAGGTCAGGAATGTACACATCGTGGCGGCCGAGCTCGACCTCGACCTCAACGACGATCCACCAGCCACCGGGATCATCGCGGAACCCGAATGGACCGGCCACGGACCACGAGAGGGCCGCCTGCGCCAATCCGTGAGCAGGCTTCGACCGCGGCGACACGATGATCTCGCCGGCAATAATCTCGACGTTCTCACCTTCGGGGAGGTGAGAGATATCTGCGTAGGTGGCGAGCTTTCTGGCCGTCTCCGACATCGCCTCATGCTACCACCGGGGCCGGGGGAGGGGCGGCGACCCTGGTGTGACCCGGGCTCGTGCCGCCCAGGAGCCACCGAGGACCCTTGATGACCACGCCCGCGCCGGGCGCCGCGCCGCTCGCCCTCAGGTGCCCACACTGCGACTCGCCCGGCTCATCGGCAGGATGCAGGCTCTGATGCAGCGCAGGGCCGATGGCCGCGGAGATCGTAGGAATGTCCCAGCGTTGCACGCCGCTCGTATAATCCCGGGCGGGTGACCACAGCCTCTGTCGACCGCGAAGACACCGCGACGCTGGGTGGCTCTGCAGCTCCCGCAGCAGCGGGTGCGCCAACCTTGCCCACTCGCTGGCAGGTGCAGCGGGAGATCGGGCGAGGCGGGCAGGCTACGGTGTGGCTGGCGCGCGACGCGGAGCTCGACACGCTGGTCGCAATCAAGGTGTTCAAGGCCGACCTCACCGAGACGCAGCGAGAGCGGTTGCGGCGCGAGGTGCTGCTCGGGCGGACGCTGCAGCACCCGGGGCTGGTGCGGGTGTTCGAGCTGGTCGACGGCGGCGAGCGGCTCGCCGTGGCGATGGAGTGGATTCCCGAGGGCAGTCTGGCGCAACGGCTCGAAGCCGGACCGCTGCCGGTCGACGAGGTGGTGCGGGTGGCGGAGCAGGTGCTCGAGGTGCTCGCGTACCTCCACGAGCACGGCGTCGTCCACCGCGACGTCAAGCCGTCGAATCTGCTCGTGGACAGCGACGGGCGCGTGCGGCTGGCGGATCTCGGGCTGGCGCGTCCGCTCGACGACGACCGCGGGCTGACGAAGACGCTGGCGGCGGTCGGGACGCCGGCGTACATGAGCCCGGAGCAGATCCGCGGCGCTCCGCCGACGCCCGCGGCCGACCTGTACGGCCTCGGCGTGACGCTGTACCAGCTCGTGACCGGGGCGCTGCCGTTTTCCGGAACCTCGGAGTACGACGTTGCGAACAAGCACCTCACGGAGGCCGCGGGCGACCCGCGCAAGGCGCAGCCGCGATGCCCGGCGTGGCTGGCGGGGTTCATCCTCCGCCTGCTCGAGAAGACGCCGCGCGACCGTTTCCGATCGGCGACGGGTGCGGCGGACGCTCTCGCGCGGCGGCGCGCGCGGGTCTCGCCGCGCACGATGCGGCGGGTTGCGGTGCTGGCGTGCGCGGTGGTCCCGGTCGCGGCGGCGGCTGTGGCTGCGTACCGCTACTCGGAACGGGATCGGCTGGCGAGCGTCACGGTGACAGACCACACGCTTGCAGGGCGCGATGCTCGCGGTCGAACGCTGTGGGAGCGGTCGTTCGCCGAGCTGCGGCCAGTGGCCCTCATGGGCGACTTCATCGGCGATTCCGCGCCCGAGGTGGCGGTGGGGCTCACGGCGCCCGACGGGCAGCCCACTTCGACCACCGACTTGGTGCTCCTCGACAGTCTGGGAAGACAGCAAGCGTCGTACGCAAGCGGCTCGGGCGTGCTGACGCCGCCGAACGACGTCTTCGCCGATCGCATCCTCGGGGCGAAGCCGTTGGCGCTGGACCTCGACGGCGACCGCTGCCCGGAGCTGGGATGGGTGACCAGCCACCAGTACTGGTATCCCACGGTGGTCGGGGTATGGAACCCTCGGGCAGGGATCAACCCGTCGAACCTCCTCCTGAACTCGGGGCACCTGCACACGGTGCGCACGACCGACCTCGACGGTGACGGTGCCAACGAGATGGTCGTCGTCGGGCAGAACAACCCGCTCGGCTGGCAGGTCGCGGTGGCGATCCTGAGGCCCAGCCGAGGTCAGTCCGCCGGAGAGGGCTATGTCGGTGGAACCTCGCCCGACCTGCTTGCCTCGTGGAGCCAGGCGATCTTCAGCGGCGTCCGCACCGTTGCGTCGTACACGCTGCTCGGGCCGCGCGGCGGAGGCGACGAGCTGCTCGGCGCCGGCGCCGACGGCATCGTGCTGCGGCTCGGGACGATCCGGCGGCGCCTCGACCGCGACGGCAACCCGGAAGGCGCCCCGTCGTTCGGGATGGGCGCCGGAGCGCGGCGTCGGTTCTGGGACGACCTCTCCGTGCTGTGCCGGGAGATCGAGGCCGGGCGGTCGTCCGGGGTGATCGCGGCGCTCCGGTCGGGGCATGCGGACGTCCTCGCCGAGCCGCCCATGCGCCTCGCCGCGGACCTGCTCCTGGCGCGCTCGCTCGCCACGGCTGGCGAGCACCGGGAAGCCATCGCCCTGCTGCGCGAGGGCCTGGACCTGCTGCCCGAGGATCGCGACCGCCAGCTCCGGCTCGGCGAGCAGCTCGCGATCGCCGGCGAGCGGCGCGCGGCGCTGGCCGAGCTGGCGCGCGCCACCCGCGTGCAGACGGCCGGTAGGAGCCCGTACGACGCGGAGCTGGCGTGGGCGGCAGTCGCCTCGCTCGAGGGTGACGCGGCGGAGCTGGCGAAGGTCCTCGCGTTCCTCCAGGCAGCCGACCAGGCCACGAGCCACGAGGTCAGAAGGTCGGAGTGCTTCGCCGCTCTCTGGGCCTTCATGCGAGGCGACTGGGACGACAACGTCCTGCGTCACGCGGAGGGGTTTCCCACCGAGGCCTACCTGCCGGTGCTGGCCGCGTGGGCGGAGCTGGAGCGTGGCGGCAGCGCTGAGGCGGTCGCGGCGAAGGCAGACGGGCTCGCCGCGCACGCGGAGCGTCGCGAGCTGGCGCAGCTCCTGCGCGCCGCGGCGTTGGTCCGGGTCGGTCGCGGGGCCGAGGGGCAGGCGCTCGCGAGCCGGGCGCTCGAGGCGGTCGAACGGCGGGGCCGCACCGACGTGCTCGCGCTCGCGTGGGCGGCGCTGGCGCACCGGGTGAACGGCGAGATCGACGCGGCGCTCGGCGACCGGCGCGCGGCCGCAGACCACTTCCGCGCGGCGGCGCGCATCGCACCGAGGTGCTGGTTCGGCAGGAGGTAGGAGCCCGTCGGAGACATGGGGTTCCGATGCGGGCCGGCGCTCCGCCGCGGCTTCAGGGAATGGCAGTGCCGCGCTGCGGGCGCGGTGTCCTGCTCCTGCTCGCGCCTCGGGCCTCGCGCCTACCGGTGCTCGCCGAACACCTGGGCGGTGAACACCTCGAAGCGGGCGCCCGTGCGCCAGGCGTCGGAGGACAGGCCGGCCTTGGCCGAGAGGTGCGAGAGGAACGTCGGCAGGTCCCATCCGGTCTCGGTCGCCACCTGCGGCAGGAAGACGGCGCGGCGGCCGGCCTTCGTGAGCACGACGCCGTGGGTGCCGAGCACGATGGCGTCGGCCGACGGCACCGGCTTGAGCGGCGACAACACCGAGACCTCGAGGTCGAGCGCCGGCAGCTCCTTCGCCTCGAGCGCCGGGAAGCGCGGGTCGTGCGCCGCCGAGACCGCGTTGTGGAGGATTGCGTCGACCAGGCGCTCGCGCGCCTCCATGACGCCGATGCAGCCGCGCAGGCGGCCGAGCCGCTGCTCGCGCTCGCCGGTGTTGTGCAGCGTGACGAACACCCCGGCGGGCGCCAGCAGGTTGCCGGACACCTGATGCGTCGCGAACCAGCGCGCGAGCGCCGGGCCGTGGTTGAGGTAGGTGTCGAGGGTGGCGCGGGCGAGCGACAGCGCCGCCGCCTGCTCGGCCGCGTCGAGCGTGCCGAGCCCGGGCGGCTGCGGGTCGTCCTGCCACGCCTTCCAGGCGCCCGTGAAGGCGACGCCGGCATAGGTCACCACCTGGCTGACGCTGCCGGAAACGGCCGCCGACGTGGTGACGTCGACGACCTGCCCGGCGCCCGCGAAGGCGTGCGCGAGCAGCTCCAGCAGGACGTGCACCGGACGGGCGCCGCAGACGGTGTCGCCGCTCGTCTCGACCTGGGCGACGAAGCCGCGGGCGTCGACCGCGGCGGCACGCTCGGCGGTGGCGCGGCCGAGGTCGAGCAGGGTCGCCTCGAGCTGCCGGTCGGCCGGGAACGGCGCGTACCCGTACGAGCGCCCGTGGTGGGTGAAGTCGGTGGAGGCGACGACCACCGTGCCGGCGGTGAGGAGCGGCGCGAGGGCGCGCGCCATCGCCACCGCGGTTTCGTCGTCGGTCGAGGCGCCGACGAGGATCGGCACGATCGGCACGGCGCCGAGCGTCGCCTGGATGAACGGCAGCTCGACCTCGAGGCAGTGCTCGGGGGCGTGCGCCTCCTCCGGCCCGCGGAAGAGCGAGTCGCGGCGCAGCGTCGCCACGGCGTCGCGGTCGACCGGCAGCTCGCCGAGCGGCGTGGCGAACGCCGTGGTGCGCGCCGGCGGCAGCGCGCCGCCCCTGAAGCCGGCGTGGTGCGACGGCCCGAGCAGGATGACGCGCGTCGCGCGCGCACCCTTGAGCGCTGCGAATACCTTTCCCGCGGTGGCGCCCGAGTAGACGTAGCCGGCGTGCGGCGCGATCACCGCCACCGGCGCCGCGGTCCCGGGCGGCGCCGCCGGCAGCATGGCCGCGACCTGGCGCGCGAGCGCCTGCTTCTCCCCCGGGTAGAAGCCGCCGGCCACTGCCGGTTGGCGGACGTCGGCCATGACGGTGGTCGAGAGCATGAGCACCCCCGCTGCGAGAGCATGCGCCTTCACGAGACTAGGAATAGGACGGAACGAGCCGAATTGCAACGGGCAGGCGAGCCTGCCGGCTGATGTCGGCGCCCGAGGTCGCGTGATCTCCCCCTCGAGCGCCAACGCGGTTCCTCGGCGGCCCGGCGCCCCGGCAGGGGCGCCGGCGCGGAGAGGTGAAGGCGCCGAATTCACTTCGGCGCCGAGGGGAGGTCGCGAGACCTCCCCTCCAACAACGGCGCGCCGGCGCCGAGCACCATGCGGTTGAGCGGGTCGCGCGTCTCGCCCACCGAGTAGACGCGGATCGCCGCCTCCTCGCCGACCGGGCAGCGGTTCTCGCAGATGCCGCAGCCGACGCACTTCGACGGCTCGACCAGCGGCCGCTGCAGGTGGACGGTGCGGCCGTCGCGCCCGCGCTCGTCGACCTCCTCGAACCAGATCGCCTTGGGGTCGGTCGGGCACATCTCCTCGCAGACGATGCACGGCGTCCCCATCGCCCACGGCAGGCAGCGCCCGCGGTCGACGAACGCGGTGCCGATCGACACCGGCGGGCGGCCGTCGTACCCGGCCTTGCGCGCCGCCGTCAGCGGCGCGATCGCGCCGGTCGGGCACACCTCGCCGCAGCGGGTGCAGGCGAGCTCGCACCAGCCGCGGCGGGGGATCAGCACCGGCGTCCAGAACCCTTCGACGCCGGCCTGGGAGATCGCGGGGTGGAGCGCGTGCGGCGGGCACACCTGCTGGCACAGCGAGCACTTGACGCAACGCGAGAGGAACTCGTCTTCCGGCAGCGCTCCCGGCGGGCGGAGCAGGCGGGCGCGCGCCGCGCCGCGGCCGCCGCCGGCGGCGCGCAGCATCGGGAATACCGCGAGCGCCCCGACCGTGCTCCCGATCAGGTAGCGCCGCGACAGGTCCGGCTTCGGCGGCGGCGCCGGCAGCGCCGGCAGCAGCCGGTAGCCGATCGCGTTCTCCGGGCACCCCTGCAGGCAGTTGAGGCAGACGTGGCACTCGCCGACGCGGTGCTCCTTGAGCGGCTCGTCGGCGCCCTGGCAGGCGAACGTGCACAGCACGCAGCTCGTGCAGGCGTCGCCGCGGCGCTCGATGCGGAACAGCGAGAAGCGGGCGAGCACCCCGAGCAGCGCCCCGAGCGGGCAGAGCGCGCGGCAGAACAGGCGCGGGATCCAGCGGCCGGCCGCCACGATCGCGAGCAGCAGCAGCGCCGCCAGCCAGCCGCCGGGCACCGGCCGGCCGCCCGGCAGCACCGGCCAGACGCCGGAAGCGAGGCCGCGCGCGAGCAGCGAGAGGGGGTCGAGCAGTCCGGTCTGCAGGCTGCCGAGCAGTGCGCCGGCGAGCAACGCGGCGAGCACGTAGTACTTGATCGCGTACCAGCGGCGGTAGCGGTTGACCAGCAGGCTCTCGCGCTTCGAGCGCGGCGAGAGCAGCCACGAGGAGAGCTGCTGCAGCGTCCCGAGCGGGCAGATCCAGCCGCAGAACACCCGCCCGAACACCAGCGTCAGGGCGGCGAGCGCGAGGAACCAGACGAGCGCGCCGGGCAGCGTCCCCGACGCGAAGGTGACGCCGATCGCCGCCAGCGGATCGGCGTGGAAATACGCCGCGAACGGCAGGTCGCGCGGATCGCCCGCCGCCAGCCGCTGCAGCATCCACAGGAACAGCAGCAGGAAGAACGCCTGGTAGACGATGCGGACACGCCTGATCCAGATCACGACGAGCCCAGCTCCTCGACGAGCGCGAGGTCCGATCGGCCGAGCCCGCGCTGCTCGGCTTCGCGGACGAAGCCGAGCGCCCCCGGCGGAAGGCCGAGCTGCGCCGCCCCCCAGGCGTCGCACAGCACCGGGTCGGTGCCGGCGGCCACGGCGCCGACGGCGCGCACGTCGGCCAGCGAGCCGCCCTGCGGGCCGCCGGCGAGCAGCACGCGGGTGGCGTCGACGACCGTGAGCGTCGGCCGGAACGTCGCGCCGAGCTCGGCGATCGCGCGGTGAATGTCCTGGTGCAGGCGGTTGCGGCCGGTGCCGATCACCCCGAACCAGTTCTTCATGCCGAGTGTGGCGCGCGACAGCGAGTGGTGCTTGACGACGGGCACGTTGATCACCCGCTCGGCGCGCAGCAGCTCCTCGACCACCTCGAGCCCGGCCGCGGCGCCGGCGAGCGTCGCCGGGGCCATCTTCAGGGCGCTGGACTCGATCACCGTGGCGCCCGCCGCCGCCGCCGCGCCGGCGATGCCGGAGCGCGCGAAGCACCGGCGCGGGTCGTTGCACGAGATGTCGGTCACCACGACGCGCGCTGCGCCGGCGCCGAGGCAGAGCCGGACCAGCTCGGCGACCACCTCGGGGTCGGTGTTGGCAGCCTGCTCGGGAAGGCGGTCCCAGCCGACGTTCGGCTTGATCAGCACGCGCTCGCCGCGCGCGACGAAGCGCTCGATGCCGCCGAGCGCCGCGATCGCCCGCCGCACGTTCGCGGCGGGGTCGGCACCGCGCGCGGCGGTCGCGCTCCGACCGCCGGCGGCGTCCGGCCGCCGCCAGTCGGGCACCGGAGGTGCGCTCGGCGACGTTGTCCGGCGGTTGTGGAACAC
The DNA here is from genome assembly GCA_964594125.1 of uncultured Thermoanaerobaculia bacterium. Classification (GTDB taxonomy): domain Bacteria; phylum Acidobacteriota; class Thermoanaerobaculia; order Thermoanaerobaculales; family Thermoanaerobaculaceae; genus CAVRZJ01. The sequence continues at coordinate 14,266 of CAZQLL010000003.1, read as the reverse complement.
GAGCGCGCCGCCGCCGAGCGCGGCGGCGGCGACCGCCGTCGCGGACAGCCGGAGCAACGCCTCGCGGCGCGACACGACGACTGGGACATCCGGATCGCTCATCGCGCGCGCTCCTGCCGCCACGCCGCGGCCAGGCGCTCGAGGTGCGGCGCACCGGCGGCGCCGGGGGCGAGCGAGGTGAGCTTGAGCAGGTCGCGGCCGTCGGCGAGGAGGAGGACGCTGCCGTCCGAGACCGCCCCCGGCACGTCGGTCGGCTCGCCGCCCGCCGCCGGGCGCTCGGCCGCGAGCTGCGCGGCGGCGCCGGCGTCCGCGGCGAAGCGGTACACCTCGGCGGCGACCTCGAGAGCGGCGCCGGCGTCGGCGAAGGTGTAGGTGGCGGCGGCGCAGCGCTCGAACCCGTTGGCGATGTACCCCTCGGCGGCGCCGTCGATGAAGTCGTACAGCGTCTCGCGGTCGTACTCGTCGACCGCGGTGCGCTCGGCGGCGCCGGCGGCGGCGGCCGCGGGGAGCGACGGCGCCTGTGCCGCCTTGAGGTGGCGCAGCACCTCGGCGGGGTCGTCGCGCAGGCGGCGCGACCGTTCGCCGATCCACAGCGCCACCGCGACGAGCGGCAGGAGCAGCAGCAGGTGCCACAGGCGCGGGCGCGGCGAGGCGTTCGTTCCCCCCACGCCGCCACGGTACCGCCGCCCGCCGCGCCCGGCAAGCCCCGCGGCGCGGGAACGATGCCCGTACCGCGGCGGCCACGGCCAGACCCGTGCGGTGTTGCGGCCGCGGCCTTCGATCGGGGCGCCGAGGTCGGAGCTGGAAGGCGCCCTACAGCTTCTTCAGGAGCGCCTCGGCCTGGCGCCTGATCCAGGGGTGCTCGGGCGCCCAGCGGGGGTCGGGCTGCATGTCGACGACGTGCCGGCACTGCTCGCGCGCCTTGTCCTTCATTCCCTCCGACTTGTAGGTGGCGGCGAGGTAGACGCGGGTGAGCGCGTTGGTGGGAGCGCCGGCGAGCGAGCGCTCGAGGTGCTCGATCGACTTCTTGTTGTCGCCGCCCTTGAAGAACGGCAGCTTGAAGAACATGCGGCCGAGGACGCGGTCGGCGCCCCACCCTTCGAACGAGGGGTCGAGCTCGAGGCAGATGCGCATCTCCTCCTTGATCTCGGGCACCAGCGACAGCGACTTCATGATCCCCTTGGCCTCGCCGTAGACGCCGTACAGCACGCCGAGCCAGAAGTGCCCCTCGACACCCTTCGGTTGCAGCGCGACGGCCTCCTTGGCGAGGTCGATGCCGCGCTGGAAAATCGTCATCTTCTCCGTGTCGGGAGCGTCCTCCCGTGGGTACGTGCCGTAGTAGTACGCCGCGGCGGCGCCGCGCCAGCGCGGCTCGTAGGCGGCCTGGTCGGCCTTCGCCGCCTCGGCGAAGAGCGCAACCGCCGCCTTCGCCTGGGCGGCGTCGGCGCGCGCCTCGTATGCCGCGATCGCGCGCTCGAGCGGTGTCGCCTCCTGGGCGGCGGCTGCCGCGGCCGTGCAGACGGCCGCGAGAAGAACGAGGACGATCGCGTGGCGACGGGGTGATCTCGACATTGGCGGGCTCCCTGCGGCAAGTGTAGCAAGCGGCGCCGCTGCGGCGTGATGTCGCGGGCGCCACCGGGCCTGCCGCCGCGCCCGCGGCGAGGCGCCGGATCTACAGGTCCCGAAAATCCGCGCGTGACGGAAGCGTCCTCGGAGTCTCTGTGAGGCGCGCTTCACCCCGGACCATGAAGATACGTGGGAGGGCCGGCGCCCTCGCCGGCCCGGGCGCCGCAGAGCAGGACCTCCGCGCGGGCGAGGGCGCCCGCGCTCCCGGGGTTCTTGGAGGGACCTTCTGAACACTGAGCGGGTCAGGACAGGCGGCGGGTGCGGTCGTTCTCGCTGCCGGAGGTCGGAGCGGGGGCAGGGGACGCCACGACCGTCCGGTCGCCATGGTCGATGCGGGTGCGGTCGCGGTCGGTGGCGACCGTGCGCTCGCCCTCGCCGGCGCCGTGCCGGACGCCGCCGCAGTCGCTCCTGATCGTGCGCTTGGGGTCGGCTGCCGCCACCGGCGGCGCCGGGCGCGGCGCCGGTGGCCGCCGCGGCACACGCGGCAGGAGCCACGCGAGCCCCGCGACGAGGAGCGCCGGGAAGATCGGCTCGACGCCGAGCGGGTAGGCGCCGCCGCCGCGCGCGGCGACCAGCCAGGCGACGCAGACGCCGGCGGCGGCGAGCATCGCCGGGGCGGCCGCCCGCGGGGCGTAGCGCCACTGCGGCGGGAAGTGCGAGAGCGCCAGCGGCAGCAGCAGCGCCGCGGTGACGACGCTGCCGACGTCGTGCCAGATGCCGATGATGCTCCGCAGTGCCAGGGCGATCGTCACCGCCGCGGTGCCGACGGCGGCGAGCCCGATCATCGTCCAGCGGCGCTCGTCGACGCGGCCGGCGAGCTCGGGGGCGACGTCGTGGCCGAGCGTCGCGGCCCCGAGGAACAGGTACGAGTGCGCGGTGGACATCACGGTCGCGAACAGCCCGACCGCGAACAGCGCGTTGGCGAGGCGCGGCAGCACCAGGCGCCCGAGCTCGGGGTAGGCCATGGCGGGGTCGGCGAGGTCGGGCATCAGCACCCGCGCGGCGAGCCCGGAGAACGTGGTGAGCATGTCGAACAGCACCCAGAAACCCACCGAGATCAGGATTCCGCGGCGGGCGGTCGCGGGGCTCTCGGCGGCGTAGCAGCGCTGGTAGAACGTCGGATCGACCAGCGTCTGAAGCGCGATGAAGTACCAGACCACCACGTACTGGGCGCCGGCGCCGCCGTCCCATGCGCGGCTCGCGGCAGGCAGCGCCGACCACAGCGCGGCTGGGCCTCCGATCCGCCACAGCGCGGCCGGGAGGAGGACGAGGAATGCGGCGAACATCAGCACGAACTGCACCTCGTTGGTGCGGACGACGGCGCGGAACCCGCCGAACGCGACGTAGGCCACGGTGAAAGCGGTGCCGAGCACGACCGCGAGCGGCAGCGCGATGCCGGCGTACAGTTCGAGCAGCTCGCCGAGCATCAGCACGTACGCCGCCGGCACCGCGAGCAGCAGCACCAGGCCGGCGCCGACGCGCGCCGCCGCCGGGCCGTAGGCGGCGCGGAGCTGGTCGGGGATAGAGAGAGCGGCGGAGGCGCGCACGCGGCCGGCGAGCACGAACGCGAACAGGAGCGCCGCCAGGTAGTACGGCACCCCCATCACGAGCCAGTTGGAGATCCCGAAGCGGTAGGCGTACTCGCCGACGCCGAGCACGCCGCCGTACCACGTCGAGACGAGCGTGGCGACGAAGGCGGGCAGCGTCAGCCGCCGGCCGTCGAGCAGGTAGTCGACCGCCGTGCGCCCGCTCCCCCGCCGGGCCACGGCGAGCAGCGCGGCGGCGTAGACAGCGAGCGCGACGAGAACCACCGGGTCCACCGGCGAAGTATAGGGTCGAACCTGCGGTGCGGCTCTCTCGTATGTACCCCAGAGAGCGGGCCGGGGCGCGGGGGGCGACGACACCGAGTTCCCGACCGGCGGCTGGAAGGGCGGACGGCAATGAGCAGGATCGTGAAGATCACCTTAGGCGTCCTCGTCGTCGCCGGCGTGGCGGCCGGGGCGGTGCTCGCGGCGCGCGACGGCAAGGGCAAGGACGACGGGCTCAAGCTGGTCAAGGTCGAGCGCGGCACCATCGTCGACAAGGCGCTCGCCACCGGCCAGGTCGTCCCCCGCCAGGAGATCCAGGTGAAGTCGCAGATCTCCGGCATCGTCAAGGAGTGCTTCGCCGAGGTGGGCGACCGCGTCGAGTTCGGGCAGCCGCTGTTCACCATCATTCCCGACCCGACGCCGATGGAGCTCAACGAGGTGGAGCGCAAGGTCGAGCTGGCGGAGATCACCTACGCCAAGGCCAAGCTCGACCACGACCGCAACCAGAAGCTCACCGCCGACGGCATCCTCTCGCAGGAGCAGGCGGACGTGGCCCGCAAGTCATTCGACCAGGCGCGCATCGAGCTCGAGATGGCGCGCGAGCGGCTGGCGCTGACCAAGGAAGGGAAGATCACCCGCGCGCACGGCGGCGTCGACTCGGTGATCCGCGCCCCGGCGTCCGGCACCGTGCTGCAGCGCCACGTCAACCCCGGCGACCCGGTGGTGCCGCTCACCTCCTACCAGGCCGGCACGCCGCTGATGACGATGGCGGATATGGGCACGATCCTCTTCAAGGGTACCGTCGACGAGATCGACGTCGGCAAGCTCAAGGAAGGGATGCCGGTCCGCATCAAGGTCGGGGCGCTGCCCGACAACGCCGTGCAGGGGCGGTTGACCCGCATCGCGCCCAAGGCGGTGGAGAAGGAGGGCTCGACGCTGTTCGACGTCGAGGTGGCGATCGAGGATGCCGGCGCCGCCACCCTGCGCGCCGGGTACTCCGCCAACGCCGACATCATCATTCAGGAGAAGAAGGAGATCCTGGTGTTGCCCGAGCGCCTGATCACGTTCGAGAAGGAGAAGGCGTTCGTCGAGCTGCCGCCGGCCGAGCCGAAGGCGGAGCCCGCGAAGAAGGAGATCAAGGTCGGCCTGTCGGACGGGCTCAACACCGAGGTTCTCGACGGGCTCGCCGAGGGCGACCAGGTGGTGCAGCGCCCGCCGAAGCAGATCACGGGCAACTGACACCCGCGCGCCGCAGGCGGCGCGCGGGTGTCATCCCGAGCCGCCGCGAGCGCGAGGCGGTCGGACGGGAACCGGACGAAAGGGACGACGAGAGACCCATGGCCCTGCGCAGCTACCTCCTCCAGCTCCTGCGCGACGTGCGCAGCCAGAAGCTGCGGACGTTTTTGACGCTGTTCGGGATCGTCTGGGGCACGGTCGCCGTGACGCTGCTGCTCGCGTTCGGCGAGGGGCTGCACGGGCAGCTCATCAAGAGCATGAAGGGCCTCGGCGAGAACATCATCATCGCCTGGCCGTCGCGCACCTCGAAGCCGTGGGAGGGTCTGCCGCGCGGCCGCCGCGTGCGCGTCACCGAGGAGGACCTCGAGCACGTGCGTGCCGAGGTGCCGCTGGTCACCCGCCTCTCCGGCGAGTTCTCCGCCTGGAACATGCGCTTCAAGAACGGCACCAGGGTGTTCATGCCGGGGACTTCGGGCACCAACGTCGAGTTCGCCGAGATGCGCAACATCATCGCCGGCGAGGGCGGCCGCTTCGTCAACGGCCCCGATGTCGCGCACCGTCGCCGTGTCGTCTTCCTCGGCGACAAGCTGGCGAACGACCTGTTCGGCGTCGACGAGGCGGTCGGGCACTTCGTCCAGATCAACGGCGTGCCGTTCATGGTGATCGGCGTGATGATGGAGAAGGAGCAGGACTCCTCCTACAACAACCGCGACAACGACCGCGCGATCGTTCCCGTCTCGACGTTCAAGGCGGTGTACAACCGCAAGTACGTCGACAACTTCGTGTTCCAGGTCGCGCACCGTGAGGACGCGAAGGAGGCGCGCAAGGGCGTGGTCGCCGCGCTCGCCCGCCTCCACGACTTCGACCCCGAGGACACCGAGGCGGTCGGGATGTGGGACACCACCGAGAACTTCGACTTCATCGACACGTTCATGGTGGGATTCCGCCTGTTCCTAGGAATCGTCGGGGCGCTGACGCTGGTGGTGGGCGGGATCGGCGTGTCGAACATCATGCACGTCGTCGTCGAGGAGCGCACCAGGGAGATCGGCCTCAAGATGGCGCTCGGCGCCAGGAAGCGCTACGTCGTCGGCCAGTTCATGTTCGAGACGCTCACCCTGACGTTCGCCGGCGGCGCGCTGGGCTTCGCGATCGCTTTCGCGATCTGCGCCTCGTTCCCGGCGTCGCTGCAGGGGTACGTCGGCGTGCCGGCGATCTCGCTGCCGGTGGCGGTGATGACCGCGGCGGTGCTCGGCCTGATCGGGGTGCTCGCCGGGTACTTCCCGGCGCGCACCGCCGCGAGCCTCGACCCCGTCGTGGCGCTGAGGCTGTAGCGATGCACACGATCGTCGTGATCGCGAAGCTGTTCCGCAGCGCGGCAAGGATCCAGCGCAGGCGGATGACGATGACCGTGGCGGCGATCGCCTGGGGGACGATCTCGATCGTGCTGCTGCTGTCGTTCGGCGAGGGGCTCAAGCGCAGCATGACCGAGGGGTGGGCCGGGCTCGGCAGCGGCATCGCGGTGATCTGGCCGGGCGAGACCAGCAGGCCGTTCGCCGGCTTTCCGCCCGGCCGCGACGTCCGCCTGGTGCCCGAGGACGTCGAGCTGATCGACACGGCGATCGAGGAGATCACCGGCGCCACCGGCGAGATGCGCACCAGCCAGCAGCTCGTATGGGGTCGGACCAGCCTCAACAAGCAGCTCCTCGGCGTCCACGTGGCGTACGGCGAGCTGCGCAACCACCGCCCGCGCCCGGGCGGCCGCTTTCTCAACGAGCAGGACATGCGGGCCAAGCGCCGGGTCATCTTCCTCGGCGACGAGCTGGCGAAGGACCTGTTCGGCGACCACGAGCCGGTCGGCGAGACGGTGCTCGTGAGCCAGAGCCCGTTCGTCGTCGTCGGCGTCATGCAGACGAAGAAGCAGATGGGGATGTACGGCGGCCCCGACTCAAACCACGCCGTCATCCCGCTGACCACGTACCAGGCGATGTACGGCCGCCGCTACCTGTCGAACCTCGTGTTCAAGGTCGACGAGCCCGGCCTCATGGGCGTGGCGAAAGTGCGATTCAACGAGGTGCTCGGGGCGAAGTACACGTTCGACCCGGAGGACGAGCGGGCGATGTACGTCTGGGACACCGTGAAGACTCAGACGACCGGCCGCAACATCATGATCGGGATCGAGATCTTCCTCGGCATCATCGGCGGCCTGACGCTGCTGATCGGCGGCGTCGGCGTCGCCAACATCATGTACGCGGTGGTCAAGCACCGCACCCGCGAGATCGCCATCCAGATGGCGATCGGCGCAAAGCGGATCTACATCATGGGGTCGCTGGTCGTCGAGGCGACGTTCCTCACGTTCCTGGGCGGCGCCATCGGCATCACGGTCGGTTTTGCGATCGTCCAAGCGCTGGCCTACGTGCAGTCGAAGGTGCAGAGCGACGCGATGAAGTTCCTCGGTGCGCCGATGTTCTCGCTGACGGTGGCGCTCACCACGGTGGCGCTGCTCGGGACGCTCGGGCTGCTCGCCGGCTACTTCCCGTCGCGGCGCGCGGTGTCGGTGCACCCGGCGGAGGCTCTGCGATATGAGTAGAAGCGTGGCCCGTGGCCCGTGGCCCGTGGCCCGAGAAACAGGCGGGGTAGGGGCGGAGCTTGTCTCCGCCCTGATCGAGAGTGCGGGGGCGCGACATGTTCGGTAACGGGAAGAACGGGAAGAACGGCGACGAGAAGGCGGGCAACGGCGCGCTGATCGAGCTGAAGGGGATCCGCAAGGTGTACGACACCGGCGCGATCAAGGTCGAGGCGCTGCGCGGCGTCGACCTGACCGTGGCCGGCGGCGAGATGATCGCCATCGTCGGCCCGTCCGGCTCCGGCAAGTCGACACTGATGAACATCGTCGGCTGCCTCGACACGCCTTCCGAGGGCTCCTACCGGCTCAAGGGCGAGGAGGTCGGCGCGCTCACCGTCGACCGCCTCGCGGAGATCCGCAACCGCCGCATCGGCTTCGTCTTCCAGAACTTCAACCTGCTGCCGCAGCTCACCTCGTTCGAGAACGTCGAGATGCCGCTGCTGTTCGCCGGCCGCTCGACGCGCGAGCGCCGCGAGCGGGTCGAGCACCTGTTCGAGCAGGTCGGCCTCGCCGACCGCATGCGCCACAAGCCGACCGAGCTCTCGGGCGGGCAGATGCAGCGCGTCGCGATCGCCCGCGCCCTCGCGTGCGAGCCCGACATCATCCTCGCCGACGAGCCCACCGGCAACCTCGACACCACGTCGGGCAGGGACATCATTCACCTGTTCGACGAGCTGTGGCAGAAGGGTCACACGCTGGTGCTGATCACCCACGACCCCGCGATCGCCGCCCGCACCCGCCGCATCGTCCAGGTGCAGGACGGCCGCGTCGTGGAGGAGGCGGCATAGAACACGTTTGACCGTCGACAGTTGACCGTTGGCAGTTGGCAGCAGCTCGCTGAGCGCGATCCCCACGCCGATTGGCGACCTCCGAGCCCTGTGCTCGCGCGCGACGAAGCTGGACCAGGCCACGCGCTGGACAGAGTGCAGGGAGATCCCGGTCCTCGTTGTGCACAGGATCCGGGCGATCCGCCGACGCGCCTCTCCCGGCTCAGCCTGTCGGATGCTCTACCAGCAATCCACCGTAGGCGTGGCGGTCGCAGGCGGCGAGGTTGCCGGGTCTGATGTTCGCATCGGCTGTCGGAGATCTGCGACAGGCTCTGCCGGAGCGCCACCCTCTTGACAAGCCCCCCCCCGCGGCTAGTCTGTGTCGCAGCGTACGCATTGGAGGCAGACCATGAGGGTGAAACCCATGAGCTTGACCTCAACACGATCTGTTCGCGCTGCTGGCGCCGCAGGGCTCGCCGTCGTCGTCCTGGTTGCGTGCAGCATCACGATTGGCCCGGATGACTGGGACTCACTCAGCCTCGGCGTACCGTTCCGACAGCAGGAGGGCTTCGCGTTGTGCAGCGCCGCATGCGTGCAGATGTGGCGACTCTATTGCGGGTGGCCGAACAACCTCACGCAGGCGGAGATCTACCTGTACCTGGGTGGCCTGGCTGGCGTGCGCGTAGATGACATCGCGTACGGGGTCAACAACTTGACGTGTACGAGCGATGCCATTGTCAGCCGGAATAGCGTATCCAATCTCGACGAGGAGATCGCCAAGCAGATCACGTCGATCGATGGCGGCTGGCCGGTCGTCGCGATAACGAGTGGCGGCCTTCATGCCGTGCTCATTGACGGCGGCGAGTTCCACTCGGATTCCACGGGTCACTACTGGTGGGATACGCTGCTTATCCACGACCCACTGCACTCCACGGGCGACTGGCCTGTCTCCGCTGCGGCGTGGATCGACCCCTATTCGGGTATGTTCGTGCCGGCGGATACCTCATCGGGTACGCTCCAGCAGGTCGTGAGGTCCGGCGCCGTGGCCAACGCATACTACTATCTCGGCTTGTATGGCGGGAGCATGAGCATCTGGGACGACGACTGCGCCCCTTGCATCGAGTATCAGGACTGAGGGTCACCAGGAGGCAACCATGGGCTCAAAGCCGACGAGGTGCGCGTGCGCGATGATCCTCTTGTCGTTCTCGGCTGTCGCGCAGGAGCCGCCGGACTGCAGCGCGCGGTTCGCCAAGCAATGGCGGGAGCATCGCGAGAAGCTCGTGGCGCTACGGTCCAACCAGCCGGGGTACGTGCCCTTCCCGTACCCCACGAGCGATAAGCAGATTCGCGAGAACATCCGATTCGACTACATGAGGATGCACGGCGGGGAGCACGGGCGCCCACCGAGGATGGAGCGCGAACGGCAGCTCTACGGCCTCATTCGTGCCGACACGTTCGAGATGGAGGTCCTCACGGTCGAAAATTGGACCGAGGGCCGATGCCTCCCGATGCGTGAGGAGAGCTTCTTCTACATCGTTCGTATTTTGGAGCCCGCTCACCGCGAGGAGGTCGCCCGGATGGAGGTCAACCAGAAGGGCTCCCTCACGACATGGGACTTCTCGTCAGGGCTGCCGAGCGATGTCGTGGAGAAATGGAGACGCCAGGTCCCGCGGCCCGAGTCGGTGATTGCGTCGGTTGCGGGGCGGTTCGGTGTCGGGGCGCAGCGGCCGCGGTACATCTACACCCTCATGGAAGACGGTCGGTGTTTCCACCTTCGTCCCTGCGTTCTGCTTTCCGGCGCCGGCGGCCGGGGCTTCCTCTTCGTTCCGTGGCTTCCTTTCGCTGCCGAAGGCGAGCTGTACTCCTTCGACCAGCAGTCGCCGCGGATTCCGCTTCCAGAGGTGCGGGAGCGCGCCCTCCAAGGGGTGCAGAGTGGTCCGTACCCGGGTCAGCTCACGATGTCGATCGGCGCGGAGGAGAGCATCGTCCTGACCGCAGTGCCTCCCAAGACGGAGGAGTGAGGGTTCTGAGGGCTCAGCCGCGTGATCAGGCGGCTCGGTTCTGGCGCAGCACCTCGAAGAGTGCGATGGCGACCGAGGTCGAGAGGTTGAGCGAGCGCACGCTCGCCTCGAGCATCGGGATGCGGACGAGGCGGTCGGCGCGGCGCGCGCGGATCTCGGGCGGCAGGCCGACGCTCTCGCGGCCGAAGATGAGGACGGGGCGAGGGGGGAACGTCACGTCCCACAGGATGCGCGGTGCCTCGGCGCTGAAGAGGAACGGCTCGCCGAGGTCGGGGAGCGCCCGCTCGAGGTCGCTCCAGTCCTGCCACACCACCGGGTCGACGCGCTCCCAGTAGTCGAGGCCGGCGCGCCGCACCTCGCGCTCGTCGAGCGAGAAGCCGAGCGGCCGCACGAGGTGGAGCTGCGCGCCGGCCGCCAGGCACGTCCGCCCGGCGTTGCCGGCGTTCCAGTGGATCTCCGGGTGCACCAACACCACGTGCGCTGAGTGCGTCGAGCCGGCCATGCGCCCATTCTGCACGAGTTGGCGATGCTGCCATGAATAGAGGGAGGAACGCCCTCGTCTCGGTGCCGTCTCGGTGCCGGGCCCGTCGCTCTTGGCACCCCTGCACCTGGAGGTCGGCTCCGGCGTAAGGCCTGCTCTTGAGTGGAGATCGTGAGAGGAGCAGGTCGCTTATGACGACGCGTCGTCGCCAGGGGCGCCGCTTTGAGCTCCTGCCGTGGGCATGGCCAGGGGCCGGGTGCACAGGTGGCGCTAATGAGAAAAGCGCCACGGTGGCATTCCTGCCTGGCGAACGGCGGCGGTCTGTGCTGCCTGGCGGCCGCTACGCGCCGGCGTGGGCCCCGAGGACCGCGTCGAGGCGGCGGCGGAACGACGGCGGGTCGATGGCCGGGTAGCGATACAGGTGCGGCTCCATCGCCGCGAACAGCTCGCGCAGTCGGGCCGGCTCCACGAGACCACGGCGCAGGAACTGTGCGACGTCCGCGAGGTCCTTCGTGTGTGCGCGCTCGATCTTGGACAGGGTCTGGGAGTACGGGTCATAGTGGTAGAAGCTCACGTGACCCTTGCGCGCGATGAACAGGCTGCGTTCCCGCCAGCCGGTAAGCTCGGGGATGAAGTGGGCCGGCGAGGCGATTTCGACGTTGATGTGCAGCTCTTCCTTCAGTCGAGGGAGTGCGCGGCACAGCCGATCGCTGTCGGGAACGATGACAAGGTCCGCATCAATCGTCGTGTCGCGCCAACCGAGCAGAACGGCCGTGGCGCCGCCGGTGAGGAACACACTGGCGTCCTCCACCGCCTCGGCAGCGAGCGCCTTCATGAACCGCTCGAGTCGTTCAGCGTTGGCCGGCTCGCGCATCAACGGACGGACTCGGCGGCGCGCTCGAAGCTGACAAGTCGCCTCACGAGGGCGTTGTAGCGCCCGTGGGCGGAGTCGGAATCCTCGACGGCGAGCAGATCGTAGAGCCGGTCCTCAGGAAACCCGACCTGGCGCCTCGGCAGGTCAATACCCACCGCGCGCAGGCGCTCGGCGCCGATGCTCACCAGCAGCGCCTCGACCGACTCGACGCCGTGGCGCACGTCGTCGAGGCCCTTGGCGACCAGATCGCCTCCCGGAAGCCGATCCAACTCCATCGATGCAATTGTAGACCCTCGGACGGAACGCGACGGTGCCGACTCCATCGATCTCAGCGCGAGGCGCCACGATCGTGACGATCGTGATGGATGGAGGGACAGATGCGCTGCCGGTGTTCCAGCGAATCTCCTTGTGCACCAGCGCCATGCGCGGGGCGGCCAAAGGCCAGGTCACGGCAGGCTGCTCGCGGCCCACGGCTGGATCCGGACGGCTGTGATAGGCTCCCTCGCTCGCCAGCGGGGGCCAGGAATTGACGAGGGTGTCACCGGGTTCCCGGCGGCGTGAGGAGAGCGGCGGTGGCCGAGAAGAAAAGCACACGGCGGAAGGCCGGGGCGCCGACCGGGCGGGCCTTGGCCGTGCTGCGCGAGAGCGTCACGCACCTGGACGGCGAGATCCTCCGGCTGCTCGCCGAGCGACGGAAGCTGGCGGTGGAGATCGTCGGCGTCAAGGACGCGACGGGCGTGGCGGTGCGCGACCAGGGGCGCGAGGAGACGCTGCTCGTCGAGCTGATCCAGGCAGGGCGGGAGCTCGGCCTCGACGCCCACGTCGTCACCCAGGTGTTCCACGAGGTGATCGCCGACTCGCTGCGGCAGCAGCAGCTCGTGCTGCAGCGGCGGGCGAACGACGACGGCGGCGAGCCGGAGGCGGTGCGGGTGGCGTTCCAGGGGATCGCCGGCGCGTACTCGTACCTGGCGGCGCGCCAGCACCTCGCCGACCGCGCCGACCGGCTGGCGTTCGTCGAGTGCCCGACGTTCGCGGCCGCGATCGAGAGCGTCGAGGCGGGCCGCGCCGACCTCGCGATGCTGCCGATCGAGAACACCACCTCGGGCGGGATCAACGAGGTGTACGACCTGCTGCTGCACACGCGCCTGGCGATCGTCGGCGAGGTGAAGCTGCGCGTCGAGCACTGCCTGGTGGCGATGAGCGACGTGCCGCTGTCTTCGATCCGGAGGATCTACTCGCACCCGCAGGCGGTGGCGCAGTGCGGCACGTTTCTCGCCTCGCTGCCGGGGTGCAAGGTCGAGTACTACAACGACACCGCCGAGGCGGTCGCCAAGGTGCGCGACGACGGCGACCCGGCGCAGGCGGCGATCGCCAGCGAGCAGGCGGCGGCGATGTACGGCCTGGCGGTGCTGCGCAAGGGGATCGCCAACCAGCGCGAGAACTTCACCCGCTTCCTGGTGGCCGCGCGGGCGCCGCGGGCGGTGGACGGGCGCATCCCGTGCAAGACGTCGCTGGTGATGGCGACGGCGCAGAAGCCGGGCGCACTGGTCGAGGCGCTGCTGGTGTTCCGCGAGGCAGGGATCAACCTCACCAAGCTGGAGTCGCGGCCGATCCTCGGCAACCCCTGGGAGGAGATGTTCTACCTCGACTTCGAGGGCAACGTCGCCGAGGAGCGGGTGCAGCGGGCGCTCGACGAGCTGACGCGCTCGACGCGCTTCCTCAAGGTGCTCGGCAGCTACCCTTCGCAGGACCTGCCGCCGACCGAGCCCGCCGCTGCGAAGCTGGCGCGGCCGCGGCTCGCCGCGGTCACCGAGCGCGACGCGGCCGCGCCTGAGCCCCCGCCGTCCGCGCCGCGCGCCGCGGAGAAGAAGGGGTACCGGCTGGTCTCGCGCGACCACAAGCGCGAGGACACGGTGATCGAGGTGAAGGGCGTCCGCCTCGGCGGCGACGCCTTGGTCGTGATCGCCGGTCCGTGCGCGGTGGAGTCGCGCGAGCAGATCATGGCCGCGGCGCAGGCGGTGCGCGAGCACGGCGGCCGCCTGCTGCGCGGGGGCTGCTTCAAGCCGCGCTCGTCGCCGTACAGCTTTCAGGGGCTGGGGTGGGAGGGGCTCGAGCTGCTCGCCGAGGCGGGGCGGGCGTACGGGCTGCCGATCGTCACCGAGGTGCTGTCGCCCGCCGACGTCGAGGGGGTGGCACGGGTCAGCGACGTGCTGCAGATCGGCGCCCGCAATATGCAGAACTTCCCGCTGCTGCGGGAGGTCGGGCGGGTACCGCGGCCGGTGCTGCTCAAGCGCGGCATGATGGCGTCGCTCGACGAGCTGCTGCAGGCGGCGGAGTACATCCTGGCGCACGGCAACCACCAGGTGATCCTGTGCGAGCGCGGCATCCGCACGTTCGAGACGGCGACGCGCAACACGCTCGACCTGTCGGCGATCCCGGTGCTGCGCGCGCGCACGCACCTGCCGGTGTTCGTCGACCCGTCGCACGCCGCCGGCGAGCGGGCGCTGGTGCCGCCGATGGCGCGCGGCGCGAAGGCGGTCGGGGCGCAGGGGATCATGGTGGAGATCCACCCCGACCCGGCGGTCGCCCTGTCCGACGGCCCGCAGGCGCTCACCTTCCCGATGTTCGCCGACCTCATGTCCGAGCTGCTCGCTTCCCCCTGACCTACTACTTCCGGAAGTCGTCGCGGCGCGAGCAGATTCTCGCGAGCGGCAGCGCCCCGGCGGCCCGGGAGGGCCGCCGGCGCGGTGGGGTGAAGGCGCCGAATTCAGTTCGGCGCCGAGGGGAGGTCGCGAGACCCATATGCGCTAACTTTGTTGCTGCTGGTGCT
>CAZQLL010000002.1:0-228063 GCA_964594125.1 uncultured Thermoanaerobaculia bacterium | reverse complement strand
AAAAACAGCATGACCGCCGACAGCGGGTCCAACCGCAGCGCGAAGTCGATCGAGAGGTTCGCCAGGAACCCGTCGGTGGTGGTCGCGAGGCCGGCCGGGATCCAGGTGAAGACGCGGTTGATATGCGCCGCGTGGGTGCCGGCCGACATCGCCCAGTCCGCGATTGCGGCGAAACCGGCGATCATCGCGAGCCCCGACCCGGCGAGCGCCACGCGCGACGTCGCGTGGTGGCTCCAGCCGCGACGGTTGCCGATCAGGCCGTTGACGACGGCCCCGAGAAGGGGCAGGACGGGGATGAGCCAGAGCAGGTCCTTCATGTCGTCCCCCTCACCCCTGCATCACGTTGACCTGGTCGAGCTGCACGGTCCGCTTGAGGCGCACGAGCGCGATGATGATGCCGAGCCCGATCGCGGCCTCCGCCGCCGCGATCGTGATAACGAACACCGCGATCACCTGACCCGAGAGGTCGCCGAGCTGGCGCGCGAAGGTGATGAAGTTGAGGTTCGCGGCGTTGAGGATCAGCTCGATCGACATCAGCACGGTGATGAAGTTGCGGCGCACCATCACACCGATGAGGCCGAGCGCGAAGAGGATCAGCGACAGCACGACGTAGTGGGTGGCGGTGATCACGCGTGCTCCTCCTTCTCCTTGCGGCCCAGGACGATGGCGCCGATCATCGCGACCAGCAGCACCACCGACACCACTTCGAACGGCAGCAGGTAGTCGCGGTACAGGCTCCACCCGACAGCCTCGGTGTTTCCCATCGCCGCGCCGTCCACCGCCACCAGCGCCGCGGCCGGGGCGGCCGGCCCGCGGAACGCCGCCCAGGCGCCGACGCCGACCAGCGCCGCCACCAGCACGCTCACGGCGACCGCGGCGGGCACCAGGCGGCGGACGTAGCTCTGCTGCTCGGGCAGCGTGCGCACGTTCACCAGCATGATGACGAACAGGAAGAGCACCATCACGCCGCCGGCGTACACCAGCACCTGAACCGCGGCGATGAGCTCGGCGTGCTGCAGGACGAACAGCCCCGCCAGGCTGAGGAACGTGAGCAGCAGCGCCATCGCGGCATGCACCGGGTTCTTCAGCCCGATCACCCCGGCCGCTCCCGCCACCGCCACCGCCGCGAGCATGTAGAAGACGATCGCGCCGAAGCTCGCCACCAAGGCGTCCATCACGTCCGCTCCCCGGGCTGCGCGCCCTTCTCGCCCTTCGGGTCGGCGGGCAGCATCCCCGTCCTCGGCGTCCTCACCCCCGGGAAGGGCGTCACCCCATCCCAGCTCTGCAGCCGCTCCTTGGTGAAGTACAGCCGCTCGTTGCGCTCGTACGCCGCGGTCTCGTAGGTCTTCGTGGTCAGCCAGATCGACACCGGCTCGGTCGGGCACGCCTCCTCGCAGAGGCCGCAGAACATGCACCGCTTGACGTCGATGTCGTAGCGGTCGAGCACCTTCCTCTTCTTCTTCTTGCCGTCGACCTCGAGCTCCTCGAAGTGGTCGGAGATGTGGACGATGCCGATCGGGCACGCCTTGGCGCAGGCGTGGCACACGATGCAGCGGTTCTCGTCGAAGCCGAACATGCCCCGGAAGCGGTCGGCCGGCTCCCTGCGCTGCTCCGGGTACTGGATCGTCGCCTTCTTCCGGAACAGGTACCTGCCCGTCACGCCCAGACCCTTGGCGAGGTCGAGCGGCAGGAACGCGAAGACGCTCATCGCGGGCCTCCAAGCAGCAGCACGCCGAGCGCGATCGCCATCACGTTGACCAGCGAAACTGGCAGGAGCACCTTCCAGCCGAGCCCCATGAGCTGGTCGAAGCGGTAGCGCGGGAACGTGCCGCGGAACCAGATGTAGACAAAGAGGAACACGGCGACCTTGGCCGCGAACCAGATGAACGGGGGGATCACATCGAGGAACGCGAGGAACGCCACGTTCGGGAACGGCCGCAGCCAGCCGCCGAAGAACAGCACGGTGGCGATCGACGAGACCACAACCATGTTGGCGTACTCGGCGAGGAAGAAGAACGCCCACTTCATCCCCGAGTACTCGGTGTGGAACCCGGCGACCAGCTCGGACTCGGCTTCCGGCAGGTCGAACGGGTTGCGGTTGGTCTCCGCCACCCCGCACACGAAGTAGATGAACAGCGCGACCACGCCGGGGAGGAAGAACCACACCCCCGCCCGCCGCTGCGCCTCCACGATCTCGACGAGCGACAGGGAGTTCGCCATCAGGAGTACGGCGACCACCGAGAACCCCATCGGCACCTCGTACGAGATCAACTGCGCCGCCGAGCGCAGGCCGCCCATCAGCGAGAACTTGTTATTCGACGCCCACCCGCCGAGGATGATCCCGTAGATCCCGACCGAGGAGACGCCGAGCACGAAGAGGATGCCGACGTTGATGTCGGTGAGGCCCGGCGGGACCGCGGCGGGCAGCAGCCCGAACAGCGTCGTGGCCGGCCCGAAGGGGATCACAGAGAACACCACCAGCGCCGGCACCACGACCAGCCCCGGCGCGAGCAGGAAGGTGACCTTCTCCGCGCGAGACGGGACCACGTCCTCCTTCGCCAGGAGCTTGCACGCGTCGGCGATCGCCTGCAGCCAGCCGCCCGGCCCGACGCGGTTGGGACCGAGACGGATCTGCATGTACGCGAGGATCTTGCGCTCGAAGTACGACATGTAGAGCGCGATCAGGAGCACCGCCAGCAGGATCACGAGGATCTTCACCAGCGGCACCGCGAGGTACGCGATCAACGGGCTCGTCATGCACCCTCCGGGGAGCCGTGGCTCGCAGGTCGTGATTCGTGGTCCGAAAGGGCCGTGGTTCGTGGCTCGTGGTTCGTGGAGCGACAAGGCAGGAGGACCGCGGGGAGCGTGTCGAGACTCAGCGGGGTATCTGCCGCAGGGGATGCCGCCGCTTGAGCAGGGAACGGGCTCCTTCGAACCACGATCCACGATCCTCGATCCACCGGCTTGCGAACCTCGAACCACGAACCACGAATCACCCCTCGATTGGGCACGGCCGCCGATGGTCGCTGGCGATGGGCCGGAATCGTCATCATGGCGCTACCGGTCGATCTCGCCGAGCACGATGTCGAGCGTGCCGATCACCGCGATCAGGTCGGCGACCAGGTGGCCCCGCACCATTTCGGGAAGCGCCTGCAGGTTGATGAAGCACGCCGGCCGCACCCGCAGTCGGTACGGCTTGTCCGTGCCGTCGGAGACCACGTAGTAGCCCAGCTCCCCCTTCGGCGCCTCGACGGAGAAGTACACCTCGCCCCTGGGCGGCTTGATGACCTTCGGGACCTTGGCCATCACCGGGCCGTCCGGGAGAGCGGCGAGGCACTGGCGGATGATCCGGATCGACTGCCGCATCTCTTCCATGCGCACGAGATAGCGGTCGTAGGTGTCGCCGGCCGTGCCGGTCGGGATGTCGAACTCCACCTCGTCGTAGCGATCGTAGGGGAACGCCTTGCGGACGTCCCACTTGACGCCGGAGCCGCGCAGCGGCGGGCCCGTGAGCCCCCAGTCGACCGCCTCGGTCGCCGAGATGACGCCGATGCCGATCGTGCGCACCTTCCAGATGCGGTTGTCGGTGAGCAGCCGCTCCCAGTCGGCGATCTTGCCGGGCAGGGCGTCGACGAACGCGCGGCAGCGCCCGGCCCACCCGGCCGGCAGGTCGAACGGCTGGCCGCCCACGCGCATCGAGTTGAGCGTCAGCCGCGCGCCGCAGTACTCCTCGAACAGGTCGAGGATCTTCTCCCGCTCCTCGAAGGTGTAGAAGAACGGCGTCTGCGCGCCGATGTCGAGGACGTGCGTGGCGAGCCAGATGATGTGCGAGGAGAGCCGTTGCAGCTCCGCCAGAATCATGCGGATGTAAGCGGCGCGCGGCGGGATCGTCACGCCCATCAGCTTCTCGACCGCCCCGACCAACCCCTGGTTGGCGGTCGCGGCGGCCGTGTAGTCCATGCGGTCGGTGTGCGGGATGCAGCCGTTGTAGGTTTCGCGCTCGAACAGCTTCTCGGTGCCGCGATGCAGGTAGCCGATGATCGGCTTGGTCTCGATGATCCGCTCGCCGTCGAGCCTGACCATCACCCGCAGCACGCCGTGCGTCGCCGGGTGCTGTGGTCCGAACGAGACCTCCATCTCCTCGGAGTCGGCGAAGGCGCGGGGGTCGCTCATGCCGCCCCCTCGCCGCCCTTGACCGGGCCGCCGCCGGGCGGGTAGACGTCCGGGTAGATCGCGGCGCCGGTGTCGATACCCTCGATGGGAAAGTCCTTGCGCAGCGGATGGCCGTTGAACCCCTCCCAGGTCAGGATCCGCTCGAGATTGGGGTGGCCGCCGAAGTAAACGCCGAACATGTCGAACACCTCGCGCTCCATCCAGTTGGCGGTCTTCCACACCCCCGTGACCGACGGCACCTCGGCGCCGTCGGCGACGCGCACCTTGAGGCGCAGGCGCCGCTGGTCGGAGAACCGGTGCAGCCAGTAGACGATGTCGAACCGGCCCTCGGGGCGGTCCTTCCAATCGACCGCCGTGAGGTCCACGAGGTAGGTGTAGTGCAGCGTCTGCTTGCACGCGCGGCACGTGTCGAGGAGGCGCTCGGGCCGCACGACGACGGTGACCTGGCCGGCGAGCTCGACTGCCTCGACGCCGGCCTCCGGCGCCGCCTCGCGAAGCTCGCGCACCTGCGGCGTCTCGGCCGCATCGTGCGGCACCGGCGGAACGGGTTTCTCCTCCCACGGCGGCTTGGGCGCCGCAGGGGTGGGCGCGGGGGTCGGATTGACTTCTTCAGCCACGGGTCCTCCTGGAAAAACGGGGTGAGGGTCGAGAGTTGAGCGTCGAGCGGCGGCTGGTCTCTGCCGAGGCCATGCTCTCGACTCCAGACTGCGAGCTCTCGCCGCGCCTCATCGCCATGGGTGGAACACCTCCGCGGGCGCCCGGCTACCCTGTCTTCCTTGCGATCGTCATGCGGTCGATCTTCTTCTGGAGCTGCATCAGGCCGAAGATCAGCGCCTCCGGTCGCGGCGGGCAGCCGGGGACATAGACGTCCACCGGAATGATGCGGTCGACGCCCTGCGTCACCGCATAGGTGCGGTACGGTCCGCCGCAGGTGGCGCACGAGCCCATGGCGATGACCCACTTGGGCTCGGCCATCTGGTCGTACAGGCGCTTGACCACCGGCGCCATCTTCTCGGTCACGGTGCCGGCCACCAGCATGAGGTCCGACTGGCGCGGCGAGCCGCGGAACACCTCCGCCCCGAAGCGCGCCATGTCGAAGCGGGGGTCGAGCACAGCCATCATCTCGATGGCGCAGCACGCGAGGCCGAACTGCATCGGCCAGAGTGAGTTCCTGCGCGCCCAGTTGAACACGGCGTCGTACGCCGAGACCAGCGGCCCGGGCCCGAAGCGATGCTCGATCAGACCCATTGCAGCGCTCCCCGCCGCCACGCGTAGACGTAGCCGACGACCAGGATGCCGAGGAACACCAGCATCTCGATGAAGCCGAACAGCGCCAGCTTGCGGTACATCACGGCCCACGGGAACAGGAACACCGTCTCCACGTCGAACACCACGAAGAGCACCGCGATCAGGTAGTAGCGGATCGAGAAGCGGGCGTCGAGCGCGTGGGTCGCCGGCTCGATGCCGCACTCGTACGGCTCCGCCTTCACCGGATCGAACTTCCCGGCGCGGAGCAGCTTCGCTATCCACAGGGTCACGATGGGAAATGCGATCGCAACGAGGGTGAAGAGCAGGATTGGAATGTACTCGACCATCCCCCCTCCTTCCGCGACTGCGGAGTATATCCCATGACGCCGCAAGGTCAACGCGCACAACGAGATTCTGCGAATGATTCCAGGTTCAACGCGCGCTCGCGCCCGCGTGCGGGCGCGAGCCCGAGCCGATCGATTCCGCCCGGACGTCATCGGGGCGCGAGCGGGCTTGCGCGGGTAGCAGCGCCCCGGCGGTCCGGCAGGGTCGGCGGCGGTTGGGTGAAGGCGGCGCATTCCCTCCGGCTCCGAAGGCGGTCCCCGGTCGGCGGCGGCGCGCGCGACCGGGCACGGCGGCGTTTGCTTCGCCGGCGAAATCGAATACCCTACCCGCGCCGCGCAGGAGGACCCGTGAGGCTACGGCACGCAGCACCCATGGCCATCATCATCGCCGCGCTCGCCACGGCGCCGGCGACGGCGCAGAGCGGGCGCTGGACCGCGCGGGTCCGCGCCGTCGCTGTGGTGCCGGACGACGATGGCGAGCCGGTGGGCGGCACCGG
This sequence comes from uncultured Thermoanaerobaculia bacterium, assembly GCA_964594125.1. Classification (GTDB taxonomy): domain Bacteria; phylum Acidobacteriota; class Thermoanaerobaculia; order Thermoanaerobaculales; family Thermoanaerobaculaceae; genus CAVRZJ01. The sequence continues at coordinate 221,801 of CAZQLL010000002.1, read as the reverse complement.
CTCGTCGATCGCGGCCGCGGGCTCGCTCGGGGTCGAGGCCGCCGTCGGATACGCGCTGCGCCCCCGCTGGGCGCTCGAGCTCGCGCTCGGCGTCGCCGCGATCGACCTCGAGTCCGAGGGGGGGCAGGCGCCCGGCATCGACGCCGGCACGATCGACCTGCAGTCGGCGGCGCTTTCGCTCACCTACCGGTTCGCGACGGAAGGGAAGATCGACCCGTACCTCGGCCTGGGCGTCGCCTACCTCAACCCGGGGGGGTGGGAGGTGACGCCCGACCTGCTCGCGGCCGGCATCGGCGACATCGCCTTCACTACGGACTTTCGGCTCTCCACGCAGGTCGGCGCCGACTGGACGTTCGGCGCCCGCTGGCGCCTGAACGCCGACCTCCGCTACGTGCCGATGACCACACGGATGACGTTCGTCACCTCGACCGGCGAGACGCTCGACAAGGCGGCGCTGCAGATCAACCCGATCCTGGTCAGCCTCGGCGTCGGCTACTCGTTCTAGTCGGCGCGTGCCACTTGAAAAAACCCAAGGAAACGCTAGCCTAGAGCACCACGTGGAGGCACCATGCGCGTCCGCCCCTGCCTCGCCCTCGCCGCGTCACTCCTCGCCGCCTCGCTCGCCTCGGCGCAGCGCCTCCCGTGGCGGGTGAGTGCGCACCTCGCCGCCGTCGAGGCGCGCTCGAACTCGGCGGCGGTCCCCGGGATCGACTGGAAGCTCGAGGTGGACACCGGCACCGGCTTCGCGCTCGCTGCGGCGCGCCGCCTCTCTCCCGGCTGGGAGATCGAGCTGTCGGCGCTGCGCACCGGCGCCGACGTGTGCGGCGTGTCGCAGTCGGCCGGCAAGCTCGAGGCAGGCGCCGCCGACCTCACCGTGTACGCCCTCGTCCTCGAGCGACGCCTCTTCACCACCGGCAAGGTCCAGCCCTATCTCGGCGTCGGCGTCCACCACTCGACGTTCTCAGCCTTCGACCCGACGGCGGCGCTGGCGGCCAGCGGCGTCGCGACGATCGCGTTCACCGACGCCACGTCGGTCGCGGCGCAGCTCGGCGCCGGCTACGCCCTCGGCGAGCGCTTCGCGATCGACGTGCGGGCGAGCTACTTCGACCTCGCCACCGACGCCACGCTCCGCCTCCCGGACGGCGCCGACTGGAAGGAGGTCCGCATGGACATCGACCCCTGGACGATCGCGGTCGGCGTCGACTTCCGCTTCTGACCGGAAACCGGCCGCTGCAGGCGCCTCGAGGCGGCAGGCGGCGAGGAAGGCAGCGTTGTGGCGGCAATGGCGAGCTCCATCGCGGCCGGCCTTGTTCGCCTCTCCTGTCGCAGCGCCCGGCACCGGCCCCTCGCCGCGCGCCGCCCCGGCCTCAACGGAATAGATGCAAGCCCTGGCCGATTCCTCGTTCACGAGCGGCCGGCGTTGGCCGCGCGGAGGTGGCGGCTGTGGCGAGGGTGGTGATCATCGGCGGCGGGTTCGCGGGAGCGTTCTGCGCCCAGGCGCTCGAGCGGACGGCCGTGGCGCGCCGCCACTCCGTGGTGCTGCTCGACCGCAACAACTACTTCGTGTTCACTCCCCTGCTCGTCGAGGCCGGAACCGGCGCGATCGAGCCGCGGCACGCGGTCGTGCCGCTGCGCGACTTCCTCTCGGCGACGACGCTGCGCACCGCGGAGGTCACGGCGGTCGACCCGGAGGCGAAGACCGTGAGCTACCGCGTCGTCGGCGCGGCGGAAGACACCGTCCTGCCCTGGGACCACCTCGTGGTGGCGCTCGGCAGCGTCACCCGCCTCCCCCCGGTCCCCGGCCTCGACCGGCACGGCTTCGAGATGAAGTCGCTGCGCGACGCCGTGGCGCTGCGCGACCGCGCCATTCAGCTCCTCGAGCAGGCCGACGCGACGGACGACGCGGCGACGCGCAGGGCCCTGCTCCACTTCGTGGTGGTCGGCGCCAACTTCTCCGGGGTGGAGGTCGCCGGCGAGCTGCTGGCGTTCCTGCACGAGGCGGCCGCCCGCTACCGCGGCGTCGACCGCGGCGACGTGCGCGTCACGCTGGTCGAGATGGCGCCGCGCATTCTGCCCGCGATCGACCCTGCGCTGGCGGAGTACGCCACGGGCAAGCTGCGCGCCCGCGGCATGGATGTCCGCATCGAGACCGCGGTCACCGCGCTCGCCGCCGACCACGCGACCCTGAGCACCGGCGAGCGTCTCGCCACCCGCACGGTGATCTGGTGCGCCGGCATCGCGCCGAACCCCCTGCTCGACAGGCTCGGGCTGCCGTGCGACAGCCGCGGCTGGGTCCTCACCGAGCCCGACCTGCGGGTGCGGGGCCGCAACGACGTCTGGGCCATCGGCGACTGCGCGGTGAACCCCGACCCGCGCGGCGGCGTCTACCCCGAGACGGCCCAGCACGCGGTTCGCCAGGCGGCGCACCTCGCCGGGAACCTCGAGCGCGTGCTCGCCGGCCGGGAACCGTTGCCGTGCGTCATCGACTCTCCGGGCTCCCTGGTCGCGCTCGGCTGCCGCAGCGCGGTCGCGCGGGTGTTCGGCATCAGGCTGTCGGGGTTCCCCGCGTGGTTCCTCTGGCGCACCGTCTACCTGCTCAAGATGCCGGGGTGGGGCCGGCGCATCCGCGTGGCGCTCGACTGGACGCTCGCGCTGCTCTTCCGGCGCCCGATCGTCCAGCTCGGGATTCACCGCCGCTGACCCAACCCCTCCGGAGGCCGGAGCGGCGCGCGCAGATTCTCGCCAGCAGCGGCCTCCCGGCGATTCGGGAGGGGCGCCGGGTCTCGATCCGCCCGCGGCCGCGGCGCCCGGCTTCCAGCGGCGCGGCGTCGGCCGCGGCGAGCGCTCCGCCCGCCGCGTCAGCCGCGCGAGGGCGCCCTTCGGCGCAGGCGGTCGGCGCTGCCGGCCAGGCGGAGCATGATGTCGCCCGCGGTCCACTCGGCCCCTGCGGCGGGCAACGTCACCTCGAGGCGCGTTACGCCGGCCTCGCTGCCGAGGTCGACGGCGCCGGTTGACTCGGCGATCCCGCCCGGCGCCTCCGCGCGGAGTTCGTAGCGCTCGCCGGCGAGCCCTTCGACCCGCACGCGCAGCGCTTCGCCGTCGGAAACCGCGTCGACGATGCGCAGCCGCCGCGAGCGGTCGCCGAGGGCGAGCGGCGGGTGCGGCGCCCACACCCGGCAGCCGCCGCTCCAGCGCACCTCGAAGCGCGCCTCGCCCGCCACCCTCGCGGTGAACCTCACCGGGGTGCCGCGCGGCGTCGCCGCCCCGACGGTCGAGCGCTCGCCGCCGCGGCGCCCCGAGAGGCGCGCTCCGGGCGGCAGCGTGAGCTCCAGCTCGACCGGCAGCGGCGGCCCGCCGTGGCGCACCACCGTGGCAGCGATCCGTCCGGCCGCCTGCTCGACGCGGAGGTCGAACGTCGAGGAGCGAAAGGCGAGGTTGGCGAAGCATGCCGACCGCCACTCCGGCGGGAGCTGCGGTGCCATGCGCACGGCGGCGCCGGGGCCGAGCACCGGCTCGCCGGGCGCCGCCGCGGCGCCGAGCCCGATGAGGCCGCGGGTGACGGTCGCCATCAGCCCGGTGGTGGCGAAGAGCTGGTGCGGCACGGCGGCGTCGACCGAGCGCAGGCGGTCGCCCGAGAGCAGCTCCGGCAGGAACCCGCGCGCCTCGAGGAACGCCACGTCGGCGAGGCCGTCGAGATACGCCCACGCCGCCGGCGCCCGCCGCGCCGCGTACAGCGCCTGCGCCGCGAACCCGGTGAGGAACGGCCACGACGCGCCGTTGTTGTACGACAGCGGCTCGTACAGCGCGCTCTCCCGCGACAGCATGCGGGCGCCCCAGTCGGCGCCAATCGCGGCGCCGGCGAGCGCGTCGAGCGCCCCCGCGATCGCCGGCCGCCCGGCGTCGAACACGCCGCGCGCGATCCCGTACGCCGGCCACACCGTGAGGGCGTCGCGCGGCAGGCCGCCGCGGTCGAGCGCGAAGTGAACGCGGCGGCCCTCGTCGTCGAGAAAGCGCTCGTTCAGGGCGGCGCGCGCCCTGGCGGCGGCGGCTGCCGCACGGGCGCCGAACGCGGGCTCCGCGACGGCGGCGAGATCGGCCGCCGCCGCTGCGGCATCGGCCCATGCCGCCGCGAGAAATACGTCGGTCATGACGTCCCGCGAGCGCAGCTTCCCGGTTTCGACCGCGGCGAGGCCGGCCAGCGAGTTGTCCATCAGCCCGTCGCCGTCCTCGTCCATCAGCTCGCAGAACTCGAACGCGCGGCGGACCGACGGCCACAGCTCGCGCGCGAGGGCGAGGTCGCCCGACGCCGCGACGTGGTCGCGCACCGCGGCGATGTACAGCGCCGTGGTGTCGGCGTGGTAGTAGCCGTAGGGATACTCCTCGAACCAGCGGATGTACGCCGCCCCTTGCGACAGCTCGTGCATCATCTTGCCGTCGTCGCGCTGGCGGGCGCGCAGGAAACGCAGCGACTCGGCGACGAGAGCGAAGTCGCCGTAGCCGTCGATCGCCGCCGCGTTGATGAACGCGTCGCCGCCGAAGAACCAGCCGAACCCCGGTCGCTCGCTGGCGCCCGACGGCCCGAGCCCGGCGATCAACCCGGCGCCGAGCTGCGGGTTGCAAACGAACCCCTTGTCGAGCGCGACCTTCCCCCACTCGAAGGCGAGGTCGAGGCGGTCGTCCGGGGTGTCGAGGGAGGTACGCTCCGTCCGCAGCCGGCGGTAGTGCGCGGCGCTCTCGCGCAGGAACCCCTCGGCGCCCGCCAGCAGCCGCGCGCAGGCCGCCGTAGCGTCGTCGCGGCCGCGCACGCTCGCCGCGATCGCGATCGGCACGAGGCCGCGCGCCGCGAGCTGCGGCGTGAGCGGGATCGCCATCTGCACGGGAGCGTCGGGAAGGTTGTGCGCCGGCTGCTCGGGCGGGGCGGTCGCGAGCGGCGATCCCACCACCGCCGCGGCCCGGCGCGACCCCTCGGTGAGCACGAACGCGTTGAGCTCGCCGTTCCAGCCGCAGTACTGCCCCCCGAGCGCCGCCGGCCACATCGGCTTCAGGTCGGGACGGAAGCGGACGAGCACGGTCACCGGCTCCGAGGCGTGCACGTCGAGCAGCACCAGGCCGCCCGGCTCGTCCAACGGCACCAGCCAGGTGGCGTCGACGGTGAACGCGGCGTGGCTGTAGCGCACCGTCGCCGACTCCGGGCGGATGTCGACGGTCGCGGCCAGGCTCGCCGCCGGGATCGGCTCGGCGTACGCGGCGATCGCAAAGGCGAGCTGGAAGTCGTGGAGCACCTTCAGCGGGTACGCCCACGCCTCGAACGAGCCGTCCTCGCGGCCGAGGAACGCGGCGCGGCGTCCCGACGCCTCCATGAAGCGGGCGGCGCTCGCCGGGCCGGCGAGCGCGATCGGGTTCGGCTCGACGGCGAAGCGCGGAACCACGCCGGAAGGCGGCGCCGGGGTGCCGCTCGCGCCCGCGAAGGCGGCCGCGGCGGCGAGGGCGACTGCGGCGGCCCATGCCGGAAACGGCGGTCGCCGGCGCCGCGCCCCGAGAACGCCTGGAGCGCGGGTGCCCTCGCCCGCGCGATTCACGCGCAGCGCCGCCGCTGGGCCGACGAGGGCGCCGGCCCTCCCGGCGCCCATGGTCGTCAGGGGTGCGTCCGTGCTCATGAGGACCGCCTACCGCCCCGCCGGCGCGGCCTCGCCGAGCGCGAGCGGGTCGCGGCCGGCCGTGAGCTCGTCCACCCAGTGCAGCGCCAGCAGGTTCCACGAGAGGAAGTTGGTGCCGGCGGCCGGGTTTCCGGTGTCGGGGTCGTAGTTCTCGTTCATGCCGCCCGTCGCCTCGAGGTCGCGTACCAGCAACCCCACCACCCGCTTCGCCTCCGCGAGCGCCGCGTCGCGGTACCCGTAGCGCGCCAGGCCATGGCTCATCATGTAGCTCGACACCACCCACACCGGCCCCTTCCAGTAGCCTTTCGCCGGCGTGTACTTCGGCTCGTCGGAGGCGAGCGTGCGCAGCCCGTACGGCCCCCAGAACGCCGCGGGGTCGAGCAGGTGCCGCTCGATCGTCGCCTTCGCCCGCTCCGGCGGCGCGATCCCCGCCCACAGCGGCACGAACGACACCCACGCCTTCACCTTCACGTGCCGGCCGGTGCGGCGGTCGATGTTGAAGTACATCGCGTCGGCACTCGACCACATGAGCTGGTTGATGCGTCGCGCCAGGTCCTCGGCCTGCCTCGTGTACCTCGCTTCGTCATCGGTCTTGTCGAGCGCCCTGGCGAGGCGCGCCATCGCCCGGTACTCGCGCACCAGGTAGCAGGCGAGGTCCACGCCCTCGGTGACCTCCGCGGGCTCCCACGATACCGCCGGGGTGTTGTCGACGCCGCTCTCATCGCCGTTGAACCACACGAACAGCCCGTCCGGGGTGCGCCGCGCGTTCTCCCAGAAGTACAGCGTGCGCGCCAGCTTCTCGTAATACGGCCGCACCCACCAGTCGTTGCCCATCGACTCCGACGCCAGCAGCGCCATCTGCGCGAGGAACGGCTTGCACATCTCGGGCAGCGACCAGAACCCCTCGGGGGCGATGATGCGCGGCACGTAGCCGTTGACCGACGAGGTGGGCGGCCCGGTGTACTCGAGGAAGTTGCGCACGGTGCTCGCGAGGTAGCGTCCCTTGCGCTCGTAGGAGAGCGCCGCGCCCATGAAGTAGGCATCCCAGTCGAAGAGCTGGTGGAACGGCCCCGAGGGCACCAGGTAGTCGTACTTGAGCAGGCCGCTCGGCGGCCTCACTACCTGGCCGAAGGCGTCGAGCTCGTCGAGCAGCGCCCGCAGGCGCGGCGTCGGATCGTCCGGCAGCCGCGCAGGCGCCGCAGCGCCCTCCTGCGCCGCTGCAGGCGGCGCCGCCGCTCCCGTGATCAGCAACGATGCCAGGACGATCGCCGGCAACACGCGCATGTCGCCCTCCCTGGGGCAGCATCGGAAGCCCTCTCCCGCTAGCGTAGCAAGCCGCCCGCGCAGCCGCATCCCGCCCGTCCGCGGCGGCTGCCGACGTTGCTAGAATCGGGGCGAAGCGGGAGCGCGCATGAGCGACGAGCGGAGCACCGGCGCCGGTTACGGGCCGAATGTCTGGCTGATCGACGAGATGTACCGGGAGTACCGGGAGCGTCCGGAGTCGCTTTCGGAGAGCTGGCGCGAGTTCTTCTCCGACTACGAGCCGCCGGCCGCGCGCGCCACCCCGGCCGCCCCGACGCCGGCGGAGGTCGAGGCGCCGGCAGCGCCCGCGACCGCCCCCGCCGCCGCACCGGCGGCGCCGGCCGTCGAGGCGACGCCGCTGCGCGGCGCGGCGGCGCGCCTAGTCGAGAACATGGAGCGCTCGCTCGCCGTGCCGACCGCGACCACGGTGCGGACGATCCCGGTCAAGCTGCTGGAGGAGAACCGCCGTCTGCTCAACGAGCACCTCGCCGACGCGGTCGGCGGCAAGGTCAGCTTCACCCACCTGATCGCCTGGGCGGTGGTGCGGGCGCTGGCGGCGATGCCGGCGATACGCGCGATCTACACCGCGATCGACGGCGCCCCGCACCGGCAGCAGCCCGACGCCGTGAACCTCGGCCTCGCCGTCGACCTGCAGAAGAGGGACGGATCGCGGGCGCTGGTGGTGCCGTCGATCAAGCGGGCGGACTCGCTCGACTTCGCCGCCTTCTTCGCCGCCTACAACGACCTCGTCCGCCGCGCTCAGGGCAACGCGCTGACGCCGGAGGACTTCGCCGGCACCACCGCGTCGCTCACCAACCCCGGGATGCTCGGCACGACGCAGTCGGTGCCGCGCCTGATGGCCGGGCAGAGCCTGATCGTCGGCGTCGGCGCGATAGGCTACCCGGCCGAGTACCAGCTCGCCGACCCCGAGGCGCTGGCGCGCCTCGGCGTCAGCAAGGTGCTGACCGTCACCTGCACCTACGACCACCGCGTGATCCAGGGCGCGGAGAGCGGCGCCTTCCTCTCGCTGGTCGCCGCATACCTGCAGGGCGAGCACGACTTCTTCGAGGGAGTGTTCGCCTCGCTGAAGGTGCCGCACCGGCCGATGCGGATCGCGCGCGACGCCAACCCGTTCCTCGGCGGCGGCGGCGAGCAGGCGCTGGTCGAGAAGCAGGCCGGCGTGCTCCACCTGATCAACATGTACCGCGTGCGCGGGCATCTCGTCGCGCACACCAACCCGCTGAGCCAGGAGGTGCCGAGCCACCCCGAGCTCGAGCTGGCCCACCACGGCGTGACGGTGTGGGATCTCGACCGGGAGTTCTTCTGCGAGGGCGTCGGCGGCCGGGAGCGCGCACCGCTGCGCGACGTGCTGCAGGTGCTGCAGGAGGCGTACTGCGGGCCGGTCGGCGTCGAGTACATGTTCATCCAGGAACCCGACCAGAAGGCGTGGATCCAGCAGCGAGTCGAGGGCGTGAGCCGGCAGTCGTGGCTGTCGCAGGACGAGAAGCGGCGCCTCCTGCTGCGCCTCAACGCCGCCGAGGCATTCGAGAAGTTTCTGCACACCAAGTACATCGGCCACAAGCGCTTCTCCCTCGAAGGCGCCGAGACGTTGATCGCGATGCTCGACCGGCTGCTGTGCGACGCCGTCGCCGACGGGATCGAGGAGGCCGTGATGGGGATGGCCCACCGCGGCCGCCTCAACGTCCTCGCCAACATTCTCGGCTTCTCCTACGAGCGGCTGTTCCGCCGTTTCGAGGGCGACCTCGACCCCGACTCGCGCGAGGGCACCGGCGACGTCAAGTACCACATGGGCGCCGAGGGGACGTTCAGCGGCCCCGGCGGCGGCACGCTGCGCATCGAGCTGGCGTCCAACCCCAGCCACCTCGAAGCGGTCGACCCAGTCGCCGAGGGGATGGCGCGGGCGGCGCAGGACATGCGGGGCGAGGGCGCGCGCCGGAAGGTGATGGCGGTGCTCGTGCACGGCGACGCCGCGTTCGCCGGCCAGGGGGTGGTCGCCGAGACGCTCAACATGTCGAACCTCTCCGGCTACCGCACCGGCGGCACCGTCCACATCGTGGTCAACAACGGGATCGGCTTCACCACCTCGCCCGCCGACGCGCGCTCGTCGGTGTACGCCACCGACGTCGCCAAGATGGTCCAGGCGCCGGTGTTCCACGTCAACGGCGACGACCCGGAGGCGTGCGCGCGCGTCATCGACCTGGCGTTCGCCTTCCGCCAGGCGTTCCGCAAGGACGTCGTCGTCGACATGATCTGCTATCGCCGCTGGGGCCACAACGAGGGCGACGAGCCGGGGTTCACCCAGCCGCTGATGTACGCGAAGATCCGCGACAAGCGCTCGGTGCGCAAGCTGTACACCGAGAAGCTGGTCAACCGCGGCGACATGACCGTCGAGGAGGCCGAGGCGGCGCTCAACGACTTCCGCGCCCGCCTCGAGGAGGCGTTCACCGCGACCCACGAGGCCGAGCCGCCGGAGTCGCGCCTGCCGGCCCCGACGCCGGCGCCGCTGCCTTTCGCGGCGCCGCCCGCGGTCGGCGCGGCGACGATCGCCCGCGTGCTCGAGGTGATGGCCACGGTGCCGGAGGGTTTCACGCCGCACCCGAAGCTCGCCAGGCACCTGCGCGAGCACATGGAAGAGGGCGCGCAGCTCGCCGGCGGCGGGGCCGACCCGCGCTTCGACTGGGCGACGGCCGAGAGCCTCGCGATCGGCACGCTGCTGCTCGAGGGCAGGCCGGTGCGTCTCTCCGGCCAGGACACCCGCCGCGGCACGTTCAGCCAGCGGCATGCCGTGCTCGTCGACCAGCGCACGGGCGCCGAGTGGGTGCCGCTCTCGCACCTCGACCCGCGGCAGGGGCCGTTCATGCTCTACGACTCGCTGCTGTCGGAGTACGCCGCGCTCGGGTTCGAGTACGGCTACTCGGTCGCCCGCCCGGACGCGCTGGTGGCGTGGGAGGCGCAGTTCGGCGACTTCGCCAACGGCGCCCAGATCATCATCGACCAGTTCCTCGCCGCCGCCGACGAGAAGTGGGGGCAGCAGTCGCGGCTCACGCTGCTGCTGCCGCACGGCCTCGAGGGGCAGGGGCCCGAGCACTCGTCGGCGCGTCTGGAGCGCTTCCTGCAACTGTGCGCCCGCAACAACCTGCGGGTCGCCGTGCCGACCACCGCGGCGCAGTACTTCCACCTGCTGCGCAGCCAGGCGTACCTCGAACCGGCGGCGCCGCTGGTGGTCATGACGCCGAAGAGCCTGCTGCGCGCCGCCGCCGCCGAGAGCCCGGCGAGCGCGTTCACCGCCGGCGCGTTCCAGCGCACCCTCACCGACCCCGAGGCTGGGCCGGTGACGCGCCGGCTGCTGCTGTGCAGCGGCAAGGTCGCGCACGATCTCCTGGCGTATCGTGCGAAGCACGCGGCGCCGGCGAGCGCGGTGGTGCGCGTCGAGCAGCTCTACCCGTTCCCCGCCGACGAGATCGCGGCGTTGCTCGCGGTGCTGCCGGGGGCGGAGGAGGCGCGCTGGGTGCAGGAGGAGCCGCAGAACATGGGGGCGTGGAGCTTCGTGCAGCCGCTGCTCGTCGAGCTGCTCGGCGGGCGGCCGCTGCGCTACGTCGGCCGTTCGGCCAACCCGAGCCCGGCGACGGGAAGCGCCCGCCTCCACCAGCTCGAGCAGGAGGATCTGGTCCTCCGGGCGTTCGCGGAGTAGGAACAGTGTTGCTCGGGGCGCCGCGGCGGCGCCCCGAGCAGGACGTTCACTTCTTCTTCAGCAGGTCGCGGATCTCCTCGAGCAGCGTCTCCTGGCGCGGCGGCGGCGCCGGCGCCGCGGGGGCTGCCTCCTGCTTCTTCCGCAGCGAGTTCATTGCCTTCACCATCATGAAAATGACGAACGCCACGATGATGAAGTCGACGACCTGTTGGATGAACATCCCGTACTTCAGCGTCACGGCGGCGACATCGCCCTCGGCGGCGCGCAGCGTGATCGCCAGCTTCGAGAAGTCCATCCCGCCGACCAGCATCCCGATCGGCGGCATCAGCACGTCGTTGACCAGCGACGACACGATCTTGCCGAACGCGCCGCCGATGATGATGCCGACCGCCATGTCCATTACGTTGCCGCGCATCGCGAACTCACGGAACTCCTTCAGCATCGCCGCCTCCCTTTGGCCCTGTTCCCATGATACCCGCCGGTGGCAGCGCCATCGGCAGGCGCCGGCTGAGCACTCTCCCCCGGGAATCCGGTGGCATTCGCGCGTCGCTGCATCTGCACTCGCGGCGTGGCGCTCCCGCGCCCTATGGCGGCCTGTACGGCCTGGTCGCGCGCCTGGCGAGCGCGGCGCATCGATGCACTCGGTGCGTCAGCGTATTCCCTGGGGAGAGTACCAAGCTGCCTTCAATGGAGGCGCCGCTTGATCGGGGCCGCGGTCCTGCCCCCGACTCCCGACCCTCGACGTCTTCTCCTACCACTGCGCTGCCACAGTCGTCGGGTCGTTGGTGGTGTTGTCGATGACCGAGGCGAGGGCGACGACGCCGGTGCCGGCCGTGACCTGCACGCGCGCGGCGCCCGCCGGCATGTTGGTCTGGCCGCCGCGGGCGAAGAACGGGCGGTTTTCCTGCTTCATCTCGCCCGGCGCGAGCGACACGGCGTAGCTGCCGAGCGTCTGGCCGGCGCCGCCGACGAGCGTCACCGTGGCGGTGGCCGCGGCCGCGCCGGCATTCGTGAGCGAGATATTTGTGCGATAGGCGGCGGTCTCGGCCAGGCCGACCAGCCACCCGGTCTCGCCCGCGGCGAGCGCCGTTGTCTGCTCGGCGGTCGGGTAGCCCTGCCCCAGCGTCCCCTGCGGGAAGCAGGCCGCGGCGCTCGCGATCAGGTTGTAGGTGCGCGAGGTGACGACGAGGCTGCGCGTGGCGTCGACCTCGAGCGAGCCGGAGCCCGCCGCCGGGATGGCCCCGATCACGTCGGTGAGGACCGACTGCGACATCGGCGCCACCAGCGCGGTGTTGGCGTACTCCTTGCCGCCGGTGCGGAAGCGCAGCGTGACGTTGGCCGCCAGCGTCGACGGGTTGAGCAGCCCCAGGTCAGACCGCCAAACGCTCTTGTTCGCGCCGGCGGCGCGGCTCGCGACCGGGATCCAGGCGGCGTCGGTCTCGAAACCGATCGGGATCATCGTGATCGTAGTCGGGTCGTTGGTGACGTAGTCGATCACCGACGCCGACGCCACGACGCCGTAGCCGGTGTCCACGAACACGCGCGCATACGCGCGCTGCAGGTTGCTCTTGCCGGCGCGGCGCAGGAACGGCTGGGCGTCGAGAGCGAGGCCGCCCGCCGCGACGGCGAGCACGTAGCTCTTGAGGAACGTGCCGGCGCCGTCGTAGAGGACGACCGTCAACGACGCGGGGCGACGGCCGGTGTTGGTGAAGGCGAGGTTGGTGCGGTACGCCGACGTCTCCGCGAGCTGCGGAAGCCAGGCGGACTGCCCTGCGCGCAGCCCCTGCTCGGCCGCCACCGGGTCGTAGCTCTGGCCGAACGTGCCGCCCGGGTAGCACGATGCGTCGGCGGCGATCAGGTTGTACGTCCGCGAGGTGAGCCGCACCGGCACCGTCGAGAGCACCTCGATGGCGCCGCTGCCGGTGAACTTCAGCCGGCCTACGACGTCGGTGAGCACGCCGACGCCACCGGCGGCGACGGTGGCGGTGTCGGTATACGACGCCGTCCCGGCGACGAGGCGGAGCGAGAGCGACGCTGTGTCGCCGCCGCCGTTGTGGACGCCGAGGTCGGTGCGCCACTGGCTCCCCTTGGCGCCGGCGGCGCGGCTGGCGACCGGCACCCAGTACTGCAGCCGCGGGTCGAGCTTGGCGACCAGCACCCCGGTCGAGGCGCCGTTCGGACCCAGCGTGCGGTGGATCGGGAACGAGTCTCCCGAGGCGCCGCTGGTGGCGCCGACGACGTACGCCTCGCCCTGCGCTCCCGCGGCGAGCCCGTAGGCGACGTCGCCCGCGGCGCCGCCGAGGTAGGTCGAAGAGAGCAGCGAGGCGGAGCCGGTCTTCGTCGGGTCGAACGCCGCAACGAGGATGTCCGAGGCGCCGCCGAGCGCCGACTGCCACGCGCTGCGCGCGGGCAGGTCGGCGGAGTAGGTGCGGCCGGCGACGAAGACCTGACCGCCGGCGGCCGCATCGACCGCGTAGGCGAGGTCGGCGTCGCTGCCGCCGAAGTAGGTGCCGTAGCGCAACGCCGCGCCGCTCGCCGCGAGCGTGGCGAGGAAGGCGTCGCGCGGCGTCGCCGACCCGGCGCTGCGGTTGGCGGTCTGATACCCGCCCGGCACGGGCAGGTCGAGCGACAGCGTATGCCCCGCGATCGTCGGGTTGCCGGCGGCGTCGAGCGCGAGGGCGAGCGCGTAGTCGGCGCCGTCGCCGCCGTAGTACGTCGACCAGAGGAGCGACGCCGCGCCGCTCGCCGTCGTGTCGAGCTTCGCCACGAAGGCATCGGTCGCGCCGGCGAGCGCCGGCTGCACGGCGTTTTTTGTCGGGAACGCGCTCGACGATGTGGAGCCCGTCACGATGCAGGCGCCGAGCGCGTCGCAGGCGACGTCGCCGCTGTACTCGGCGGCCGCGCCTCCGAGCAGCGTGCCGTAGAGCAACGCCTGGCCGTCCCACCGCAGCTTGGCGACGAAGGCGTCGGCGCCGCCCGCGCGCGCGGTGAACGCGCCTTTCGGCGTCGGGAAGCCGTCCGACTCGGTCACCCCGGTCACGACGACGTTGCGGGCGCCGTCGAGCGCGATGCCGAGCGCCGCCGTGCGGGCGCCGAGGTCCAGCAGGCCGCCGTCTTCGTTGTGCGCGCCGCCGAGGTAGGTGGAGAAGACCAGCCCATTGCCGGCGGCGTTGAGCTTGGCCACGAACGCGTCGCTGCACGGCGGCGCCGCGCACGCCTGGCCGCCCGGAGCGGCCTGCAGCGCATTGACGACGGGAAAGTCGGCCGACCGCGTCATGCCGGTGACGTACACGGCGCCATCCTGATCGACCGCGATGGCGTCGGCCACATCGTCGCCGTTTCCGCCGAGGTAGGTCATGAAGAGGAGAGTGTCGCCCGCGGCGTTGAGCTTGGCGACGAAGGCGTCGCCGAAGCTCGCGCCGGCAACCGGGCCGGCGTACGCGGGCTGCGGCGGCCCGGCGCCGGGCATCGCGGCTGAGCGCGTGGCGCCCGTGATGAAGACGTTCCCCGCCGCATCCACCGCGATGTCGCGCCCTTCGTCGACGTCCGCGCCGCCGATCAGCGTCGCGTAGACGAGGTGCGGGTCGATCACCAGCGGCAGCTCCGGGTCGAAGGGCCCCGTGGCGAACGACGCCGTGCCGTCGCCCGCAAGCGCGTACGCCACCGTCACGCCGCGGCGGCCGCCGGCGGTCTCCTGCCACGCCACCGGCGCCGCGTCGCTCACCGTGCGAGCGCCGACACGGATCGCGAGGTCGCCAGCCGGCGTCACGGCGACGCTCGCGGCGCCGTCGTAGCGCCAGCGGATCGCGCCGGGGTCGGCGCCGGGCGCGACGGTGTAGGTCGCCTTGAGCGCGCCGCCGGCGCCTGCGAGCTCGAGGTCGACACCGCGCCACAGCCCGCGCCACGCCACCCCCGCGTAGGTCGGCACGTCGCGCCGCCAGTGCGCCGGATCGCCGCCGACGAGGAAGTTGACGCGGCCAGGGAGCGTCGCGACCCCCGCAACCTCGACTCCCGGGTCGCTGCCGGCGAACGCGACGCGCAGCGCCGGTGCGGCGGCGTCGCGGGGCGCCAGCAGGATGCCGTCCGCCGCAACGAGCACCGCGCCGTCCGCCGTGTGGGCGACGAAGCGGGCGCCGCCGGCAACCCGGCCGACGTCGGGAACGAACGCAAGACCGGCCGCGGCGCCGCGGCCCGTCGCGCCGTTCGCGGCCGCCGCGCCGGCCGCGGTGAGCATCGCCAGCATGACCACGGCCGCCGCGAGGCGCCGTGCGTGGTGCGGTGTCATCAGGTCATGCATCGTCTTCCGTCCTCCCGCGCCGCGCCGGCGGCGCCGCGCCTCGCCCTGCGGCCGCTGGATCGCGCGGTGCCGCGCTGCGGCGCTCCAACGCTCGTGTCGCCGCCGTTGGCGGCTAGAATGATGGCACGGAGGTGCCCATGAGCGCCAACCCGCGCGCCGTCGTGGTGGAGGGCTGCCGTACGCCGTTCCTGCGCTCCGGTACCGACTTCGTCGACCTCTCCGCCTACGACCTCGGCCGCATGGCGGTCGCCGGCCTGCTGCACCGCACCGGGATCGACCCCGCGGCGGTCGAGCTGCTGGTGCTCGGCACGGTGCTGCAGGACCCCCGCACCACCAACCTCGCCCGCGAGGTCGTGCTCGGCTCGGGGCTGCCGCAGACCTGCGTCGCCCACACCGTGACGATGGCGTGCGTGTCGTCGCTGCAGGCGTTCGTCGACGCCTCCCGCGCGATCGCCTGCGGGGCGTGCGACGTGGCGATCGCCGCCGGCGTCGACACGCTCTCCGACGCGCCGATCCGCTTCCAGCGCGCGGTGCGGCGACGGCTGATCCTGGCGCAGAAGGCGCGCGGTGCGGCGGCGAAGCTGAAGCTCCTCGCCGGCCTCCGGCCCTCCGACCTGCTGCCCGAGGCGCCGGCGATCGCCGAGTTTTCGACAGGCGAGACGATGGGGCAGACCTGCGAGCGGCTCGCCAAGCGCCTCGGGATCTCCCGCGCCGAGCAGGACGAGTACGCCGCCGCGTCGCACCGGCGCGCCGCGGAGGCGGCCGCCGCGGGCCTGCTGGCGCGCCAGATCGTGCCAGCGTACCCGCCACCACGCTTCGCCGCGGTGACCGCCGACAACGGCATCCGCGGCGACTCGATCCCCGAAAAGCTCGCGACGCTGCCGCCAGCTTTCGACCGCACCTTCGGCACGGTCACCGCCGGCAACGCCTCGTTCCTGACCGACGGCGCCGCGGCGGTGCTGCTGATGAGCGAGCGGCGCGCGAGCACGCTCGGGCTCGCGCCGCTCGCGGTCGTGCGCGCCACCGCCGCCGTTGCGGTGGACCCGCGCGAGGAGCTGCTGCTGGGTCCCGCGTTCGCCGCTCCGCGGGCGCTCGACGCGGCCGGCTGGCGCCTCGACGACGTCGACGCCTTCGAGCTCCACGAGGCGTTCGCGGCGCAGGTGCTGGCGGTGCTGCGCCTGCTCGCCGACGAGCGCTGGTGCCGGGAGCGGCTCGGCCGCAGCGGCGCCGTCGGCACCGTGGATCGCGCGCGCCTGAACGCGTGGGGCGGGTCGCTGGCGGTGGGCCACCCGTTCGGCGCCACCGGCACCCGCCTGCTCACCACCTGCTGCCACCGGCTGCGCCACGAGGGCGGGTCGCGCGGGCTGGTCTCCGCCTGCGCGGGCGGCGCTCTCGGCATCGCGGTCGCGCTCGAGCTCGCTTGAGGAGGACGGCATGGGCTCTTTTCGCACGGAAGTGCGCGCCGACAGGGTGGCGGTGATCACCTTCGACGCCCCCGGCGCGCCGGTCAACACGCTCTCCCCGGCGGTGATCGACGAGTTCGAGGCGGAGGTAGCGCCCGTGCTCGCCGACGCCGGGGTGCGCGCGGCGGTGCTCGCGTCGGCCAAGGCCGACACGTTCATCGGTGGCGCCGACCTCAAGGCGCTCGAGCGCATGGCGTCGGCGGCCGAGGTGGAGGCGCTGTCGCGGCGCGGCAACGCGCTGCTTTCGCGCATCGCCGCCTCCCCCAAGCCGGTGGTCGCGGCGATCCACGGCGCGGCGCTCGGCGGCGGCCTCGAGGTGGCGCTGGCGTGCCACTACCTGCTCGCCTCCGACGACCCCGCCACAGTCCTGGCGCTGCCGGAGGTGACGCTCGGGCTGCTGCCCGCCGGCGGCGGCACTCAGCGGCTGCCGCGCCGTCTCGGGCTCACCGCCGCGCTGCCGCTGCTGCTCACCGGCAAGAGCGTGCGCGCACGTCGGGCGCGCCGTCTCGGTCTCGTCGACGCGCTGACGACACCCGGCGGGATCGCCGAGACAGCAGCGCGTGCCGCCCTACTGCTGGCGGAGGGCAGACTGGCGCGGCGGCCGCTGCCGCTGGCGGCGCGCGCGACGCTGGCGCTGCCGGCGCGCGCGCTCATCCTGCGCGCGGCCCGCCGCCAGGTGACGGCGCGCACGCGCGGCCTCTATCCGGCGCCGCCGGCCGTGCTCGAGTGCGTGGCGGTCGGGCTCGCGCACGGCGTCGAGCGCGGCCTCGAGCGCGAGGCGTTGTGGTTCGGCCGCCTGGCCACCGGGGCGCCGGGACGCAACCTGGTCGGGCTGTTCCACGCGATGCAGTCGCTCAAGAAGGCGCCGGCGCCGGGCGAGCCGCGGCCGGTGCGGCGCCTCGCCGTTCTCGGCGCCGGGCTCATGGGCGCCGGCGTTGCCTCGGTGTCGCTCTCGGCGTGCCCGGTGGTGATGCGGGACATCGCGAACGCGGCGCTGGCGTCCGGCATCGCGGCGATCGCCGCCGGCCTGGAGAAGCAGGTGCGCTCGGGCGCGCTGACCCGCACCGACCGCGACGTGCGCTTCTCGCGCCTCCACCCGACCACCGACCTCGCGGCGGTCGCCGGCTGCGACCTCGTGGTCGAGGCGGTGTTCGAGGAGCTCGCGCTGAAGCGGCGCGTCCTCGCCGAGGTCGAGGGGGTGGTCTCGCCGGCGGCGGTGATCGCCAGCAACACCTCGGCGCTGTCGATCGCCGCGATCGCCGCCGGCGCCGCCCACCCCGAGCGGGTGCTCGGCATGCATTACTTCTCGCCGGTGCCGAAGATGCCGCTGCTCGAGCTGGTGGTGGCCGCGCGCACCGCGCCGTGGGCGGTCGCCACCGCCCGCGCCTTCGCCGTCGCGCAGGGGAAGACCGTGATCGTCGTCAGGGACGCGCCTGGGTTCTACACCACGCGGATCCTCGCCGCCTACCTCAACGAGGCGATGCTGCTCCTCGAGGAGGGCGCCTCGATCGAGGCGGTCGATCGAGCGCTGAAGGACTTCGGCTTCCCCGTGGGACCGGTCGCGCTGATCGACGAGGTGGGGATCGACGTCGCGGCGCATGTCGCCGAGGACCTCGGCGCGCGCTTCGCCGAGCGCGGCATGGCGGCCAGTCCGCTGCTGCCGCGGCTGCACGCCGCGGGGTTCAAGGGGCGCAAGAACCGGCGCGGGTTCTACGTCTACCCGCCGCCGGGCAGGAAGGCGGGCAAGCGGCCCAACCGGGACGCGTACACCGCGCTCGGGCTCGGCGCGCGGCGTGCCGTGCCGCCCGCGGAGATCGCCGAGCGCATGGCGCTCGTGATGGTCAACGAGGCGGCACGCTGCCTCGCCGAGGGGGTGATCGCCTCGCCGCGCGACGGCGACATCGGCGCCGTGCTGGGGCTGGGGTTCCCGCCGTTTCGCGGCGGGCCGTTTCACCACGTCGACGCGACCGGCGCCGCCGCCGTGACCGGCCGCCTCGCGGCGCTCGCCGACCGCCTCGGCGCGCGCTTCGCGCCCGCCCCGCCGCTTCTCGAGAGCGCCACGGCCGGCACCCCGTTCTTCCCCGCTGCCGGCGGAGCGGCTTCCGACCCAAGGGGCGCGCAGGCTCGATGACGACCGTCCTTCCGAACGGGCGGGAGGCCCGGCGCACTCGCCGGCCAGGTCTCCGCCGGGCGAGGGCGTCCGCGCTCCGGCAGGGCACGGGGGGCCGGCCCACGTGCTCGCTGGCTGCGCGGACACGGGGTTCCCCGGCACACAGGAGGTGGTGAGGTGACGAACCGACGACCCGACGACGCCGCGCCGCTGGCCGGCATCACCGTGGTGGACGTCTCCCGCATGCTGCCGGGGGCGCTGCTCGCCCGCACCCTCGCCGACCTCGGCGCGCGCGTCATCAAGGTCGAGGCGCCCGGCATCGGCGACCTGATGCGGCACGCGCCGCCGCTGGTCGACGGCGTCGGCGCCGGCTTCCGCGCGCTGCTGCGCGGCTGCGAGTCGGTCGAGCTCGATCTCGGCGCGGAGCGCGGCGTCGAGGTCCTGCTCGCCATGGCGGCGCGAGCCGACGTGCTGGTCGAGAGCTTTCGTCCCGGCACCATGGAGCGCTGGGGCGCCGGCGTCGCGAGCCTCCGCGAGCGCAACCCGCGTCTGGTGGTGTGCTCGCTGACCGGGTTCGGCAGCGCCGGCGCCCGCGCGCGCCAGGCGGCGCACGACCTCAATTTCGCCGCCCTCTCCGGGCTGCTCGAGCGCCTCGGCGGCGGCGTCCCGCGCGTCCAGCTCGCCGACGTCGCCGCCGGCATGCTGGCCGCCGCGGCGGTGATGGCGGCGCTGTACCGCCGCGAGCGCACCGGCCGCGGCGCGCACGTCGAGCAGCCGCTGGCGCAGGCGGTGCTGCCGTTCCTCCTCTGGGCGTGGGCCGACGATGCCGGCGGCGCCGCCGGCCTGGGGACGGGCGACACCATTCTCGCCGGCCGCTGCCCCGCCTACCGCCTGTACCGCTGCTCGGACGGGCAGGAGGTGGCGGTGGCCGCGGTCGAGCCGAAGTTCTGGGCCGAGCTGGCGCAGGCGCTCGGCATCCCGCAGCACGCGCTCGCCGGCCTCGACTGCGGCGCCGCCGGCGCGGCGGCAGCAGCCGCCGCCGAGGCGGCGTTCTCCGCGCGGCCGCGCGGCGAGTGGCTCGCGCTCCTCGCGCCGCTCGGGCTGCCGGTGACGCCGGTCAACGACCTGCGCGCCGCCCGCCACGACCCCCTCTATCGCGACGCCGGCTGGGTCGAGGGGCTGGCGGTCGCCGGCCGGAGCGAGCCGGTGCCGGGCCCGTTCCTCCCCTCGCTCGGCCGCACCCCGGAGCGCCCGGCGCCGCGCCTCGGCGAGCACACGGTCGCCGTGCTGGAGGAGCTCGGCCTGCGCTGATCTACCACTTTCGGAGGCCGTCGCGGCGCACGCAGATCTTCACGAGCGGCAGCGCTTCGGCGGCCCGGCAGCGCCGCCGGCGATCGCGGGGCGAAGGCGCCGGATCCACTCCGGCGCTTCAGAGGAGGTCGCGAGGCCTCCCCTCCAGCAGAGGGTCAGAGCGTATGAAGAGGTTTCGTCACACGCTCCGAGCCGCAACCGACCGGGTCACCCGCGCGGGGATGCGCCTTCGGAGCTCGCCCCGAAGGCGTTGTAGGCCAGCGTCAAAGCGCATGCAAAAAGCGCTGCCGCGACCCCGACCGCAGCGTTGACGTAGGCCGGCGCCCCCAGTGCGAGGCGGAGGAACAGCGTCGCCGCGGCGAACCCCGAGTTGCGGAACACCACCCGGTAGGTCGAGCTGTAGCGCAGCGACACCAGCACGAGCAGGATGTCGGTGAAGATGAGCAGCGTGTAGAACGCCTCGAAGAAGTTGAACGTCGGCCCGCCGGCGAGCGCTTGCCGGAGGTCGGTCACGCCGATGACGACGAACGACACCAGCAGGAGCACGGCGATCGCCTTCTTGGTCGCGACGAAGCTCCCCTGTTCGCCGGCGTCGCCGGTGATCGGCCGGTGCCGCTGCAGGCGGTAGAAGACGCCGACGAGAACGAACACCGCCAGTGCGCCGCCCGCGTCCGAGGCCATCGGCAGGAGCGAGCGCGAAACCTCCTCCCAGGAGACCGGCTCCGGGAAGGCGCTGAGCTCCTCGAACGTCTGCCGCAGCAGGATGAGCGAGAAGATCTCGAACTGCTTGCCCACCGACTCCGACACCGACTGGGCAAGGCTGAAGACCACCCCGATCACCTCGAACAGGAGCAGCAAGGTGAACGCGAGCTCCACGGCGCGGAAGTGGCTGTGCGGGAGGAGCTCCGCGACGCCTGCCGGGAGCCACCCCTGCCGTCCGGCCTCGATCCCCGCGAGCGAGATGACGAACGCGGCCGTCAGCAGGCCGCCCAGCATCCGCGGTTGGCGCGGCCCCTCCCACACGCGCCGCATCGCCTCGAACGCCGTGACCAGAAGGACCGTAACCCGGTCCCGGCGCTGCGGGGCGGTCACACCCGGCGGGCCCGCGGACGGGACGTCGTTTCCCCTGGACACGGGCCAAGCATAGCAGCGCCGGCGGCGCCGCCGTGGCGTTCAACGGCGCTGGCAGCGCGGGCAGAAAAAGCACGAGCGCCCGGCCGCGACCTCGCGGCGGACCCGCGCGCCGCAGCGACGGCACGGCTCGCCCTCGCGCCCGTAGACGGCGAGCGCGACCGCGAAGTAGCCGCCGCGGCCCTCGGCGTCGGCGAAGCCGCCGTCCGCGAGCGTCGTGCCGCCCGCCGCAAGGGCGTCGGCGAGCACCGCCCGCAACGCCGCGGCGAGGCGCCGCAGGCGGGCGCGGGAGAGGCTCGCGGCGGGCGTCAGCGGGTGGATGCCGGCGCGGGCGAGCGCCTCGTTGGCGTAGATGTTGCCGACGCCCGAGAGCACCCCCTGGTCGAGCAGCAACGAGCGCACCGGCGTCCGTGCGCGCGGCGCCGCGGCCAGCAGCGCCGCCTCGACGTCGCCGTCGAGCGCGTCGACGCCGAGCGCCGCCAGCGGCGCGAACGCCGGCAGCTCCGGCACCGGCAGGACGACGGCCATCCCGAACCGCCGCGGGTCGACGAAGCGCAGCTCGACCCCGTGCTCGAAGGCGAGGCGCAGGTGGGTGTGACGCTCGCACGGCGCCTCCGGCGGGTGCAGCTCGAGGCGTCCGGACATCCCCAGGTGAACCACCGCAGCCGCGGGACCGAACTCGGCCACCAGGTACTTGCCGTGCCGGCGCAGCGCCGCGAGCGCCTCGCCGCCCGCAAGCGCGCGCCACTCGGCCGGGCGGATCCCGGCGCGCAGCACCGCCGGCTCGGCGCGGACAGCGGCGACGCGCCGGCCGAGGAGCCGCGGCGCGAGCGACCGCCGCACCGTCTCGACCTCGGGAAGCTCAGGCATTTGTTCAGGTTAGCTCAGCACCCGACACCGCCAGGAGGGAGCGCTAAACGAACGCCGGCCGGGGTGCGTAGAAGTGGGTGGCCTGAGAAACTCTCCTCCTCCTTCTCGAGCAAGCGCCCGGCGCCGCGAACGCGGCGCCGCGGTGCTTTGAGGGCCGCGTTTCGTGGTTCGTGGTGCGTGGACGAAGGGGGACGGCAGGACCGGCGGCGCGGCGGGTGCGCGGGCCTGCGCCATGCGCCAGCCGGCTACATGTACAGGCCGCCGGAGACATTGAGGACCTCGCCCGAGATGTACGAGCCGCCCGGACCGGCGAGGAAGAGCACGGCCGCGGCGATGTCCTCCGGCGTGCCGAGGCGCGGGATCGCAATGCTGGCGATCAGCGCCTTGCGCTGCTCCTCGCTGAGCTTGTCGGTCATCGGCGTCTGGATGAACCCCGGGGCGATCGCGTTGACGGTGATGTTCCGGCTGCCGAGTTCGCGCGAGAGCGACTTGGTCAGCCCGATGATCCCGGCCTTCGAGGCGGCGTAGTTGGCCTGCCCGGCGTTGCCCATCAGCCCCACCACCGAGGAGATCGAGATGATGCGCCCCTCCCGCTGCCTGACCATGTGCCTGACCACCGGCTGCGTGACGTTGTAGACGCCGTCGAGGTTGACCGACAGCACCCTGCGCCACGACTCGGGCTTCATGCGCATGAAGAGCTGGTCGTCGGTGATCCCCGCGTTGTTGAGCAGGATGTGGATGCCGCCGAGCTCCGCCGCCACGGCGTCGACGACCTCGGCCGCCTCCTGCGGCGACGTCACGTCAAGCGGCCTGCCGACCGCCCGCCCGTCCGCCGCGGTAATCGACTCCACCACCGCCGCGATTGGGTCGGTGGGCAGCGAGGTGCACACCACCACCGCCCCCTCGGCCGCCAGGGCGCGCGAGCACGCCGCCCCGATCCCGGTCGCCGCCCCGGTCACCAGCGCCACCTTGCCTTCGAGTGTTCCTGCCATCGTGATCTCCCCAGTTGCAGATGTCAGCTTCTTCCGAGGTACGCCTCGACCTGTGCCGCCGTGCCGACCTGCACGGTCGTCGCGCCGCGGGCGATCCTGCGGATCAGCCCAGAAAGCACGGTCCCGGGCCCGACCTCGACGAAGGTGTCGAACCCGTCGGCGGCCATCCGCTCGACCAGCTCGACCCAGCGCACCGGCGAGTCCACCTGGCGGACCAAGCCGGCGCGCACGTCCACCGCGCTCGCGACCGGCGTCGCGTCGGCGTTGTTGTACAGCGGGCAGGCGAGGTCGGCGAACGCCAACGCCTCGAGCACCGGCGTCATCCCGGCGCGCGCCGGCGCCATCAGCGGCGAGTGGAAGGGCGCCGACACCGGCAGCGGCACGACCCGCTTGGCGCCGCGCGCCGCCAGCAGCTCGCCGGCGCGCGCAACGGCGCCCGCGTGGCCCGCGATCACGCTCTGCTCCGGCGCGTTGCGGTTGGCTACCACGACCACGTCGCCGGGTCGGCTCACCTCCGCGCACGCCGCCGCCACCGCGTCGGGCGCCGGGCCGAGCACCGCCGACATCGCGCCGACGCCCACCGGCACCGCCTCCTGCATCAGCTCGCCGCGCCGCCGCACCGTGCGCACGAGGTCCTCGACCCCGAGCCCGCCGGCCGCGCCGACCGCGCTGTACTCGCCGAGCGAGTGGCCGGCGACGCCGTCGGGGCGCTTCCCGTGCGCGGCGAGCACGGCGTACGCCGCGAGCGACACCGTCAGGATCGCCGGTTGCGTGGTGGCTGTGAGTCTGAGCTGCTCCTCCGGCCCATCGAAGCACAGGCGGGAGAGCCGCTCGCCGAGCGCCGCGTCGGCGCGCTCGAACACCTCGGCGGCGGCAGGGAACGCGGCGGCGAGGTCCCTGCCCATGCCGGCGAACTGGCTGCCCTGCCCCGGAAAGACGAACGCGATCTTCCCCATCGTCACGTCACCAGCGCAGCAGCGCCGCGGCCCACGTGAGCCCGCCGCCGAACGCCGCCGCGAGCACCAGGTCGCCGCGCTTGAGGACGCCGCGGTCGACCGCCTCGCGCAGCGCCAGCGGGATCGACGCCGCCGACGTGTTGCCGACGCGCTCGAGGTTGACGTAGACCTTCTCCGGCGGCACCCCCAGGCGGTCGCCGACCGCGTCGATGATCCGCTTGTTCGCCTGGTGCGGCACGAACAGGTCGATCTGGTCGGCGGTCACGCCGGCGCCCGCGAGCACCTCCTGCGACACCTCGGTGAGCGAGCGTACCGCGACCTTGAACGTCTCGTTGCCCTTCATCTTGATGAACGGCAGGCGGGCGTCGATGTGCTCCTTCACGTTCGGCGGGAACCTGCTGCCGCCGCCCGGCATGGCGATGAAGTCCGCGTACTGCCCGTCGGTGTGCCACGCGCACCGCAGGACCCCCTCGCCCGCCGGCGCCGCCGTCAGCACCGCGGCGCCGGCGCCGTCGCCGAACAGGATGCAGGTGCCGCGGTCGGTGTAATCGGTGTAGCGCGACAGCGTCTCGGCGCCGATCACCATCGCGGTCGACACCTCGCCGCCGGCGATGAACTGGCGCGCGATGTTGAGCGCGTACAGGAAGCCGGAGCACGCCGCCGAGATGTCGAAGCAGGCGGCCCGCGTCACGCCGAGCGCCGGCTGGATGATCGCCGAGGTCGAGGGAATCGGCTGCTCCGGCGTGGCGGTGGCGAGGATCAGCAGCTCCACCTCCTCCGGGGCCACGCCCGCCTCGGCCAACGCCCGCCTGCCCGCGTCGACCGCGAGCCCTGCAATGCTCTCGCCGGGACCGACGACGTGGCGCTCGCGCATCCCGGTGCGCGCCAGGATCCACTCGTCCGAGGTGTCGACGAGCCGCTCGAAGTCTGCGTTGGTCAGTACCTTCTCGGGCAGGCTCACGCCCAGGCCCGCGATCCGGGCCGTCCTGTGATGGTCGTCGTGCACTCTATCCCCCCTCCCCAGCGGCTGCCGGAGCGAGCCTCGAGACGCGCTCCTCGATGTGCCGGATCACGCCGCGACTGGCATACGAGTGTGCCACGCGGATGGCGTTGCGGATCGCCTTCGGGCTCGAGCGGCCGTGCCCGACCAGGCACGCGCCGCGCACGCCCAGCAGCGGCGCGCCGCCGTACTCGGCGTAGTCGACCTGCCGGCGGAACCCGGCGAACGCGCCCTTCGCCAGGAGGAACCCGGCCGCGGACAGGGGGGAGCGACGCGCCTCGCGCTTCAGCAGGGAGAACACCATCTCGCCGAGCCCTTCCGACACCTTGAGCACCACGTTTCCGGCGAAGCCGTCGCACACCACCACGTCGACGGTGCCGCCGTAGACGTCGCGGCCCTCGACGTTGCCGATGAAGTTCAGGCCGGCGCCGGCGAGCAGGCTGTACGCCTCCTGCGTCAAGCGGTCGCCCTTCCCCTTTTCCTCGCCGACCGACAGCAGCCCCACCCGCGGGCGCGCGATGCCCAAGACCGACTCCGCGTAGAAGTGGCCCATGATCGCGAACTCGAGCAGGTTGCGCGCCTTGCAGTCGACGTTCGCGCCGACGTCGACGACCAGCGTCTGCCGGTCGATGCCGGGCACGACCGCGGCGAGCGCCGGCCGGTCGATGCCGGCGATCGGTCCCAGCGTCAGCTTCGCGGCGACCATCGCGGCGCCGGTGTTGCCCGCCGTCACGCACGCGCACGCCTCGCCGTCGCGAACCATCCGCACGGCGACCGCCAGCGACGAGTTGCGCTTGCCGCGCGCCGGCGCGGTCGGCTGGTCGTCCATCGTCACGACCTCCGGCGCATCGACGATGAAGACGCCCCGCGGCGCCGCCGGCTGGCGCGCGAGCTCGCGGCGGAGGACGCTCTCGCGCCCCACCAGCGCGACGCGGATCCCGTGCTGCCGGGCCGCCTCGACCGCGCCCTGGACGGTCGCGGCCGGGGCGTGATCGCCGCCCATCGCGTCCAGCGCGACCACGCCAGCGGGCGATGTCATCGCGGCATCCGGATCGCGGCGTGCGACCGGGTCACGCCTGCCGAGCTTCCCCGCCTGGCGACCTCTCACCCCCCCCATATCGCCGGCAGCGCGGCGCTCGAGCGCCAGCAAGCCCGTCACGGGTCCTCAGACGATCTCCTCGACGTTCAGGACCTGCCGGCCCTCGTACATGCCGCAGTGCGGGCACACGCGGTGCGGCAGCTTCGGCTGGAAGCAACTGGGGCACGTCGACTGCGCGGGCTGCGCCAGGGCGTCGTGGGCGCGGCGACGGTCGCGGCGCGCCTTGGAGTGACGGTGTTTCGGGTTGGGCATCGTACGCCTCCACTTCTCTCAACTGCGCTTGCGCCAGTCCTGCAGCGGCGTCCAGCGCGGGTCCGTCGGTCGCGGGCATGCGCACATGCCCTGGTTCAAGTCCGCGCCGCAGCGCGGGCACAGCCCCAGGCAGCTCTCGCTGCACAGCGGCTTGATCGGCGCCGCGAGCGCCACCTGCTCGGCGGCCAGCTCGGCGAGATCCACGACCGGCTCGTCGTAGAACCGAACGTCGAGGTCGTCCCGGCCGAGCTGCGTCTCCTCTTCCTGCGGCGCGCGCGCCGCTGGCATCAAACGAACGCTCAGGCGCTCCGCCATCGGCGCCGCGAACTCCCGCAGGCAGCGGGCGCAGCGGAGGAGCACCGTCCCGGTGACCTCGGCGGTGAGCGCATACCCGCGCCCGGTCGCCTCCACCTCCCCCGCGATCGTCATCTCGCCTTCGGCGCCCAGCTCCTCCCCCAACGCCTCCGCCGGGAGCGCCACTCGCTCCCGGAAAGTCAGAGGCTCGGTATCAGCACGCGAGAGCTCGAGACGCCGCACACCATCCCCCCTCGGGGTCGATCAGCATACCAATCGCGTCCATGCGCGTCAACCGAGTGCGCGCCAGCAGCATGCGCTCCGAATCCCGTCAGGAGGCGGCGGGAGGCGGCGGCAGCGCCGGCGCGGCACGGCGCGGCGACGCCAGCGCCGCGACGATCGCGCCCACGCCGGCGACGTTCGCGGCGGCCCAGGCGAGCGGGCCGGCGGCCGGCAGCAGCGCCGCGGCGGCGAGCAGCAGCATGCCGGCGCCGGTCCGCGGCAGCTCGCCGCGCCACCCCGCCGGGAGCGCCGGCGCCAGGGCGTGGCCCACGAGCCACGCCACCGCCAGCAGGCCGAGCACCTTGGCGGCGAGCAGCGCGGCGACGCCGGCGAGCAGCAGCGCGATCCCCAGACGCGACGCCGCCGCGGCGAGCAGCAGCAGCACGAGGAGCAGCCACACCGCCAGCGACAGCGCCCCCACGGCGACCGTGCGCGCCGGCATCGCGCGCAGGTGCCCGGCAGCGCGCCGCACCTGGCGCGGGAACAGCAGGAGCAGCAGCGCGGCCAGCACCAGCCACCCCCCGGCCCGCATCGCCCGCACCCCCCAGGCGACGCGCGCCCGCGGACCGTCGTCGAACGGCCCAAGCGCCGCCGACTCGAACGACGCGACGGAGACCACCCGGCCGGCGGCGACGCCGTCGCCCCGCACCACGCCGCCGACCGCCACCGCGTCGCCGCCGACGCGGCCCCCCGGCCCGATCACGACATCGCCGCCGAGGGCGATCGCGTCGCCCTCGATATCGGACTCGACGCGCAGCGCGCCGAGCACGGCCACCACGGGCCCCCGCGTCGGCGAGGTGATGGTCACGTCGGCGCCGAGGCGGGGCGCCGGTGCCGCTGCCAGCGTCGCCGCCAGCAGCAGCGCTGCCGTCATGCACGCTCCCGCGCCGCGCGCCGCAGCAGCGCGCGCACCGCCAGCGCCCCGGCCAGCGCCGAGCCGGCCAGCCAGGCCAGCGACGCATACCCGCCCGCGGCGACCAGCGCGCGCACCGCGTCGGCCGAGCCGCGGGCGGCGGCGGCGATGTCGAGAACCGAGGCGGCGGCGAGCGAGTACAGGCCCGACGGCAGCGTTGCGAGCGCGCCGCCGCCCGGCAGTCCGCTGGCCAGCATCAGGCCGCCGCCCACCAGAGCCCCGCCGACCGCGAGCGGCGCCCACGCCGTGGCGCGGCGGAGCTGCCAGCGGGCGATCGGCAGCTCGGCGACCAGACGGCGCGCCGCCGCCTCGTCGCCCTCGCCGGGGTCCAGCCCCGCCAGCAGCCGCACCAGACCGGCGTGGGCGGCGCATCCGCGGCACACCGCCAGGTGGCCCGCCAGCTCGGGACGAGCCGCGTTCGCGTCGTCCTCGAGAGCGCGACGCACTGCCTCGCATTCGGCGGTCACGGCTGGCCTCCCACCTGCCCCAGGTACTCCCCCAGGGACTCCCGTAATACGCTGTGCGCCCGGAAAAGTTTGTTCTTGACCGTCCCCAGCGGCAGGCTCTTGAGCTCGGCGATCTCGTTGTACGCCAGACCCACCAGGTGCCGCAGCACCACCAGCTCGCGGTACGACGTCGGGAGCTTCGCGATCTCGCGGCGCAGCGCCTCCGCCAGCTCGCGGTTGGCGAGATCGCCGAGCGGGCCGCGACGGAGGTCCGGCGGGTCGATCCGCATCTCGTCGCCCTCGTCGTCCTCGCCGCGTTCGAGCGAGATCACCGGCTGGCGGCGCCGCCGCAGGTGGTCGATCGCCAAGTTGTGGGCGATGCGGAACAGCCACGTCGAGAAGCGGAACCGGCTGTCGTACTGGTCGAGGTTCCGCCACACGCGGATGAACGCCTCCTGCACCAGGTCGCGGGCCTCCTCCTGCACGCTCACGATCTGCGTCAGGTACACGATCAGCTTCGCCTCGTACCGCCGCACCAGGGTGCTGAAGGCGGTCTCGTCGCCCCTCATCACCCGCGCGACCAGGATCGAGTCGTCCTCGGGCATCCCGCGAAGGATACGGCAGGAGGGGGCACGTTGACACGTGAGAGTCGGGATCAGGTCAACCCGCCGCTGGGGGAGCGTCTCGCCCGCAGCCGCGTCACCCCGTCCCGGGCAAGGGCGCGCAGGAGCGCGGCGACGACGGCGGCGCCGCAGCTCCCGAACGCTTGTGAAAAGTAGTTGCAAAGTGCCGGGAGGGCGTGATACCGTGCGCAGTCGGGGGAGCCCGGCATCACATCGACTCCACCTGCGGGCAACGATCGCTACGCCGCGCGTCCGGCGCGGCTGAAAAGGAGAGAGCGATGGCGCAGATCAACCCTTTTGAGATGGCGCAGCGGCAGTTCGACGAGGTCGCCGACCAGCTCGGCCTCGACGCCGGCGTCCGTGCCGTGCTGCGCTGGCCCCTGCGGGAGTTCCACTTCCGCATCCCGGTGCGCATGGACGACGGGTCGCTGCGGGTGTTCGACGGCTTCCGTGTACAGCACAACGACGCGCGCGGTCCCGCCAAGGGCGGCATCCGCTGGGCCGCCTACGAGACGATCGACACCGTGCGGGCACTCGCCACCTGGATGACGTGGAAGTGCGCGGTGGCCGACATCCCGCTCGGCGGCGGCAAGGGCGGCATCGTCGTCGACCCGTCCACCCTTTCCACCGCGGAAAAGGAGCGCCTGTGCCGCGGCTGGGTCGACCAGATGTGGAAGAACATCGGTCCACGCACGGACGTGCCGGCGCCCGACGTAGGCACAACCCCGCAGATGATGGGCTGGATGATGGACGAGTACTCCAAGCTGCGCGGCGAGTATGTGCCGGGCGTGATCACCGGCAAACCGCTCGGCGGCGGCGGCTCGCTCGGGCGCACGGAGGCGACCGGCTTCGGCGTGATCTACACGGTGCGCGAAGCGATGAAGCACCTCGGCATCAACCCGAAGGGCACGCTCGCGTCGATCCACGGCTTCGGCAACGTAGCGCAGTACGCGGCGATCGGCTTCATCGAGATGCTCGGCGGCACCGTCGTGTGCGTCGGGTGCTGGGACCGCCACGACAAGCGCGCCTACACCTACACCAAGAACGACGGCGTCGACCCCCATTTCCTGATGTCGATCACCGACCAGTACGGCACCATCGACAAGGAGAAGGCGAAGGCGGCCGGCTACCTGATCGAGGATGCGAACGCGTGGATCTCGAAGGACGTCGACGTCCTGATCCCGGCCGCGATCGAGGGCGTGCTTACCGCCGAGACCGTCGGCATGGTGTCCAAGCGCGTCAAGATCGTCGCCGAGGGCGCCAACGGCCCGACCACCCCCGAGGCCGATGCCGTCCTCAAGCAGCGCGGCGTGTTCGACATCCCCGACTTCCTGTGCAACGCCGGCGGCGTCACCTGCTCGTACTTCGAGGGCGTGCAGAACGACATGAACTTCTACTGGTCGCGCGAGGAGGTGCTGGCCAAGCTCGACCAGAAGATGACCGGCGCCTTCCACGCCGTGCTCGACATGGCGACCAAGCGCAGCGTCTACATGCGCAACGCGGCCTACATGGTCGCGATCGACCGCGTCAGCCAGGCGATGAAGCTGCGGGGCTGGGTGTAGAGGCGGCGGTTCGCGGCTCGTGGTTCGTGGCCCGAACCACGGGCCCTCGCAAGCGGGAAACGAGAGCGAGGCCGCCGGGCAACCGGCGGCCTCGCTGCGTGCGCCGGCGGCGGGCCGGTCAGCGCGCGGTTCCCTCGACCACCGGCGTGGGCGGGCGGCGGCCATCGAGCACCGCGACCGCGTTTTCGAGGGCGAGCCGCCCCATCGCCGCGCGCGTCTCCAGCGTCGCCGAGCCGAGGTGCGGCAGCAGCACCACGTCGTCGCGGCCGACGAGCGCCGGCTGCACCTCGGGCTCGTGCTCGTAGACGTCGAGCGCCGCGCCGCCCAGGCGCCCCGACTCGAGAGCGCGCGCCAGCGCGGCCTCGTCGAGAACGGCGCCGCGGCTGGTGTTGACGACGAACGCGCCGCGCGGCAGCAGGCGCAGGCGCCGCTCGTCCAGCAGGTGGCGCGTCTCGGCGGTGAGCGGGCAGTGCAGCGTCACGATGTCGCTTTCCGCCAGCATCTCGTCGAGGTCGGCGACGTACGTCGTTCCCAGCGTGTCGGCGTCGCCGACCCGGTCGCGGTCGTGGCAGCGCACGGTGACGCCGAACGCCAGCGCGCGCCGCGCCACCGCGCGCCCGATCCGCCCCATGCCGACGATCCCGAGGCGCTTGCCCTGGAGGCCGGCGCCGAGGAAGAAGTCGGGCCGCCACTGCCACGGCGTGCGCGCGCGCATCAGGCGGTCGCCCTCGACGACGCGGCGCGTGACCGCCAGGATCAATGCCCAGGTGAGGTCGGCGGTGGCTTCGGTGAGCACGTCCGGCGTGTTGGTCACCCACAGCCCCAGCCGCCCGGCGGCGGCGAGGTCGATGTTGTCGACGCCGACGCCGACGTTGGCGACCACCTTGAGGGCCGGGCAGCCGGCGAGCACCTTCTCGTCGACGCGGTCGGAGACGTTGCACACCAGTGCGTCGGCTTCGGCGACGAAGCGCACCAGCTCCTCGCCGCCCAGCGGCCGCCCGTGGCCCGACACCCTGACGCGGTAGCGCGCCCGCACCGGCTCCACCACCCCCCCGGGCAGCAACGACGTCACCGCAAGCTCAGCCATCCCCTACCCCCGCTCCCGCCGCTTCTCGCTGCGCGCCGCGTCCTGCTTCCTTCCTCGCTCCTGCTACCGCTCGCCGCTTCCTTCACTCCTCCGCCGGCCAGCCCTCGATCGGCGCGAGGATGCGCACGAGATCGCGCTCGATCGCGCCGGATGTCGGCGTCTCGACGATCCTGCCCACCTCGCTGCCCTCGATCGACACGACGATCGTCGGCACCAGCTCGACGTCGCCGAACGGGAAGAGTGACGCGGGCACCTGCTTGCTGCGGTCGACGCCGACGAGCCGCGGCGTTTCGAACGGCGAGGACTCCCCCAGCTTCGCCAGCACCGCCTGCAGGCGCGGGATCTGCTCGCGCGAGTCCGCGCACCACGTCCCGATGGCCGCCGTGACGCGGTAGCGGAGCCGCGCGGTCGCCAGCGTGGCGAGCGCGGCGTCGTCCGGCCGGTAGCGCTCGCGCTCCTCGCGCCACCCTGCGATCCCGGCGTCGAGGCGGTCGGACGCGAGCACCCCGTACCACACCGGGTAGTAGGGGGGCGGCGCGCCCTCCCCCGCCCGCACGCGCAGGATCGCGTCGCCGCGGCCGATCCGCGAGGCGACGTCGAGGCCGGCGACGACCTCGCCGACGCGCGGGTAGCGGCCGATCAGGTGCGGCTGCGGCGCCAGCGTCACGAAGAGCTGCGAGCCGCCGGTGTCCTGCCCCGAAAGCGCGAGCCCCACGGCGCCGGCGTCGTACGGCGCCAGCGAGAGCTCATCGCGCAGCGTGAAGCCGGGCCCGCCCCAGCCGTCGCCGCGCGGGTCGCCTCCCTGCACCACGAAGTTCGTCACGACACGATGGAAGGTGAGGTTGTCAAAAAACTTCTCGTCCGCGAGGCGGGACAGCCGGTACGCCGCAAGCGGCGTGCGCTCGCCGTCGAGGCGGACGTGCAGCGTGCCGCGCACCGTGACGACCTCGAGCCAGCGCGGGCGCGCCGCCCACTCGAGCACCTCGCGGTAGTACGACGGCGCCTTGCCGGTAGCCACCGGCGGCAGCGCCTTCTCGACGCCGTGCGCCCGCAGCCCCTCCCAGGCGGCGCGCGCCACCACCGGGTTCCTCCCCTCCAGCAGCCGCACGAGGGCGGCGCGCGTCGCCTCGTCGAGCGCGTCGCGCTGGGTGAGGGCGGCGATCAGCGCCGCCGCGACATCGGGCGCCGACGCGCCGCTCTCCTTCGCAAGGATCTCGAGCAGCACCTCCGGGCGCGGCAGCGCCCCGATCGCGGCGCACGCCTCCACCGCCGCCGCGCGCACCACCGCGTCGTCGTCGGCGAAGCGGCGGCGCAGCGGCGTCACCGCCTCCGGCGCCTTCGACGCCGCCAGCTCGTCAACTGCGGCGAGTCGCACCTCCGGCGCGGCGTCGTCGAGCAGCGCGATCAGCCGCTGCGTCCCGTCCGGTAGCCAGCGCGCGGCGCGCACGCCGGCGAGACGGGCAGCGATCTCCGCCGCCGCGAGCTGCGCCTGCACCAGCGGCGCCGCCTCGCGCGGCTCGCTGCGCGCGAGCGCCGCCAGCGCCTCAGCCGAGGCCCAGCCGCCGCCTCCCGCCAGCCGGCGCAGCTCCGCGCCGGCGATCCGGGCGGCGCCCGCCAGCCGCGTCGCCGTCACGCGCTCGTGCAGCCGCTCGGGATCGTCGCCGCGCAGCAGTGCCGCGACGCGGGCGGCGACCTCGACCGGGACGCGGCGCCGCACGCCCGCGTCCAGCGCGGCGGCCAGCCCGGCGTACGCCGCCGTCCGCACCCCGCCGTCGTTGTCGTCGGTGGCGGTGCACAGCTCGTCCCACAGCGCCTCGCCGTGCCCGCGCGCCGCCGCGGCGAGCGCGGCGACCCGCACGGGCGCCTGCGGGTCTCGTGCGGCCTGGCGCAGCGGCGCCGCCGCCCGCGCCTCCGGCGAGCGCGCGAGCGACCAGGCGGCCGCAAAGCGGACGCCGGGGTCGCGGTCCGTCAGCGCGGCGGCCGCCACCCCGATCCAGTCCTGGCCGGTCACCCGCCACAGCTCGCGCAGCACGGCCGCCCTCACCGCCGGCTCGCTCTCGTGCTGCAGGCGCTGCACCAGGTGGCGGCCGGCGTGCTCGAGCGGCGCCATGCCCATGCCCCAGGCGGCGGCGGCGCGCACCGCCGGGTCGCGGTCCCCGAGCAGGCGGCGCAGCACCTGGTCCAGCCTGCCGCGCGCGTTGTCGCCGGCCAGGAGGTCGGCGTACAGCCGCCCCGCCGCCGCGGCCGCCGCCGCCCGCACCGCGGCCTCGCTGTCGCCGGCCAGCCGCTCGAGCAGCGCGGCGCCGCGCGCGCTCGCGAGGTTGCCGATCAGCGCCGCCACGTCCGCGCGCACGGCGGCGTCGGGGTGGCCGGCGAAGCGCTGCAGCATCGCCCGATCGACGCGGCGGGCATCGGCGCCTGCGAGCAGGCGGGCGCGCGCCTCGCGGGCGGCGGGCATCGGTTGCGTGGCGGCGCCGGCGGCGGCGAGGACGAGGAGCGCGGCGGCGAGCGCCGGCACCCCGCGCGCGCCGCCGACGCCCGCGGCCCGCGCTGCAGCACGGGGAGCCTTGCAAGCGTGCATGCCTTCGCCCTCCCGTCTCTCAGGCGCCGTGAAACAGGCGCTCGGCGAGCACCGCCGGCAGGCCGGCGCCGAGGATGCGGCGCTGGGCGCTGGCGATGTCGTAGCTGACCCGGTAAAGCGTGAACCGGCGCAGCGTCGAGTCGTAGATCCCGTATGCGGCGCGCGCGTCACGGTCGCGCGGCTGGCCCACCGATCCCGGGTTGACCAGATAGCGGCGGCCCGGATCGAGGTCGATCGCCACCCGGCTTCCGCGCAGCACCACCCCGGAAAGCCGCGGCGACTCCGTCCCGCCGCCCAGCTCGAACAGGCTCGGAAGATGCGAGTGGCCGAAGAACATCACCCGTTCGCCGGTCGCGGCGAACGCCGCGCGCGCCTCGGCGTCCGTGAACAGGTAGTCGTCCTCGTCGGCCGGCGACCCGTGGCAGATCGACAGGCCGGGCTCGACCGCCCGCGGGCCGACCGGGATCCCCTCCAGGAACCTGCGGTTGGCCGGCGTCAGCACCTCGGCGCTCCACGCCGCCGCCTGGCGGGCGTGGGAGTTGAAGAACACGGCGCCCTGGCGCACGTCGAGCACGACGCGGTCGTGGTTGCCGCGCACCGCCAGCATCGAGCTTCCGAGCGCGCGCAGCCGCTCGCACACCTGGTTGGGCGACGCGCCGTAGCCGACCGCGTCGCCGAGGAACAGCACGGCATCGCGCCGCTTGCGCGCGGCGTGCGCGAACACCGCGCGCAGCGCCTCGAGGTTGCCGTGTACGTCGGAGATGACCAGGTATCTCATGCGCCCGCCCGCATCACAAAACGTCGGACCGCCTGTCCGGCTTCCATCGCCAAGTGTAGCGCGCGCCCGCGGCGTGCGAAGGCGCCGAGGGCCCTGAAGGTCCGTCCACCGAAACGGGAGGCGGGCGCCCCTCGCCCGCGCGGAGGTTGTTCCGCGCGGCGTCCCGGCCGGCGGGAGCGCCGGCGCTCCCATGGACGCTTCTCGTCCGCGGGTGCGGCTGCGCACGCATGCGTATCCGCTGCGGCGTCGGGGCGCCGACGGCGAGGGCTCTCCTCCACCCGCGCGCGGGAGCGGGGCGTTCACGGCCTGGACTCCAGCAGCAGCGCGATGCGCGCCGCGAGCGCCTCGGCGTCCTCGTCCGCCGCAGGCCGCACCGTGAGATCCGCCAGGCGGTACGAGGCCAGGCGCGCCATGTACAGCGAGTGCGCCTGCTCGGGGGCGGCGAACAGCGGGCGTTCGCCGCGCTTCCCCGGGAGGCGGCGCAGCACCTCACCCCACGCCACGTCGAGGAACACCGAGATCCCCAGACGCCGGATCGCCTCGCGGTTGGCCGCGAAGCAGAACGTGCCGCCCCCGGTCGCCACCACCACCGAGCGCAGCCTGCCGCACAGCGCAACCTGGCGCGCCTCCTCGGCGCGGAACACCGCCTCGCCGTGGCGAGCGAACACCTCGGCCACTCGCATCCCCAGCCGCGCCTCGACTCGCGCGTCGAGGTCCCAGAACAGCGTCCCCAGGCGGCGCGCCAGCGCCCGTCCCGTGGTCGTCTTGCCGGACCCCATGAAACCTACGAGAAACACCCGCATGCGCGCCCAAGTGTACAGGCGACGCAGGGCGATGAGGCAGGGAGCGTGGCGGTGTGAGCAGGGCGCTGCGCTGCTGCGAGCACGGGCGGGAGGCGCGCGCGTTCGGGCGCGCGCTGCGAGGGCCGGTGGACACGGCAGACCCGGCACGGAGCGCCGGCCCCACATCGGAGCTGGCAATACGGACGCGTGGCAGGCGCGCGCGCGAGCGTGCGCCGGCGCGGTCACGCAGGCCCGAGGCAGCCGGCGATGCCGCCGCTACTCGGGGCGGGCGAAGCGCTCCATGAACCTGGTGGACAGGCGCCCCTCGACGAAGTCCTTCTCCGCGATGATCCTCTGGTGCAGCGGGAGCGATGTCTTCACCCCCTCGATGAGGAACATCGAGATGGCGCGGCGGGCGCGGACGATCGCCTCCATGCGGTCGCGGCCGGTGATCACCAGCTTGGCGATCAGCGAGTCGTAATAGGGCGGGATGCGGTACCCCTGATAGATGTGGGTGTCGACGCGCACCCCCGGCCCGCCCGGCAGCGCCAGACGCGTGATCGTGCCGGGGGACGGCGCAAACGTCTCCGGGTCCTCGGCGTTGACGCGGAACTCGATCGCGCTGCCGGTGATGCGCGGCGTGCGCTTCATCGACAGCGGCTGGCCGCCGGCGACGCGGAGCTGCTCGCGCACGAGGTCGACGCCGGTCACCTGCTCCGTCACCGGGTGCTCGACCTGGATGCGCGTGTTCATCTCCATGAAGAAGAACTCGCCGTCGTTGTAGAGGAACTCCACCGTGCCGGCGCTCTGGTACCCCACCGACTCGGCGGCGGCCACCGCCGCCGCGCACAGCCGCTCGCGCAGCTCCGGCGTCACCGCCGGCGACGGCGCCTCCTCGATCAGCTTCTGGTGGCGGCGCTGGATCGAGCACTCTCGCTCGCCCATCGCGAGCGCCTTCCCGTTGCCGTCGGCTAGCACCTGCACCTCGATGTGGCGCGGCGCGGTGAGGTACTTCTCGAGGTACACGTCGGCGACGCCGAAGGCCCGCTCGGCCTCGTGGCGCGCGGTGTCGAACGCGTGGCGCAGCTCGCGCGCGTCGCGCGCGACCCGCATCCCCTTGCCGCCGCCGCCGGCGGACGCCTTGAGAATCACCGGGAAGCCGATCTCCTCGGCCAGCTTCACCGCCGCCTCGCGCGAGGTCAGCGGCTCCGCCGATCCCGGCAGGATCGGCACGCCGCGCGCCGACACGGTGCGACGCGCAGTCGCCTTGTCCCCCATCAGACGGATCGCCTCCGGGGGCGGACCGATCCACACCAGCCCGCACTCCTGCACCACCTCCGCGAAGTGGGCGTTCTCGGCGAGGAAGCCGTAGCCGGGGTGGACCGCGTCGGCGCCGGTGATCTCGGCCGCCGAGATCACCGAGGTGATGTTGAGGTAGGACGCGTTGGCGAACGCCGGTCCAATGCACACGGCCTCGTCGGCCATGCGCACGTGCAGCGAATCGCGGTCGGCCTCCGAGTACACGGCGACCGTCGCGAGCCCCGACTCCCGGCACGCAGCGATGATGCGCAGTGCGATCTCGCCCCGGTTGGCGATCAGGACCTTGGAGATCATTGCGCCTCAGGATGGCCGGATCGCGAACAGGCGCTCTCCGAACTCCACCGCCTGCGCGTTCTCGGGGTAGATCTTGACCACGGTGCCGCTGACGTCCGACTCGATCTCGTTCATCAGCTTCATCGCCTCGACGATGCACAGCACCTGCCCCTTGTGCACCAGGTCGCCGACCTTCACGTACGGCTCGGCGTCGGGGTTGGGAGCGCGGTAGAACGTTCCCACGATCGGCGAGGTCACGAACGCCAGCCCGGGCTCGTCGGCCGCGCCGGCTGCGGCGGCCGGCGCCGCGGCCGCGCCGGGGGCCGACGCCGGCACCGGCGCGAACGGCACCTGTGCGGCCGCCGCCGCGACCTGCGGCGGCAGCAGCGGCGGCCCCGCCAGCGCGTGCAGCGCCGGCGCGGTCGGGACGCCGTCGATGCGCACCCGCACGCCCTCGCGCTCGACCTCGAGCCCCGAGATCCGGCTCTCGGAGACGACACGTATCAGTTGGCACAGCTCGTCGAAGGTGAACATCTGTCTCCCTCGTGGTCTACAGGAACTCGCGGCGGAGGCGGAACGCGGCCAGACGGCTGGCGAAGCGCGCCTTGCCGGGGTTGCCCCCGCGCTCGACGACGGTCATCAGGAAGTACTCGTCGGTGATCGTGGAAAGCACGACGGTGCGCTCGGTGCCGGTCACCGTCACCTGCTCCAGCGTGCCGAGCTGCAGCTCGCGGTTGGCCGAGGCCACCTCGCGCATGAAGCCGGAGAACTCGGCCACCACCTCCTCCACCTGGGCGCGGTCGCCGCCGAAGCTCTCCACCGGAATACCGTCGCGGTCCGCGATCGCCGTGGCGATCACGCCGCGGCACGCGCGCACGCCTTCCAGCGCCTGGGCGAAGGTCATCGGGAGATCCGTTCCTGGCCAAGCGTCAGCGAGGCCAGCCACCCCTGCAGCGCCGCGATCTTGCGCTCGCGCGGCGACAGGCTGGGCAGCTCGCCAGGCAGCGGGGCCATC
Organism: uncultured Thermoanaerobaculia bacterium; assembly: GCA_964594125.1. Classification (GTDB taxonomy): domain Bacteria; phylum Acidobacteriota; class Thermoanaerobaculia; order Thermoanaerobaculales; family Thermoanaerobaculaceae; genus CAVRZJ01. The sequence continues at coordinate 183,693 of CAZQLL010000002.1, read as the reverse complement.
ATGTCGTGAACCAGGTCGAGCAGGTCGCGCGCCTCCTGGTTGTCGGGATCGGCGATGACGACCCGCTCGAGGATCGCGATCGCCGCCGGGAAGTCCTGCTGCTCCAGGTGCAGGCGCGCCAGCGTCAGCGTCGGCCGCGACACCGGGTAGGAGACCGGCGGCGCTTCCGGCGCGCCGGCCGGCGCGGCCGCCGCCGCGGCGCCCGCGGGGGTCGTCTCGGCTGCTGCGAACGCGGCGTCGGGAGCGCCCTCGCCGCTGGCGGGCGCCGGCGGCGCAACCTCCGGCCACGCCGGTGCAGCCGCGGCAGCCGGCTCAACAGCCGGCTCGGCGGCAGCGGCGACCTGGGCCGGCTCCGCCGCGATCGCAGCGCCGACCTCCGCGGCCGCCGTGTCGAGCGGCGAGGCGGCGAACGCCGAGGTCGACGAGAAGTCGGCGGACGGCCGGATCACGAGCTCGCCGGCCGCCTCCGGTGCCGCCGCGGCCGCGAACACGTCCACCGCCGCCGGCGGCTCAACGAGCGGCGCTGCGGCGGCCGGCTGCGGCGCGGCGGCGGGCTCGGCGGTCGGCCCCTCCGCCTCCGGCGCGGGCGCTTCGACCACGGCCGCGGGCGCCGCCGCGGACGGCTCGACGGCCGCCTCGGCGACGGCGTCGGCTGCGGGCGCCTGCTCTTCGATGACGTCGAGCCAGCGCGGCGCGCGCGGTGCGGGCTCGGGGGCCGACTCGGGGCCGGGCTCCGGCGCGAGCGGTTGCGCCGGCGCCAGCGGTGCCGCCGTCTCGCCAGGGAACGGCGACGGCAGCGACGGCATCTCGAACGGCCCCTCCGCCATCCCGGCGGGCTCGGCCGGCATCGCGAACACGTCGGCAAACGCCGGCGGCGCGGCCGGAGCCGCGGCCAAGAACGGGTCCTCCAGCGCGCCGCCGGCGGCCGGCGGCGGCGGCGCCGCGAGCAGCGGCGCCGTCAGCATGTCGGCGAACGGCTCGGCGAGCGGCGGGGCCGGCCCGGCCGCGGAAACGGGTGCAGGGACAGGGGCGGGCGCAGGAGGGCACGCGGGAGCGGGAGCGGGCGGCGGCATGATCGGCGCCGCGGCCTCCGCCGCGAACGGTGGCGCGGCCTGCTCCGCGAACGGTGGCGCGGCCTCGTCCGCGAACGGCGCCGCGGCGCGGGCCACGGGAGCCGGCGCCTCTGCTGTTTCCGGCGTTGGGGCAGGCCTCTCGGGCGGCCACGTCTCGCTGGCAAGCGCGTCGACCGCGGCGCGCAGCACCTCGTCGCCGGGCGCGAGCTGGAGCGCGTGCTGCATCGCGTCGAGCGCGCCGAAGCGGTCGCCGGTTGCCAGCCGGGCCTCGCCGAGCAGCCGCCAGGCGACCGGGTTGTGGGCATCGAGCTCGAGCGCCTCGTGCAGCGCCGCCGCTGCGTCGCGCGGCAGCGAGCGGTCCAGGCAGGCGCGTCCCAGTGCGACCCACGCGGCGACGTAACGCGGGTGATGGTTCAGCCCCGCGCGCAGCACCGCCACGGCCTCGGCGGCGCGCCCGTCGCGGCGCAGCAGCTCGCCGAGCTGGTAGAACTGCCGCGACGCCGGGTGGCTCTCCAGCTCCCGTCGCAGCTCCGCGATCCGCTCGCTCGCCTCGGACATTGTCGCATTATACAGGCTGCGCCGCGGTGATCGCAAAGAGCGCAAGTACAGCGAGATCGCCGCTCCGGGCGGCGTGCAGGCATCGAGCCATGGAGGCGTGACCAGGAGGGGGCCCTGCCGGCAGGACCGCTGTGGGGCGCGCGCTTGAGCGCGCGCTGTTATGGTCCTGCAGGCGTCCGCCAGCCGGCGCGGAGCGCCGGCCCTACGCTCGAACTTCCAGCAGGACCGACGTGGGGCGCGCGCCCGGGCACGCTCGGGTTCCCGCGGATCACGACCACGAGGGCGGCTCGAGCGGCACGCCACGTTCCGCCGCTTCACGGCACAACCGAGCCCATGCCTCGTCCGTCGCCCTCTTGAACGCCGCCCGCTTCGCGCGTCTCTGGCGGATGCGCTCTTCGATCGGGATCGGCTCGCCGAGCCGCGCAATCAAGTCCGGCCACATGTGAAACGCGTTGCGAGACTTGGCCAAGTGTTGGATTGCCCGCTCCTCGGCCTCGTGCGCGGCGTTGCGATTCGCCAGCCCCTCATCGACCGTCATCGCTCGCCTCCTTCACCCCGCGGCATCCGCTGCTCCCGGGCTTCGCGAAGAAGACGAGGGCCGCAGCGGTGTGCCGCGGCCCTCGTCCCGCACCGGCCCTGCTCAGGCGCCCGCGCGTTCCTCCAAGCGTCCCACCCTCGCCGACAGGTCGCTTACCGCGCTTTCCACGCGCGCGACGCGCCGCACCTCCGCGAACTCGCCCCGCACCTCGGCGCGGAACGCCGCCAACTCCTCGCGCAACGCCGCGTCACCGGCGCGCATCTCGAGGCGGAGTCTGTCATCGCCGGCACGCATCTCGGTGCGCAGCTTCTCCGCCAAGGCGCTCATCTCCTCGCGGAGGTCGCCAGCGACCCGGTCGATCTTCGCAGCCAGCATTTCGTGCCCCTCCGAGATGACGTCCATGTGGTGGTCCTGCTTCTCAGCGACCGCTCTGTAGGCGTTTGTCAGCTCGACTACCGCCCTGTCGAAATCCGCGCGAACTGACTGTGCCGATGTGTCGACGTACTCTCTCGTCTCCCTGGCCGACGCGTCGACCACGGTGTCGACGTACTCTCTCGTCTCCCTGGCCGACGCGCCGACCACGGTGTCGACGTACTCTCTCGTCTCCTTGGCCGACGAGTCGATGCGGCGGGTGATTTCCTGAAGCAACTCTCGATTGTCCATCGAAGCCTCCTCGATGGCGTGGACGGTAGGTCATGATATCCCGTACCGTGACGACGTCAAGCGCCCGCAGCATGCAACGCGCACGCTGGCGCCCGACACGGTCGTCAAGATCGTTGGGTCTAGCCCCAGAGACAGGATGCGGCGCGCCCATCGCGGTCGAGGTGGTGCGGCGGTGCTGCCGGGCAGCGATGCCGACGCTTCGCCGTCATGCTCGGTCGCATGAGCGGAAGACGCAATAACGCAAGCCTGACCCCATTCCTGCGGCATCCGCTGCTCCCGGGCTCCGTAGAGACGTCGAGGGCCGCGGCGGTGCGCCGCGGCCCTCGGCCCCTATCCGCCTGGTTCACGCGCCCGCGCGTTCCTCCCAGCGTCTTACCCTCGCCGGCAGGTCGCTCACCGCGCTTTCCACGCGCGCGACGCGCCGCACCTCCGCGAACTCGCCCCGCACCTCGGTGCGAAACACCGCCAACTCCTCGCGCAACGCCGCGTCACCGGCGCGCATCTCGTCCCGGTGCTCCTCGATGCCGTGGCTCATCTCGTCGCGAAGAGCCGCAACGCCCACCTCGAGGTGCACCGTCCTCTGCTCGATGCTGGCTGTCTTCGCGAACAGCTCATCCACCTTCCGCCGAAGCATTTCGTGCCCTCCCGCGACCACCCTGATCGGGTGCAGCGCATCCTCGACGAGGGCCCGCAGTCGGTTCCAGGCGTGTTCTTCGCCTCGGGGATGCCGCTCGCCCAGCGCAGCCTCCGTCACTTTCACCGTCGCGTCGACGCACTCCCGCGTCTCCTGCGCCGACGCCTTGACGCTCGCGTCGACGTACTCCCGCGTCTCCTGCGCCGCCGCCTTGACGCTCGCATCGACGTGCTCCCGCGTCTCCCTGGCCGAAGCGTCGATGCGCTCAGCGATCTTCTCGAGCAACAGCTCCGCCTTCATGCGTGCCTCCTCCGGCGTGGGCGGTGCCTGATGATAGACCGTCGCTGGTGCGAGTCAAGCTGGTGGCGGCGGCTTACGGCGCCAGGGCAGCGTCGGGCCGTCACCTGCCCGGGCCCTGGCGACTGCTGTCGGGCCTCACATCCGGCCGGGCATGAACTGCGCCTTCTGCGCGGCCCGCCATCCAATCGCGCGAGTCGAGGAGCGAGGCTCTTGTTGGGCCTGGCCCCGGCAACACGATGCGGCGCGGTCCGTCGCATCGAGGTGGTGCGGCGGTGGTGCCGGCAACGGTCAGACATACTCCGTTGCGCCTGACGGTCCGGCCAAAGAACGCAATCGCGAAAGCCTGACCCCAGCTCGCCTCACGGTTGCGGTTGGTGACCCGGCAACCGATGATCGTGCCGGGCGCACGAACGACATGGGCCGCGGCAGTTGCCGCGGCCCGTCGTTGCGTCGCAGGAGACAGGTCAGTTGAACAGCACCGAGCACGTCGCGGGATCGGTCGTGACGGCGAGGGCGCAGGCGGCGTTGGCGGCGCAGCCGCTGCAGGCGCCGCCCCACGTCCAGCCTGAGTCGGCCCCGACAGCGGTCGGAGTCAGCGTCACTCCCGAGGTGAACACGCTGCTGCAGGTTCCGGTCGTCGGCTCCGTGCACGAGATGCCGCCCGGAGCGCTGGTGACGAAGCTCCCGGTCGGCGTATTCGGGCTGGTGACGCTGGAGAGCGTCACCGTTGCGTTGTAGGTGTAGTCGGGAGCGCCCGGAATGGGTGCCGTCGGGTGCACTGGGTCGGTGACGGTCACCGCCACCGCGCCGATCGGCCCCGGCGGCGTCACACAGGTGATGGTGACGGTGCTGGTGGCGACGACCGCCGTCGCCGGGGTTCCGGCGAAGTTGACGATGTAGGTGCCGCCCGGCAGGAAGCCGGAGCCGTTGATGGTGACGGCAGTGCCGCCGTTGAGCGACCCGGTGTTCGGGCTGACCGAGGTCGGCAGCGGCGCGTCGTAGTAGGTGAAGCCGCCGGTGAGCGTCGCCGTCTGGCCGGCGCCGTCGGTGACGATGACGTCGACCACGCCCGGGAGGTGCGCCGGCGTGCCGGTCACGGCGATGGTCGTCGCAGTGACGACCCCCAGGGTCGCCACACCGCCGCCGAACGTCACGGTGTAGCTGCCGCCGGCGAGGAAACCGGCGCCGTTGAGCGTCAGGGCCGTGCCTCCGCCGTCGTCCCCGGCGACGACCGAAAGCGACGAGATGGCCGGGGCTGCGTAGTACGTGAAGGTCACCGGCGTGCCGTCGGACTGACCGGCGCCGTCGGTCACGACGACGTTCCAGGCGCCCGCCGGATTCGCCGGCGTGGTGCAGGTGATCAGCGACGTGCTGACGACCACGACGTTCGTGGCCGGCACGCCGTTGAAGGTGACGCCGTAGGTGCCACCCACCAGGAACCCGCTGCCGCCGATGTTGACGGACGTGCCGCCCGCGACCGGCCCGGCGGCCGGCGTGATGGAGGTGGCGTCGGGCTGGTCGAAGTACGTGAAGGCGTTGGACAGCACCTGGGTCTGCAGAATCGGGTCGGTCACCGTGAGGCTGACCGTGCCGGCGATGTGCGCCAGCGCGGCGCCGGTGATCGTCGTCGGGGAGGTCGCGGCGCCGGCGAAGATCGCGCCGCCGAAGTCCAGGAGGTAGGTCGCGCCGGTCACGAACCCGGTGCCGGAGACCGTCACCGGCGTGGCGACGTTGTCCGGGCCGACGTTCGGCGTGACGGACGTGAGGGTGAACGGTCCGAAGTAGGTGAACGCAGCCAGGCTGGTGACCACCTCGGGGACGCTCGGGTTGGTGATGACGACGTCCGCCGGGCCGGCGGTGCCGGCCGGTGTGGTGACGGTGAGCACCTGCGGCGTCTGGATGGTGACCGTCGCCGGCACGCCGTCGAACGTCACCTGGACGTTGTTCCAGAACGAATGCGTGGCGGACCCGGTGATGATGACGGTGGTGCCACCGGCGGTGGAGCCGATCGTGGTGCCGAGCGTGAACGTCCACGCCCCGGCCGGGTTGGTGACGCCGACCTGGAGGACGGCGGTGTCGTTGCCGACCGGCGGGAGGAGCGCGCCGGTGACCGCGAACGGCCCGCCCGGCGAGTTGCCGAACACCTGGAACGTCTGGCTGTCGGCACCCGCCGGAATGACGATGTCGATCGGCGAGGCGCCGACCGGGTCGCCGCCCGGGCCGCGCAGGAGCACGGAGGTCGGGTCGGCGCTGGTGATGCGGACGGTTACCGGGATGACGGTGGTGACGGTGCCGCCGCCGCCGTCGGTGAGGATCGCCTCGAGGTCGCCGACCGGGCTGACCGCCCCGTGCGCGACCGTGTACGACGCGACGTTGAACTGGAGCTGCAGGCCGATCACGTTGACGGTCACGGTCGCCTCGGGCGAGCCGGTCCCGCCGAGGTCGGCCGGCGTGTCGAGGAACACCGAGATGCCCGTCCCGACGCCGACGCCCCGCACCCGGAACGTTGCGGTGTTGGAGCCGGCCGGGACGACGACCGAGCCCGTCGGGTTGGAGGAGGCGTCGAACAGCCCGACGAGCTCCGGCTGGCCGCTGGCCAGGGCGATGGTGACGTCCTTGGCGAGCGTGACGCCGGTGGTGACGGTGATCTCCTGCTCGGTCGCCGCCGCGATGTTGACCGACGTCGGCGCCGCCGCGATCGACAGGGCGATGATGTTGGTGACGGTCGCGGTCGCGTGCGGCGTGGCGTCGTTGTTGAGCGCGGACGGCAGGTTGGCTTGGATCGTCACCGCCGCGCCGGTGGACTCGGCCACCGCCTGGAAGGTGGTGGTCGTGGCGCCCGCCGGCATCTGCACCGAGGCCGGAACGGAGACGCGCGCCGAGGTCGACGACAGCGTGATGTCGAACGGCGTCGTCTGCGCCTGGCTGACGGTGAGGGTGAAGGTGTGGCCGCCGCCGGCCATCAGCGGACCGACGGTGCTCGGCGTGATCGTGAGGTCGACGTCGTCCACCGTGATCGCCACGGTGTCGGACGCCGGCGTCAGCCCGGCCGGCGCGGTAATGGTGAGGTTGTTCGGGCCGCCGAGCTGCACCGCGGCGACCGTGAAGGTGGCCGAGAGCTGGCCGGCCGGGATGGTCACCGTCGGCGGGAAGGTGAAGTTGGTGACGCCCGAGCTGAGCGTGAACGTCGTCGCGCTCGGCAGCACCGCGTTGAGCGTGACGGTGACGTCCTGCGTGCCGCCGATCGGGATGGTGGCGCTGGCCGGCGTCCTGGTCCAGGTGGGCGCGCCGACGTCGGCGGTGAACGCTCCGGAGATCGTGTTGCCGCCGGCCGCTGCCGGCAGGGTGACGTCGATCGACGCGTCGGGTCCGACCGACGTGAGGCCGGTCACCGGGATGGTGGCGGTGCCGCCGGCCGGGATGGTCACCGACGCCGGCACCGAGACGGTGTCGGTCGGTCCGGCCGCGAGCGCCACCGCGAGGGTCAGCGGCAGCGGCAGCGGCACGGTGGTGCCGACCGTGACGTTGACCGTGGCGCCGACGCCGACGGTGACGGCGCTCGGGGTGAACGTCAGGCCGAAGCGGGTGACGTCGGCCGTGGCCGTGCCGGAGCCGAGCCCCGCCGGCAGCGTCGCCGTGATGGTGGCGGTGCCGTCGGAGGCGAGGCCCGGATCGAACGGCTCCGTGGCCGTCGATGCCGGGATGGTGTCCGTGAGCGGCGGGCTGGCGACGATCGGGTTGGAGGAGGTGAGGGTGACGATGGTCGGACCGCCCTGCACCGGCGAGATGCCGAGCGTCAGGGTGGCCGGGCCGGCGGCCGAGTGCCACACCAGCGGGCTCGGGCTGAGCACGAGGGTGGCGGTCCCCGGCGTCACGTAGGTGAAGCCGTTGGCGAGCGTGACCGTGCTCGCGTCCGGGTTGGTGACGGTGACGTTGACCGCCCCGGCCGCGTGCGGCGGCGTGGTGCAGGTGATCTGCGACGGGCTCACCTGCTGCACGTTGGTGGCCGGGATACCGTCGAAGGTGACGGTCGCCCCCGACCAGAACAGCGTGCCGTTGACGGTGACGTTGGTGCCGCCGGTGTCGGGCCCGCTGTTCGGCGACAGCGACGTGATCGTCGGCGGCCCGACGATCGAGACGCCGGCCTCGAGGGTGGCGGTGGCGCCGCCCACCGAGGCGTCGAGCTGGCCGGTGATCGTCACCGGGCCGCCCGGCGTGTTGCCGAAGATGGTGGTCGTGGCCTGCGAGGCGCCGGCCGCGATCACCACCTGGGCCGTCGTCGGGTAGGCGATCGCCGGGTTGGCGCTCGCGATGGTGACGGTCGTCGGGACCGCCACCGTGACCGGGTTGCCGGAGCCGTCGCGCAGGCGGACGATCGCCGAGCCGGTCCCCGCGTGCGGGATGGTCAGCGTGCTGACCGCGAACTGCAGCGCCAGCGGCTGCACGCCGACCGTGACGGTCGCCTCCGCCGCCGGGCCGCCGCCGAGCGTCGGCGAGGTGTTGAGGGCGACGGTAGTGGCCGGGCCCGGGAACGTCACGGCGAGGCCGCGCACCCGGAACGCCCCGGAGTTGGAGCCGGCCGGGATGGTGAGCGACCCCGTCGCGGCGCCGCCGAGATCGAACAGGCCCACCGAGATCGGGTTGAGCGAGGCGAGCGCGATGCTGACGTTCTTGGCCAGCAGCGTGCCGGTGGTGACGACGACCGTCTCCTCGGTCAGCGACGGCAGGTTGACCGTGGACGGCGTCGCCGCGATCGTCAGCGGGATCACCGAGCCGACCGTCGCGGTGTCGGTATCGCCGCCGAGGGCCGCCGGCAGCGTAGCGGTGATGACAGCGCCGGCCGGGCCACTGTCGGTTGTCGACTCGGCGACCGCCGTGAAGGCGGCGGAGGTCGAGCCGGCCGGGATGAGGACCGACGCCGGGACGGAGACGAGGCCCGGGTCGGCGGAGGCGAGCTGCACGGTGATGTCCTGCGCCACCGGCGACCCGATGGAGACGGTGAAGAGCTGCCCGCCGCCGGCCATCAGCGACGCCACGTTCGGCGGGCTCAGGACGACGGAGAGGGCGTTGACGTTGACGGTCGCGGTGCCCGGGGTTGCCGGGGCGAGGTCGAGCGCCGCCGGCAGCGTGCCGGTCACCGTGCCGGTGCCGTTGGTGTTGAGCGACGTCACGTTGAACGACGTGGTCGTCAAACCGGCCGGGATCGTGATGCCGGCCGGCACGGTGAAGACGCCCGGCGCCGAGGAGACGAGGGCGATCGCGGCGTCGGCGAGCGGCGCGCGCGAGACCGTCGCGGTCATCGGGGCGGTGGCGTTGGGCGCCATGTCGAGCGGGTTCGGCGTCAGCGTGAGCGTTTGGTCGGCGACCGTGAGGCCGAGGACCACGTGCGGCGCCGCCGAGGCGTTGAGGGCCGCCGGCAGGGTGCCGCGCAGGTTGCGGGCGCCGTTGGCCGCGCCCGCCAGGACGTTGATCGATGCGGAGGTCGACCCGGCCGGGATCGTGGCGGTGGCCGGGATGACGAGCAGGCCGCCGCTGCCGCCCGCCTGGCTGACGGCGATCACGGTGTCGGCGTTGAGCACCGCCGGGATCGAGTAGGTGGCGGTCAGCATGCTGCCCTGGTAGACGGTGGTGTCGGGCGCCGTCGTCAGCGTAAGCGGCAGGTCGGCGATGGTGATGAGCTGGTCGGCGTTCGCCGTGCTCAGCGACGCCGGCAGGTTGGCGCGCAGGGTGCGCGGGCCTCCCAGCGTGAGGCCGGTGACGGTGAACGACGCCGTCGTGGCGCCGGCCGGGATCGTCGCCGTCGCCGGGACCGTGAGGTCGCCGGTGCCGGCCGGCTCGCTGATGGTGACGAGCGTGTCGCTCGGGACCGGCAACGCGGTCTCGACCGTGGCGGTGGTGCTGGCGCCGACGTACAGGGTGGTGGCGCCGACGCTCAGGGTGAAGGAGAGCGGCGTCACGGTGAGCGTGGTGCCCGGCAGAATCGTGCCGCCGACCGAGGCCGGCATCACGATGTTGACCCCGTCGGTGTTGCCCGGAGCGAGCGCCGTGACCGGGATGTCGAAGGTAGTCACCCCCGCCGGGATGGTGAACGGCGAGGCGATCGATACGTACGGCGGTCCGGGGGCGATGACCGCGGTGACGCCCGGCAGCGACGCCGGCAGCGGGTTGGAAAGCGTGAGCGTGATGGTGCCGCTGCCGCCCGCCGGGATCACCAACGCGGCCGGCGAGCGCGTCACCGTGAACACCGTCACGTCGTTGGTGGTGGCGAGCGCGGCCGCCTGCGCCGCGACGCCCGCGGGCGCCGGCGGCGGCGGGATCGTCGCCGTGATGGTGGCGGTGCCGGTGCCCACGATGGTCGGCGTGAACGTGACCGACGGGTTGCCGGCCAGGATCGTCGCGGTGCTCGGCACCTGGACGACCGCCGGGTTGGAGGACTGGAGCTGGACGATGGTGTTGGTCGCCTGGACCGGCGAGATGAACAGGCCGATCGACGGCGCCGGCGCCCCGAACACCCACATGAACGGCGACGGACTCATGGTGAGCGTCGTCGACGCCGGGCCGACGGTGGCCGTGGCGGTGCCGACCGGGCTGCCGATCGCCGCCGGGCCGACGCCGGTGATGGTCACCGGGCCGCCGTTGGCCTGCGCGTCGATCGTGCGCACCGAGTCGGCGACGGTCTGCAGCGGGTTGGTCCAGGTGAAGACGTCGTTGCCGGTGCCGGCGGTGCCCTGAATGAAGATGACCGAGGCGCCGGGGGCGCTCATGGCGAGCTGCACGGTCACCGGGTAGGTCAGACCGGTGTACGCCGGCGGCAGCGGGTAGTTGAACGTCGCGGTCAGGTTGGTGCTTGCGCCGACCGGCAGGTTGATGGTGGACGGGGTGAAGGTGAGCGCGTACGGCGCACCGGACACCGTGACGGTGCCGACCGCCGTGGCGCCGGCGAGGCCGGCGGGCAAGGTGTTCGGCAGCGTCGCCACGATGCTGACGGCGGTCGCTGTCGGCTGCATGCCCCAGACGTTGAAGGAGACGGTGTTGGAGCCGGCGGGGAGCGTGACCGTCGACGGCCCGGCCACGGCGCCGCTGGTGCCCGAGTAGTCGAGCAGGATCGTCGTGGGGCTGGCCTGCGCCGCCGCGACCTGCAGCGTGAACGTGCCCTGCGAGCCGACCGGGACCGTCAGCGAGGCGGGGACGAACTGGATCGCCTGCGTCACGTTGACCGTGACCTGGGCGGTCGAGCCGCCGAGGGAGGCCGGCAGCGAGGCGTAGACGGTGGCCGGCCCGAGGTTGACGCCGTAGACCCCCACGGGCGGCGAGGTCAGGGAGTTCGCCGGGATGACCACCGAGGTCACCGGCGCCGGCGGCGGCGCGTACGGCACCGTGGTGTCGTACAGGTAGGCGACGGCGCCGTTGGAGGTGGCGAGGTTGACGGTGGTCGCCGACGTCTGCGCCTTGCTCAGGCTCAGGATGAAGGTGTTGGTCCCGTTCACCGGCACAGTCAGGGTGGTCGGCTGCGCCGAGAGCTGCAGGGTCCCCACGCTCACGGTCGACTGGTCTGTCGAGGCGCCGAGCGCCGGGTCGAGGGTGGCGGTGAGCTGGATCGGGCCGCCCTCCTGCAGGCCGCGGACGCGGAACAGGGCGTTCACGTTGCCCGCAAGGACGTCGACGTACTGGTTCGGGCCGCTGAACGGCAGCAGCGCCGCGCCGGTCGAGTCGCGCAGCTCGATGACGCCGACCTGGCCGACCTGGGTCAGGAAGATGCGGGCGTTGCCCGGCGGCGCCGGAGCGTTGAGGGTGACGTTGAAGTTGCCGTCGGTGCCGAGCGGGATGAGCAGCGACTCCGGCGTCAGGGTGAGGATGTAGGTGCTCACCGTGACCGTGGAGCTCGCAGTCGCGCCGCCGACGCCGGCGGGCAGCGACACGGTGACCGTCACCGGGCCGCCTCCGGACACGCCGTTGACGGTGAAGGTGGCGATCTGCGTGCCGGTGTTGATGGTCACCGCGCCGGTCGGGCCGGTCGCCGGCGGCAGGGTGCCGCACGGCGGCGCGCCGGTGTTGTCCGGATCGGCGGTGAAGGTGATGACGCCGCCGGGGCCGGTCTGGGTGATCGACACCTGGATGCCGCAGATGTTGATCGCCGGGTCGAAGTCGTACGCCGGCGCGTCGAGCGTGACGGTGAACGTGCCGGTGCCGCCGACCGGGATGTTGAGGGTGGACGGCGACAGCGTCACGTTGAACTGGCCGACCAGCACCGAGGACGAGGCCGAGGCGCCGCCGAGCGACGGGTCGAGGGTGGCGCTGACGGTGACCGGCCCCGGCGGGCTGGCGTTGAGGCCGTTGACCGGGAACGAGTACGTCGAGGAGCCGGCCGGGATCACGACCGTGAACGTCGTGATCGGCGCCACCAGCGTGCTGCAGAGCACGGTCGCCGGGAACGGCGGCGGGTTGGTGCAGTTGCCGGTGAGCGGGCCGAAGCTGATCTTGCCGATCGGGCCGGCCTGGGCGACGAGCACCGGCGCGCCGCCGGCCGGAGCCGGGGCGGAGAGCTGGATCGTCAGCAGGCCGGTGCCGCCGACCGGCAGGTTGAGCGACGACGGCGACAGCGCGATGGTCAGGGCGCCGACCGTGATCTGCGACACGTCGGTCGAGCCGCCGAGCGAGACGTCGAGCGCGGCGACGGTGCCGACCGCGCCGCCGGTGAGGCCGCGGATGGTGAACGTCTCGCACACCTGGCCGGCCGGGATCACGACGGTGATGCCGTTGGCGAAGATGATGCCGTCGAGCGAGTAGTCGACGATGCCGGTGGTGCCGGACGTCGAGATCGTCACGTTGGTCGGACCGGTCTGGACGGCCGAGATGCACGCCGTCATCGTCGCGGTGGTGCCGATGCCGAGGTTGAGCGTCGGCGGGGTCAGGCTGACCTGGATGATCCCCGCGCGGCAGTTCGGGTCGCACGGCTCGAGGATGATCGCCGGGTCGAGCTCGTCCTCGCACTGGTTGTTGTTGTTCCTGATGGTGAACGGGATGCCGGTCGGGATGTCGCGCAGCCCCGGCGCCCCGTTGATCGTGCACGCGGCCGTGTCGAGCTCGACGGCCGAGAGGTCGGGCAGCGTGAAGCGGACCTCGTTGGCGCTCACCCAGGTGGTGAGCACCTCGACCTCGGGGTTGGTGAAGATCACCGACATCGCCGAGGCGGTGGAGTTCGGGTACTGCTCGAAGTTCTCGCCGCGGACGATCACCGTGTAGGCGTTGTACGGGTCGTTGGTGTTGCACGGCGCCGTGCGCGTCGGGTCGTACTCGCGGACGATGTTGTTGCCGGCCGGCACCTGCGGCGAGAACACCTCGACCGAGGTGATCAGCGGCCGCGCCGGGCGATAGGTGAAGCTCGGTCCGTCGGCCGACAGGTTGGAGTCGATGTTGGTGACCGTCACCGGCCCCGAGATCGGCTCGCACTCGCGGTCGGACGGCGCGTTCGACTTGACCACGATCTCGGTGCCGGCGACGGTGAGGATCTGCGCCGGCACGCCGGCGAGGGTGACCGCCACCGGAGCGACGAACCCCTGGCCGAAGATCGTGACCATCGTGCCGCCGAGGTCAGGTCCCTCGGTCGGCGCGATCGCCGAGATGAACATCGCGTTGCCGTAGCGGTAGGTCAGCGCGTTGGAGATCTTGCCGCTCTCCATGTTGATCGCCGTCACCTGCGCGAGCGTCGGCGTACCCGGCTCCATCGGCGTGATGCTCGGCGCGATGACCACGATGCGGCTGAAGTTGACCGACACCACCTGCGCCTGGATCGCGCCGTAGACCGGGATCGTGAAGAACACCTGCACCGGGTACTGGAACCCCGAGCCGGTGATCGTCACGCGCGTGCCGCCCTCGATCGGGCCGGAGTTCGGCGTGAGGGCGTACAGCTCCGGCGTCGGCCGCTCGGCGAGGTAGAGGAACCCCTCGGGGAGCGTCGCGAACTGGTCGCGGCCGGTGGAGTACTGGGTGGTGACGCGGATGTCGGCCGGCGCGTCGTTGGCGAGCGGCTCGAGCGAGGCGGTCGGCGTGATGACGGTGATCTCCGTGCCCTCGCTGTTGACGCCCACCACCTCCGCGTCGACGGTCTTGGTGACGCCGTTGGCGGTGAACGTGAACTGCACGCGCACCGGCGGCAGGAAGAAGCGGCCGTAGACCGTGACCGTCTCGCCGCCGCGCGGGCTGCCCTTGTCGGGCTCGACGAAGTAGACGAGCGGCGAACGGGCCTCGCCCTCGTAGGTGAACACGCCCTGGAAGGTGGCGTTCTGGCTGTTCGCGGAGCCCACCAGGTTGGCGATGCGGATGGCGGCGACGACGTCGGTGGTGACCGGCGTCGGCGACGCCTGCGGCGTCTTGATTCGGATCGTCTGGGTGCCGTCCGCGTTCGAGATCACCTCGAGCACGGTGGCGGGCAGCGTCGTGCCGAGCGGCGCGCCGAGGATGAAGTCGACGGTCACCGGCGCCGTGAAGTTGCGGCCGATGAGCTGGACCTCCTCGCCGCCGCGCGGCGAGCCCTTGGCCGGGACGACCTGGTAGAGGATCGGGGCGCCGGTGTCCGGCACCCAGGTGAAGCCGGCGGGCAGCAGCGCCTGCTGCTGCTGCGCGGTCTCGAAGCGGGTGATCACCGTCACGTCCACCGTGAGGTCGGCGGTGAGGTGCGACGGGTTGTGCACCGGCGTCCTGACGAGCAGCCTGCTCTCGGTCGAGCCGGCCAGCACCTCCGCCGGTTCGTTGCCGAGCGTCACCCGCACCGGGGTAAAGAACCCGGAGCCGAGGATCTCGATCGTCTCGCCGCCGGCGTGCGCCCCGCGGTTCGGGACGACGGCGTAGATCGCCGGCGCCGCGAACTGCTTCTCGTAGGTGTACGCCGCGAGCAGCGTGGTGCTCTTCTGGTTCGCGGTCCCGGCCGCGACGGTGACGCGCACGTCGGCGGCCTGCTCGACGGTGGCGTCGACGTTGGAGGCGGGGGTCCTGATCTCGATGCGCGAGCCGCCGTCGGTCACGGCCACCACTTCCGCCTGGCGCTCCTGCCCGGCGACGAGGAAGTGGACGTTGACGGTCGGGATGAAGCCGCGGCCGCGGATCTCGACGGTCTGGCCGCCGGTCGGGCTGCCGCGATTGGGTTGCACGGTGTAGATCGCCAGGTCGGACTCGGTCTTGTAGGTGAACGCCTTGACGAACGTCGCGTTCTTGCTCGTCGGCGAGCCGACCAGGTTGGTGATGCGGATGTCGACCTCGACCTCCTGGGTGAGCGGCGACGGCGACGCCTGCGGGGTGCGGATCTTCATCACGCCGCCGGCCGTGTCGACCGACGTCACGGTGGCCGGGTAGGTGGCGTTCACCGGCGCGCCGAGGATGAACTCGACGGTCACCGGCGAGGTGAAGTTCTTGCCGACGAGGGTGACCTCCTCGCCGCCGCGCGGGTCGCCCTTGTTCGGCGTCACGCTGTACAGCAGCGGCACGCCGGTGTCGGGCTTCCAGGTGAAGCCGCCGGCGAGCGTCACGTTCTGCTGCTGCGCGGTGTCGAAGCGCGTCTGCACGATCACGTCGACCGTGAGGTCCTCGGTGAGGTGCCCCTGCAGGTGCTGCGGCGTCCGCACCACCAGCGTCGCGGCGGTGGAGGCGGCGGTGTCGACCGCGGCCTCCTCGGCGCCGAAGAACACGCGCAGCGGCGTGAAGAAGTTGGCGCCGACGATGGTGACCACCTCGTTGCCGGCGTACGAGCCGCGGTCCGGGATCACCGCGTAGATCGCCGGCGCGCCGAAGTACTTCTCGTAGGTGTAGGCGGCGGCCAGCGTCCTCGTGATCTGGTTGGCGGTGCCCGCCGCGGCGGTCACCTGGATGTCGGCGATGCGCTCGGTCGTGGCGTCGAGGCCGGTGGCCGGCGAGAGGACGACGATCTCGGTGTCGCCGGTGACGCTCACCACCTCGGCCTGGCGCGCCTGGCCGGCGACGATGAAGAAGACGTCCACCGGCGTGATGAAGCCGCGGCCGAGGATCTGCACCGTGTCGCCGCCCTCGGCCCTGCCGCGGTTCGGGGTCACGGCGTAGATCGCGAGGTCGGACTCGGACTCGTAGGTGAACACGCCCTGGTACGTCGCCGTCTGCGAGAACGCCGAGCCGACCAGGTTGGTGATGCGGATCGCGGTGACGACCTCGGAGGTCACCGGGGTCGGCGACACCTGCGGCGTGCGCACGGTGATCTGGGTGCCGGCGGCGTTGACCGACACGACCGTCGCCGGCAGCGCGGTGCCGAACGGCGCGCCGAGCAGGAATTCGACGGTCACCGGCTGCGTGAAGTTGCTGCCGGTGAGGATCACGGTCTCGCCGCCGCGCGGGTTGCCCTTGTTCGGCTGCACGCTGTACAGCAGCGGCACGCCGGTGTCCGGGATCCACGTGAAGCCGCCGGCGAGCGACGCCTGCTGCTGCTGCGCGGTCTCGAAGCTGGTGTACACCGTCACGTCGACGGTGAGCTCCTGCGTCAGGTGGGTGTTGGGGTGCAGCGGGGTCTTGACCTGCAGCACCGACTCGGTGGAGCTGGCGAGCACCTCGGCGTCCTCGCCGCCGAGGGTGACGCGCAGCGGCTTGACGAAGTTGGCGCCGATGATCTGCAGCGTGTCGCCGCCGGCGTACGAGCCCTTGTTCGGCACCACCGAGTAGATCAGCGGCGCCGCGTAGCGCTTCTCGTAGGTGTAGGCGCCCTCGAGCGTGACGGCCTTCTGGTTGGCGGTGCCGACGGCCACCGTCACGGTGATGGCGGCGACGTGCTCGACCGAGGCGTCGACGCCGGTGGCCGGCGTCTTGACGACGATCTCGCTCCCCGCCGCGTTGAAGCTCACCACCTCGGCGGCGCGCGTGCCGCCGGCGGCGGTGGTGAAGTCGACGTTGACGATCGGGCCGACGAACCCGCGCCCGTAGATCGTCACGGTCTGGCCGCCCTCGGGCCGCCCGCGGCTCGGGACGACCGAGTAGATCGCCAGCGGCGTCTCGTCGCGCAAATAGACGAAGCCGTCGACGACCTGATCCGTGCCGTTGTCGTTCGCCACGGCCACCGTTGCCTTCACGTCGGCGAGCAGCGGCTCCGTCGAGGCTCTCGGCGTGATCACTGTGATCTTCTTGCCGTCCGGCAGCCAGCTATTCGCAACCACCTCGGCGTTTAGGGTCCCGCTGAGCGGAGCGCCAAGGGTGAAGGTGACTGTTGGAGCCTTGTCGCAGACCTTGGAACCGGCTGGCCCGAGCCTCTGGCCGCACAGGTTCTCGCCGCGAATCTCGACCTGCTCGCCGCCGAGGCGGGATCCGGTGATCGGGTTGATCGAGAAGATCACGGGAATGCCCGGATCGACGAAGTCAGCGACGTAGGTGTAGCCGTTCAGAACCTGGTCGCTCGCCTCCGTGTTGTTGAAAGCATTGGTGACAGTGATAGACGCCACGACATCTGCCTGAAGCGGTGCGACCGAGGCCTGCGGTGTCTTGACTACCAATGAGCGTCCGTCCGCAGTGAAGCTGAGCACCTCTGCCTTGAGCGTGCCGCTGAGCGGCGCACCGAGCGCAAAGGTCACGACCGGTGAGATCGCCGGGTCGCAGATCCGCCCGTCGGCGTCGCCGAGTCTCCGGCCGCAGAGGTTCTCGCCGCGGATTACGACCTCCTGTCCGCCAGCGCGCGGACCCTTGTCCGGAACAATCGAGTAGATGATGGGTGTCCCCGCGGCCACGTAGTCGGCCTTATAGGTGAACCCCCTATCGCGCTGGACAGACTGCTCCTGGGCTGTCTGCCACCTCGTGTACACCTTCACGTCAACATCAATATCCTGAAGCGCCTTCGTGTTTGGATGCCCCGGCGTGCGAATGACGACCGTCTCGCTGTTCGGCACGTCGAGGACCTCAGCGTCCTCGATCCGATCAACATAGTCGCAGATCTCAACCAGGACGCCAGACGGCAGGATCACTGTCTGGCAGTTGACCGGGAAGCTGCCCGAGCGGAGCGTCACCCTTATTGGCTCGAAGAACCCAGAGCCATAGATTGTGACGGTCTGGTTGCCCTCGATCCTCCCCACCTCGGGATTGATCGAGAAGATTCTCGGCGCCTCAAACTCCTTGATGAACGTGAACGCCCCCGCCAGCGTCGCTTCCTTCTGCGTCGGCAACCCAAACGCCGCCGTCACCTTGATGTCGGCGGTGACCTCCTCGTTCTGGCTCTCCGGGACGGCCGGCGTGATGCAGACGATGGTGTCGGCGGTGACCGACACGACCGCGGCGGAGTGCGCGACGTTGCCGATCAGGAAGTCGACCTGCGCCGGGGCGGCGAACCCCTTGCCGTAGATGGTGACCTGCTCGCCGCCGTTGGCGGAGCCCCGGTTCGGCGCGACCGAGTAGATGACGATATCCTTCGACTCGCGTTCGTAGGTGAAGGCGGCGGCGAACGTCGCGGTCTGGGAGATCGCGGTGCCCACCAGGTTGGTGATGCGGATGTCGGCCGTAACGTCGGTGGGGAGCGGGTCGGGCGACGCTTCCGGCGTGATCACGTGCGCCGTCATCGTGCCGTCGCCGTTCCTGACGACGTCGACGACGGTTGCCGGACGGGTCGCGCCGACCGGCGGGCCGATGATGAACTCGACGGTCAGCGGCTCGTGGAAGTGGCGGCCGGTGAGCGTCACGGTCTCGCCGCCGCGCGGCGAGCCGCGCGAGGGAACAACGGTGTACAGTTGCGGCACACCGGTGTTCGGCAGGTAGGTGTAGGCGTTGTCCATCGTCACGGTCTGCTGCTGCCCGGTGTCGAAGCGGGTGACGACCGTGATCGGGACGGTGAGCTCCTCGGTGATGAAGTTGTCGGTGTGCAGCCGCGTCTGGACCACGATCTGGTCCTGCGTGAACGACAGCACCCTGACCACCTCGGTGCCGAACGCGACGCCCAGCGGCTCGAAGAAGTTGGCGCCGTAGATCGTGACCTGCTCGCCGCCCGAGTACGAGCCCTTGTTGGGGATCACCGCGAAGATGCGCGGCGCGCCGTACGGGCGCTCGTAGGTGTAGGCGGCGGTCAGCGTCGCCTGCTGCTCGAGCGGGGTGCCGACCGCCGCGGTGACACGGACGTCGACCACCAGCTCGGTGGTGATCTGCTGCGGCACGGCCGGGGTGATCACCTTGATCGTCTGGCCGCCGGCGCCCACCTCGATCACCTCGGCCGGGCGCGACCCGCCGAGCGCGATGAAGTCGACCTTGAGCGGCTGCACGAAGCCGCGGCCCGCGATCACCACGGTCTGCCCGCCGGCGGCGGCGCCGCGGTTCGGGAAGACGCTGTAGACGTCGAGGAGCTTGCTCTCCTTGGTGTAGGTGTAGACGTCCGTGAAGGTAGCGCTCTGGCTGTTGGCCGAGCCGACCAGGTTGGTGATGCGGATGTCGGCCAGGGTGTCGTCGGGGAGGTCCTGCGGCGACGCCTGCGGCGTGATCACGACGATCCTGGTGCCGTCGGCGCTGACGCTCTGGACGGTGGCGGGCAGCGTCGCGTTGACCGGCGCGCCGACGATGAACTCGACCGTGACCGGTTGCGTGAAGTTCCTGCCGGTGAGGATGACGGTCTCGCCGCCGCGCGGCGAGCCCTTCGACGGCACGACGCTGTACAGCGCCGGCACGCCCGAATCGGGCAGATAGGTGTACGCCTGGGCCAGCGTGACCTGCTGCTGCTGCACGGTGCCTGCGCGGGTGACGACGGTGACGTCGACCTTCTGCTCCTCGGTCAGGCTGCCGCCGTGGCGCGGCGTGAGCACGGTGATGCGCGCCCGGTCGGCGGAGACCGAGGTGACCTGCCCCTCCTCGGCGCCGAAGCGAACGCGAACGTCGGTGAAGAAGTTGGCGCCGGTGATCGTCACCTGCTCGCCGCCCGCCCACGCGCCGCGCGGCGGGTCGACCGCGTAGATGCGCGGCTCGCCGAACGTGCGCTCGTAGGTGTAGCCGCCGACGAGCGTATCGGATCGCTGGCCGGCCGTGCCGGCGGCCGCGGTCACGCGGACGTCGGCCACCACCTCGCCGGTGATCTCGCCGTCGAGCGGCGGGGTCACGACGGTGATCTCGGTGGCAGCGGCGTTGACGCCGAGCACCTGCGCGTGCCCGACGGACGCGCCGACCACGAAGTCGACGGTGAGCGGCTTCGCGAAGCCGCGGCCGTACACCGTCACCTGCTCGCCGCCCTCGGGGCGCCCGCGCCTCGGGGTGACCGAGTACACCGCGAGCGTGCCCGGGCTGACCGGCTGCTTCCAGGTGACGTTGACCTTGGCGGTCTGGCCGGGGACGCGGGCGACGACCTCGTAGGTACCCTCGGTCGACGACCAGATCGTCGCGGTGGCGACGCCGCCGGAGGTCGTGCGGGTGGTCTCGCACGTCATCGACAGCATGTTCTCGCCGAACCCTGGCGACGTCGTCTGGCCGGGGACGCAGCTCGAGATCGTGAACGTGACCGACGTGTTGTCGGGCACGTCGCGGCCGCCCGAGGTGACCCGGGCGGACAGCAGGATCCCGCCGTTGACCAGCGTCTCGGCAGGCGCCGCGGTCAGCGAGATCGAGAACGCCACCGGGGTCGGCGACGGGGGCGGCGCGGTGGGACTGTTCGAGGAGCACGCCGGGAGGAGCGCAACGGCTCCCAGCAGCAGACCCAACAGGAGGTTTCTGGCTTTCATGGTCGTCTCCCGCATCGTCGCAACCTCACGGAGTGACGTAGAAGAAGTTCAGATTGATGTCGAACACCGCGCTGACCTTCCGCCCCGACGTCGTCTTGCCGAAGATCTCCACCCGGCAACGCTGGCGGATCGTCCGCTTGGCGGTTTCTTTGTCGATCCCGCCGTTCTCGGGGAAGAGCTGGTTGAGCGGCGCCAGCTTGAAGTAGTCGGAGGGGAAGATCCTGAAGTTCTGCAGGTTCGCGGAGCCTCCGGCGGGCACGTACACCGGCAGGAAGTTGTGCCACACCGGCGAGGCGACGGTGCCGCCGTCGGTCCGCGTGGGGGTGACGACCCACTCGTTCAGGTAGACGTCCTGCTGCGAGGTGGCCGCCTGGTTCTGCCCCTTCAGGTGCGACGTGATCGTGAGCTCCGGGACGGCGACATCGACCGGGACCGAGATGTCGATGTCCACGATCCCCTGCCGCATGTCGACGGAGAGGAACACCGGCGCTTCGTCGTCGGCGGAGTGGTTCGAGCAGCCGCCGAGCATGGCGAGGACCGCGGCCGCGGCGAGGATGTTGGCCAGGCGATGGGTTCTCATCGTCTCCCCCTAGTACTTCACGATCCGAGGCGTGATGAAGATCAGCAGCTCTTCGTGCTTCTTGGAGACCTGGTGGGAGCGGAACAGAGCCCCCAGCACGGGGATCTTGTTGAGGCCGGGGATCCCTTGCTGCGACTCGTTGTCGTTGAACTTGTAGATGCCGCCGATCACCGTGGTGCCGCCGTCACGCACCATCACGCGGGTGCGGGCGTCGCGGGTGGACAGCGGCACGTTGCCGGCGCCTTGGATGATCACGCCCTCGGCGGGCTCCCGCTTCTTCAGGTCGATGTCGAGCACCACCGTACCCTCGGCGGTGATCTGCGGCGTCACGTCGAGGCTCAGGGTGGCGTCGACGTAGACCACGGTGACGGTCTGGTTGGCGACCGTCTGCACCGGGATCAGCAGCCCGCTCTGGATGTGAGCGAGCTGGTTGTTCTGCGCCGTCACCTTGGGCGACGAGATCACCTTGACGAGGCCGTCGGTCTCCGCCGCCTGCAGCGCGAAGGCGAGGTTGAACGAGTCGAGGATGTCGGCGAACGTCATGCTGATGACGCTGCCGGCGCCGCCGACGATGCCGAAGCCGGGCTGCGCCAGGTTGACGCCGCCGGCGATGTTCGCCTTGTTCGGGAAGCTCCAGCCGGTGCTGGTGCCGTGCTCGGGGTCGGCGTTGCCCTGGAACCCCCACACGACGCCGAGCGCCTGCGCGAAGCTGCGCGTCGTCTCGACGATGCGCGCCTCGATCAGCACCTGCGGGTTGGGCGTGTCGAGCTGGTCGATCAGATTGAGGATGCCGTCGAGGCGGTCGACGGTGTCGCGGATGATGAGCTGGTTGGTGCGCCCGTCGGTCACCACCGACCCGCGCGCGGAGAGCAGAAAGTTCTGCGACACGAGGAGCCCCGCGACATCTTCGGCGCGCGCGTAGGAGAGCCCCTTGGTCACCGTGCGCATCGGCTTGGCCATCTCCTCCGCGGTCTTGTAATCGGCGATGGCGCGCTTCTCCTCCTTGAGCCGGTCGATCCTGGCGACGCGCAGGACGTTGTTCTCGACGACGTAATCCAGGCGGTTGATCTTGAGGATCGTATCGAGGCACTGGTCCCACGGCACGTTGTCGAGCTGGACCGTGACCGTGCCGGAGACGTCGGGATCGACCACGATGTTCAGCCCTGTGGTCTTGGCGAACATGCGGAGGACGTCCTTGATGTCCGCGTCCTTGAGCTCGAGGGAGATCGGCTCGCCGGTGAACTGGCGCTCCTGGCTCTCGACCTCCTTGGCGCCGGTCATGACCCCGGACGGCGGCGCGGCCTGCTCGGCCAGCGCCGCGGCGCTCGACGCCCACGGCGACTCGGGGGCCGGCTGCGCGGGCGCCTGCACGGGCGGCGCCGCCAGCGAGGCGGCCGGCGGCGCCGGCGCGGGCGGCGCCGGGATCGGCTCGTCGACGATCGGGATCGGCGCCGGCTCGGCGGGCGGCTCGGGCTGCTGCTGCGGCGCCGGCTCGGCCTGCTGCGGCGCGGGGGCGGACGGCAGCGGGGCCGGCGCGGGCGCCGGTTCGGCGGCTCCGGCCGCGGGCGCCTCCGCCGGCGCCGGGGCAGCGGCCGCGACGGGGGCGGGGGCCGGAGCGGAGGGCGGCGGCGCGGGCGCTGCCGGCGCCTCCGGCGTCACGGCCGCCTCGGCCACCGCGACGGGGGCCGCCGCCACGGGCGCGGGCGCGCTCGGCGCGGGCTCGGCCACCGGCGCCGGCGGCGCAGCCGCCGCGACGGCGGCGGGCGCCTCGGCCAGCGGCGCTCCCTCGGCGGGGAGCGGGATCGGCGGCTCGGCGGGCGCGGCCTCGGCGGCCGCCGCCACGATCGGCGGCGCCGCGGGAGCCGGCGCGGGGCCGGCGGGCGCGCCGACGCGCAGGACGCCTCCCTGGGCGGTCGCCTCGTACGCGAACGCCATGTCCTGCTCGAGGTCCACCACCACGCGCACGATCGGCTGCGGCGCCGTCGCGAACTGGGCGACGCGCACGCGCTGCACGCCGGCGGCGCCGACCGGGTGGACCCGGCGGGTGACCTGGCTGACCACGCCAGGGAGGTCGAGCACCACGCGCGGCGGCGCGGTGAGCGTGAACGTCTTGCCGGCGAGCGGCGCGTCGGCCGCGAGCAGCACCGAGACGCCGGCGTCGTCCGCCACCGCGAGCACGTCGCCGAGGCGCCCGCCGCGCGCGGCGGCGGCCGGCTCCGCCGAGGCGGGCGCGAGCCGCGCCTCGATCCCGGCCGGCAGCGCCGATACGGCCACGTCGATGCCGTCCTCCACCTCGATGCGAAGCCGGGTGAACTGCCGCCCGCCTTCCTCGACCAGGGCGGCCTCCGCGCGCCTCAGGCCGCTGCCCGGCTCGGCAACCGGGGCCAGCGGCGAGGCCGGCACGGCCAGCGCGAAGTCGATGACCACGACCCCTCCGCTGCGGCGGGTCTCCGTGAAGGACAGGGGCCCGGTGGCGGAGACCACCAGCGCGGGCGCCGGCTTCGGCGTCCACGCCATCCCCAGTATGGAGACCGTCTCCTCGCCCGCCACCGCCGCAGGAAGGATCAGGGCAGACAAAGCCACCACGGTCATCACGGCCACAAACGAGCGAGTGCCTGTCGCCATCATCGCATCCCCCAAGAAAAGGAACAGCCTACTGCAGCGTTCTCACGACTTCGCGGTACGGCTTGAGACTCCTCGGGTCCGCCACGGGCATCTTGAACACCACGCGCCCCGGTTCGATCCGCTCGACGTTGCCGTCGTACAGGGCGGTGCCGGGCCGGATCATGTAGCTCAACGAGTCGGTCCCCTGGACCATCGCGACGTACCCCTCGGGCAGCCGCATGACGCCGAGGACCCGGATCTCCTCGACGCCCATCCCGCGCAGCCCGGGCGGCCGCCCGCCGAGCTCCTCGGGGGGCCTGCCGCCGAGCAGCGACCGGAACGGGTCGCGCCTGCCGGCGGGGTCGTAGGTGAACCCCTGCCCCTGCTCCACCGCGTCCTCGCCGCGCAGGATCCGCTCGACGGTCGAGGTGTCGATCGGGGCCTGGTCCGGCGGCGGCGCGGGCGCCGGCGCCGTCTGCGCCAGCGCGGCGGCGGCCGTCGCCATGGCGATCACGACGAATGCGACACGCTCCTTCATTGCGGCGCCCCTCCCCGTGTCACGTCGCCGTAGATGAACGTCTTCATGGTGAACGCCGAGGTGATCGTGTACAGCTTCGGCTTCGAGCTCGCGCTCACCTTCAGCGACTCGATGTTGACGATCCGCGAGAACCGCGACAGGCGGTCGAAGAACAGCGCGAGGTCGTGATAGCCGCCGTCGAGCTGCACCGAGATCGGCCACTCGGTGTAGAAGTCCTTCTTGACGAACGCCTGCGGCTGGAACGTGGTGAAGCGGAAGTTGCCGCGCTCGGTCAGCGACTTCACCTTCTTGATGATCTCGTCCGTCTGCTTGGCGGTGGGCAGGATGCGGAGGAGGCGCTGCAGCTCGGTCTCGAGGCGCTCGGCCTCTTCGCGGAACTGCGGCAGCCGGCCCTCGGCGACCTTGCCTTCGCGCACCTTCTGCTTGAGCACCTCGAGCTCGTTGGTGCGGTTGGTGATGTCCTCGCGGATCCCCTTGAACCAGTACTGCTCGCACGCGAAGACCAGACCGCCGGCGATCACCGCGCCGACGACCGCCGCCCAGTACCAGGGCTTGTTGTCGAGGTTCAGGCCCGCCATGACCGTCCCCTTCTAGCTCCGCGCCCCGGCAGCGCTGCCGGCCTCGCGCGGCGTGTAGGTGAAGGTGCACGAGAGATCGAAGGTGCGCACGCCGCGGTCGTCCTGCTGCATGATCCGCAGCGTCGGCTCGCCGAAGAACGGGCTCGCCGCCAGGTTGGCGATGAGGTTGGCGACCGCGTTCTCGTCGAGCGCCTGGCCGCGCAGGCTGATCGTGTTCCCCTCGAGATCGAGGTTGGTCAGCCACAGCAGGTCGGGGAGCGCCTTGCTCACCTCGTCCATGATGCGGACCGGGCCGAACTGGTTCGCCTTGAGCTGCTCGATCACCTCGATCTTGTGCTTGAGCTCGGCGTTCTTCTTCTTGAACGCCTCGACCTCGGCGATGATCGGCTTGAGGCGCTCGTATTCGCGCTGGTTCTCGGCGATCTCGCCGTTGATCCCCTTGAGCGTCGCCGAGAGCCGCCAGTACTCGACGCCGACGAACGCCAGGCCGAGGATGAGCAGCCCGAGGATGATGTAGTTGTTGAGCCCGGCCGCGCCCATGGAGACGAGCGGCGCGCGGGCGACCTTCTCCGCGCGCGCCTCGACCATCAGGTTGATCTTGATCATCGCGCTCACTCCCCCGCGTTACGCAGCGCCATGCCCACCGCGACGGCCATCGCCGGCGCGTGCCTGTTCAGCCACTCGGGCGGGAACTGGCTCTCCGAGTACTCGATCTCGCGGAACGGGTTCATGATCTCCACGCGCGCCCCGAGCCTTTCCTTAAGTACCGAGTCGAGGTTGAGGACGTGGCAGGATCCGCCGGCCAGCATGATCTCCTCGACCTTGTCGTGGCTCGATGTGGTGTAGAAGAACTCGAACGTCTTCTGCAGCTCGGCCGCGAGATCCTCGCTGACCCCGTTGAGGATTCCGAGCACGGTCTGCTGCGAGTGGTCGCCCAGGTGCTCGCCGGTCTTCACCGCCTCGGCCTGCTCGCGGGTGAGGTTGAGCTCGCGCTGGATCGCCTCGGTGAACGCGTTGCCGCCGAACACGATGTCGCGCCAGAACACCGATTGCCCGAAGGCCACGATGTTGACGTTCATGATGTGCGCGCCGATGTTGACGAGCGCCACGACCTTGCTCGACGCCGTCCCGTAGTTGAGCTCGTAGGCGTTCTGCAGGGCGAACACGTCGACGTCGACCAGGCTCGGCACCTTGCCGAGCTGCGTGACGATCCCGGTGTAGTCCGCGATGCGGTCCTTTTTCGCCGCCACCAGCAGGACGTCCATGGTGTCAGCGTCGGAGGAGAGCACCACGTAGTCGAGGTTCACCTCGTTGACGTCGAACGGCAGGTACTGCTCCGCCTCCCAGTGGATCGACTCCGAGAGCTCGGCGTCCGACATCGCCGGCACCTGGATCTTGCGGATGGCGACCGAGAGGCCCGAGAGGGAGATGCCGAAGTTGGGGTTCTTGATGCTCTGCTCCTGGATCAGGCGCTGCGCGACCTCGACCACGAGCGAGGAGTCCATCACGGTGCCTTCGACGATCGCCTCGGGCGACAGCGGGGCGTGCGCCGCGTGGACGAGGCTGTACGTGCCCCCCTTGGCGCTCTTGAGCTCGACCAGCTTGACCGCCGAGGATCCGATGTCGAGTCCGACGATGCCCTTCTTCTTACGTAGCAGCACGAGTCACCGCCCCCTCTCTTGCGCCACTTCGCCCGTGTGGTCGGAGTTCTTCCCTCGCATCTTTGCTCTTACTATGGTGAAGCGCCAGCCGTTCTTTGTCAAGAAAGCCCCGCGCTTGGCATCACCCCGCCGGCGTGTTATAGTGCGTGTCCCCGGCGTCGGGGCTCGAGGAGGCGGTATGGCGAGGTCGTGCGACATCTGCGGCAAGGGGTCGATGACGGGTCACCGCATCAGTCACGCCCACAACGTCTCGAAGCGGGTCTGGCGGCCGAACCTCCGCTCGGTGCGGGCGCTCGTCAACGGCCACGCCGTGCGCCTCTGCGTCTGCTCGCGCTGCCTGCGCTCCGGCAAGGTCGCAAAAGCAACCCACTGACAGATATCGCGGTCCCACCTCCGGCGCGGGTCCCCACGACCCGCGCCGGCCGCTTTCATGCATCGAACCTGAGCGGGCGCGCCCGCCGGCGCCGGTAGCGCCCGCGCCTCCGCGCCCGAAAACACCGGTGCGGCCGGCGCCCCCGCGCCCGACAACAGCGCGAGGCCCGGCGCCCCCACCGGCCCGGGCTCCGCACAGCAGCACCTCCGCGCCCCCTGTTCCGGGGGCGAGCAGGCGAGGGCGCCCGCGTTCCCACTTCGTCTCGCGGAGGGACTTCCTGGGGACCGAGCCTGCTCGCGGGGGTGGCCGGCGACGCGGCTGCCCGCTTCCGTTTCGAGCCTCTGCACCTCCAGGGCCCGATGCCTCCATGCCACCATGGCTCGATGCCTCTCGCATCAGCGCCGCACGGCGCCGTGGGCGCGACGCGACTGCATCGCTCCCTCGGTCTCCACGGACATCACGCCGCTGACCCGCTTCAGCGCCCCGATCACCTTCTCGAGGTGGTCGCGGCCGCGCACGTCGAGCACCAGGTCGCCCATCCCGAGGCCGCCGTCGCTGGTCGCCAGGTGGCAGCTCCGGATGTTGACCGACTCGCCGGCGGCCGCCTGGGAGATCGCCGCCAGCATCCCCGGGCGGTCCTCGAAGGCGACGTGCACGGGGACCGCGTACACCCCCGCCTCGGCAGCCCACTCGACCTCGACCTCGCGCTCCGGCGTGAACAGCAGCCGGCGCACGTTGGCGCAGTGCGCGGCGTGCACGGCGACGCCGCGGCCGCGCGTGATGTAGCCGACGATCTGGTCGCCGGGGAGCGGGTTGCAGCAATGCGCGCGGTAGGAAAGCATGTCGCGCTGGCCCTTGACGACGATCACCGCGCCGCCGCCCTTGGCGGGGCGCGAACGGGCCGGCGGCGCCGCCGCGGCCGGCGCCGCGGCGGCGGGCGCCTTGACGAACGGCGCCAGCACGTCGCGCGCCGACAGGCGACCGAAGCCGATCGCGGCGTGCAGGTCCTCGACGCGGCCGAAGCCGTGCTCGTTCACGAGCCGCGCCATCGCCTCGCCGTCGTGGAGTACCTTCAGCGGCACCGACAGCTTGCGGCACTCGCGCTCGAGCAGGCGGCGGCCCGCCTCGACCGCCTCCTCCTTCTCGCCGCGGTTGAGCCAGGCGCGGATCTTGTTCTTGGCGCGCGAGGTGACCGCGATCTCCAGCCAGTCGCGGCTCGGCACCTGGCTTGCGGAAGTGAGGATCTCGACGATGTCGCCGTTGGCCAACGGGGTGCGCAGCGGCACCAGGCGGCCGTTGATGCGCGCGCCGACGCAGCGCTGGCCCACCTCGGAGTGCACCCGGAACGCGAAGTCGATCGGCGTGGCGCCGCGCGGGAAGGCGATCACCTCGCCCTTGGGCGTGAACGTGTACACCTCCTCCGGGTAGAGGTCGAGCTTGAGCGAGTTGAGGAAGTCGCGCGGGTTCTCCTGCTGCCCCTCGACGAGGCCGCGCAGCCAGGCGACGCGCTCGGCGTCGTGGCCCGAGCGGCCGCCCTCCTTGTACAGCCAGTGCGCCGCGATCCCCGCCTCGGCGATCTCGTCCATGTCGCGCGTGCGGATCTGCACCTCGAACGGCTGTCCCGCCGGCCCGATCACCGACGTGTGCAGCGACTGGTAGGCGTTGGGCTTGGGCATCGCGATGTAGTCCTTGATGCGGCCCGGCACCGGTCGCCAGAGCTGGTGGATGAGGCCGAGCGCCGCGTAGCAGTGCGGCACGGTGTCGACGATGATGCGGAACGCCAGGAAGTCGTACACGTGCTCGACCGCGATCCCCTGCCGCCGCAGCTTGCTCCAGATCGAGTAAAGGTGCTTGATGCGGCCGCGCACGTCGCCGGCGATCGAGTGCTCCTCGAGGATGCCGGCGATCGTCTCGCGGATCTCCTCGATCAGGTTCGCGGCGAGGCGCTCGCGCGCCTGGAGCTGCTCGCTGAGCATGCGGTGGTCGTCTGGGTGGAGCTGCGCCAGCGCCAGGTCCTCGAGCTCCGCCTTGACCCGTCCGATGCCGAGTCGGTGGGCGATCGGAGCGTAGATCTCGAGCGTCTCGGCGGCGATGCGCCGGCGCGACGGCTCCGGCAGGAAGCGCAGCGTGCGCATGTTATGGAGGCGGTCGGCGAGCTTGACGAGGATCACCCGCAGGTCGTCGACCGAGGCGAGCAGCATGCGGCGGAACGTCTCCGCCTGCGCCGCCTCGCGAGCGGCGAACGACTGCTCCATGGTGGTGATCTTGGTGAGCGCGCGCACCAGCGAGGCGATCCGCTCGCCGAACTGCTCCTCGAGCTCCGCCTCGCCGACCATGGTGTCCTCGAGCAGGTCGTGGAGCAGCCCGGCGGCGATCGCGATCTCGTCGAGCCGCATCTCGGCGAGGATGCGCGCCACCTCCAGCGGGTGCACCAGGTACGGCTCGCCCGACACCCGCACCTGCCCGCGGTGCGCGCGCGCCGAGTAGAGGTAGGCGCGGCGCAGCAGCCCCTCGTCGCACCCCGGGTGGTACGACTGGACGAGGTCGAGGATGTCCTCGAAGCGCGGCAGGTTCTCGGTCACCGGTCCATTGTACTTGGGGCCAATGTGTTGGCGCGGAGCAGGTGAAGGATGCGGCACCTCCTTCGGCCCCGGACTCAAGGCACTATGACCTTGCCCCGGACCCGCACCCCAACCTGGACCTGGGCGACCCGGCTTTGTCGCGGTCGAAGTCCCCGGCCACGCCCACGTCCAAGGGTGTCGCGTCTGCGACGGCGGGGGGCCTGAAAGGAGCGGGTTCGCCCGGCGGCTGCCGGGCGAGCCATGTATCGTTGGCGCGGCAAGGGGGATCGGGAGTGGAGAGCTGCTTTCTGCGTCTCCACCTTCCTGCTGCCTTCGTGCTGCCCTCGCCTCTTGCCGCGCGCCTGGCGCCTCCCGTCTATCGCCTGTTCCTGCGGGCCATCTTGCGCTTCTCGACCAGGTTCGACATCGCCAGCGCGATCGGCGACGCGATGTAGATCGACGAGTAGGTGCCGACCACGATGCCGAGCATCAGCACGAACGCGAAGGTGTTGATGACGTCGCCGCCGAACAGGAACAGCGAGATCACCACCAGCTCGGTGAGTCCTGAGGTGATGACCGTCCGCGACAGCGTCTGGTTGATCGCGAGATCCATCACGTCGGCCAGCGGCTTGCCGCGGTCGAGCTTGATGCGCTCGCGGATGCGGTCGAAGATGATGACGGTGTCGTTGGTGGAGTAGCCGACGAGGGTGAGCAGCGCGGCGATCGTCGGGATGTCGATCTCGCGGCCGGCGAGCGACAGCGCCCCGAGGGCGATGATGGTGTCGTGGAAGACGGCGATGACCGCGCCGATGCCGTACGGGAGCTGGAAGCGGAACCAGATGTACACCAGCATGCCGAGCAGCGAGAACGCCACGGCGTAGGTCGCCTTCTGGCGCAGGTCCTTGCCGACCGCCGGACCGACCGAGTCGGCGGCGAGGATCGCGAACTCGCCGAATCGGCCGGCCTCGCCGAGATAGCGGCGGACGCCGGCGGACAGCTCCTTCGCCTTCTCGAGGTCGGCGGGGCCGGTCAGGATGCCGAGCTCCTTGCGCAGCGCGAGCACCGCCTCCGCCATCGGCTGGTAGACCGCGCGCCGCGTATCGATCGAGCCGCCGATGCGGTCCGGGTCGGCCTCGCAGATGGCGTCGCGCAGCGCCTCCATGCCCTGCAGGTTCATGCGCACGCCGGAGGTCGCCTGGTTGAACTCCCTGTCGAGGGCGCCCAGCATCTGCGCCGCGAAGTCGCCTTCCTCGCCGGGGTTCTGCATGCGGATGAGGAACTCGTGGCGCTCGGGCTCGTCGAAGCGCTGGATCGCGACGGCGCCGAGCCTGAGGTCCTCGAGCGCCCGGCGCACCCGGCCGAGATCGGGCTCGCTCTTGAACTTGACCGTGAGCTGCGTGCCGCCGGCGAAGTCGACACCGTACTTGAACCCCGGCCCGAAGAAGATCAGTCCGAGCGAGACGGCGACCAGCGCCAGCGAGATGGAGATCCAGAGCCGCCGGTTCGCCATGAAGGGGATGCGGAGGTTGTGGAAGAAGCGCATGGCGTCCCCCTAGATCGACAGCGCCGCGACCTGCGCCCGGCGGGACAGGACGAGGTCGAAGATCGCCCGTGACACGAAGACGGCGGTGAACATCGAGATGACGAGGCCGATGGTGAGCGTGACCGCGAACCCCTTGATCGGCCCGGTGCCGAACTGGAACAGGAACAGCGCCGAGATGATCGTGGTGAGGTTCGAGTCGATGATCGCGGAGAGCGCCCGCGAGAAGCCGAGGTCGAGGGCGCTGCGGACGGTCTTGCCGAGCTCGAGCTCCTCGCGGATGCGCTCGAAGATCAGCACGTTGGCGTCGACCGCCATGCCGATGGTAAGGATGATGCCGGCGATGCCCGGGAGCGTCAGCGTGGCCTTGAACGCCGCCACGGCGCCGAGCAGCAGCAGCGCGTTGAGCACGAGCGCGACGTTGGCGTTGAGGCCGGCGCCGCGGTAGTAGACGAGCATGAAGATCACGATCGCCGCCAGCCCGACGAGGCCGGCGCGGATGCCGCGGACGATCGAGTCGCGGCCGAGGCTCGGCCCCACCGTGCGCTCCTCGAGGTAGGTAATCGAGGCGGGCAGCGCGCCGGCGCGCAGCACCAGCGCGAGGTCCTCGGCGGCCTCGATCGAGAAGTTCCCCTCGATGATGCCGGAGTCCGAGATCACGCCGCGGATCGATGGCGCCGAGCGCACCCGGTTGTCGAGCACGATCGCCATGCGGTCGCCGAGGTGGGCGCCGGTGTACGCCTCGAACTTGCGCGCGCCGTCCGGGTTGAGCGTGAAGCTGACCGCCGGCTGGTTGTACTGGTCCTGCGAGCGGCGGGCGTTGCGCAGGTCGCGCCCGGTGATCACCGACGCCTTCTTGAGCAGGTAGTACTCGCGCCCGACGACGCGGCCGTCGAGCCCCTCGACGTCGCCCGGGACCACCTCGGAGTCGTCCGGCACGCTGCCGCCCGTGGCGGCGAGCAGCGCCTCCTGCGTCGGGGCGACGCTGACCACCGGCTTGATCTCGAGGAACGCGGTGGCGCGGATCAGCTCCTTGACGCGCAGCGGATCGTCGACGCCGGGGAGCTGCACGACGATGCGGTCGCCCTCGATCCCCTGCCGCTGGATCAGCGGCTCCGCGACGCCGAACTGGTCGATGCGGTTGCGGATCGTCTCGAGCCCCTGCCGGACCGCGAGATCCTTGACCGCGCGCACCACCTCGGGCTTCAGGGTGGCGGTGATCGCCACGCCGCGCGACACGGAGAACTCGACCAGGCGGTCGTCGATCACCTTGTCGAGCACGGCGGCTGCGGTGTTGCCGGCCGGCGTGAAGCGAAAACCGGCATTGTCGGGCAGGCGCTGCATGTCGGCGGGCGCGAACCCCTTCTCGGCGAGGTCGCCGCGGACGCGCTCCATCGCGTCGTCCACCTCCGCGCGTACGGCGTCCATCGTGTTGACCTGGAGCACCAGATGGATGCCGCCGCGCAGGTCGAGGCCGAGGCGGATCTTCTCGGAAGGGGGCACCATCATGAACACGGCCGCTGCCGTGACGACTCCGATGAGAGCCCAACGCCACATCAGCTTGCGTTGCATGGCTTCTCCTTACCTGGGTTCGGTGGGGTTGAGATCGGCCGTGCCGGCGTCCTTGGCGAGCCCGGCGACCGCCGAGAGCGCGACGCGGAGCTTGACGTTGTCGGCGACGCGCAGCAGCACGACATCGTTCTGCACCTCGACCACCGTGCCGAAGATCCCGCCGGTGGTCACCACGTTGTCGCCCTTGGTGATCGCCTTGAGCATCTCCTGGTGCTTCTTCTGCCGCTTGCGCATCGGCATGATGAGCAGCAGGTAGAAGATGCCGAAGATCACGAGCAACGGCACCAGCGACATGAACAGGTTGGGTTGCTGCTGCATGGCTTCTCCTCGACCTCGTCAGCGTTCTCGCCGCTCCGCCAACGCCTCCACCTCGGCGCGCACCCCGGCAAAGCAGCCGCTGATGATAGCCGAACGCACCCGCCGCATCAAGGCGAGGAAGAAGTGGAGGTTGTGCACGGTCGCGAGCACCAGCACCGCCGGCTCGCGCGCCACGAACAGGTGGCGCAGGTAGGCGAGCGAGCAGCGCCTGCAGGTCGGACAGTCGCACGCCGGGTCGGAAGCCTCGTCGGCCGCGCGCCAGCGCGCGTTCCTGAGCACCACGGGGCCGCGCGAGGTGTGCAGCAGCCCGTGTCTCGCGCTGCGCGTCGGGATCACGCAGTCGAACAGGTCGACGCCCGCCGCCACCGCGTGCACGAGGTCGCGCGGCGTGCCCACGCCCATCAGGTAGCGCGGCCTGTCCGCCGGCAGCCGCGGCGCCACCGCCGCCACCGCCTCCCACATCGCCGGCGCCGGCTCCCCCACCGAGAAGCCGCCGAGCGCGAAGCCGTCGAACCCCATCGGCGCAAGCCGCTCGAGCGCGGCGAGGCGCAGGTCGACCTCCAGCCCCCCCTGCACGATCCCGAACAGCAGCGTGCGCTCGTTCGGCGGCAGCGCGGCGCGGCAGCGCGCCGCCCACGCGGTGGTGACGTCTATCGCCCGCGCCAGCTCCGGGCGACCCGCCGGCAGCGCGGGGCAGACGTCGAGCGCCATCGCGATGTCGGCGCCGAGCCGGCGCTGCGCCTCGACGCACGACTCCGGCGTCAGGCGCAGCAGCGAGCCGTCGAGATGGGAACGGAACGCCACCCCGTCGTCGTCGTACTTCCGCCGTTCCGCCAGCGAGAACACCTGGAATCCGCCGGAGTCGGTGAGGATCGGCCCCGGCCACCCCATGAAGCGGTGCAGCCCGCCCAGCCGCTCGACCACCTCGACGCCGGGTCGCAGCAGCAGGTGGTAGGTGTTGGCCAGCACGTGCTCGGGCGCCAGCCTCTCGAGCTCCCACGGCGCCAGGCCCTTGACGGAGGCGGCCGTCCCCACCGGCGCGAACGCCGGCGTGCGGATGGTCCCGTGCGCGGTGGCGAGCTCGCCGGCGCGGGCGCCGCTCGCGGCGTCCCGCACCAGGATGTCGAACGTGCCGGGGCGGGTCATGAGGGAACGTGGCTCGTGGCTCGTGGTTCGTGGTCCGCTTGCGGCAGCGACGGCGGGAGGCTCACGGCGCCTGCGGCGACCGGCCCCAGGTCGGATCCGAACCGGGCGCAGCGCAGGCGCCGTGCGGGAGCGACGATCCGCGAGCCGCGAACCACGGCCTCACTCCCCCGAGTGCAGCTTGATGGTGACCACCTCGACGTCGGACGGCAGGTCTAGTGCGAAGCGCTCGTCGGCGATCGGCTGGTTGCGCCTCACGTCGGAGAAGACGTACGACGCCGTATCGCCGTCGGGCTCGGTGTAGGAGAGGGCGAGCGGCAGGAAGCGGGCGCGGTCGATCTCCACCGTGACCTCGTCCATCCGCTTCTTGATCTGCGGCATCGTCGGCCTGAGCAGGAGCACGAAGTTGGCGCCCTCGCCGGCGTCGCGCAGCGTGAACGAGAAGTACTGGCGCAGCGCGTCGAGCGGCTCGGCGGCGCCCATCAGGCGGAACACCCGCCGCTGCACGCGGCCGACCGCGACGCGCTCGGCGCGCTTCTCCGCCGGGCGGTAGGTGACCGCCTCGCCGTCGTGGATCAGCACCGTCATCGGCCGCGGCGACGTGTACTCCCAGCGGACGTGGTCGGGGGCGCGGAAGTAGAAGCGGCCGGACATCACGCTCGGCTCGGCGAGCAGCCGGCTCACCCGCCGCTGCTCGAACGCCGCCTCGAGCGTCTGCGTCTCGAGCTGCGCCTGGCTGACCCGCGCGAGGATCGCGGCGAGCTTCTCGCCGCCCTTGAGCTCGGGCGGCAAGGGCTCCTGTGCCGCGGCGAGGCCGGCAAGGGCGACGATCAGCCAGAGGGCCGCAAGCGAACGCACGGCGCGCACCCTAACACAGGCGTGAGGCGGTAGGCGATAGACGATGGCGAAGCACCTTCCCTTGACATTCGTAATGCGCATTACTAATCTCGATTTGTAAGGAGATGACGCAATGGTCGCCACGACGCTGACAAGCAAGGGACAGGTGACGGTACCTGCCGCGATCCGCGAGCAGCTCAAGCTCGTTCCGGGCGATCGCCTGATCTTCGAGGTGGACGGCGAGTCGGTCCGGATCCGTGTCGCGACCCGGCGTGCCGCCCGGGAGCTGCTCGGCAGTCTCGCCCCCCGACAGCGCTTCGCGGGGCGAGAGGTCGAGCGGCAGGCGGTGGCAGCGTCGCTGGCTCACGATCATGTCGGCGGCCGGAGATGAGCGCGCTCTGGCTCGACGCCAACGTGGTCCTGCGCCTCCTGACCGGCGACCCGCCGGACGCCGCCGCAGGGTGCCTTCGCCTCTTCGAGAAGGCGGAGCGCGGCGAGCTGCTCCTGCGGCTGTCTCATCTCGCACTTGCCGAGGTGGTGTGGGTGCTCGTCCGTTTCCACAAGGTGCCGAAGGACAGGGTGGCACGCCACCTGGTGTCGCTCGTGGCGGCGCCCGGCGTGTCCGTCGAGGAGCCCGATCTCGTTCTCGGGGCCTTGTTCGCCATGGCCGAGAAGAACGTGGACTTCGCCGATGCACTGCTCGCGGCGCAGGCGCGGACGCGCGGCGAGGGCGTGGCGACGTTGGACCGCGATTTCCTGCGCCTGGGCGTCGATGTCGTGGATCCTGGGACGATCGAGGGGTGACGGCCCGCTCGCCGCCGTCGTGGCGCAGCGATGCCGGCGGCGACCACTCGATGGGTTTCGGGCAGCGGCGCGAGACGGCAGGGGCGGCTGCGGTGCGGCCCGGTGCTCCCCACGCCACGGGCCCCTCGTCGGGCCTCGCCCTCCTCGGGGTGACAGCCCCTGCAAGGGGCGCAGTACCGCCGTCGCCGCGAACGACCACGCGCACGGTGCCTGGTGCGGCCCCCGGCGCCGCTATCATCGCGGCGGGAGAGCGCCCCATGCCGCGCCACACGAAACGACCGGCCATCGCCACCCTCGCAGCGATCACGGCGCTCGCCGTGCCCGTGGCGTTCGCGTCGCTCGCCTGCGCGCCCGGCAGCGCACCGCGCGACCGGCAGGCGGGGCTGGTGCTGGCGCTGGCGCGCTTCGCGAGCGGGCCGGGTGGGCCCGTGCCGCAGCCTGCTCGGCTCGGGATCCTCGAGCAGCGGGGCGGCGCCTGGGCGTTCCGCTCCCTCGACGACCCCGAGAGCAACGTCTTTCACAAGGCGATGGCGGTGGAGCTGCGCCCCGGCGAGCCAGGCGTGCTGACCGCCGGCGGCACGCGGGCGATCCTCACGCTGTGGCGCCCGGGTGCGCCTCCCGCTGTGGTCTGGCAGGCCGACTTCGGCGGCCGCTTCTCGCGCATGCGCGACGTCGAGGTGGCGGACGTGTACGGCGCCGGCGAGCGCGACCTCGTGGTCGCCACCCACGACCAGGGGGTGGTGGCGGTGGTGCGGCCGGACGGCGCCGGTGGCTACCACGCCACCGAGCTCGACAGGTGTCCCGGCACGATCGTCCACGAGGTCGAGGTCGGTGACCTCGACGGCGACAGTGTCCTCGAGGTGTACGCCACGCCGTCGAGCCCTAACCGGCTCGACGGCACCCCGCAGCCGGGCGAGATCGTACGCTACGTCCCCGCGGGCGGCGGCCCCCGCGCGGTGCTCGCCGACCTCGGCGACCGGCACGCCAAGGAGATCCTTGTCGCGGACGCCGACGGCGACGGCCGCGACGAGCTGTACGCGGCGGTGGAGGCGGTCTCCGGCGGCCGCGTCGAGGTGCGGCGCTTCGCCGGCGGCGGCGAGCGCCAGAGCGGCGCGCCCGTCGCCACCCTGCCCGACGCGCTGTGCCGCTTCCTGCTCGCCGGCGACGTCGACGGCGACGGCGCCCGCGAGCTGGTGGCGACGACGCACAGGGCCGGCATCTGGTTGTTGCGCCGACCTCGGGCGGCAGGCGCCGCGTGGACGGCCGAGCTCGTTGCGGGTGACTCCGGAGGGTTCGAGCACGCGGCGTGCCTCGCCGATCTCGACGGCGCCCGCGGCGACGAGCTCTACGTGGCGAACGACGCCGCCGGCCGCATCGAGCGCTACTCCTGGCAGGACGGCCGGACGGCGAGGTCGGTCCTCTACACCCGCCCGGCCGGCGAGAAGGCGCTCACCTGGAGCATCGCGCCGGCCCCGCCGGCGGCGCTGCCGTAGCGGCGACGGCGCCTTACCGCCTGTCGCCTTCCCTCGCCCTGATCTCGTACGCGAGCCGGTCGCGCGACAGGGTGACGCGCGAGCCCGGCGGCACCGAGGTGGTGAGCCAGACGTTGCCGCCGATCACCGAGCCGCGGCCGATCACGGTGGCGCCGCCGAGGATCGTCGCGCCGGCGTAGACGACGACGTCGTCCTCCAGCGTCGGGTGGCGCTTCGTGCCGCGCACCACCGCGCCGCTGCCGTCGCGCGGAAACGACAGCGCTCCGAGGGTGACACCCTGGTAGAGCTTGACGCGGTCGCCGATCACGGTGGTCTCCCCGATCACCACGCCGGTTCCGTGGTCGATGAAGAACTCGCGCCCGATCGCCGCGCCGGGGTGGATGTCGACGCCGGTCTCGTTGTGCGCGAACTCGGTCATGATGCGCGGCACCAGCGGCACGCCGAGCGCGTGCAGGAGGTGCGCCAGGCGGTAGGTGAACACGGCCTTCATCCCCGGGTAGGCGAGGACGATCTCCTCGAGGCAGGTCGCCGCCGGGTCGCCCTCGTACGCCGCCGTCACGTCGTCGGCGATCAGGTCCATCACCTCCGGCAGCCGCTCGAGAAACTCCGCCACCACCTCCGGCGCCGCCGGGGCGCTCCGGCGGCCGACCGCTCCCGCCGGCGTGCGGCACTCGCTGCACAGCGCCTTCGCGACCTCCGCTTCGAGGCGGCGCGAGAGCGCGTAGAGCTGGTCGCCGAGGTGCGCGTGCAGGTACTCGCGGTACAGCGCCTGATCGCCGAAGTAGCCGGGGTAGATCACCTCCTGCAGGCCGCGCACGATCGCGATCACCTCGCGCTTGGAGGGCAGCGGCTCCTCGCGGCCGTGGAACAGCGGCTGCCCGCGCTCCTCCACCCGCCGCGTCACCCGCTCGATCGCCGCCACCACCCGGTCCCGCACGCCGTTTGCCGCCACGTTCTCACCTCGCCGCCCGCCGCGATCCGCGCGGCACCGGGCGGCTGTGGAGTGTAACGCCGTGGCGGGCGCCTTTGTGCCAGACCGCGCGCCGGCGCCGGCTGCTTCACGGCGCCGCGCGCGGGCTGCCTGGCGACTCCGCCAGCGCCGCCCGCCGCGCCCCTGCCCTTCTGGCGCCCGGCCGCCGGCCCGCCGTGGTGCAGCGCTGCAGACGCGAAGGCCGAACGGCCGGCCGCCCGGCGGGCCGCCGCCGTCTCGCCTGCGCCGGGCGTGAGCCGGAGGCAGACGAAGGGGGCCGCCCGCCGGCGGCCCCCAGGTGAAACAGCACGGTGGTGCGCCTAGAACTCGAGCTTCACCGAGAAGCGGAGCTCGCGACGACCCTGGAACTGGTTGGTCATGTTGTAGAAGGGGTTAGGGGTGACGGTCTTGACGAGCTGCTCGTAGTCCCAGCCGCCGGCGAAGAACTCCTCGGTGGTGAGTGGCAGGTCCTGGTTCTGGCGGACGTTGTCGCGCCGCATCTCGGTGTCCTCGTCGAACAGGTTCATGACGTTGAGGCCGAGCTGCAGGTTGAACGCGCCGATCTTGAAGTCCTGGTACAGCGCGATGTCGGACTGGGTGACCGTCGGCGTGCGGCCGAGGTCGTTGCGACCGTACGGGAAGAACGGGATGTTGATCGGCACGCGGCCTTCCTGGGAGACCGGGATGCCGCTCGCGATGTACTGGTTCCAGCCGACTGACAGCTTGAACGGGAACCGGTAGAGGAGCTGCGACTTGAACGAGTGCGGGCGGTCGGTGCCAAGCGGCCCGTACACCAGGTCGCCGTTGGCGTTGTACGAGTTCTCGATGTGGTCGAAGAAGCGGTTGACGTTCGGCGAGGTGCGGCCGTTCTCGTCGGACGACGCGAGGCCGGAGTAGTTGCCGTAGAGCTCGGAGTAGGTGTAGGAGGCGCGCAGCATCCAGTTGTTGGCGAAGCGCTTGTCCAGGGTGAGTTCGAGGCCGTCGTACTCGCGCTTGGCCTTCGGGAACGGGCGCTCCGCGAGCGTCAGGGTGATCCCCTCGCCCGGGTTGGCGATGTAGTACACCTCGCCGATGCCGGGGATCAGGATGCCGACGTCCTCGATCGTCCGCACGAGCTCCTTGTGGACGTAGCGGGCGCCGACCTTGACGGTGCTGGTGAGCTGGTGCTCGGCGCCGATCTGCGCCTCCCACTGCTCCATCGGCTTCAGGTTGGGCTCGATCGTCGGGTCTTCCGGGTCGGCCGAGTTGAAGCGGCGGTCGACCGCCTCGATGAAGGTGCCCATGCCGCAGTCGGGCCGGTCGAGGTAGGTGTTGTTGCCGACCCGGCAGCCGGTCGTGGTGTTGAGCTGGATGTTGGAGCTGTCGGCGGTGAAGAAGAAGTCGACCCACTTGTCGCCGCCGAACGAGCCGCGCGGCATCTCGTACTTCATGACGTCGAAGTAGGTGCCGTAGGAGCCGTACACCTTCCACTTCTGGTCGCCGTTGACGTCCCACGCGAAGCCGAAGCGGGGCGCCGTCTTGTCCGCGTAGTCGAACTCGATCGCGTACTCGGGGCCGGTGGCGCCGTAGTTCGGTACGCGCTCGTGCTCGGCGCGGACGCCGAAGTTGATCGTGAAGTTGCGGCTGACGTTCCACGAGTCCTGGATGAACAGCGCGTCGTTGCGGCTCTCGACGCTGCCGAACGTCGAGATGTTCAGCAGGCGGAAGTAGCCGAACTGGCCGGTCCGGCGCTCGCCGGTGGTCATCGTGTAGGTACGGCCCCAGTAGTAGAGGATGCGGTCGGCGTTGTACCCCGACGCCACGTCGTTCGAGATGTTCTCGACCTGGGCGCCGAACTTCAGGGTGTGATCGCCGGCGGCCGAGAAGAACCACGACGCATCGAGGCCGTAGTACTCGCGCTCGTACAGGTTCGTGGCGGTGGCGTCGGTGATCAGCGTGTCGCTGGTCCAGCCGGGGGTGTGGATCGACGCCGGGTCGAACCCGGGGATCGTCGCCGGGTTGACGGAGGACGTCGAGTAGTTGTGGATCAGACCGGGGAACTTGACGCCGGTGTCGAGGACGTCGGTATGGTAGAGGCCGAGCTTGGCGCTGATCACGAAGCTCTCGGACGGCACGAAGTCGAGCGAGGCGGAGTAGGTCTCGCGCTCGCCTTCGCGGCCGCGCACGTACGCCTCCTGCGAGGTCTGGGTGCTGCGCCCCTGGACGCCGGGGAGCGAGCGCTCCTGCTCGTACGGGGAGATGTTGCCGCCGATCTTGAAGAGCACCGAGCCGAAGTTGGCGGTGAAGTTGACCGCCGCGTAGTCGACGGTGACCTTCTGGTTGTAGGTGTCGGTGTAGAACCCGTTCGGGTTCGCCGCGTTGACGAACGTCACCGTGCGGTCGGTGTCGGTGATGCCGGGCTGGTAGGAACCGAAGAACCACAGCTTGTTCCTGAAGATCGGGCCGCCGATGTAGAAGCCGGGGTCGACGCGGGTCTCGTCGTCGACGTCGTACACGGTGTACTGCGCCTGGTTGGTGTTCAGCAGGTTGGTCTCGAGCGTCGGCCGCACCTTGCCGTTCCAGTCGCTGTCGGCGTACTGGGCGAGCACGCCGCCGTGGAACTCGTTGCCGCCCGACTTCGAGATCGCGTTGATCACGCCGCCGGTGGAGCCGCCGAACTCGGCGGCGTAGCCGGCCGACTTGACCTGCACCTCCTCGATGAAGTCGGCGCGCATCGGAATGGCGTTGACGCCGGTCTGCGGGTTGGTGGTGTCGATGCCGTCGATGATGAAGCGGTTCTCCGAGCCCGACGAGCCGTCGATCGAGATGCCGCCCGCCTGCGACTCATTGGACGCGCCGGCCGCCAGCGCGACGACGTCGGTGAAGTCGCGGCCGCGCGGCAGGAGCTGGATCTCCTCGCGGCTGATCGAGGTCGCGGTCTGCGTCTTCGTGACGTCGATCGCGACGGTGTCCGCGGCCACCGTGATGGTGTCCTCGAACGTCCCGGGCTGCATCGTGAAGTTGACCTTCAGCGTGGTGCCGAGCTTGACGTCGACGCCCGGCACCTCGGCGGTGACGAAGCCGTCCAACTTGGCCGTCATCCTGTACACGCCCGACCGCAGGGCGGCGAAGCGGTACACGCCGTTGATGTCGGTGACGGCGACCACGGCGCCCAGCGGGCCCGCCGCCTCGACGGTGACGCCGGGCAGCGCCGCGCCGTCCTTGTCGTTGACGACGCCCTCGATGGCGCCGGTCTGCTCCTGGGCGAACGCCAGCCCGCCGGCCATGATGGCCAGGGCGGCAAACGCCACGAGGAGCGAGCTGCCAATAACGTTTCTCCTCATGCCTTCCTCCTTCCGTCGCGCCTCGCGCGACCCTCCACGTGTCGACAGCGGTTCACGCCGTATCGCAGGCCCGGCGGCCGCCGGCCCCGGCTGCCAGCGCGACGCTGCGCGCGCGGCTCGTCCTGCGACACCGTTCCACCCTCCTCCTCCGCCCCGGCGGGTCGACCATGGCGACAGCGCCGCCATC
This sequence comes from uncultured Thermoanaerobaculia bacterium, assembly GCA_964594125.1. Classification (GTDB taxonomy): domain Bacteria; phylum Acidobacteriota; class Thermoanaerobaculia; order Thermoanaerobaculales; family Thermoanaerobaculaceae; genus CAVRZJ01. The sequence goes on along the minus strand of CAZQLL010000002.1, from coordinate 142,160 downwards.
CACCCGGTCGCCGCGAGCCGACCGCGGACACACTCCGAGAACTCCTTCCGCGGCGTTCACGACTCGCGTTCACGTCTCTTAGCAATCGGCGTGCCCGACGGGGCGTACGTCGGGCGCGGCCGGCGGAACGAGTGTGTCCGGAGGCTCGAACCTCCATCCGGAATTCCGGACGGCTCGCGATGCGCGCCGCGTCACCACCGCCGCGGAGAGACCGCGAGACCTCCCCTCCAACAGACAGCGCCACGGCGGTTCGACGGCGGTCCGGCGGAGCGGCAGCGACGCCGGCGCGGAGGGGTGAAGGCGCCGGATCCACTCCGGCGCCGAGGGGAGGTCGCGAGACCTCCCCTCCAACGATAGCGCCCCGGCGGTTCGACGGCGGTCCGGCGGAGCGCACGCGACGCCGGCGCGGTGAGGTGAAGGCGCCGAGTTCACCTCGGCTCAAGGGGAGGTCGCGAGACCTCCCATCCGGCAAGAAAACCGGGGGGCCGAAGCCCCCCGGGAGTGTTCGCAGGGACGTGGTGCGATCTAGAAGGAGAACTTGAGGCCGAGGCGAACGGTGCGCGCCCCCTGCCAGGCGTAGTCCTTGCCGTACATCTTGTCGACCGGCTGGCCGGCCATGTAGGTGTCGAGGTCGTACGGCACCAGGTCGCCGAAGTACCACTCGTTCGACCCGTCGCACGCCGCGCTCGCGTCGCAGATGTCGGTCTCGTACTTGTAGTTGTAGTAGCGGGTGACGGTGTCCTCGTCGAACAGGTTGAGGACGTTGAGGTTGAGCTCAAGCACGAAGCCGCCGAGCTTGATCGGCTGGGAGATGAACAGGTCGGTCTGCGTGAGGTCGGGCGTGCGGCCCATGTCGTTGCGGCCGTTCGGGAAGAAATCGACGCCGTTGTAGTACGCGGCGGTCGTGGTCGGGGTGCCCGAGCGGTAGGAGAAGTTGGCGCCGACGTTCAGCCCGAAGTTGAGGCGGTACACGCCCTGCACCTCGAGGACGTGCGGGCGGTCGGTGTTGAGCACGCCGTACTGCAGCGAGCCCGAAGAGGTGTAGCCGTACACCAGGCCGTCGAAGTAGCGGGCGACGTTCGGGTCGGTGCGGCCGAACTCGTCGGAGCTGGCCAGACCCGAGTAGTTGCCCTCGAGCTGGGAGTAGGTGTAGGAGGCGCGCAGCAGCCAGTTGTCCTGGAAGCGGCGGTTGTAGGTGAACTCGAACGCCTGGTAGTCGCGCTTGGCCTCGGCCTGCGCCACCAGCGGGCCGGAGCCGTCGGGGTCGCCGGCGACGATGCCCTTGCCGGGGTTGCCGGTGATGTACTGCTCCTGGCAGATCGTCCCCTCGCAGTAGAGGTAGCCGATGTCCTCGATCGTGTTGATCAGCTCCTTGTTGACGTAGCGGAAGCCGAGCACCGTGGCGGGGTTGAGCTGGTAGTCGAGGCCGATCTGGTACTCGCGGTTCTCCATCGGCTGCAGGTTCGGGTCGACGCCGTGCACCGGGTCGGCGGGGTCGGTGGGCGCGCGCAGATCGAGCGCCACCGGAGTGCCGAGGCTCGGGCAGGGGTTGCCGTTGATGTTGTTGTTGGAGATCGTGCAGCCGTCGTCGAGGGTGGGCCAGTCGACGGTGTTCAGCGGGTAGAGATAGGCGATCCAGCGGTCGCCGCCGAACGAGCCGCGCGGCATCTCGAGCTTCATGATGTCGTAGTAGGTGCCGTAGGAGCCGTACACCTTGAACCGCTGGTCACCCATCACGTCCCACGCGAAGCCGAGGCGCGGTGCGACCTTGTCGCCGAAGCTCCACTGGTAGAAGTACTCGGCCACGGTCGGATCCTGGTTGTGGCCGTAGTTCGGAACGTTCTCCTCCTCGGCGCGCACGCCGAAGTTGATCGTCAGGTTCTTGCCGATCTGCCAGGAGTCCTGGATGAAGATCGCGGCGTTGTCGCTCTCGACCTCGCCGAAGGTGCCGTAACGGCGGACGTGGACCGAACCGTAGGTACCCTTGACGCCGGCGCCGAAGCGATCGGGCAGGCCCCAGCGGATCTCGTAGAGGTTGCCGTTCTCGCCGTACTCCACCGCGTTGGTGATCTTCTCCATCTGGTAGCCGAGCTTGACCTGGTGGCTGCCGAGGAGATCGAAGAAGATGCTGCCGTCGATGCCGGCCGCATCACGCTCCCACGTGTCGAACTTCGACGCGTAGAAGGAGGCGTTCGGGACGCTCGACCAGCCGGTCGGGCGGTACAGCGGGTCGGTGGTCGGCACCGGGATCGTGCCGTTGCGGAAGAAGAAGCGGGTCGTGTCGGTGACGCCCTCGGTGACGTTGTCGCGCATGTAGTGGCCGAGGCGCGCCGACATGATGAACTTGTCGGAGGCGATCCAGTCGCCGTACAGGGAGTAGCTCTCGTTCGGGTAGGTATTCTTGATCTCGAGGTTGGTGCCGGCGGGGGTCGTGTTGTCCTGGTTCGGCAGCACGCCGTCGACCCAGCCCTCGGCGTAGTTGTAGGACAGCTTGTAGAGGAAGCTCGAGCCGATGTTGCCCTTCAGGTTGCCCGAGGCGAAGTCGTACTGCTGGTCCTGGCCGTAGGTGGTCGAGGAGCCGACCGGCGTCCGGTCGGTGCTCGTCATCTGCGGCTGATAGGCCAGGAAGAACCACAGCTTGTCCTTCAGGATCGGGCCGCCGATCGTGAAGCCGGGCTCGACCGTGGTCGAGTCGTCCTTCGGGAACGTGCGGTAGCCGCTCGGATCGGAGCGGTACACGGTCGGACGCGCGTCGCCGTTGAAGGACGAGTCGGTGTAGTACAGGCCGAGCGAGCCGGCGAACTCGTTGCCGCCGGTCTTGGTGACCGCGTTGATCACGCCGCCGAGCGAGCCGCCGTACTCGGCCGCGTAGCCGGCCGACTTCACCTGCACCTCCTCGACGAAGTCGAGGATGAGGTTCTGGCCCTGCACGCCGTCCTGCGGGTTGGTGGTGTCGACGCCGTCGATGACGTAGCGGTTCTCCGAGCCGGAGGCGCCGTCGATCGACATGCCGCCGAGGAACGCCTCCTGGTTGGCGCCGGCAGCCAGACCGACCATCGAGCTGAAGTCGCGGCCGCGCGGCAGCAGGTCGATCGTCTCACGGCTGATGCTCATCGCCGTCGAGGACTGCGACACGTCGATGGCGACCGTGTCGGCGGCCACCGTGATGGTGTCCTCGAAGGTGCCGGGCTGCAGCGTGAAGTTGACCTTCAGCACCTTGCCGAGCTGGAGGTCGATGTTCGGCACCTCGGCGGTGACGAAGCCGTCGAGCTTCGCAGTCAGCTTGTAGACGCCCGAGGGCAGACGCGGGAAGCGGTACTCGCCGTTGACGCCGGTGACCGACACCAGCGCCGCCTGGCCCGAGCGCACCGCCTCGACGGTGACGCCCGGAAGGGCGGCGCCGTCCTTGTCGGCCACCGTCCCCTCGATCGAGCCGACCTGCTCCTGGGCGATCGCCATGCCGCCGACCATCATGGCCAGCACGGCGACCGTCGCGAAGAGCGCCTTACCGAAACGGTTTCTCCTCATGCTCACCTCCTCTTTGTCCATGTCGCGGCGTCCGCGACGTTCTGTGAAGCCCGGCGGACTCTACGCCACCCCGCGGCGCGGCGCAACCACCGCGGCACGGCGCTTTCCCGCGTGAGCTTCCACTTTCATCTCGGGGCCCGCCGGCACGCGCGAACGCTCGCCCCGCGCGGCCGCGCCCGATCCCTCGACCGGAACGTCGCCCCAAGCGGGACGCCGGGGATGAACTCGGAGCGTGCGGGCGGTCCCCATTCGGTTCCGATCAAGGTCGGGTTGCAATCACCATGCCCGGTCCCGGGCAGAGCACGGACGCCGCAGTTCGAGCGCGTGTCCAGCCGTTCGTTCCCGCGTACGAAAATCCGGACGCGGGCGGAGCTAGAATGCGCGGCGCGGAGGTGGTTCGTGCCGGATCGCACGGTGGCCGTCGGCTTCGAAGGGCAGCGAACGCACGTGCCGACCGGCACCACGGTGTCGCAGTTCCTCGCGCAGCGGCTGGGCGCGGTGCCGCCCGACATCCTCGCGGCGCTGGTCAACCGCCGCCTGGTGATGCTCGACTTCCCGCTGCGCGGCGTCCACGTCGAGCTCGAGGCGGTGCGCGCCGGCTCGCGCGAGGGCGAGGCCGTCGCCCGCCGCTCCGCCGCGCTGGTGCTGCTCGAGGCGGCGCGCGAGCTGTTCCCCGCCGCCCGGCTGACGGTCGGCCAGTCGCTCGCGGGCGGGTACTTCTACTCGTGGGATGCGCCCGAGCCGCTCACCGCCGAGGCGGTCGCCGCGCTGGCGCGGCGCTCGCACGAGGTGTGCCGCGAGGACCGGCCGTTCACCCGCTGGACCGCGACGTGGGAGGAGGCCGAAGCGCTGTTCCGCGCCCGCGGCGAGCACTCCAAGCTGGCGCTGCTCGCCACCTTCCGCTCCTCGACGGTGCCCCTGGTCACCTGCGGCCGCTTCGTCGACATCGCGCACGGCGCGATCGTCCCGTCGACCGGCCGCGTCCGCGGCTTCGCCGTGGCGCCGTACGAGGGCGGGCTGCTGCTGCGCTTCCCGCGCAACGGCGACCCGGCGCGGCTGCCGCCGATCGCGCCGCAACCGCGCCTGTTCGCCACCTACCGCGAGACGCGGCGCTGGAACGAGGTGCTCGGCGTCGCCAACGTCGGCGCGCTCAACCGCGTCTCGCTGTCGGGCGAGATCGCCGAGGTGATCCGCATCGCCGAGGGGTTCCAGGAGAAGAAGATCGCCGAGATCGCCGACGCCGTCGCCGCGCGCCGCGGCGCGGTGCGCGTGGTGCTGGTCGCCGGCCCCTCCGCCTCGGGCAAGACGACGTTCATCCGCCGCCTCGGCATCCAGCTCCAGGTCAACGGCATCCGGCCGGTCGGCGTGTCGCTCGACAACTATTTCGTGGACCGTGCCGAGACGCCCATGGGGCCGGACGGCAAGCCCGACTACGAGTCGATCGAAGCGCTCGACCTCGAGCTGTTCAACGCCAACCTCGCAGGACTGCTCGCCGGGGAGGCGGTCGAGCTGCCGCGCTACGACTTCGTCCTCGGCCGCAGGGTCGCCCGCGACCGCTGGTGGCGCCTGCGCCTCGACCCCGACCAGGTGCTGCTGATCGAGGGGATCCACGGGCTCAACCCCCGGCTCACCGCCGCCGTCGACGAGGCCGTGAAGTTCCGCGTCTACATCTCGGCGCTCACCCAGCTCACCCTCGACGACCACAATCGCATCTTCACGTCGGACGCCCGGCTGCTGCGCCGCATCGTGCGCGACCGCCTGTTCCGCGGCCATCCGGCGACGCGCACCCTCGAGATGTGGGGCGCGGTGCGCCGCGGCGAGGGACGCTGGATCTTCCCGTTCCAGGAGCAGGCCGACGTCATCTTCAACTCGGCGCTGGTCTACGAGACCGCCGTGCTGCGCATGTTCGCCGAGCGCTTCCTGCTCGAGGTGCCGCGCGAGCACGCCGCCTACACCGAGGCGTACCGCCTGCTGAAGTTCCTCGCGTGGTTCGTGCCGGTGTTCCAGGACGACGTGCCACAGATCTCGATCCTGCGGGAGTTCATCGGCGGCTCGGCGTTCAGGGAGTGAGGCGGCGAGCCATGGAGGCGTGGAGAAGCGCGTCGTGGCGCAGGAGCAGGACACCGCGGCTGCAGCGCCACGTGGCGGCGATCGCCCACCGGCCGGTCGAAGCCGCTGCTGACCGCCGGCGATGCCCGCGGCCCGCCGGCCGGCGCCGCCGCTCCCTACGCGGTCCGGGCGGTAACCGACGGGTCGGGGGACCGACCTTTGTTCACCAGCGCCTTGAGCTCCTTGCCGGGGCGGAAGCGGACCGTGTGCGACGCGGCGACGTGCACGACCTCGCCGGAGCGCGGGCTGCGCGCCTCGCGCGCGGGGCGCTCCGAGGTGTAGAAGCTCCCCAGCCCGGGGATCACCACCCGCTCGCCGGAGCGCAGCCACTCCGCCAGCGTGTCGATCATCACCTCGATCGCACGCGCGGCGTGCGCCTTGGGCATCCCCGTCTCGAACGCGATGCGCTCGACCAGCTCCGTCTTCCCCGCCATGCCCATCCCTCCCGAGCGGCCGTCCCCGCACAGCGGCGACCCGCGGCCGGTGCGCCCGCCTCGCGGCGAGCACCCTGACGCGGCGTCGTGGGCGCGGTCGCGGCGCAACCGTACACGCTCCCGCCCCCGTCCTTCAAGTGCGGCGGCGCAGCAGGTGCACGGTGAACCCGTCGCCCTGGCCGTCCGGCAGGATCACGGCGCCGCCGTCCGTCAGCTCCACGCGCGCCACGCCCGCCGGCAGGCCGGCGGCCGCCGGCTGCGGCTCGAGGCCGAGACCGGCGAGCGCGCCGGCGTTCTCCTCGGGCTCGAGCGAGCAGGTGGCGTACAGCAGCCAGCCGCCCGGCGCAAGCAGGTCCGCCGCAGCCGCTGCCAGGCGGCGCTGCGCCGCCGCGAGGGCGGCGAGGTCGGCGGCACGGAGACGCCAGCGGATCTCCGGGTGGCGGCGCAGGGTGCCGGTGCCCGAGCACGGGGCGTCGAGCAGCACCGCGGCGCAGCGTCCCGGCGCCAGCGGCGTCGCGGCGCCGTCCGCCGCGGCGAGCAGCGGCGGCGACGGCGCGGCGGCGAGATTGGCGCGCATCATGGCGACGCGCCCGAGGTGGCGGTCGAGCGCCAGGTGGCGGCCGCCGCGCTCGCACGCGAGCACCAGGCTCTTGCCGCCCGGCGCCGCGGCGAGCTCGACGACGCGGCCCGCGCACTCCGGCAGCAGCCGGGCGACGGCGACCGCGTGCGGGTCCATCGCGTAGGCCCGCCCGCGGCGCACCGCCGCGATCGCCGCGGCGGCTCCGTCGCGCACCACCGCGACGCCGGCGACGTGCGGGTGGGGATCGAGCCGGCACCCCGCGGCCCGCATCCCGGCGAGGTCGCTCGCGGCCGCAAGCAGGGCGAGCGGCGCCGGCGCCTGGTCCGCCGCGAGAACGCGGCGCGTGACCTCCTCGCCGAATGCGGCGAGCCAGCGCCCGACCAGCCAGTCTGGGTGGGAGAAGCGGAGACCGAGCGGCAGCGCCTCGTCGCCGGCGTCCGGCCACGGCGCCGCCGCGGCCCGCCGCAGCACGGCGTTGATCAGGCCGCCGGCGCGCGGCGCCAGTAACCCGGCGGCGTCGACCGCCGCCGAGACCGCGACCTCGGCTGGGGTGTCCATGCGTGCCGCCTCGTACAGGCCGGCGCGCAGCAGCGCCCGCACGATCGGGTCGAGCGCGGCCAGCGGACGCCGCGAGTGCGGCGCGAGCAGGTGGTCGAGGACCCGCTGCCAGCGCAGCACCCCGAGCACGAGCTCGCGCGTCGCGGGGGCGGCGTCGGCGAGCAGGCGCGCCGCGTGGGCGCCCCCGGCGTCGACGCGCGCGAGCACCGCGGCGGCGCGCCGGCGGGGGTCAGAGCCTGTGAACGTGCCCTTCACACGACCTCAGCGGAACCGCTCGCCGGGGGCCACGCGCTCTCCCAGGATGAAGGCGTCGGCGGGCAGGCGGCGCCGCCCCTCGCGCTGCAGCTCGGTGAGCACCGCGACCGTGCCGCCGCCGCAGCGCACCGCGACGCCGGCGCCCGAGACCCCCAGCACCGTGCCCGGCTCCTCGTCGCCGGCGCGCGGCTCGCCGACCTCGAGCCCGTGCACCTTGACGCGGGCGCCGCGGAATGTGGCGTACAACCCGGGCCAGGGGTCGAACGCGCGGCAGCGGCGGGCGAGGTCGACCGCGGCCAGCGCCCAGTCGATGCGCCCGTGGCGGCGGTCGAGCTTCTCGGTGACCGTGGCGAGCGCGTCGTCCTGCGGCGACGGCCGGACGGTGCCGGCCGCCATCCCCGCGAGCGTCTCGACCAGCAGCTCGGCGCCGATCGCCGCCAGCCGCTCGGCGAGCTGCGGCGCCCGCTCGCGCGGACCCACGGCCGTGCGCCGCTGCAGCAGCACCGGGCCGGTGTCCATGCCGGCGTCGAGCAGCATCGTCGATACGCCGGTCTCCTCGTCGCCGGCGAGGATGGCGCCCTCGATCGGCGACGGCCCGCGGTGGCGCGGCAGCAGCGACGGGTGCACGTTGACGAAGCCGCGCGGCGGCACCGCGAGCACGCGCGGCGAGATAAGGCGGCCGAACGCCACCACCACCGCGACCTCCGGCCGCAGCGCGCGCAGGCGCGCCATGAAGTCGTCGACACCCAGCTTCTCGGGCTGCGCCAGCGGCAGCCCGTGCTCCCGCGCGACGTGCACCACGGGAGGCGCCGTGAGCTGCATGTGCCGCCCCGAGGGCTGGTCGGGGCGCGACACGACGAGTGCGATCTCGTGCCCGGCGGCGAGCAGCGCCTCGAGCGACGGGACGGCGAACTCCGGGGTACCGAAGAAGACGATCCGCATGGCGCGAGTGTAGCGGAGGCCCGAGCACGGGGGCACAGAGGCATCGAGGCGGCGAGCCGCCGACTGCTGGCGGTGGCGCCGGCCGTTCGGACAGCGGTTGGTACCATGACGTGTCCATGCGCCCGATGCACGCTCGCCGCACCCTCTCGACGCTGTTCCTGATCGTGTTCACCGACCTCGTCGGGTTCGGGATCGTGATCCCTCTGCTGCCGCTGTACGCCGAGCAGCACCGGCCCCCCGGCTGGGCGCTCGGCCTGCTGATGGCGTCGTTCTCGGCCATGCAGTTCGCCTTCTCGCCGGTGCTCGGCCGGCTCTCCGACCGCGTCGGGCGGCGGCCGGTGCTGCTGCTGTCGCTCGCCGGGTCGGTGGCCGGGTACGTCCTGTTCGCGCTCGCCGACTCGCTGGCGCTGCTGTTCGCCTCGCGGCTGATCGCCGGGGCGTGCGGCGCCAACATCGCCACCGCGCAGGCGGTGATCGCCGACACCACGCCGCCGGAGGGGCGGGCGAAGGGGATGGGGATGATCGGCGCGGCGTTCGGGCTCGGCTTCATCGCCGGCCCGGCGCTCGCGGGCCTGCTCCTGCAGCTCGCGCCGAGCGCGCCAGGGTGGGGCGCGGCGGCGTGCTCGGGCGTGGCGCTGGCGATGGCCGCGGCGTTCCTCCCGGAGTCGCGCGCCGCCGGCAGCTCGCCGGCGGCGCCGCGCTTCGCCTCGCCGCTCGCCCGCCTCGCGCACGGGTTCTACGACCGCCGGGTGGCGCCCCTGCTCGCCCTCGGGTCCGTCGTCGTCGCCGGGTTCGCCGGCTTCGAGGGGACGTTCGCGCAGTTCCTGCACGCCCGGCTGGCGCTGCCGCACGACCGCGTCAGCCTCATGTTCGTCTACGTCGGCGTCCTGGCGGCGGTCGTCCAGGGAGGGCTGCTCGGACGGCTCTCGCGCCGCTTCGGCGAGGCGCGCCTGGTGGTCGCCGGGCTGCTGGCGACCGCCGCCGGCTGCGGCGCCCTCGCCGCCACGCACCGCCTCGCGCCGCTGCTCGCGCTCCTCGTGGTGGTGTCGTTCGGCGTCGGCGTCGTCACGCCGTCGCTGACCTCGCTGGTCTCGCGCGCCGCCGGCGCCGCCGAGCAGGGCGCGGCGCTCGGCGCGTTCCAGAGCGTCGGCTCGCTGGCGCGCATCGCGGGCCCGTTCGCGGCGCAGGTCGCGCTCGCCCGCTGGGGCGTCGGCGCGCCGCCGCTCGGCGCGGCGGCGCTCGCGCTCGTCGCGGCGGCCGGCGCGGCGGCATGGCTCAAGGGGAGGTCTCGCGACCTCCCTTCGGCGCCGGAGTGAATCCGGCGCTTCACCCCTCCGCGCCAGAGCCGGCCTCCGGGCTAGGAGCCTGTCCGTCACCGAACGGCACGAGCGCGATGCACGGGGCCGCCAGCAGCTCGGCGGACACACGCACCTCGAGATTCCGCACGCCGGCGATCCGCACGATGCACTCCGCCGGCACGACGAGGATCGTCAGCTCGGGAGAGAGCTCGCGGCCGACGGGAGCGCGGGGGTAACCCTGCTGCTCCAGTGCCGCCGCCGCCTTACACGGAATCTCCCACGCCGACTCCGAGTTCGCGAGCAACCTGGCGAGCCGCACCCACACGCCCTTCGCACGCTCGCGCTGGCGATACTCCCAGTTGCGGACCGCGGCCCGCGCGCGGACCTCGCGGGCGCGTGCGGTGAGCGCAGACGTCGCGGTCACCGGCCGGCCTCCTCGCGGTCGAGGCGCTGCAGCAGCACCGCAATGCGAGCGCGCTCCGGCCGCGGGTCAGGCATGCCTGCGACTGGCCGCAGCAGCGACAGCAAGGCGAGGTTGGCGCGCACCGTGTAGCGCAGCTCGGCGCTCAGCCCGCGGTACTGCCGGGTCAGCTCGTCGAGGTCGCCGCTGTCCGCGATCATCAGGAGCGCCAGGGCGACCAGCAGGTCGCGCTCGCCCTTGACGCCGGACCGGTCGGTGAGCAGCTTCTCGAGGACGAGACCTGCCGGCCTCGGCAGCACCATACGCACACCGGCGATCTCGGCCGGCGGCGCCGGCCGCAGGTGCGAGAGCGTCCCGAACACCAGCAGGGGCAGCTCCGGGTCCTCGAGCACGTACGTCTCCGCCGCCCGCGTGATCGCCGGGTCGATGCCGAGGAAGTTCACCTCGATGAGACGTGGGTCGACCGGCACCCTGACGGACGGCTCCTCCGCCGCGGGCCGGAAGGCGGCGAGCCCGGCGACGCACCGCTTCACCTCGGCGAGACGGGACACCGGCACGCCGATGTCGACGTCCTGCGAGACCACCAGCGTGGAGGCCGCCTCAGCCTGCAACAGGTTCGGCACCTCGGAGCCGATGACCATCACGCCTTCGACCTGCAGCACGCTCTCGACGGCCCGCAGCGTCTCGAGAAGGCGGTCCCGGAAGGTCACACCGCCATTATAGGAGGCCGACGGCGGCCGTCGTCGGCGCACTCGCAGACCGCCAAACCCCGCCCGGAATCGGCGTCATGAGACGTGCTGCCTCGGGGGTCAGGACAGCCCGGTGACGCGGTAGAGCTCGGAGAGCAGCCGGTTGTAGGTGTAGGCGTAGGAGGCGCCGTCGGGGGTGATGTGGATGTTGCCGATGACGCGCACGCCGGCCGGGTCGGCCGGCAGGAGCGTGAGCCACGGCTCGCGCGCGCCGGTGGCGATCTCGACACGGAAGACGTGGCCGGGCAGCTCGCGGCGCGCCCCCGTGAAGAGGTACCGCCCGTCGGCCGAGAAGCACAGCGGCACCTCGTTGTGCGCGACCGCGAACAGCGGCCGCGGCGCGCCGCCCTCGACCGGGTACAGCCACACCTTCCCCTCCGGACCGACGGCGGCGACGGCGGCGCCGTCGGGCGAGACGCAGATGCCCGCGCGGCTGCCGACGTCGCCGTCGGGCGGCGAGATCGGTCGCACCGGGCCGGCGTCGAGCGCGAGCACCCACAGGCGGCGGGCGCCGCTCCACTGCGTGCCGGCGAGCACGATGCGCTGCCCGTCGGGAAACCACGCGGCGGCGTCGATGCCGATGCCGCCGGGGTCGATCTGGCGCACCTCGCCCGGACCGGTCGGCAGCAGCAGCAGGCGGGTGGGGGCGGTCGGCAGCGACGCGAGGACCAACGTCCCGTCGGGCGACAGGGCGAACGCCCGCCCCTCGCCGAGCCGCACGTGCGGCGCACCGCCGGTGGGACGCAGGCACACCGCGTAGTTGGGCCCGGCGGCGACGCTCTGCTCCTCGAAGAGGACGCGGCTGCCGTCGGCGGCGAGGTCGGCGCTGATCGAGAACTCCAGCCACGAGAGGTCGACCTCGCGCTCGCCTCCGGGCGGCAGCGCCATGATCCCCCAGCGCACGTCGTCGCGGGTGAGCAGCGCGGCGCCGGAGGCGGCGACGTCGCGCAGCAGCAGCGGCCCCGGCGCCCGCGTGATGACGCGCAGCGCTCCTGACGGGGTGACGCCGTACAGCGACCGCTGGCTGCCGCCGCCGGTGGCGGTGAACCACACCTCGCCGCCCGACGCCGACCAGGCGAGGCCCTGCACGCTCTCCCACGCCGGCGACAGCGTGCGCACCTTGCCGCCGCGCGCCGGCACCACGGCGACGGAGCCGCGGTCGTCGCCGCCCAGCGGGTGGTCGAAGAACGCAATCTGCTCGCCGTCGGGCGAGAAGCGCGGGTACGACAGGTGGCCGGTCGACGAGTGCAGCACCGTGCCCGGCGGGTACTCGAGACGCGAGCGCCCGTCCGCCTCGCGGACAACGGCGAGGGTGGCGCCGTCGGGCGCCCACTCCGCCTGCTCGATGTCCTGCGCCACCTCCCGGGGCGTCCCGCCGGTGAGGGGGACCCTCGCCAGCGTGCCGCTCCACACGCCGTAGTGCGCCACCTGCGGGCGCAGCAGGATCGCCATCTCGCCGGAGCGCGACACCGACTGCAGGACGGCGCTCGGGACGTCGACCGGCACCGAGTCCTCGCTCTCCGGCCGCTTGATGAAGATCCCCATCGGCGCCCCGTCCCAGCTCGCCGAGTAGACGACGGTGCGGCCGTCCGGGGCGAAGCGGCCGGCCGACACCATCCCGCGGCGGTAGGTGAGCCGCGCGTAGATCGGCTGCGCGGCCGGCAGGAGCGCCGCCAGCAGCAGCCCGAGGCCGAGCCCGGTGGCGAGCAGCACCCCGCCGACCGCCACCCGCCGCAGCCAGCGCGAGCGCACTCGCCGCCGCGCCACCTGGTCGGGCAGTGGCATCTTCAGGTCGGTCACCGCCTGCAGCGCGAACGCCAGGTCGCGCGCCGACTGGAAGCGCTCCTCGGGGCGCTTCTCGAGGCAGCGGCGCATGATGCGGTCGAGCACCGGCGGCAGCGCGCCGCTCCCCTCGGCGAGCGCCGCCGGCTCGTCCTTGAGGATGGCGTTGAGCGTCTCGACCGGCGTCGGCGCGGCGAAGGCGCGGTTGCCGGTCACCATCTCGTAGAGGATGGTGCCGACCGCGAAGATGTCCGAGCGGTGGTCGACGTCCTTGCCGCGGACCTGCTCCGGCGACATGTACCCGGCGGTTCCGAAGACGATCCCGGCCTCGGTCGTGTGCGGCTTCCCCTCGCCCGCCGCGATCCCCGCCCGCGCCGCGCCGGTGAGCTTCGCGAGCCCGAAGTCGAGGATCTTGAGCAGCCCTTCGGCGGTGACGAACAGGTTGTCGGGCTTGAGGTCGCGGTGGACGATTCCCTTGGCGTGCGCCGCGTCGAGCCCCAGCGCGATCTGGATCGTCAGGTCGACGGCCTTGCGCGGCGTCAGCGACCCCTCGTCGAGCAGCTCGCGCAGCGTCTGCCCCTCGAGCAGCTCGGAGACCACGAACGGCGATCCCTCGTGGGTGCCCACGTCGTAGATCGCCATGATGTTCGGGTGGTTGAGCATGCCGGCGGCGCGCGCCTCCTGCTCGAAGCGGCGCAGGCGGTCCTCGTCGCCGGCGAGCGCCGGCGGCAGGATCTTGATCGCGACGTCGCGGCCCAGGCGCGTGTCGCGGGCGCGGAACACCTGGCCCATCCCCCCGGTGGCAACCAGGTCGATCACCTCGTAGGGGCCGACGCGCGTGCCGGGCTGCAGCCGCTCAGGCATCTGTTCCCGATTCTACGCGAAACCGGCCCCGCCTCGCCGTACCCGGCGAGACGGGGCCGCCTGCACCGCCCCTGCGCGCTGTATTCGCGTTGCGGCTCCGCGCGGCGCGGGGAGTCGGTCAGAACTTGACGGTGAACGTCGCGGTGAGCATGTCGGCGCTGTCGTACGTCGGGAAGCCGAGCACGGGCATCGAGTCGAGCTTCTTCGGCGCGCCGAGGTGCCACCCCGAGCCCGAGTACTCGTAGTCGTAGCTGATGTAGCCGAGGCGGAACGAGAACCGATCGCGGATGTTGTGGATGAGGTAGAGCTCGTAGACGCTGCCGCGGGTGTTGGTCTTCGGGGCGATGATGTCGTCCTGCGCCGGGGTGAAGTTGAACCAGTACTCGGAGCCGTGGTTGTACTCGGCGCCGATCATCGTGGCGCCGTTGGGCAGCGTGTAGCGGGCGCCGAAGTAGTACATCGTGCCCGACTGCGACTCCGGGGTCTGGAACGGGTCGGAGAACATGCCGCCGAACGGCGTCGTCACGTCGTCGGGGTGGCTCTTGACCCAGTTGTAGTTCAGGAACCAGTCGATCGGGCCATCCTTGCGCACGAACACCGCGCCGGCGATGTCCATGTCGCCGAGGTTCGCCGACGGCGTGAAGCGCATCACCACGGGGGCGCCGACGTCCTGGCCGGTGAGCGGGTTCTTGGGCAGCACGACGAGGCCGTTGAAACCGTCGGTGAGGTTGAAGGCGCGCGCGATGGTGATCTGCGCCAACGTGTCCTCGTAGTTGTACACGTCCCAGTTGAGGCCGGCGAACTGCGCGTCCTCGAGGCGGTCGGCGGGCGCCTTGAGCACCTCGCCGTTGCCGTAGCCGCTCTCGTAGCCGAGCCCGTAGCAAAGGCGCGCGGTCGACCACTCGTTGATGTGGTACCCGACGGTGATGCCGTCGAACTGGAAGTCGATCAGCGAGCCCATCGGCGAGCCGGCGCGCAGCTCGCCGTAACGGATGTTCAGCGGCGGGCCTCCGGAGGAGGGACGGCGGCCGATCGACAGGTACAGCCCGCTGCCGCCGATGTTGGTCCAGTCGAAGTAGGCGCGCTCGACGCGCAGCATGTCGCCGTTGGGCACGCCGGCGGTGTTGCCGTCAATGTTGAACGAGTTGGACTGTCCGTTGAACACCTGCACGCCGGTGGAGTCGCCGAACGCCTTGTACATCGACAGCCGGCCGGTGAACTTGACGTTCTCGGCCACCTCGGCGTCCATGTTGAGGCGCAGGCGGTTGGTGTAGAGGATCGAGTTGTCGGCGTCGTAGCCGGGGGTGTAGGTGTAGGGCAGCAGCGACCCGATGAGCGCCTGCTGCATCTCGGGCGGAATCATCCCCATCGCCTGCTGCAGCCCCTCGTAGGTGAGGTTCGACGTGAAGTACAGATACGAGCCGTAGTTCTGGGCGATGAACTGCTGCACTGCCTGCGGGCTCTCGGGGAGCTGGCCGGTCGACCCGTAGTAGAAGAACGTGTCGACGACGCCCTTCTGCAGCGCCATGCCGTCGTAGTGGTCAGGGATCGAGGCCGAGATCGAGTGCGCCTCGAAGCGGAAGTCGCCGGAGAAGTTCAGGCGGTCCTTCGCGGCCTTGCGCTCGACCTTGTCGAGCCGCTCCTGGATCTCCTCGAGGTCCGCGCGGAGCTGCTCGGTCTCGTCGGCCGTGGCGGCCTCCTGGGCAAACGCCGCCGCTGGCAGCAGCAGCACCCCGGCCATCAGTGTGGTGAACCAACGCATCGTCGCATCCTCCTTTCGCCGCCCTCCGGCGGCACACTTCACCGTGTTGTCGTGGGATCGGTCGGCTTGGGAATCCGCCGCGGCCGCCTCGGCACCGCCCAGCAGGCGGCCGGTCGCGGCGGCGGCGGCGGCAGCAGCGCGCGCCGCGGCGGCGTAGCGGGGCGCCGGCGCGGCGGCCGCGAGGCGCGCGCCGAACGCCGCCAGGAACGGGGTCAGGTGGCGGTTGACGAGGGTTGCCGCCAGCTCCGCGAGCTCGGCGCGCGCCGCCGAGCCGGCGCGCGTCCCGGCGAGCCCCGCGAGCAGCAGCGCGAGCAGGTCGAGCTCGGCGCCGAGATGGTCGGGCGCGGCCGCGAGGCCGGCTTCCGGACGAACGCCGGCGGCCCCGTAGAGCTCGTACAGCTCGTCCAGGCAGCCGGGGTCGGCGAGGGTTCCCGCGCGGTAGAACGACTCGAACGGGTGCGCCGCCGAGCCCCGACCGACCAGGAACAGGCGCGCGAACGATTCGCCGGTCGCATCGGCGGGCGCCGCCGCGAGCGCCTCCAGCGCCGCCGCCGTCGCGGCGAGTCCCGGTCCCGCGGCGCGCAGCGCGGCGGCGGCCGCCGCGGCGCGCGCACCCGCCGGGCTGCCGGGCACGAGGAACACCTCGGCGAGCGCGTCGAGCGCGCCGGCGAGCGCCCGCAGGGCGGCGGCGTCCGTGTCCGCAGCGCTCATTGGAAGGTGCTCATCTGCCCGGCGTAGACGAAGACGTAGCGCAGCACGAAGCCGCCGGCCAGCACGAGCGCCGCCGACACCGTGGCGAGCGCGCGGCCGGAGTGGAACGTGCCGCGATCGAGCAGCACCGGCCGCATCTCCCACACCTCGAGCGCGAGCGGCAGCAGCAGCCCGGCAGCCATGAACAGCCCCCAGAACGCGAACGTGTACGGGCCGCCGAGGACCAGCTTGAGCGCCTGCTGGACGGCGAGCGGCGACAGCGCCCCGTGGATCAGGTAGGGGATGACGATGAACAGCTCGAGCACGATGAGCACGATGTCGAGGCTGTACAGGAGGCGCGCCTCGCCGGCGTCGAGCCCCCCGGCGCGCAGCGAGACCGCGAGGATGAGCAGCGCGCAGCCGCTGGAGAGCGCCGAGAACAGGAACATCTGCGCCACCAGGTTGGTGTTCCAGAACGGCCGCGCCTGCACCGCGCCGAGCAGCACGCCGGTGTAGATGCCGACGCCGACGGCGAGCGGGAACCCGGCCATCGCCAGCGGGCGCCGCCACGCCTCCCGCCGGGGGTGGTCGACGAACGCGAGGAAGCGCAGCCGGCGCGGCAGCGCGCGCATGAACGCCGCCGGCCACTCCGGCGGCAGCCACGCCCAGAAGGCGGCGAAGGCGACCAGCGTGAACAGCCCGAGCAGCCAGGCGCCGATCGACATCGGGCTGTGCCACTCGAAGGTGACGAACAGCTTGTAGAAGCGGTACCAGTGCCCGAGATCGAACACCAGCAGCGCCGATCCGACCGCGACCGGCCACGGCGCCAGCAGCGCGCCCACGCGCGCCAGCCGCGGGTATGCCGGCTGCCCGCCCGCGCGCAGGTAGGTGGCCAGCGCCGAGACGAAGAACAGCCCCGCGGACATCCCGCCGAGGAAGAGGTAGGAGACGATCAGCAGGCCCCAGCGCGGGTCAGGCACGGCTCACCTCCTCACAGCAGGTAGTGCAACTGCGGGTCGTTGCCCGTCTGCAGCTTCTTGACCTGGCTGCGGCGGGTGGCGAGGACGCGGTGGAGCTCGCCGTCGGGGTCGTTGAGGTCGCCGAACACCCGCACCTTGGTCGGGCAGGTCTGCACGCAGGCCGGGAGCTGCCCGTGGTCGATGCGGTGCGTGCACAGCGTGCACTTGTCGACCACGCGCGTCTCCGGGTTGAAGTAGCGCGCATCGTACGGGCAAGCGATGATGCAGTAGCCGCAGCCGATGCAGTCGTCGGCGTCGACCAGCACCACCCCGTCGGCGCGCCGGTAGGAGGCGCCGGTCGGGCACACCCGCACGCACGACGGGCTCTCGCAGTGGTGGCACTGCTCGGGCTCGAAGGAGGCGCGCAGCAGCGGGTACTCGCCGCCGTGCTCCTCGTTGATGCGGTTGCGGAAGTGGCCGAGGGGGACGCCGTTCTCGGCCTTGCAGGCGACCACGCACGCCTTGCAGTTGATGCACTTGCGGGCGTCCAGCGCGAGCGCCAGCCGCCTTCTCCGCTTCCCCGAGCGCTCAGCCACGGGCCGCCTCCTCGACCTTGGTCACGGTCACGAACGTCTCGTGGAACGCGGCGTTGCCGGAAACCGCGTCCCACGCCGTCGTCAGCACGTCGGCGTCGCAGGCGCCGTTGCCGTACGCCAGCGACAGGTGCCGCGACTGCTTGCCGAAGCCGTGCAGCATGAACACGCAGTCGGGCCGGATTTCGGGGGTGACGCGCGCCGGCAGGCGCACCGCGCCGACCGCCGAGCGCACCTCGACGAGGTCGCCGCCCGCGATCCCCAGCCGCGCCGCCGGCTCCGGGTTGATCCACAGGTCGTTGGTCGGCGTCTGCTCGGCGAGCCACATGTTGTTGGTGGTGGCGGCGTGGGTGTGGGTGGCCTTGCGCCCCAGCACCATGCGGAACGACCCGGGCGCCGGCGCCGCCGGCGCCTTGTACACCGGCAGCGGGTCGTAGCCGTTCTCCTTCAGCCGCTCGGAGTACAGCTCGATCCTGCCGGACTTCGTCAGGAACCGGTGGCCGCCGCCGAGCGTGCGCCCGTAGAACGGCGCCCCGGGGGCGGTCACCACGCCGTGCTGCCTCAGGTGCTCGAGGGCGTTGGAGACCGGCAGCTCCTCGGCCTGCGCCGCGATCCACTGCTCGATCGTGTAGTCGAAGTAGTCGGACAGGCCGAGCCGCTTCGCCAGCCCCTGCATGATCTCGAGGTTCGGCCTGGTGTCGTGGAGTGGCGGCACCACCTGCTGGCGCATCACCACCACCGGCCAGATCCCGGGGAGCATGTGCAGCGGGTCGGTGCGCTCGAGGTACGTCGACTCCGGGAAGACCACGTCCGCGTACCACGCCGTGTCGCTCATCTGGGTGTCGATCACGGCGACGAACTCCATCTGCTCGATCATCTTCCGGGTGCGCGCCCGGTCGGGGAGCGCGTTCATCGGGTCCTGCTTGTAGACCATCCACCCCTTGACCGGGTACGGCGTGCCGGCAAGCACGTTTTCGCGAGCCTGCAGGAACGCCCCGTCGCCCTTGGCGGCGAGCGGAAACGCCGTGCCGATGCGGTCGACGCGCTCGGCGGCCGGCTCGTCCCAGGGCAGGAACAGGTACTCGCCGAGCGCGATCTTGCTGTTCGGCACCACCCCGCCCTCGCGGTCCCAGCTCCCGACGATGGCGTTCAAGATCGCCTGCGCGCGCCGCATCTGGAAGTCGTTGATGTACCAGGAGGAGCGGCGGCCAGCATAGTAGACCGCGCGCGGCGCCGCGTCGGCGAACTCGCGCGCGATGCGGGCGATGTCGGCCGCGGGGATCTCGGTCTCGCCGGCCGCCCACTCGGGGGTGTACGGCGCGACGTGGGCCGCGAGCTGCTCGAAACCGAGGCAGTAGGCGTCGACGAACGCCCGGTCGTAACGCTTCTCGGCGATGATCACGTGGATCATCGCGAGGATGAACGCCATGTCGCCGCCCGGCCTGATCGGGTACCACTCGTCGGCCTTCGCCGCCGTGACGGTGAACCGCGGGTCGAGGTACACCAGCTTCGCCTTGCGGTTCATCGTCGACTCGATGAGGTCCATCGTGTCGGGCGTGATGATCGACTCGAAGCGGTTGGCGCCCGAGATGATCACGTAGTCCGCGTTGAGGGTGTCGAACGACGGCACGGTGCCGAACGTCATCGAGTAGGCGAGGTTGACCGACGCGAGGCAGAGCGTCGGGTGGCGGAGGATGTTGGGCGAGCCGAAGGCGAGCCCGAAGTTCTTGAAGAACTCCTCCTGGAACCCCTCGGTCGACGAGAAGATCACCGCCTCGGGGCCGTGCCGCTCCTTGATCCTCGCGAGCGCCGCGGCGGCGTGATCGAACGCCTCGTCCCACGTCGCCGGCCGCCACTTCCCCTCGCCGCGCCCGCCGGCGCGGATCAGCGGCTGCTTCACCCGGTCGGGGTCGTACACCGACTTCACCGCCGCGTTGCCGCGCGCGCACAGCATCCCACGCGACTTCGGCGACGCCGGGTTGGGGTTGAGGCTCCTGACCCGGCCGCCCTCGACGGTCGCCAGCACCGCGCACTTGTTGGGGCACACCTCGCACGCGGTGGCGACGACGCGGCTCTCGGGCTTCGGCGCCGTGCCGCGCCGCAGGAAGCGGGCGCATCCGAGGTGCGGCGCCAGCGCCGCGGCCGCCGCTGCGTACCCGGCGCCGGCGAGGACGGCGCGCCGCGTCGGCCCGCTACTCATGGGGCACCGCGGCGGCCGGCGCCGGTTTCCCGGCGGCCTGCAGCAGGGTTCTCACCACGTTGTCGAACAGCGCCGGGTAGGTGCGCGCTCCCGGCAGGTCGGCGAGCGAGGACGGGATCATCACCACCGCGGCGCGCGTGCGGGAACGGAACGTCTCGGCGTACTCGGCCGGCGTGTTGGGGTCGACCACGACGATCGGGACCTCCTGCGCCGCCACCTGCTCCGCGAGCACTTCCGGCCGCGCCAGCGTCCCCGGCGTGGTGCGGCAGGACATGAACACCGGCCCGCCGAGGCGCGAGAGGTTCGCCCAGCCGCACTGCGCGACGAACACCTTGGTGCCCGCGAGCGGCGCCAGCTCCGCCCGCCAGCGCTCGATGTTCGCCGCCATCTCGGCGGCGAACGTCTCCGCGTTGGCCGCGTACGTCTCGGCCCGCTCCGGCCGCAGCCGCGCCAGCCCCTCAGCGACGTTGCGCGCGATCACCGCCCCGTTTTCGGGGTTGAGCCAGAAGAACGGGTCCCCGTGCATGAACTGGATCTCGACGAACCCCTCGCAGCTCGAGGTCGGCACGTTCACCCGCGCCGCGCCGTGCGAGACGTCGATCCACAGGGGGCGCGACAGCGCAGCCCGCCGCTCGGCCGGCAGCTTCTCGACCGCGGCATGGATCGCCGCCGACTCGTGGAACAGCCCGCTCCAGACGATCGCGTCGGCGGTGAACAGCACATCCAGCGCACCGGCATCCACCTCGATGCCGGGGCGCAGGATGCACCCCCTCAGCAGGCTCGTGACCGCCACGTCGGCGCCGCCCACGCGCTGCACGATCGCGCCGAGGTCGGCGGTAGCGGCGGCGACGCGAATGCGCGCCGCCGCCGGAGCGGCGGATCTCGCGAAGGTGGCCGCCGCCAGGGCCACCGTTGCCACAACGACCCACAGGACGCTTCGTCGCCTCACGCTCACCTCCGCCGCCCGGCCGTCCGCGTCGGTGAGCCGGGCGCGACGCTCCCGACGCCATCGGAGCCGTTCATCGGTCCCCGGTCCCCGCCCCGGTCCCCTGCTCTTAACCGCAGGTCTCCGGCTGCGGCGAGTCCGCCGCGTGATTGACCAGGAACGTCTGCATGTCGGTGAGCTGCTCGGCCGGCGCGACGTCCGTCAGCTTCTGCGCGCCCTTACCGTGCACACCCTTGCTGAAGTACCGCTTCCACTGCTCCTGCGTCTTGGTCAGCGGCGTGACCTCGCCGCCGGCGGCCCCTTTGGTGTGGCACGGCTTGCACGTCTTCTTGTAATAGAAGCGGCCCTTCGTCTCGTTGCCGGCCGCCAGCGCCACGCCGACCGCCATCGTCAGGGCCGTCACCGCCACCGCGAAACTCGTCGCCTTTCTCACCTGACACCCCCTTTCGCCTCGTTGCCAATCGCGCTTGTGCATTTCTTCACGTGCTTGCCTCTTACAGAGCCGAGCGGCGTCGCTCGGCATCAATCTCTACTGGAGTATATGACCACCTATTGCGTTTGTCAAGCATCTGTCGCACCTGCGACCGGCCACGGTCCATGCCGGGGCGAATGGGCTGTCCCGGATGGCGTGGCCGCGCTCCGTGTCATAGTTCAGTCGGGAGGACCACCGCATGGCGGACGAGCTGGACATCGCAGGGCTGCTCCGCCGGGCGCGCACGATCGCCGTCGTCGGGCTCTCGCCGCGGCCCGAGCGCGACTCGCACCGCGTCGCCCGCTATCTCCAGCAGCATGGCTACCGCGTCGTACCCGTCAACCCCGGGCTCGCGGCGGTGCTCGGCGAACGCTGCTACCCCGAGCTGGCGGCCGTGCCCGACGACGTGGCGATCGACATCGTCGACGTGTTCCGCCGTCCCGAGTTCGTCCCCGCGATCGCCGAGCAGGCGGTCGCGCGGCGCGCCGGCGCGCTGTGGCTGCAGCTCGGCATCGTCGATCACGCCTCCGCAGCGCTGGCGCGCCGCGGTGGCGTGCCGGTGGTGATGGACCGCTGCATCAAGGTCGAGCACGCGCGCCTGCTCGGGCTCTGACCGGCGCCGGTGCTATACTCTGGCGGTCCGGACGGAGGCCGGAGGGGCGGCTGGGATACCGGCCCCGGCACCAGGGAGGAAGTCATAGCCGACGATCGCGATCGCACACGAATCAACGAGATGATCCGCCTGTCGCCGATCCGTCTCATCGACGCCGACGGGTCCCAGGTCGGCATCGTCCCCATCGAGGAAGCCCTGAACCTCGCTCGCACGCGCGGGCTCGACCTCGTCGAGGTCGCGCCGACGGCGCGCCCCATCGTCTGCAAGATCATGGACTGGGGAAAGTACCGCTACGAGCAGGAGAAGAAGGCGCGCGAGGCGAGGCGCAAAGAGCACCAGATCGAGGTCAAGGAGGTCAAGTTCCGGCCCGGCGTCGGGGACCACGACTTCCACACCAAGGTCGCCATGCTGCGCCGCTTCCTCGAGGCGGGGAAGCACGCCAAGGTGACGATCATGTTCCGGCGGCGCGAGATGCGGCGGCCGGAGAACGGCTTCGAGGTGCTCGACCGGATCAAGGTCGAGCTGGCGGATGTCTGCAAGGTGGAGCGCGAGCCCGGTCAGCTCGACGGGCGCGACCTGACGATGGTCCTGGCGCCCACGCGCAAGACCGCGTAGGAGCGGGCCGCCGTCGGCGGCGGCAGAACCGCGCCGTTCCGCCCGGGCGCACCGCCTGGTCCGTGAGGTTCCAGCCGGAAAGGGGAGGCAAGCGATGGCCACGGTTCTCAGGTCGGCCCGCGTGGCGGCGGGTGACGTGCACAAGGTGCTCGGCAGGCACATCCTCGTCGACGGCTTTCACCTCGTCCCGGACCTCGCGCGCTCCCACGGCTCGCACCTCGTCGACGAGCGCGACGGCAGGACCTACATCGACTTCTTCTCCAACTTCGCGTCGCAGGCCATCGGGTGGAACCACCCCGCGCTCGCCGACCCGGAATTCCGCGACCGTCTGCTCGCGGCGGCGCTCCACAAGCCGGCCACCTCGGACCTCTACTCGCGCTTCTTCGCGGAGTTCGTCGACACCTTCGCGCGACTCGCGGTGCCGCCGAGCCACACCGGCCACCTGTTCTTCATCGAGGGCGGCGCCCTCGCCGTGGAGAACACCCTGAAGGCGGCGTTCGACTGGAAGGTGCGCAAGAACCAGGCGGCCGGCCGCGGCGACGCGCTCGGCACCCAGGTGCTGCACTTCCGGCAGGCGTTCCACGGCCGCTCCGGCTATACCCTGTCGCTCACCAACACCTTCGACCCGCGCAAGACCGCGCTCTTCCCGAAGTTCGACTGGCCCCGCATCTCGAACCCGCGGATCACCTTCCCGCTCGCCGAGCACCTCGCCGAGGTGGAGGCCGACGAGCGGCGCGCCGTCGCCGAGATCGAGGCCGCCGTCGCCGCCCGCCGGCACGACATCGCCTGCCTGATCGTCGAGCCGATCCAGGCGGAGGGCGGCGACAACCACTTCCGCCCCGAGTTCCTGCGCGAGCTGCGCCGGCTCGCCGACGAGCACGACTTCCTCCTCATCTTCGACGAGGTGCAGACCGGCCTCGGCCTCACCGGCACGATGTGGGCGTGGCAGGGGCTCGGCGTCGAGCCGGACCTGTTCGCTTTCGGCAAGAAGGTGCAGGTGTGCGGCCTGGCCGCCAACCGCCGCATCGACGAGGTCAGGGAGAACGTGTTTGCCGTGTCGTCGCGCATCAACTCGACGTGGGGCGGGAACCTCGTCGACATGGTGCGCGCCACCCGCGTGCTCGAGGTGATCGCCGCCGAGAATCTCACCGCCAACGCCTCCGCCGTCGGCTCCGCGCTCCTCCGGGGCCTGAGCGACATTGCCTCCCGGTTCCCGGAGCTCGTCTCGCAGGTGCGCGGCCGCGGCCTGATGATCGCGTTCGACCTCCCCGACCCCGAGGCCCGGGCGCGCGCCGTTGCCGCCGCCCGCGAGCAGGGGCTCCTGCTGCTCCCCTGCGGCGCCCGCTCGATCCGCTTCCGCCCGTTCCTCGACATCACCCCCGAGGACGCGGCGGCGGGCCTCGAGCGCCTGGAGCGAGCCCTGGCGAGCCTCGCCCGGCCCTCGCGGAAGGTGCCGGCCGACCGGCCCACGGAGTAGTCCGCCAGCGTTACACTTGCGGCGAGGAGGCCCTGCATGGCCGCCACCGTGCCCCCCGACCTGCCGCCGAGCACGCCGATCGAGCCCGGCTGGACGCCGCCGCCGCCGACGGCGCCGACGGCCGTCGCCCCCCTTCCCTGGGAGCAGCCGGGGTACCCGGCCCTCGAGGCGCTGTTCGAGACCGCCAAGCTCCTGCTGCTGCGTCCGGGCGAGGCGTTCTCCCGCATGTCCACCACCGGCGACATCGGCCGCCCGCTGCTCTTCGCCGTCGTGCTCGGGTGGTTGGGGATGATCGCCGCTCAGCTCTACCAGCTCGCGATGCCCGGAATACCGTGGCGCTACCTCCCCGGCATGGGCCGCGGCATGGACTACGCGGTGCCGTTCGCCTACACGCTGGCGATGATGGTGCTGGCGCCGCTGCTGATCCTGCTCGGCGTCTTCATCTGGTCCGCGATCCTCCACCTGTTCCTGATGCTCGCCGGCGGCGCCAACGGCGGCTTCTCCGCCACCGTCCGCGTGGTGTGCTACGCCGGCGTCTGCCAGGTGCTCCAGGTCCTGCCGCTGTGCGGCGGGATCATCGCGTTCCTGTGGTCGATCGTCATCGAGATCGTCGGGCTGGCGGCCGCGCACCGCACCTCGCAGGGGAGGGCCGCCGTGGCGGTGTTCCTCCCGCTCGCGCTGTGCTGCGCCTGCGCGGCGGTGATCGCCGTGGCGTTCGGGGCCGCCATCCTCGCGCTGGTCGGCGCCTCCCGGTGACCCTGCCGCCGCCGGCCGAGGCGCGCTCCGCGCTGCGGCCGCTGGACCGCGCGGAGAAGCAGCTCGCCTGGGTGTGGAGCGTGCTGGCCGCCTCGTCGCTCCTCCTGCGGCCGCTGTGGACGGCGATCGCACCGCTCCTGCCGCCATGCCCCTTTCGCGCGCTCACCGGCGTGCCGTGTCTGTCGTGCGGCACCGCCCGCGCCGCAGTGGCGCTGCTCGACGGGCGCCCGGCGGATGCGCTGCTCGCCAACCCCCTGGCCGCCATCGCCGGCATCGCGTTCTTCGCCGGCGGAGCGCTCGCCCCGCTCTGGGCGCTCCTCGAGCTGCCCGTGCCGAGGCTGCTGGCGCCGGCGCCGCGGGCGCTGCGCCTCGCGCTCGCCGTCACGCTGCTGGCGGGATGGGCCTGGGTGATCCTGGCGGAGAACTGAGAAAGGAACCGGAGCCACGCGCCTGGCTCCGAGTCGTTGCGGGCCGCTCCCTGCGTCCCGCACGCCGGGGCGAGGCAACCACAACGCGCACCTCGCCGCTCCGCCGCGAGGACGCTGGTGCCAAGCCGCCGCTCGACTCCGGCTCGCGGCAGGAACGTCGGACCACGGCCCAACCGACGGCCCCTGGGGCTGCCTCCTGCGCTGCCCTGCCTCCTGCCTACCTCTGCTCCCGCGATCCCGGCTTGACCACCGGCGCGCCGGCGGCGCACAGCGGGCACGCGTCCGGCGGGTACGTCGGGACGTCGACGGCGAGCAGCGCGGTGAACGGCAACGGCGCGAACGGGTTCTCGCGGCCGGAGCGGTTGACCATCGCACCGACGCCGACGACGACGCCGCCGTGCTGCCTCGCCACGTCCATCACCTCGCGGGTCGAGCCGCCGGTGGTGACGACGTCCTCGACCACCAGCACGCGATCGCCCGGATCGAGCGCGAAGCCGCGCCGGAGCTGCATCGCGCCGTCGGCGCGCTCGCAGAAGAGGAATGGCACGCCGAGCGCACGCGCCACCTCGTGGCCGATGATGACGCCGCCGAGCGCCGGCGCCGTGACCACCTGCGCGCCGCAGTTCTTCAGCCGCGCCGCGAGTTGCCGGCCGGCCGCCTCGGCGCGCGTCGGATCCGCGAGGAAACGGGCGCACTGCAGGTAGCGGGGCGAGTGCAGGCCGGAGGAGAGCTTGAAGTGGCCTTCCAGGAGCGCGCCGGCCGCCGTCATGTCGTCGAGCGTCAGACCACCCATCACTCCTCCCGTTTGAGCCCGTACGCCTCGATCTTCTTGTAGAGGTTCGAGCGCGGGGTCTGGATCGCGCGCGCGGTGGCGGCCACGTTCCACTGGTGGCGCTGCAGCTCGCGGACGAGGAAGGCGCGCTCCGCACGCTCCTGGAACTCGGCGAGCGTGGCGGCGGCGAACAGCGGATCGCTCTGCCCGCCGCCTCCCGCGGCGGGCGCCGACATCAGGTCGACCGCGCGGATCTCGTCGTCGAGCTGCATGATCACGGCGCGCTCGACCACGTTCTTGAGCTCCCTGACGTTGCCCGGCCAGGCGTGGTCGCGCATCTGCCGCAGCGCCTCCGGCGACCAGCGCTTGCAGCGCCGGTTGTACTCCTCGCACGCCGCCCGCGTGTAGTGCGCGACCAGCGCCGGGATGTCGTCGGGGTGCGAGCGCAGCGGCGGCGTGCGCAGCAGCACGACCGCCAGACGGAAGAACAGGTCCTCGCGGAACCGGCCCGCCCTCACCTCGGCGGCGAGGTCCTTGTTGGTGGCCGCGATCACGCGCACGTCGACGCGCCGCACCTCGCCGGCGCCGACCGGCTCCACCTCGCCGTCCTGCAGCACCCGCAGCACCTTGGCCTGGGTGCGCAGCGACATGTCGCCGACCTCGTCGAGGAAGATCGTGCCGCCGTCCGCCTGCACGAACTTGCCCACCTGCCTGCGCACCGCGCCCGTGAAGGCGCCGCGCTCGTGCCCGAACAGCTCCGACTCGATCAGCTCCTCGGGGATCGCGGCGCAGTTGACGCGGACGAACGGGCCGCGGGCGCGGGGCGAGAGGTGGTGGACGCGGCGCGCCACCAGCTCCTTGCCGGTGCCCGATTCGCCGACCACGAGCACCGTGGCGCGCGAAGGCGCGACCCGCGCGATCTCCTCGCGCAGCGCCAGCATCTCGGGAGAGTTCCCTAGCAGCGGCGGCGGCTCCTCGCCGCTCTTCAGCTTGCGGTTCTCCTCGACGAGCCGTCCGCGGGCGACGGCGTTGCGCACCGCGAGCAGCAGCGACGCGCGTTCCGGCGGCTTGCCGAGGAAGGCGTCGGCGCCGGCTGCGAGACAGGTGGCGGCGGTGAACTCGTCGCCGTGCCCGGTGAGCACCACGATCGGCACGTCGACGCCGCGGCCGCGCAGGTTCTCGAGCAGGCCGAGACCGTCCATCCCCGGCATCTTGATGTCGAGGAGAACGGCGTGCGGCGGATCGCGGTCGATGCGGTCGAGCGCCGCGAAGGCATCGCCCGCCTCGGCCACCTCGAACCCGGCGCCGGAGAGGATCGTGCGCACCACCATCCGGTTGGCGGCCTCGTCGTCGACGATCAGCACTCGGCCGGCGGTTTCCATCCCCGGGAGTCTACCGCATGAGCCGTGGTTCGTGGCTCGTGGCTCGTGATTCGTGGTTCGTGAATCGAATGGCCGGGGAAGGGATCGGACCGCGAACGAAGGACCTCGTGCAACGAACCGGAGCTCTCACGGGAGCTCGACGACCACCTTGCCGGTGGAGCCGCGGCCCTGCAGCAATGCGTGCGCGGCGGGGAGGCGTTCGAAGGGGAACGCCGCGCCGACGACGGCCCTGAGCTCGCCGGCGGCCAGCAGCGCTTCCAGACGCGCGAAGCGGCCCTGCAGCTCGGCCGCCAGGTGGGGCACCAGCGAGAGGTTGAACCCGGCGAGGGTGCGGCACGGCGACACCAGCAGCACCGGAAAAAGGATCCCCATCCGCGCCACCTCGACCCCGGCGCGCAGCCAGCGCACGCCGTGCGGCCCCACGCCGGCGGCGAAGCCGAACAGCACGTAGCGGCCGTCGCCCCTGAGGGCGCGCCAGCCGGGCCGGAACAGGCGTCCCCCGACCGAGTCCACCACCACGTCGACACCGGAGCGTATCGCCTCCGCATAGGCTTCGTACGAGCACGTCTCGTGCGCGCCGAGCGAGGCGGCCAGCGCGCGCTTGGCCGGCGTCGACGCGACCGCGAGCACGCGGGCGCCGGCGCGCGCCGCGAGCTGGACAGCCATCGTGCCGACGCCGCCGGCTGCGGCGGTGATCGCCACCCGCTCGCCGGCGCGCAGTCGCCCCACCGTGAACAGCGCGTGGTCGGCGGTGAGCCCGGTGACAGCCAGCGACGCCCCCTCGGCGAAGCCGACGGTGGCCGGCAGCGGGCGGACGTGCGTCGCCGGCACCCGCACCAGCTCCGCGTGGCCGCCGAAGATCGGCACCGCTGCGACACGGGTCCCGACCGCGGGAGCGGAGACGCCGCTTCCCAGCGCAGCCACCTCGCCCGCCACCTCCATCCCGACCACGACCGGGGGGTCCGGGACGTTGGGGTAGACGCCCATGCGCGCCGCGCAGTCGGCGAAATTCAAGCCGATCGCGCGCACCCGCACGAGCACCTCGCCCGCCGCCGGCGCCGGAGCGGCGACCTCCAGGAGCCGCAGCACAGCGGGCGGCCCGTAGCGCGGCGCCACCCACGCCCTCACGCGCCGCCTCGCTGCGCCCGGCGGCGCGGGGTCGGTGGTTCGTGGCTCGTGGTTCGAAAGAGCATAACCGACAGCGCCTCAGGCCGGGCCGGGGGTCTCAACGAACCACGATCCACGATCCGCGAACCGCTGCCTCTACTCCTCGCCGCCGGCGGCCGCCCGCACCAGGGCCGGCAGCAACGGCCGCAGCTTGGCCTCGATGTCCGCCATCACGTCGCCGTGCTCCTTGAGGAACGCACGCGCGTTCTCGCGCCCCTGGCCGAGGCGGGTGTCGCCGTACGACAGCCAGGTGCCCGACTTCTGGATCACGCGGTGCTCGAGGCCGAGGTCGAGGATCTCGCCGGCGCGGGAGATGCCCTCGCCGTAGAGGATGTCGAACTCGGCGACACGGAACGGCGCGGCGACCTTGTTCTTCACCACCTTCACCTTGGTGCGGTTGCCGACGACCTCCTCGCCGGACTTGATCGCGCCGATGCGGCGGATGTCGAGGCGCACGGAGGCGTAGAACTTCAGCGCCCGGCCGCCGGTGGTGGTCTCCGGGTTGCCGAACATGACGCCGATCTTCTCGCGGATCTGGTTGATGAAGATGACGCAGGTCTTCGACTTGGAAACGATGCCGGTGAGCTTGCGCAGCGCCTGCGACATCAGCCGCGCCTGCAGACCGACCGAGGCGTCGCCCATCTCGCCCTCGAGCTCGGCGCGCGGCACCAGCGCCGCCACGGAGTCGATGACGATCACGTCGACCGAGCCGGAGCGGATCAGCGTCTCGGCGATCTCGAGCGCCTGCTCGCCGTTGTCGGGCTGCGCCACCAGCAGGTCGTCGATGTGGACGCCGAGCTTCGTGCAGTACTCCGGGTCGAGCGCGTGCTCCGCGTCGATGAAAGCCGCCAGCCCGCCGGTGGCTTGCGCGTTCGCGACCACGTGCAGCGCCAGCGAGGTCTTGCCGGACGACTCCGGTCCGTAGATCTCGATGACGCGGCCGCGGGGCAGGCCGCCGACGCCGAGCGCCGCGTCCAGCCCCACCGAGCCGGTGGGGATCACGTTGACGTTGACCGCCTCCTGCTGGCCGAGGCGCATAATCGCGCCTTTCCCGAACTGCCGCTCGATCTGCCCGACGGCAGTCTCCAACGCCTTCAGCTTGTCCTGGTTGATCTCAGCCATGCGACACCTCTCCTGTGGGGCTCCGGCGTGGACGGGTTGGCCGTGGGGCCACTGCCGCGATCCTAGGAAAGCCTCCGCACCAAGTCAACCCCGAGCGTGGGCAGGAGCGGGACGCCGAGCCTGCAGCGCCCCGGCCTGCGCCTCGTCGACCGATGGCGCGCGAAGGCGCGCAGGTGCGCGGCGCCGACCGCAGCGCCGCGCGCGCGGAGTGCGCTGCGTCCGGCGCCGGCAGCACCCCTCCGCCCGCGGCAGCGCCTCCGCGCTACGAGCTCTCGCCCTCGGGGGTGAAGCGGTAGCCGACGCCGCGCACCGAGTGGATGTAGCGCGGGCGGCGCGGATCGGGCTCGAAGTAGCGGCGCAGGCGCACGATGAAGTTGTCGATGGTGCGCGATGAGGAGCCGTACTTGTAGCCCCAGACGCGCTCGAGGATGAGCTCGCGCGACACCACCTGCCCCTGGCGCTCGACCAGGAGCTTCATCAGCATGCACTCCTTCTCGGTGAGCTGAACCTCGCCGCCCGCGCCCTTGGCGCGGAACGTGCGGAAGTTCACCTCGTTGTCGCCGAAGCGGAATATCCCCCGCTCGGCCACCGGCGTCTGGTACCACTCCTGCCGCCTGATGATGCCGCGGATGCGCAGCACCAGCTCCTCGATCAGGAACGGCTTGGTCATGTAGTCGTCGCCGCCGTGCCGCAGCCCGGCGAGGCGGTCCGCGTCGGTGTTGCGGGCGGTGAGGAAGAGCACGGGAACGCGGTTTCCCGACTCGCGCAGGCGCTCGCACAGCTCGAGCCCCGACATCCCCGGCAGCATGACGTCGAGAACGGCGAGGTCATAGTCTTCGGCCCCGAGGCGCTCGAGCGCCGTTTCCGCGTCGCCGACGACATGCGTCTCGTACCCCTCGAACTTGAGGTTGTGAGCAAGCGCCTCAGCGAGGTGCTTCTCATCCTCGACGATCAGTATCCGACTCGGCATGGTCCACCTCTCAGGTCGTCGCCACCATCCTACTCCGAAAGCTCCTCCTCGGGGAGCACGTCGGCGCCCGGGAGAACGAGCCGGAACGTCGCTCCGAGGCCGCGCCCCGGGCTCGTCGCCGAGAGCCGACCGCCGTGGGCGACCGCGATCTCCTTCGCGACGAAAAGCCCGATGCCGGTCCCGGGCGTCCGCCGCGTGACCGCGTCGTTGGCCCGGTAGAACGGCTGGAAGATCGTCTCCAGCTCCCCCTCGGCGATGCCGACGCCGTTGTCCTCGACCTCCAGCACCGCCTCGCCGTGCGCGACGAAGAGCCGCACCGCGACGCGCGCGGGCTTCCCCTGCGCGTACTTGAGCGCGTTCTCGAGCAGGTTCGACACGACGATGCCGAGCGCCTCCGGGTCGAACGACGCCTGCACGCCCGGGATGACGTCCGACGTCAGCTCGACGCCGCGCGCCGCCGCCCGGCGCTCGGCCGTCATGACCTCCTCCTCGACGAGCTGGGAGAGGTCGCCAAGCGCGATCGCGAGCCGGTGCGCGCCGCCGGCGTAGCGCGTCACCTCGAGCACCTTCTCGACGAGGTCGGCGAGGCGGTCGGCGTCGGCGAGCGCGTTGGTCAGGAACCGCCGCGCGCCCTCCGGGTCGGCGCGCCCGCGCAACACGGTTTCCAGCGCCACCCGGATTCCGGCGAGCGGCGTCTTGAGCTCATGGGTGATCGCCGAGACGAAGTTCTGGTGCTGGCGCTCGCGTTCGCCCTCGCGCCGCAGCGCGAACCACAGGAGGACCACGGCGCTGACCATCGCCCCGAGGTAGACGGTGCCCTCCACCACCACCGCGACCACCCGCCGGCGGTAGCGTGCGAGCAGCTCGTGCCACTGCGCCGCGTCGGGCGCCACCGCGAGACGGTCGAGGGGCGGCGCAAGCGCCACCCGCGGCAGCGCCGCGGCGCCGGCGGCGCCGCCGGCGCCGTCCACCAGCCGCAGCGTGGGGTCGATCACGGCGAGCCACCGCCGCGGGCTCTCCGGGTCGAGGAACGCCAGCGCCGCGCGGCCGCCGCCGAGCGGCCACAGGAACGCCGGGCGCTCGTCCTCGACCCGCCACCCGGCGGCGGGCGCCTCGCCCGCCTCGACGACCCGCACCTCGGGGAAAGGGTCGGCCGTCGCCGGCAGGACGCCGCGCGGCAGCTCGACGATGCGCGCCACCGAGCCGCTCAGGCGGGAGGCGACCTTGAGCGCCGCGATCTCGGCGCGCGCCAGGATCAGCCGCCGCTCGAGGTCCAGCCACTCGCGGCGCTCGTGCAGCGCCTCGAGCACCCAGCGGGTGTACTGCACGTTGACGATCACCGCGACGATCACGAAGATCACGAGGTGCTTGAGACCGAAGCTCGTCCGCGGCCGCACGCGGCGAGTATAGCCGCGGGCCGCCGCGGCGGCCCGCGGTCGCGGCGTGCCGGCGCCGCCGCCACGTTGACACCCGCGACACCCGCGCCGAGAATCGCACGTGATGGCAAGACACGGCGCCGTGCTGCTGCGCGGGGGGTGCGTCGTCCCCATGACCGAGCAGGGGCTCGCCTTCATCGGCGACGTCCTGCTCGCCGGCGGCGAGGTCGCGGCGGCGGGCCCGGCGGTCACGCCGCCGCCCGGCGCGGAGGTCGTCGACGTCGCCGGCTGCCTGGTGCTCCCCGGGTTCGTGCAGGCGCACGTGCACGTCGTCCAGAGCCTGGCGCGCCACCGCGCCGAGGGGCTGGAGCTGCTGCGCTGGCTGGCCGAGCGGATCTGGCCGTACGAGGCGGCGCTCGCGGCCGAGGAGGTGGCGGCGGCGGCGCGGCTGGGGATCGCCGAGCTGCTGTGCGGCGGCACCACCGCGGCGATGGACATGGGCACGACGCACGACCAGGACGAGGTGTTCGCGGCGGCCGCCGACCTCGGCATCCGCCTCGCCTCAGGGAAGTGCCACATGGACACCGGCGACGCCGCACCGGCGCGCCTGCGCGAGGACCGCGACCGCTCGCTCGCCGAGGCGGAGAGGCTCGGGAAGCGCTGGCACGGCGCCGCCGGCGGCCGGCTGCGCTACGCGGTGGCGCCGCGCTTCGCGCTCTCGTGCAGCGAGGGCCTGCTCGCCGACGCCGTCACGCTCGCCCGCCGCCACGGCTGGTCGCTGCACACCCACGCGAGCGAAAGCGCGCGCGAGACGGAGCTGGTGCGCGAGCTCACCGGGCGCCGCAACGTCGCCTACCTCGCGGACCTCGGCTGCGCAGGTCCCGACGCGGTGGTCGCGCACGCGATCCACCTCGACGACGGCGAGTACGCCCGCCTCGCCGCGACGCGCACCGGCGTCGCCCACTGCCCCGGAGCGAACCTCAAGCTCGCCTCCGGCATCGCCGACGTGCCGCGCCTGCTGGCGGCCGGGGTGCGGGTCGGCCTTGGCGCCGACGGACCGCC
This sequence comes from uncultured Thermoanaerobaculia bacterium, assembly GCA_964594125.1. GTDB lineage: Bacteria > Acidobacteriota > Thermoanaerobaculia > Thermoanaerobaculales > Thermoanaerobaculaceae > CAVRZJ01. Next base: position 109,278 of record CAZQLL010000002.1, on the reverse strand, counting down.
GTGCAACAACCGGCTCTCGGTGTTCCACGAGATGTCGCTGGCCGGCACGCTGCACACCCTGCGCCACGGGGCCGGCGCGCTCTCCGCCTGGACGGTGCTCGAGCTCGCCACCTGGCGCGGCGCCGAGGCGATCGGGCTCGGCGGCGTGGTCGGTCGGCTGGCGCCGGGCTGCCGCGGCGACGTCGTCGTGATCGACACCGCGGGGTGGGCGATGGAGCCGGCCGGCGACCCCGCCGTGATGCTCGTCCACGGAGGCGCCGAGGGCGACGTCCGCCACGTGCTCGTCGACGGCGCCTTCGCGGTGCGCGACCGCGTGCTGGTCGCCGGCGACGCGGCGGCGATCCGGCGCGACGCCCGCGCGGCGGCGGCGGCGCTGGAACGCCGCCTGGGGTGGACATGATCTTCAGGCAGAAACCGCGGTTCGAGCTGCTCGACCAGTACCTGGCGAAGCGCGAGTACGACCTCGCGCTCGAGGCGATCACCGAGGAGATCAAGCGGCGGCCGGAGAACTTCAACCTGCTGCTGCGGCAGGCCGAGATCCTCGGCCAGGCGGGAGATCGCGAGCGCGCCATCGAGGCGTACCGCGGGCTGGCGAAGCACTACACCGACCAGGGGTTCTTCGCGCGCGCGATCGCCGTCACCAACAAGATCCTGCGCCTCGACCCCACCCGCCAGGACGTGACGCGCGAGCTCGCCAGCCTGATGGCGGCGCACGAGGTGTCGCAGCGCGAGGTTCGCGAGCGCGACCGCGGGGCCGCCGCCGGCGCGGAGCCGCTGATCGTCGCCCATCCCGTCGCGGAGGAGCCGCGCTTCCGCTCGACGCTGCCGCCGGCGCCGCCGGCTCCGGCGCCCGGCCCGGCGCGGCGCCCGGCGCCGGCGCCCGACGGCACGCCGGCCGGCCAGGCCGAGCGCGAGCGCGAGGCGTCGCGGTTCTTCGCCGGGTTCCCGCAGGGCGCCCTCGAGAAGCTGCTCGACTCGACGTGCGTGCACACGTTCGCACCGGAGGAGGTGATCGTCCGCGAGGGCGAGCCGGGGAGGTCGCTGTTCCTCATCGAGAACGGCACCGTCGAGGTGCACACCGCCGACCCGTCGGGGCGGCGCGTGGTCCTCGCCGAGCTCGGGCCGGGCGAGTTCTTCGGCGAGGTCGCGGTGCTCACCGGACGGCCGCGCACCGCCACGATCCTCGCCAGGGAGCCGGTGACCGTGATCGAGATCACCCGCGAGGACCTCGAGGGCGTCGTCTGCGAGTACCCCGAGGTGAGGGAAGTGCTCGAGCGGTTCTACAGGCAGCGCGCGCACGCCACCGTCGAGACGATGCTCTCGCACCTGCGGAGCACGCATGCGTGAGGGCGTCTGCCCTCTCGCCCGCCGCTTCCTGAGCCTCGCCCGCCAAGAGAAGTTCGAACCGGCGCTGCGCCTCGCCGGCCGGCGCACCGTGACGCGCGGGGAGGTGGCGCACGCGGCGCTCGAGGTCGCCGCGGCGGTGCGGCCGCTGCTGGTGCCGGGCCGGCCCGTGGCGCTGTCGCTGCCCAACTCTCCCGAGCTGGTCGCCGCCTTCGTCGGGCTGCGGGCGGCGGGCGCCGCGGTCGCGCTGGTCGACGCCACGGCGCCCGCCGGCGAGGTCGCACGCTGCGCGCGCGCCGTCGGCGCCTGTCTCGTCGTCACGCAGCCGGGACGAACGGCGGAGCCGGTCGCTGCTGAGATCGGAGGCGCCGTGGTCGCCCGCTGCGCCTGCGATCCCGTCGCGATCCCCGCCGGCACCGCCGTGCTCAAGCTGACCTCGGGCTCGACCGGCGCGCCGCGGGCGGTCGCGGCGAGCGCGCGCCAGCTCGCCGCCGACACGGTCCAGATCATGCGCACCATGGAGGTGCGCGCCGCCGACGTCACGCTCGCGGCGATCCCGCTCACCCACTCCTACGGGATCGGCTCGTGCCTGGTGCCGCTGCTGCTCGCGGGCACGCCGCTCGTCCTCCCCGCCTCGCCGCTCCCGGCCGCGCTCGCGGACGCGATCGCGGCGGAGCGGGTCGCGCACTTCCCCGCCGTCCCGGCGATGGTGCGCTCGCTCGCCGGGCTCGGGGCGCTGCCGGCCCCGGCGCTGCGCGTCTGCCTGTCGGCGGGCGCGCCGCTGCGCCCCGAGGACGCCGCCGCGTTCCACGCCGCCACCGGCGTCAAGGTGCACGTGTTCTACGGCGCCTCGGAGTGCGGCGGGATCACCTACGACCGCGGCGCGGCGCCCGTCCACGCAGCGGGCGCGGTCGGCTCCGCGCTGGAGCGGGTGACGGTCGAGGTTGTCGATGCCGCCGGCCGCCCCCTGCCGTCCGGCCGGCAGGGCAGCGTGCGGGTGCGCTCGCGCGCCGTCGCCCGCGGCATCGTGCCGGCAGGCGATGATGGCGGGACGCTCGGCGCCGGCGTCTTCCTCACCTCCGACCGCGGCGTGCTGGACGAAAGGGGCTGCCTCACCCTCACCGGCCGCGCCGCCGAGCAGCTCAACGTCGCGGGGAAGAAGGTCCACCCGGATGAGGTGCGGTGCGTCCTCGAAGCGGTGGCGGGCGTGCGCGCCGCGCACGTCGCCGGCCTGCCCGACGCCGGCCGCGGCACGCTGGTCGCGGCGGTCGTCGCGGTCGACCGCGACGCCGGCCTCACGGCGAGCGCCCTGCTCGCCGCCTGCCGCGCCCGCCTCGCTCCGCACAAGGTGCCGCGCCGCATCGTCCTCGTCGAAGAGCTGCCGCTGAACGCCCGCGGCAAGCTCGACCGCGACGCCGCACTCTCGCTCCTCGTTCAGGCGAGGGCTGCCGCCCGCCCCACGCCAGCGACGTGAAGCCGCGGCCTTCACCCCACCCGACGCCGCGCCATCGCTCCTCGACCGCACCGGCCGGCCGCTTGCGCGGCGGCGGGCGCGCTGCCTGGACGAGGAGGAGCGGCGGCGCACGAAATGGCGGCGGCGCACGGAATGACGGTCAAGTCAAAGGGTGCTAGCCTGTTCTGGTGACACGCGTGGAGGTCGATCCGCCGCCGGTCGAGCGCTGTCTCCTGGTGCGCGCCGGCGATCGCCTGTGCGCGCTGCCGCTGGCGCGCGTGCGTCGCGTCGTGCGCGCGCTGCCGGTGACGCCGCTGCCGGGCGCCGCACCGGAGCTGCTCGGAATCGCCGAGTTCGGCGGCGAGCCGCTGCCGGTGCTCGACCTTGCGCGCCTGGTCGGCGCCGCGCCCGACCCGGCGCCGGCGCTGCCCGTCACCGTCGTGGTGCTCGCCGGACGCGCGGGCGAGGCGGAGGAGCTCGCCGGCCTCGCCGCCGATGCCGCCGCCGACATCGCCGAGGTGCCGGCGTCCGCGGCCGACGGCGCGGCGCCGTTGCGGGAAGCGCTGGCGGGCGATCGGCCCGTCACGGTGGTCGACCTCGCGGCCATCGGGCGAGGGCCGTGAGCCGCACCGGCTACCTGCTGCTGCGGCGCGGCGGCGGCGTCTGGGCGCTGCCGGAGGACGCCGTCGCCTCCGTGCGCGCCGGCCGTGGCGGCGTGACCGTCGCCACGCGCCACGGCGAGATTGCGGCTGACGAGGTGCTCGCCGTCGACCGCGGCCTCGCGGTGCGCCGTCCCGGGGCGCTCGTCGGACGGCTGTGGCCGGAGCGCTGCGCCGGCCTGGCGGTGCACGCCGGCGCTCCGGTCGTGGTCATCGATCCCGCGGCGCCGCCGCCGGCGCTGCGGCGGAAGGGAGCTCTCCGCCATGATGAGTGAACTCAGGCCCGCCCCGCGCGCCTCCACCTTCGGCCTCATCGCCGCCGGGCTGACCGGCCTCCTCGGCGCCGCGGCGCTGCTGATCGCAGAGGCCCACGGGGCGCCGGGCTGGCTGTTCGAGGCATACGGCGTGCTCGCGCTCGGCGCGCTCGCCGCCTTCGTAGCGCTCGCCTTCCTGCCGCACCGGCGGGCCGAGGACGACCTCGCGGCCGCCGCGCGCGAGCGCGGGCGCCTCGAAGGCGCCTTCGCGGCCGCGCTCGAGCGGGTGCGCGGCGGCGACCTGACGGCGGCCTCCGGCGCGCTCGGCGCCGGGGGGCGCGCGCTCGACGACGCCTTTGCGCGCGCCGCGCAGGCGCTCGCCGCGCTGATCTCGCAGATCCAGGCGAGCTCGGTCGAGATCGCTGCGGCCGGCGGCACGATCCAGACCACGGCCTCGGAGCTCGCCGCGGGCTCCTCGCAGCAGGCCGCCGCCGTCGTCGAGATCACGGCGAGCATGGAGGAGCTGGCACGCACCGCCGGCCAGATCGCGGTCAATGCCGCCCACCAGGCCGACCTGTCGGCGCAGGCCGAGCGCGCGGGCGACCTCGGCGCCGGCGCAGTCGATGAGGCGCTGCGCGGCGTCGAGGCGGTGCAGCAGCGCGTGGCGGCGATCGCGGCGCGCGCCGACACGCTGGGGTCGCGGTCGAAGGAGATCTACCGCGTCCTGGAGCTGATCAACGACATCGCGCAGGAGACCCACATCCTCTCCCTCAACGCCGCGATCGAGGCGGCTGCCGCCGGCGAGCACGGCCGCCGCTTCACCGTGGTCGCGGACGAGGTGCGGCGCCTCGCGCAGCGTTCGCGCGAGTCCGTCGAGTCCGTGCGGGCGCTGCTCGACGAGTTCTCCGGCTCGATCCGCGCCACCGTCGTCGCCACCGAGGAGGGAGGCAAGGAGGGCGACCGCGTCCTCGAGCGGGCGCGCGCCGCCGCCGCCGCGATCGAGGAGCTGCGCGGCGCCCTCGCCACGACCGCCCGCGTCGCCCGCGAGATCTCGCTCGCCACCGGGCAGCAGCAGGGCGCGTCAGACCAGGTGGTGCTGACGCTGAAGGAGGTCAGCCAGGTGATCCAGCGCATGGCCGAGGGGCTGCGCCACTTCTCCGGCACCGCGGAGCGCCTCAACCAGCTCGCCCTCGGCATCCAGCTCCTCACGCAGTCGTTCCACCTCGACTCGCCGCACTCCCTCAAGCACCTGGTCGGCGGCTGGGCCGAGCGCCTGGCGGCGCGCGCCGGCCACTGGGACGCGCTCGCCACGCAGCTCGACGACCTCGTCGCCGGCTGCGCCTTCGTCGAGCTCGCCTACGTCGTCGACGCGCGCGGCGCGATGGTGGCGTTCTCCTCCGGCGAGCCGGGCGGCGGGGCGCGGCCGGCCGGAGTGGCGGTCGGCGCGAGCTTCGCCGATCGCCCGTGGTTCCAGGCGGTGCTTCGCGACGGCGGCGCCATCCTGACCTCGCTGTACGACTCGCTGCTGACCGGAGAGAAGTGCTTCACGGTGGCGACGCCTATCCGCGACGCCGGCGGCGCGCTCGCCGGCGTGCTGGGCATCGACGTCAACGTCCGCTCCTGGAATCGCATATGAAGCAGGCACTGGGAGCGAGGCACGACGCATGAGAAGGAAGGGCCTCATCCCGTCGGCCGTCTCTCGTGCGCTTCGCGCGTACCGCCCGGAGCCTGGGCCCTCGCTCCCTTCTGCGCCACGCGCCGCGCGCCGCGCGCCGGCCTCCCATGGATCCTGAGTTCGCCGATCTGGTGCCGCTGTTCGTCGGCGAGACGCGCGAGCGGCTCGACCGGCTGGCCGCCCTGGCGCCGCGTGTCGCCGCCGATGCCGCCGCGGCCGCCGAGGCGCGCCGCGAGCTGCACACCATCAAGGGCGCGGCGAGGATGCTCGGTATGGCGACGATCTCCGACCTCTGCCACCGCGTTGAGGGGGAGCTGCAGGCCGGCGGCGCGGACGCGGGGGACGCGCTCGCCCGCGCGGTCGACACGCTGGCGGCGCTGGTCGGGGCCGCGGCCGCCGGCGAGGAGCCGCCGGCGGACGGGCCGGAGCGCGACGCGCCCGCCGCGCCGCGCTCCGAGGCGGTGCGGACGCCGGTCGAGGTCCGCGTCGACGCCGCCACGCTCGACGCGCTCGCCGAGCGCGCGACGCGCGTCCGCCTGCTCGCCGTGGGCGCCGGCCACCTCAGCGTCCGCCTCGCCGGGCTTGCCCGTCGGGCCGCGGCCGGCGCCCGCCAGCCGCACCCAGAGCGGGCGCTGGCGGAGGTCGCGGCCGCGCTCGAGCGGCTCGGCGCGGACCTCGACGAAGGACAGCGCCGCCTCCGGCGGGCTGCCGAACGGCAGGTCGAGACGCTGCAGTCGCTGCAGGTCCATCCGCTGCGCCCGTTCCTGCTGTCGCTCGCCCGCCACGCGCGCTCGCTTGCGGCCTCGCTCGGGCGCGAGGTCGACGTGCTGGTGAGCGGCGAGGAGACCCGCCTCGACCGCGGCATCGCCGCCGCGATCGAGGAGTCGCTGCTCCACCTCGTGCGCAACGCCGTCGACCACGGCATCGAACCTCCGGCAGCGCGGCGGGCGCGCGGCAAGCCGGCCCGCGGTGCGCTGCGCATCGAGGCGGCGGCGGCGGGCGACCGCGTGCGCTTCACGATCGCCGACGACGGCGCCGGGATCGACCGCGACGCGGTGCTCGCGGCGGCGGTGGCCGCCGGCCTCGTCGACGCCTCCCGAGCCGGCGCGCTGTCCGAGGAGGAGGTGCATCGCCTCCTGCTCGTCCCGGGGTTCTCGACGCGCGCCGAGGTGTCCGAGGTGTCGGGGCGCGGCGTCGGCCTCGACGTGGTCGCCACCGCGACGGCGGCGATCGGCGGCGACCTCGCGATTGCGTCGCGCCGCGGCGCCGGTACCACCGTCACCGTGACGGTGCCGGCCGCGCGCCGCGGCGAGGTCGTGGCGGTGCTGCGGGTCGGCCGCCGCCGTCTCGGGCTGCCCGCCCAGACGCTGCGCCGCGTCACCGTGCTGGGCGCCGGCGCGGTGCTCGAGCGCGGCGGCCGCCGCTTCGCCCGCGTGGGCGACCGCCTGGTGCCGTTCGTGCCGCTGGCCGACGCCTGCGGCGAGGCGCCGGCGGCCCGCCAGGTCCTCGTCGAGGGGACGGCGGCGGGACAGCCGCTGGCGGTCGTGGCCGACGCGCTCGAGGGGCGGGAGGAGGTGGTGCTGCGGCCCCTCACCCGCCTGGCGGCGGCCGGAGCGCTCCTCGACGGCGTGGCGCTGCTCGCCAGCGGCGAGCCGGTCGCGGTGCTGTCGCCGGCCGCGCTGGCGCGCGCCGGCGAGCGGCCCGCGGCGGCGCCGGCCGCCGGCGCGCAGGTCGCTCCGCCGCTGCGCGTGCTGCTCGTCGACGACTCGCCGGTGACGCGCGAGATGGAGCGCCGCCTGCTCGAGGACGCGGGGTTCGCGGTGGCCGTCGCGCCCGACGCCGTGGAGGCGCTCGCGCAGCTCGCCGCCGAGCGCTTCGACTGCCTGGTGACCGACGTCGAGATGCCCGGGATGGACGGGTACGAGCTCACCCGCCGCCTGCGCGCCATTCCCCGCCTCGCGCAGCTCCCGGTGATCGTGGTGTCGACGCGCGACCGTCCGCAGGACCGGCTGCGCGGGCTCGAGGCCGGCGCCGACGCCTACCTCGCCAAGCAGCGCCTCGACCCCGGCGAGCTCGCCGACGTGGTGCGCCGGCTCGGGGGGCGCCGGTGACGGCGGCCGCCCCGGTGCGCGTGCTCGTCGTCGACGACTCGGCGACCGTGCGGGCGGTGCTGCGCCGGCTGGTGGCGCGTCCGGGATCGCTCGAGGTCGCCGGCGAGGCGGCCGACGGCGCGCAGGCCGTGGAAGCGACGTTGCGCCTGCACCCCGATATCGTGCTGATGGACATCGAGATGCCAGGCACCGACGGCTTCGCGGCCACCGAGCGGATCATGGCGCTGCGGCCGACGCCGATCGTGGTGCTGAGCTCGCGCGCCGCGCGCGACCGGGCGCGCACCGCGTTCGAGGCGATCCGCTGCGGCGCCGTCGAGGTGATCGCCAAGCCGAGCGACGCCGCCGGGTGGGAGGCGCTCGCCGCCTTGCTGCCGGCGACGCTCGCCGCCATCGCGGCGGGCCGACCGCGGCCCGACCCGGCGGCGGCCGGCCGGCACGCGGGGCCGGCCGCCGCGCGGGAGCTCCCGGCGCCGGCGGCCGCGATCCGCTTCGTCGCCATCGGCGCATCCACCGGCGGGCCGACCGCCGTCCGCGACGTGTTGGCGGCGTTCCCCGCCGGGACACACGCCGCCGCCATCGTGGTGCAGCACATCGCCGCCGGCTTCGAGACCTCGTTCGCCGAGTGGCTCGCCGCCGAGCTGCACCGCGTGGTGCGGCTCGCCGCCGACGGCGCGGCGCCGCCGGCCGGGGGCGTGGCGGTCGCGCCGCCGGGCGCGCACCTGCTGCTTGGCGCCGACGGGCTGCTGCGCCTCGACCGCGTGTCGCCGCCGCGGCGCGGCCACCGGCCTTCCGCCGACGACCTGTTCCGCTCGTGCGCTGCCGCGTTCCCGCGCGCCACCGCCGGCGTGCTGCTCTCCGGGATGGGAAGCGACGGCGCCGAGGGCCTGGCCGAGCTGCGGCGGGCCGGCGGCCTCACCGTGGTGCAGGACGAGGCGACCTCGGTGGTGTTCGGCATGCCGAAGGCGGCGCTCGACGGCGGCGCCGCCGACATCGCCCTGCCGCCCGCGCGCATCGGCGCGGCGCTCGCGCCGTTCCTGGAGGGCGGGCGGCCATGAACTCGGGGCGCGTGCTGGTGGTCGACGACAGCGACATCTCGCGGACGCTGCTCGCGCGCACGCTCTCGCGCGCCGGGTTCGCGGTGCTCCCCGCGCGGGACGGCCTCGAGGGCGCCGAGCTGGCGTTGCGCGAGCAGCCCGACGCGGTGGTGACCGACCTCGAGATGCCCGCGATGGACGGCTACCACCTTGTCCGCCTGCTCAAGAGCGACCCCGCGTCGGCGCACATCCCGGTGGTCGTGGTGACGAGCCACGGCGAGGCGCCGTCGCGCTACTGGGGGCTGCGCACCGGCGCCGACGCGTACCTCACCAAGGACCACGAGGCGGCGGACCTCGCGGCCACGGTGACGCGGCTGATCGCGGTGGCGCGCGGGCGCCCGGGGGGCGCGCCGCCGGCGCCCGCGGACGACCCGCCGCGCGGCCCCCTCGAGGTGTTCGCCCGCCTCGCGCGCCAGTTCGACGGCGCGCTCATGCAGTCCACGCTCTCGGGCTCGCTGCTCGAGCGCGGCCTCGCCGCGGGCGGTTTCTCCGAGACGAACCTCGTCGCGCTGCGCACCCTCGCCGACGTGGTCGACGTCTCCGCCCTCGCGATCGCGATCTCCGAGCCGCACGCGGTCACGGTCCACGTGCTGCTGCCGCAGGAGTTCTCCAGCGAGGGCGTCGAGCGGCTCACCGCGGCGCTGCTCGCCGCCGTGCCGGCCGAGGCCGGCGCGGCGGTCGAGGCGGTGGTCAACGGCGATCGCGACGGCAGCCCCGCGCCGCCGCTCGACGATCTCTTCCTCATGCGCCTGCCGGTGCGCGACTCGATCGGCGTGGCGGCGTTCCTGCCGACCCAGCCCGCGCAGTTCCAGGCGCTCTCGCGGCCGCTGCTCGAAAGGCTCGCCGGCCACCTGGCGCTCGTGCTCGACAACGCGCGCCTCGCCGAGCGGCTGCGCGACCTCTCGATGCTCGACGGGCTCACCCGCGTGCTCAACCACCGGGCGATCCACGAGCGGCTCGCCGCCGAGCTCGAGCGCGCGCAGCGCCACCGCCGCCCGCTCGCCGTCGTGCTGGGCGATCTCGACCACTTCAAGGTGGTCAACGACACGCACGGGCACCTCGCCGGCGACACGGTGCTGCGCACGGCCGCCGCCGCGCTGCGCCGGTGCCTGCGGACCGCCGACGCGCTCGGCCGCTACGGCGGCGAGGAGTTCCTCGCGGTGCTTCCAGAGATCGACCTCGAGGGTGCCCGCGCCGCCGCCGAGCGGTTGCGGCGCGCGCTCGCCGACCGGCCCATCACGCTGCCCTCCGGCACCGAGATCGCCGTCACCGGCTCGTTCGGCGCCGCGGCCACCGCCGAGCTCGGCGGCGGCGCGAGCGCCTCCGCGCTGGTCTCGCTCGCCGACCACCGCATGTACGAGGCGAAGGCCGCGGGGCGCAACACCGTGCGGCCATGACCGACCCCGCCGCCGCGCTGGCCCGCCTGATCGAGGAGGTGAGCGGCAACGTCGTGCCTCCGGCGCACCTGCCGTTCCTCGTCCGCGCCGCGGGCGAGCGGGTCCGCGCCACCGGGCAGGCGTCCCTCGCGGCCTACGTCTCCGCGCTCGCGCGCGGGGCGCTCGCCGACGAGTGGCGGGCGCTGCTGCCGCTGGCGACCGTCAACGAGTCGTACTTCTTCCGCACCCCGCAGCACTTCACCGCGCTCGCCCGCAGCGTGCTGCCGGCGCTGCTCGCCGCGCGTGCCGCCACCCGCACGCTGCGGTTGTGGTCGGCGGGGTGCGCACGCGGCGAGGAGCCGGGCACGCTGGCGATCGTGCTCGCCGGGGAGCCGGCGCTGGCCGGATGGGACTGGCGCCTGCTGGCCACCGACGTGGACGAGGAGGCGCTGGCCGCCGCCCGCCGCGGCCGCTACGGCGATCGTGCCGTCGCCACCGTGCCGCCGGAGCTCAAGGCCCGTCACTTCGCCGGCGCCGCCGGCGAGCACGAGCTCGCCGCCGCACTGCGCTCGCGCATCGACTACCGCACCCTCAACCTCGTGCGCGAGCCGCTCGCGCCGCCGGGGGCGCCGTTCGACGTCATCTTCATGCGCAACGTCCTGATCTACTTCCGGCCGTCCTCGCAGCGCCGCGTGGTCGCCGCCGTGGCCGCCGCGCTCGCCCCCGACGGTGTGCTCTTTCTCGGGCCGGCCGAGACGCTGTGGCAGGTCAGCGACGCGCTCGTGCCGGTGGACCTCGGCGACTGCTTCTGCTATCGCAGGGCAGAGGCGTCCCCGGAGCGCGGGGTGCCGGGCGCCGGGCGCCGGGACCTGGGCGCCGGGAGAGGCGAAGGAGGAGCCGGCGCGCGGTCCGGATTCGCGCACCCGGGGAAGGGCGACCGGTGGGCGGCCGCATCGGCACGACGCAAGGAGGAACCGGCGCCCAAGGCCCGGCGCCCGGCGCCCGCTCCTCCGTCCCCGGCGCCCGCGCCGCGGGACACGCGCGAGCGGCTCGCCGAGGCGGTGCGGCTGCTGCTCGCGGACCGGCTCGAAGAGAGCGCCGCGCTGCTCGACGAGGCGCTCGCGGCGGACCCTGCCAACCCCGCGGCGCACGCGCTGGAGGGGTTCGTCCACGACCTCTCCGGACGCTCGGAGCTGGCGATCGCGTCGTTTCGCGCGGCGCTCTATCTCGACCCCCGCCCGTACCAGGTGAGGCTGCTGCTCGCCGAGGCGCTCCGGCGCCTCGGCTGGGAGGAGCGCGCCGCCGCCGAGTACCGCGGCGTGCTCGCGCGGCTCGCCGCCGGCGACGCCGTCGAGCTCGCGGCGCTCGCCGGCCTGCCGCTGCCGGACCGCGCGGCGGCGGAGCGCCGCGCGCGGGCGGCGCTCGCCGCCGGCCGCTGACCATCCGTCCGGAGGCACGGTCTACAATCCGCGCGTGGTGGCGCTCCCCTCCCGGAAGACGGTCGCGGCGCTCGGCGTGGTGTTCTACCTGTGCGCCGCGGGGTGGTTTTTCATCCTCGCGCCGTGGAGCCGCTTCTGGGGCGTGGTGGTCGTCCCCCGGGTGCCGCTGGCGCTGATCCCGCTCGTCGACTCGCCGGTGCTGCGCGGCGCGCTCTCGGGTTTCGGCGCGCTCCACTTCGTGGCGGCCTTCGTCTGGCTCGCGGAGGCGACGCGGCGCCCATGATCGTCGGCATCGGCGTCGACCTGGTACCCGTCGACCGGGCCGCGGCGCTCGTCGGCCGCCACGGCGAGCGCTTCCTGGCGCGCTGTTTCAACCCGGGCGAGGTCGCCCGCCCCGGCGACGCTTCGCACGTCGCCGGCCTGCTCGCCGCCAAGGAGGCGGCGTTCAAGGCGCTCGGCACCGGGTGGGGCGACGGCATCGGCTGGCGCGACGTGGCGGTGGTGAGGACGGCGAGCGGCGCGCCGGCGCTCGTCCTCTCCGGCGCCGCCGCCGCGCGCGCGGCGGCGCTCGGCGCCGCCCGCTGCCACCTGTCGATCTCGCACGACGGCGGGCTCGCGATCGCCGTCGCGGTCCTCGAGACGCAGCAACCGCGCTCCCTTGACGCTCGCGGCGGCGGCGCTTAACGTGCGCGGAACCGCCGCGCGCCGCGGGCGCGGGGGGCAGAGGATCATCATGTACAAGGAAACGCTGAACCTGCCGAAGACCGAGTTCCCGATGCGCGCCGACGCCGCCAGACGCGAGCCCGAGCGGCTGGCGCGCTGGGAGCGGGAGGAGATGTACCGCACGCTGCGCGCCGCCCGCGCCGGCCGCCCGCGCTTCGTCCTCCACGACGGGCCGCCGTACGCCAACGAGCACATTCACCTCGGCACGGCGTTCAACAAGATCCTCAAGGACTTCGTCGTCCGCACCCGGACGATGCTCGGCTACGACGTGCCGTACGTGCCGGGGTGGGACTGTCACGGGCTGCCGATCGAGCACAAGGTGGACCGCGAGCTCGGCGCCAGGAAGCGCGAGATGTCCGACCTCGAGATCCGCGCCGCCTGCCGCCGCTACGCCGAGAAGTTCGTCGCCATCCAGCGCGACGAGTTCCGCCGCCTCGGCGGCTGGGGCGCCTGGGACGACCCCTACCTGACCATGTCGCCGCGCTACGAGGCCGACATCGCGGCGGCGCTCGGCCGCGTGGTCGAGCAGGGCCTGCTGTACCGCGAGCGCAAGACGATCCGCTGGTGCTGGCACTGCCGCACCGCGCTCGCCGAGGCGGAGCTCGAGTACCACGCGCGGCGCGACCCCGAGATCTTCGTGGCGTTCCCCGCGGCCGACTCCGGGGCGGTGCGGCGCGCGTTCGGTGCGGGCGGCGACGCGCCGGCGGCGTTCGCGATCTGGACGACGACGCCGTGGACGATCCCGTCCAACCTGGCGATCGCCGTCCACCCCGACGCCGAGTACGTGCTCGTCGAGACCGCGAAGGGCGGCATCGTCACCGCCGGCGCGCTGGCGGCCGCCGCGCTGGGACACGCGGGGCTTTCCGGCGACGTCGCCGGGCGCGCGCCGGGCCGCGCGCTCGCCGGCATGTCCTATGTCCACCCGCTCGCACAGGCGTGGCGCGCCGCCGTGCCCGCCGGCGCGGGGGTGTTCCGCATCGTGACGGCCGACTACGTCACCCTCGACACCGGCACCGGTCTCGTCCACACCGCGCCGGGGCACGGCGAGGACGACTTCCGCACCGGCAAGGTCGAGGGAATCCCGATCGTCTCGCCGGTCGACGACGCCGGCCGCTACACGGCCGAGGTCGCCGGTCTCGCCGGCGAGCGCGTGCTCGAGGCCAACCCGAAGATCACGGCGGAGCTCGAGCGCGTCGGCGCGCTGCTCGCGTCGGGCACCGGCGAGCACGACTACCCGCACTGCTGGCGCTGCAAGCAGCCGGTGATCTTCCGCGCCACCGAGCAGTACTTCATCGCCCTCACCCCCGACGCCACGCCGCACGCCCGCCTCGATCTGCGGGCGCGGGCGCTCGACGAGATCCACAAGGCGACGTGGGTGCCGCCGTGGGGCGAGCCGCGCATCGCCGGCATGGTCGAAAACCGCTTCGAGTGGTGCGTGTCGCGCCAGCGCCGCTGGGGCTCGCCGATCACGGTGCTGGTGTGCGCCGACGAGGCGTGCCGGGCGATCTGGCCGGACGGCAGCGACCGCGAGGCGGCGCGCGCGTTCTTCGCGGGCGTCGAGGAGCGCTTCGCGGCGGAGGGCGCCGACGCCTGGTACGCGCACCCGGTCGAGGCGTTTGCGCCCGCCGGACTGGCGTGCCCGCGGTGCAGCGGCACGGCATGGAAGAAGGAGAACGACATCCTCGACGTCTGGTTCGACTCCGGCGCCTCGCACCTGGCGGTGTGCGACAACGGCCGCTTCGCCGGGCTGTCGTGGCCGTCCGACGTCTACCTCGAGGCGCACGACCAGTACCGCGGCTGGTTCCAGGCCTCGCTGCTGGTCGGCGTCGTGACGCACGGCGCGGCGCCTTTCAGGAGCGTCGTCGTGCACGGGCACGTCCTCGACGGCGCCGGCCGCAAGATGTCGAAGTCGCTCGGCAACGTGATCTCGCCGATCGAGGTCACCAACAGGTTCGGCGCCGACGTGCTGCGGCTGTGGGCGGCGTCGGTCGACTTCCGCGAGGACATGCCGTTCTCGTTCGAGTCGCTCGACCGGATCGCCGAGGCGTACCGCAAGATCCGCAACACCCTGCGCTTCCCGCTGTCGAACCTGTACGACTTCGACCCGGCGCGGCACGCGGTCGCGACCGCCGAGCTGCTGCCGGTCGATGCCCACTTCCTGCGCCGCGGCCGCGACCTCGCGCGCCGCATCGAGAAGGCTTACCGCGACTACGAGTTCCACGCCGTCTACCACGCGCTCAACAACTTCTGCAACGTCGACCTCTCCGCCGTCTACCTCGATGTTCTCAAGGACCGGCTGTACTGCTCGCACCCCGCCGATGCCGCGCGGCGCTCGGCGCAGACCGTGCTGTGGCGCCTAGCGCACATGCTGACCACCGCCATCGCGCCGGTGCTCGCGTTCACGGCGGACGAGGTGTGGGAGCACCTCCCTGGTACCGAGCTGCCGTCGGTGCACCTCGCCGAGCTGGATCTGCTCGCCGACGCCGGCGAGGCCGGCGACGCCGACGCGGCGCTCGGCCGCCTGCTCGCCCTGCGCGAGGAGGTCTACCGCGAGCTCGAGGTGCACCGCCAGGCCGGCGAGTTCGGCAAGGGGCTCGAGGCCGCCGTGGTGCTCGCGGGCGACCGCACGGCGCTCGCCGCCGACCTCGCCGCCGCCCGCGCCACCCTCGAGGAGCTGTGCATCGTGTCGCAGACGGTCGACGGCAAGGGGACAGTCGAGTCGGCCGCCTATCCCGGCCTGCGCTTTGGCGTCCGCCGCGCCGAGGGGACGCCGTGCCCGCGCTGCTGGCAGGTGTCGGCGGCGCCGCCGCGCCACGAGCGCCACCCCGAGCTGTGCGCGCGCTGCCTCGACGTCGTCCTGCGCCTCGAGCAGGAGGGACCGCGGTGAGGCCCGCCGGCGCCGTTGCGATCGCCGCCGCCGTCGTCGCCGCCGACCAGCTCAGCAAGGCGTGGGTGATCGCGGGGATCCCCTGGGGCGCGCAGCGCGAGGTGATCCCCGGCCTGTTCCGCCTCGTGCACTCGCGCAACCGCGGGATAGCCTTCGGCCTGCTCGGCTCCTCCGGACCGCTGGTGCAGACGCTGCTGCTCGCCGCTGTCGTGGCGGTGGTGTGCGTTCTCGCCTGGCAGCTCCTGCGCGGCGGCGGCGACCGCCTCGCCGGCTGCGGGCTGGCGCTGGTGCTCGGCGGCGCGCTCGGCAACCTCGCCGACCGGCTCGCGCGCGGCGAGGTGGTGGACTTTCTCGACGTCTATGTGCGGATCGGCGGCCGCGAGCACGTGTGGCCGACGTTCAACGTCGCCGACTCGTGCATCACCGTCGGCGCCGGCATCGTGATCCTCGCGGAGCTGCTGGCGGCAAGGAGGAAGCGTGCTGCCCAGGCTGATTGATCTCGGCTTCCTCGCCATCCCGACGTATGGCGTGCTGCTGGTCACCGGCATCGCGCTCGGCATCTGGCTCGCCGGCAAGCGCGCCACCGCCGCCGGCCTGCCGGGCGAGCGCGTCGCCGACCTGGCGTTCTGGGTGGTGCTGTGGGGCCTGGTGGGCGCCAAGGTGCTGCTGCTCGTCACCTCGCCGAGCTACCTGACGTCGCTCGAGAACCTGTGGTGGCTGCTGCGCTCGGGCGGCGTGTTCTACGGCGGGTTCATCGGCGCCGCGATCGCCGCGTTCGTGTTGCTGCGGCGCTACCGCATCCCGTTCCGCCGCGCCGCCGACGCGCTGGCGCCGTCGCTGGCGCTCGGCCATTTCTTCGGCCGCCTCGGCTGCTTCGCCGCCGGCTGCTGCTACGGCGCCGCCTGCGAGCGGCCGTGGGCCGTGACGTTCACCCACCCGCTGGCGCACTCGATCTCGGGCACCCCACTTCACGTCCCGCTGCACCCGGTGCAGCTTTACGAAGCCGTGTTCAACCTGGCGAACTACGGCCTCCTCGCCTGGCTCTACAAGCGGCGGCCGGCGCCCGGCATCGTCCTCGCGACATACCTCATGACCTACGGCGTCGGCCGCTTCGTCATCGAGCACTTCCGCGGCGACGCGGACCGCGGCTTCGTTCTCGGCGGGATGCTGTCCACCAGTCAGGCGATTGCGATCGGCATGGTCGTCGCCGGCATCGCGCTGGCGGCGTGGTCGCGGCGCCAACAGGAGGCTGACAGCTCGCAGCCGACAGCTCACGGCAAGAAGACGTCGGCATGAGCGTCCCTGCGTGCGTGCACCCTTCTGGACGGCGGCGGGGGTCGCCGGCGCGGCTTCGGCTCTCCAGCACCCGCTGTACCCGGTCGGGGGGCCGGCACCCTCGCCGGCCCGGGCGCCCCGGAGCAGCGCCGGCGCGCGGGCGAGGGCGCCCGCGCTCCCGAGAACGGCGCCGGGGGCCTGCCGGGTCGTGGTGAGCGACAACCCTTCCCGCTTCGTCGTCCCGGTCGAGCACGCCGGCCTGCGCCTGGACCGCTTCCTGGCCGCCGTCGGGGGGTGGTCGCGCTCGCAGGCGGCGCGCTGGATCGAGGACGGGCACGTCCTGCGCAACGGCAGGGCCGCCAAGCCGTCGGCGCTGCTGGCGGCCGGCGACGCCGTCGAGGTGTCGCCGCCCGAGGCCGTCCCTAGCGAGGTGGCGGCGCAGGAGATCCCGCTCGCCGTGCTGTACGAGGACGAGCACCTGATCGTGATCGACAAGCCCGCCGGGCTGGTCGTCCACCCCGCCGCGGGCAACCCCGACGGCACGCTGGTCAACGCGCTCCTCGCCCACTGCAAGGACCTTTCCGGGATCGGCGGCGTCGAGCGGCCGGGGATCGTCCACCGCCTCGACAAGGACACCTCCGGCGTGCTCGTCGCGGCCAAGAACGACGCCGCGCACCGGGCGCTGTCGCTCTCGTTCCGCTGGCGCACCACCGAGAAGCGCTACCTGTGCGCGGTGTACGGCGTGCCCGCCCGCGACGACGGGGTGGTGGACGCGCCGATCGCCCGCCACCCGAGCGAGCGCAAGCGGATGGCTGTCATCCAGGGCGGGCGAACGTCGCGGACGCTGTGGTGGACGCGCGAGCGCTTCGCCGGCGCGGCGCTCGTCGAGTGCCGGCCGGTGACCGGTCGCACCCACCAGATCCGAGTCCACATGGCGCACATCGGCCATGCGCTGGTCGGCGACCAGGTGTACGCCGGCCGCCAGTGGCGCGGCATCGACGACCCCGCGCTCGCCGCCCGCTGCCGCGACTTCCCGCGCCAGGCGCTGCACGCCTGGCGGCTCACCTTCACCCACCCGGTCACCGGCACGCCGATGACGTTCGAAGCGCCGCTGCCCGCCGACCTGGCGGCCCTGCTCGCCGACCTGCGGAGGGGCACGGCATGAGGCGGGAAGAGAACGCGCGCCGCGGCGGTTGCCCGGGCGGCATGTGGAATCGCATCGTTCCCGCCGCCGCCATCTCCCTCGCGCTCGCGACGCCCGGCCTCGCCCAGGGCCCGCCCCCGTCGTCCGGCCTGCGCTGGTCGCTTGGGCTGGGGGTTGTCTCCTCGCCCAAGCCGTACAAGGGCGCCGACGCCGACGTCATGCCGATCCCGTTCCTCGAGCTGTCGTACAAGCGCTTCTACTTCCAGGGGATCCGCTTCGGCTACAAGCTCGTGGACGGCACCGAGCTCGACCTCGACGTGCGCGGGCGCTACCGCTTCGCCGGCTACGAGGAGGACGACTCGCCCTACCTCGCCGGCATGGAGGAGCGCCAGGGCAGCGTCGACGGCGGCCTCGCGCTCGAGTGGCGGCGCGGCCGCTTCGGCATCGCCACCACGGCGTTCGCCGACCTGCTCGGCCGTAGCAGCGGCGTCGAGGTCGGCGTCGACGTCTCGTGGGCGCAGCCGCTCGCCGACCGCAAGGTCCTGCTCACCCCGGCGGTCGGCATCGAGTGGCAGAACGCCGGCCTCGTCGACTATTACTACGGTGTCAACCCCGACGAGGCGCTGCCGGACCGGCCCGCGTACGAGGGCGAGGCGATGCTGACCACGCGGGCCTCGCTGTCGCTGCTGTGGCGCGCCTCGCCGCGCGTCACCGTGCTCGCGCTCGTGCGCGCCGACCGCCTCGACGACGACGTGCAGGACAGCCCGATCGTCGAAAAGCGGCGCGCCGTCTTCGGCATGGCCGGCTTCACGTACCGCTTCTGAGTTCCGGCGGCGGTGTCGGGCTCCTCACGATGACCCTTCTTGCGAGCTCTGCAAGTGGCTCAACTGACAACTTCCACGTATTCTTGTTGAACAGGATGTTCCGCGCTCTCGCCGAGGGTGACTGAGAGCGCCGGCAGCAAGCAGGAAGATCGAGGAGCCGGCTCTGCAGACACTGGAGGTGAACGATGAGATCGATCGTCGCCGAGTCGTTCCTTTGCCTGCTCGCCGCGGTCGCGGCTGGCACGGCGCCCGCTCATGCTGGGTTCGCGGGCTCGGACTTGTTCCTCCCGATGGCCGCCAGGGATGCCGGGGTCTCCCCCTCCGACTGGTATACCACGGTGTGGATTCACAACCCGGGGCCGGACACCGCCACTGCGCGGGTCTATTTCCTCGAGCGGGGCACGGCAAACCCCAATCCGCCATGGGCAGACGTTGCGATTGCGGCGGGCAACACAGAGCGCATCGACAACGTCGTCGAGACGCTCTTCCAGCGCGAGGCGTTCGGCGCCCTTCGCATCACGTGTGCAGCGCAGAGGCTGAGCGTGGCCTCCCGGACGTACTCGAAAGGGCCTTCCTCGGGCGATCGCGATTCCGTGGGACAGCACTTCGCCGGGGTGCCGGCGTCCTTTGCCATCGGGGTGGGCGAGAGGACGCAGATCCTCGGCGTGTACCAGACTCTACCCGCCGCTGAGTCCGACGCCCGTTTCAATTTCGGCTTGGTGGAAACGACCGGCAAGAGCGCCCTCGTGCGCGTGTCCGCGTACGACGGCAACAACAGCTTCAGAGGGTCCACGGAGCTTCAGGTGCGGGAGCTCTCACAGCGACAAGTGGCATTCAAGGATCGCTTCCCGGGCGTATCCACCGACAATACGCGCCTCGAGGTCGAGGTTATGTCCGGCCTGGGCAGGATCATCGCCTACGGCTCAGGTATCGCTAACGGCTCGCAGGATCCCACCACGTTCGAGATGGAGTACCCGGCCGGCCTCCTCGCCGAGGGCGCATCGAGCGGCGTCACCGAGGTGATCGCCGGCCAGGGCCTCGCGGGCGGTGGCGGCCCTGGAGTGGTGACCGTCCACGTCGGTGCCGGCGACGGCATTGTGCTTGCGGCCGACACCGTTTCGGTCGCCGAGGGCGGCGTGTCGACCCCGAAGCTCGCGGACGCCGCGGTCACCGCGGCGAAGCTGAGCGCCGTGGGAAGCGTCGCCGGGCAGGGCCTCGTCTCCACAGGGGACGCGGTCGCCTGGGGAGCCGTCGCGGGCCCGCAAGGCCCGCAGGGGCCGGCGGGACCGCAAGGCCCAGCAGGGCCCGCCGGCCCGATCGAGGTGCCGGGTTTCACTCGGTCCACAATAGCCAGCGGCTCCAGCCCCTCGGTGGCGATCGGCGTCGACGGGCTGGGCCTCATCGCGTACAGAGGAGTAGACGGGAGCCTTCGAGTCGCCCACTGCGCGAATCTCGCATGCACTTCGGCCACGACTAGCACACTCGACAGCGGCCCAATTGTGACGCTGTCGTTGGCCATCGGCAGCGACGGTCTCGCGATTATCGCCTACTACGACTACGTCGCCTTCGACCTCAAGATCGCTCACTGCTCGGATATCACCTGCGCTTCGTCGACCGTAACCGCGCTCGACACGGCGGGCGACGTGGGTGCGTATCCTGCGATCAGCATCGGTGCGGACGGTCTTGGCCTGATCTCCTACGCCGACCGAACGAACAGGACCCTCAAAGTGGCGCATTGCTCGGACGTCGCCTGCACATCCGCGACCTTCGCAGCCCTCGATAGCGTCGGCGTGCAGGGCCGCATCGAGCCTTCGATCACCATCGGCGCCGACGGCCTGGGGCTGATCGGCTACTTCAAGTGGGACTTGACCGTGCGTGAGATCAGGGTGGCACACTGTAATGACACCCCATGCTCCGCCGCCACGATCGCGACAATCGACGCCACCGGGAACACCTATCCACTAGGCCCGATCACGACAGGCTCCGATGGGTTTGGCTTGCTCGTGTACCGCTTTCAAGGCCCGGTCAGCGGGTTCAAAGTCGCGCACTGCTCGGATATCGTGTGTTCGTCGGCGACCATCGGGGCGAGCGTCGCTACCGGCACCAGCATGGGTGGCGGTCTCGGGCTCACGACCGGCGCCGACGGGCTCGGGTTGATCACCTACCACAATGAGAACGAAGGCGCTTTACGGGCAGCGCACTGCGTGGATGTCATGTGCTCCGCCACGACGACCGTGGCCTTCGACACGGCTGACACAGACACAGCGACCTCGGTAACGGTGGGAAGCGACGGCATGCCTTTGATCGCATACTCCGACTACCCGACCCCCGAGGTGCGCGTCGCGCACTGCTCGAACCCGCTGTGCGTCCCGTACTTCCGCCGGCATTAGCGGCTGGGCGGGAACAAGCTCCCGACACAGCACGCACGGGCGTCCAGCGCGACCGGTCGTTCGCACCGTCGGGGTCGGCCACAAGGTGTGGACGCTGCCCACGGCTCCCTACCCCATGGAGGCCGTATGCGGTGCTACTGAGACCTGTGTTCGGTCCTCACGCGATCCACAACCCAACGATCACTGGCGTGGCGCTCGCGCTTGAGCGCCTCGGCTCGCGCGCGCTCGGTCGCCGTGAGCGACGAGCTCGTGAACGACGTCACGAGCGCCTCGACGAACCCCGCCGCGATCGCCTCCGTCAGCACGGGCGCCGCAGGGGCCACGCCGAGCAGGTCGGCGAGGGTGACCACTGCCGGGCGCAGCTCGCGGTCGTCGGCGAGTCCCAGGCAGCCCGCCTGAGTCGCACCGTCCCACCCCTCGAGGATCGAGCCGTGCTGCAGGATGCTGTCCCCTACCCGCCGCATCGCCGAGCCGACGAGCTTGCGACCGCCGACCACCACCTCGCCGGCGGCGGGGCCGATGAAGCACGGGATCGCCTGCGTCGGCTTGATCATGCCGTTCTCGGGCGCCCCCGACAGCTCGGCTGCGACGCCGAGGCGCCGCAGGCCGGCGACCAGCGCGCGGCAGATCGCCTGGTAGGCGGCCTGGAGGTCGCGCGTGAAAGGACTGCGGCCGAGCGGTGCGCAGACGCTGTAGGTCAGCTCGAGATGGTGCAGCACCGCCCGCCCGCCGGTCGGCCGCCGCACGACGTCGATCCCATGCTTCGCGCAGAATGCGGCGTCCGCCGCGTCGTACGGTTGAGCGAAGCCGAGCGACAGGCACGGCGGCGCCCAGCGATACAGGCGCAGCACCGGCGGCGACGCCCCGGCGGCGACAGCCTCGGCGAGCGCCTCGTCCACCGCCATGTTCCACGCGCCGCCCGCCGGCGCGTCCACGATCAGCCGCCACTCCATGACCGGGAAGTCTAGCGGAGCGGCCCGCCGCTGCAGCTCCGGGTCTTCTCCGAGCGTCTTTCTCCCATTCTAGATTTCCGCTGCGGCTTCACCGCAGCGGAAATCTAGTTCCAGTGCTTGAGGTCGTCCCAGGCTTCGGCAAACGTGCGCTTGCCGCCGCGGCAGACGAAGATCGGCCGGTTCTCCTCGGCCATGCCCCACGGGTGGTGGTGCTCGCCCGCCTGCTCCACCGACGCAAACATCGGCTCCAGGTGGCGGCGCCCCCACTGCAGCCAGATCACCACCTCGCTGCCGGCGTCGCCGGGGCCCCAGAAGTAGTGGTTCTGGTGCGCGCATACCGGGGCCGGCAGACCGTGACGCGGACCCCAGAGGTTGAGCGCACCGGCCTCGCCGTAGTTCGACGCGAAGATCGTCGCCTTCGCCCGCTCCTGCGGCGGCAGGGCGTGGTAGATGCGGGCGACCTCCGCGACCAGCTCCGGCCAGCCGAACTGGTCGCCGAAGATCTGCGGCAGCGGTCCGTCGTGTGCGACCTCGGTCCTCGCGTCCTGAACGCCGAGCGCGACGCGATACGCGACGTGCCGCTCGGGCGACAGCATCGGCGTGACCAGCGGCGCCGTCAGCGCCCCCGCCGCCACGATCCACGCACCGGCGGCGAGCGCGGGCCAGCGCCGTCCGCGCGTCCGCGGCAGACGCTCGAACAACCAGACGAGCGCCACGGCGCCGGCGGCGATCAGCATCGGGTAGGCCGGAGCGACGTAGTAGTCCTTGGCGTGCGTGGCGATGAACAACACGAGCAGGATCACGTACGTGAAGCCGAGCACACGAAAGCGGCGCAGCCTGCCGACCAGCAATGAAACGAGACCGCCCACCCACAGCGGCGCCAGCAGCGGGTGCATCATCATCGCCTGCTGCCCGAGGAACGGCAGCGGCGCGAGCACGACGTTCTTCCCCGATTCGCGCACGTTGCGCAGGTCCTCCAGCGTCGGGAAGCCGTGCGCGGCCTGCCAGACCACGTTCGGCAGGAACAGCATCGCCGCGACGCCCAGCCCGATCCAGATCCAGCGGCGCGCCAGCTCGCGGCGCAGCGGCGTGAGCACGAGCGCGGCCGCCAGGGCGGCGCCGAAGAACAGCGTCGAGTGCTTGTTCTCCAGCCCCAGCCCGGCGAGCACCCCGAACCACACCCAGAGGCGCGAGTCGCCGGTGCGGACGATGCGCGCCACCACCCAGGCGCACCCCATCCAGAACAGCGGCTCGAAGACGTTCATCGACAGGATCGAGCTGATCCCGAGGTAGATCGGCGTCGCGATCACGGCAAGGCCGGCGAGTGCCTGCGCCGTGCGGCCGCCGCCGAGCTCGCGGGCGAGCAGTGCCGCGAGCACCACCACGCCGGCCCCGGCGAGCGCCGCGATCGCCCGCAGCACCGGCAGCGAGCCGCCGAGCAGCAGCGCGAGCTTCGCGTACACCGCGACCAGCGGCGCACAATCGACGTATCCCCAGTCGAGGTTCCGCGCGAGGTCGAGGAAGTACAGCTCGTCGCGGAAGTACCCGTAGCGGCTCGCGAGCGGCAGGTGGACCGCCAGCTTCGCGGCGACCAGCGCTGCCAGCACGCCCAGCGATTCGCGCAGCGGCGCCGGCCGCACCGGCACCGCCGTCCCGTCCCCCGCCGCATTCGCCCGAGCCAGGCCGCCGCTCATCGTCGCCTCCCCGCCGCCGCATGTTCGCGGTAGCACGTGCTCATACGCGCTGCCCCATCGCGAGGTTGTCTTTTCCCCCGGCGGTGTCTACCCTCGGGGGCGCAGGGAGGAGCGATGAGGATCTCGCAGCGCGCCGCCGCCATCCAGGAGTCGCCGATCCGCAAGCTCGCGCCGCTCGCCGCCGCCGCGCGCGCCCGCGGCATCTCGATCTACAACCTCAACATCGGCCAGCCCGACGTGGCGACGCCGCCCGAGTTCCTGCGGGCCGTTGCCGGCTTCAAGGAGAAGGTGCTGGCCTACGGCCCGTCCGACGGGCTGCCCGAGCTGCGCGCGGCGATGGTGGAGTACTTCGAGCGCTACTCGATCGCGCTGGCGCCGCGCGACATCCTGATCACCAACGGCGGCTCGGAGGCGATCCTGTTCGCCTTCAACGTGGTCGCCGACGACGGCGAGGAGATCATCATCCCCGAGCCGTTCTACACCAACTACAACGGCTACGCGGCGATGGCGAACCTCGCGGTCGTGCCGGTGCGCACGCACGCCGAGGACGGCTTCCACCTGCCGGCGGACGAGGCGCTCGACGCCGCCGTGACGCCGCGCACCCGCGCGGTCCTGGTGTGCTCGCCCAACAACCCGACAGGCACCGTGCTGTCGTGGGAGGAGCTCGAGCGCCTGGCGGCGTTCGCGGCGCGCCACGACCTGTTCCTGATCGGCGACGAGGTGTACAAGGAGTTCTCCTACGACGGGAGGCGGCACCGGTCGCTGCTCGAGCTGCCGGCCGTGCGCGAGCGCGTGATCGTCGTCGACTCGATCTCCAAGCGCTTCTCGGCGTGCGGCGCCCGCGTCGGCGCGGTGATCTCGCGCAACCGCGAGGTGATGGCCGCGATGCTCAAGTTCGGCCAGGCGCGGCTGTGCCCGCCGACGCTCGAGCAGCTCGGCGCCGTCGCCGCCTACCGCCTCGACGAGAGCTACTTCGAGGCGGTCCGAGCCGAGTACCAGCACCGCCGCGACGTGCTGTTCGAGGCGCTCACCCGCGATCCCGGCATCGTCCTGCGGCGGCCGCGCGGCGCGTTCTACATGATCGTCAAGATGGCCGGCGTGGCGGACTCCGACGACTTCGCCGAGTGGCTGCTCACCGACCACGCGGTCGACGGCGAGACCGTCCTGGTGGCGCCCGCCGGCGGCTTCTACGCCACCCCGGGCGCCGGCACCGACGAGGTGCGCATGGCCTACGTGCTCGCGGCGCCGAAGCTCGAGCGGGCCGCCGCGCTGTTCCTCGCCGGCCTCGAGCGCTACCGCGCGCTGCGTCCGGCGGCCGCCGCGGCGCGCTAGCGCGGAGGCGGCGACGCCGGGGTTCACGCTGCTGCCGCCGATCGACCCCGGGGTGCCGGCGGACGAGCTATCCGTCCCGTGGGCGCTGATGGTCGCCTGCTGCGCCGGCGGAGCGTGGGCGATCGGCTCCCGCACCCCGGCCTCGGCGGCCGCCGGCGCCGTCTTGCTCGTGCCCGGAGTGCTGCTCGCCCTTGCCGCCGTGCGCGCGCTCGGCCGCCCGCGCGCGGTGGTGACCGCCGGGCCGTACCGCTGGGTGCGCCACCCCTACCTGCTCGCGGTGCTCCTGCTGCTGCTCGGCGCGATCGTGTCGCTGCGCGCGTGGGCGGCGCTGGTGCTGTTCCTCCCCGCCGCGCGCCTCACCGTCGAGCGGGCGCGGCGCGAGGAGCACAACCTGCGGCTTCGCTTCCCCGAGAGCTACGACCGTTACGCGAGGATGGTGCCGTTCATGCTGCCGCTGGGACCGCCGATGCCGAGAGACAGTCGTTCGAGCTGCGCGGGTCGTGGCTCGAGCCCCGGCCCGACCGGAGACGAGGAGTCGGGGGCCGGGGGCCGGGAGCCGGGGGCCGGGCGGAACGGGCAGGGCGGCGGGACGGCATGAAGGGCCTCGGAGACAGGCTGGCGGCGCCGGCCTCGCCGGTGCGCGCCCGTTGCGGCGAACCCGGCTAGAATCGGCACAACCCGAGAGGCCGTCGTCCGGCGCCGGCGCGAGCCTCGCGGGGAGGCGGGGCCATCTGGCGCGTGACGGAGCGTGAGATTCCGCTGGTGATCCTCGGCGGCAGCGACCGCCGGGCCGGCAGGTTGCCCCCCGCCGGCGCCGACAAGCACCCGCTCGCCGGCTACAAGGGCGCCGAGCTGCGCTTCGCGGGCCGGCCGCTGGTTTCGCTGGTGCTGGAGCGCGCCCGCGCGTCGGGGGCCTTCGGCCCCGCCTGGGTCGCCGGGCCGGCGCGGGTGTACGGAGGGATGATCGGCGACGCGGCGCTGGTCGACACCGACTCGACGTTCGCGGGCAACATCCGCGCCGCGATCGCCGCCGTCCGCGCCGCCCGCCCGGCGTCGCCGATCGCCTTCTTGACCTGCGACGTGCTGCCGCCGCCGGCGGTGCTGGCCCGCCTGATGGGCTCGTACGCCGAGACCGCGCCGAGCGACTTCTGGTTCCCGATGGTTGTGGTGCCGGAGACACCGGCCGGCCTCGGCGCCTCGGCGTGGAAGCCCGCCTACCCGCTCACGCCGGCCGGCGCCGGGCGTCCTGTCCGGGTGCTGCCCGGCCACCTGGTGGTGATCGACCCCGAAGCGCTGCGCCTCGCCTTCATGTACCGGCTGTTCGACGTCGGATACGGCACCCGCAACCGGCCTATCGCGGCGCGACGGCGGGCGATGCTGCGGGCTCTCGTCGGCGGCCTGCTGCTGGCCGATCTCGGCCGCCTGGCGCGCCTGCGCCCGCCCGACGTCACCGTGACTGTTCTCGGCGCCGGGCTGCGGGCAGCGGCGCGGCTGCGGCGCGGAGCGCTCACGATCCCGGAGCTCGAGCGCGCGCTGCGGCTGATGTTCGTCCGCCGCGAGCACCGCCTCGCCCACCCCGAGCGCCGCGTCGTGATCCCCCTGGTGGACGAGCTGTCGCTGGCGACCGACATCGACACCGTCGAGGAGGCGCGCGCGCTCGGCGGCGACGTGGCAGGGTCGTCGGCGCTTTCGGCATGAGGGCGCCGGATCGTCGTGAGCGTCCCACCGCGTGAGTCGGGAACGTGGGCGCCCCCGCCCCGCGAACGCCGCGCCCGGCGAGGTACGGGCCCGCGAGGGCGCCGGCCCCCCATGCGCCTTCATCAAGAGCCGGCGCGGCTGCGCCGGCACGGATTCCCACGTCCGCGCCGACGGGAGGCCGCGGAACCTCCTCCCGGCTACGCGCGCGCGCGGTCCCGCCGCAGCGAGCGCACGGCGAGCGCCGCAAGCCCGATCGCGGTGATCGGCAGCACGAACGCCAGCATCGCCCGGCCGAACAGCCGCGCCGCGTCGTGACCCTGGGCGTCGAGAACAAGGAACAACGTGTAGGCCAGGTAGTAGGAAAGGAGCAGCCATCCTTCCGCGCGGCTGATCAGCCGCTGGGTGAGGAACACCGGGACACAGGCGAGCGCCACCGCGATCATGACCGGGATGTCGAAGCGCAGCGCCGCCGGCGCGACGGCGAGCCCCGACGGCGCTGCAACGGCTCCGATGCCGAGCACACCCAGGATGTTGAAGATGCTGGAACCGACCACGTTCCCCACGGCGATGTCGCGCTGGCCGCGCAGCCCCGCGACCACCGAAGCGGCGACCTCGGGGAGCGACGTCCCTGCCGCCACCACGGTCAGGCCGATGATCAGCTCCGAGAGCCCGAGCGCCCCGGCGATCGCCACCGCCGCCTTGAGCAGCCAGCGCGAGCCGAGGACGAGGAGCACGAGCCCGCCGGCGACCATCAGCGCCTGCACGGACGGCGCATCGAGCCTGCCGGCCGGCGCCGTGAGGCCGCCGTGTGCGCCGTCGCGCCGGCCCGTGCGCACAAGGACGACCGTGTAGACAACGGCGAGCGCGAGCAGAATGGCCCCCTCCCAGCGCGCCACCCGGCCGTTCCACGCCGTGGCGACCAGCAGCAGCGACGCCACGAGCATTACCGGCACGTCGAAGCGCAGGAGCTGGCGGGCGACCAGCAGCGGCGTGATCGCCGCCGAGAGGCCGAGGATGAAGAGGACATTGAAGATGTTGGAGCCGACGACGTTGCCCACCGCCAGGTCGCCCGCGCCCGTCACCGCGGCCGCCGCCGTGACCGCAAGCTCCGGGGAGCTCGTGCCGATCGCGACCACCGTCAGGCCGATCACCAGCGGCGAGATGCCGAGACGGGCCGCAAGGCCGGCGGCGCCGCGCACCAGCACCTCCGCACCGACCACCAGCGCCGCCACACCGGCGACGAGCTGCGCGACGACGATCACGGCCCCCTCCGAGCTCATCGGCACGGCCTCGCCCCGTGCGCCGACCGTGCCCATGGCATCGTAGCAGCAGCGTGCGCACGGACCGCCGCGACGTGCGAGCTGCCGCGGCGTCGCGCCCTGCCGCCGCCCGGAGTACCATGACGGGTCGTTCGAGGAGCTCGCCGCCATGACCCCGATCCCCATCGCCACCCATGTGTTCCTCATCGTCGTGCCGCTCGCCTTCGGGCTCGGCGCGTTGGTCCACTACCTGCTGTGGGGCCGCCATGAGCACTGACGCGACCATTCTTGCCGTCACTGCGGTGTACATGGCGATCCTCCTCGGCATCGGCTTCGCCGCCGCGCGCCTCACCCGCTCGCCCGAGGATTTCTTCCTCGCCGGCCGCTCGCTCGGCTCGTGGGTGACCGCGATCTCGTCGACGGCGTCCTCCGAAAGCGGGTGGGTGGTGCTGGGGGCGGTGGGGATGGCGTACGTCAACGGCGTGTCGGCGTTGTGGTACGCGCCGGGCTGCCTGCTCGGCTACGTCGCCAACCTCTACTTCGTGGCGCCGCGGCTGCGCCGCGAGGCGGCGCGGCAGGGATCGCTGACGCTGCCGGACTTCCTCGCCGACCGCTTCGGCGATCCTCGCCACGTCGTACGGCTCGCCAGCGTCGCCATCATCTTCGTGTCGCTCGGCGGCTACGTCGCGGCGCAGATGACCGCCACCGGCAAGGCGATGCAGGCGATCCTCGGCCTCTCCTACCCGCAGGGGATCGCCGCCGGCGGCATCATCATCGTCGTCTACACGCTGATGGGCGGTTTCCGCGCGGTCTCGTGGACCGACTTCTTCCAGGGGACGATCATGGCGCTTGCGCTGGTCGTCATGCCGCTGCTGGTGGTCGCACAGGTCGGCGGCTACGCGGCGATGCTGCAGCAGCTCGCGGCCGCCGACCCGAACCTGGTGACCGCCACCGGCGGACGCACCGGGTTCGCCCTGTTCGGCTTCATGACCGGGCTGCTCGGCATCGGCCTCGGCTACCCCGGCCAGCCGCACGTGCTCACCCGCTACATGGCGGCGTCCGGCGACGGGAAGATCCGCCAGACGCAGGTGATCGCCATGGTATGGGGGGTGGCGGTGTTCTACGGCGCCGGCTACCTCGGCCTCGCCGGCCGGCTGCTGATGCCCGAGCTCGGCCAGGGCGGCGACCCGGAGCAGCTTTTCCCGCTGCTGTCGCGGTCGCTGCTGCACCCGCTGGCGGCCGGCGTCATGCTCGCCGCGATCCTGTCGGCGATCATGTCCACGGTCTCCTCGCAGCTCCTGGTCGCCGCCTCGGCGGTCTCCCGCGACCTGTTCGAGAACGTGTTCGGCGTGGCGCGCAGCGGCCGCGCCGCCGTGCTCGCCGGCCGCGTCGCGGTGCTCGTCCTCGGCGTCGCGGCGCTCGCCGTCTCGCTCAAGGACGTGCGGGTCGTCTTCTGGTTCGTGCTGTTCGCCTGGTCGGGGCTCGGCGCCGCATTCGGACCGGTGCTGCTGCTGTCGCTGTGGACCGACGTGCTCACCCGGAAGGGGGTCGTCGCCGGCATGCTCACCGGCTTCGGCGTCACCGTCGCGTGGAAGCTGTCCGGCCTCTCCGACGCGGTGATCTACGAGCTGGTGCCCGCGTTCGTCCTCGCCAGCCTTGCCGCCCTCGTCGTCAGCTCCCTCGACCGCGGCGGCGCCCGTCGCCGTCAGACGATCAGCAGGTAGAGCAGCGGGACCGCGGCGCCGGCGAGCACGAGCCACTTGCCGCGGCCCGGCAGACCCTTGTTTCCCTTCAGGATGAAGATGCCGGTGAGGGCGAGCACTGCGAGGCCGACGGCGTAGACGTCGGCGAACCACGTCCACCACCCCTTGCCGCGGTTGAGGTGGAGGAAGTTCGCCTCGAACAGCAGCGGCCTGCGCGCGCGGCGCTCGTCCACCACCGTGCCCTCGGGCAGCGCCACCGTGAGCGTCCGCTCGTGCAGGAACACCTTCACGAGACGGTCGCCGACGCGCACCGCGGAGCGCGGCTTCTCTGCGATCGCGAGGCGCGCGAGCACCTCGGCGGCCACCTCGTCCGCCGGCCCGGCGGGAAGCGCGCCGACGTCGTGGCGCCGCGTCTCGAGGCGATATGACGGGTTCCAGTCCTCGACGTGGTTGACGGCGACCCCGGAGACGGCGTAGACCACCGTCAGCGCGGCGAAGAAGTACCCGATGTCGCGGTGAACCGCGACGATCGCGCGGTGCCAGCGCACGGCCGGTCCGCAGCTAGTAGACGACGGCGCCGATGCCGGAGATCTGGTAGCTCGCGGCGGCCTTCGCCGCGGCCTTCTCCTGCTCGGCGCAGGAGTGCGCGGCGGCGCCGGCCGCGGGCGCGTGCTCGCCGTGCTGCTGCGCCCCGGCGTGCTCGCCCTTCATCCCGGCTCCGGCGTGCTCGCCGCCTGGGCCGACCACCTCGAAGACACCCTCGGCAGCCGCCTTGTGCCCCATCGCCTCCATCGGGAAGACGATGACGCCGTCCTCGACCTTGATGCGCACTCCCTTGCCGCTGTCGGGATCGGTGACCATCATCCAGCAGCCGCGCTTGGCGCACACGGCGCTGACCACGCCCTCGACGCGTACCTTCTTGCCGACGTACTCGTCGGGCCTGGAGAGCAGCTCGGGGATGGCGACGGCCTTGTCGAGCGTCACGCCCTTGCCGTAGGTCGTGCCCTCGTCGGCGCCGGACCACGCGCCGGCCAGTACGGCAACAGCCATCGTGAGGAGGACGAGTTTCTTCATCGGATTCCCCCCGGGACCGGGCGCTCGGGCCGCCCGCGTCGCAGAGCGGGCATCTTGCCCGGGGCGCGGGCTGCTGTCAATCCGGGCGGCTCGCCGGCTCGCCGGGGACGCAGCGTCGGGCTCTGCTAGCATCCGCCGGTGCACGCGGCGGCCCCCGCACCCGGCGATCCGGCGCCGCTCGCCGCCGGCGACCCGCGCTGGCGCGAGGCGGCGGTGCTGGGGAGCCTGTGGGCCGCCGCCGAGATCGTCCTCGGGTCGTTCCTGCACAACCTGAAGGTGCCGCTGCGCGGCCACATCATGACCGCGATCGGGGTGATGCTGCTGGTCGCCGGCCACCGGCGCTGGCCGCAGCGCGGGGTGATCTGGCGCGCCGGCCTGATCGCAGCCGCGATGAAGTCCGCCTCGCCGTCCGCGGTGCTGCTCGGCCCGATGCTGGCGATCGCGATCGAGGGGTTCGCGATGGAGCTCGCGACGCGGCTGGCGCCGCGCCGCCTGCTCGGCTACCTGCTGGGCGGCGCCCTGGCGATGTCGTGGACGATGACCCACCGGCTGCTCTCCTGGCTGCTGACCTACGGCGGCAACCTGGTCACGGTGTACACCCAGCTCGTGGCGTGGGCCGAGCGCCAGATCGGCCACGTGCCGCTGGGCGCGTGGGGGCCGGTGGCCGCCCTCGCCGCGGTCAACGTCCTCGCCGGCTTCGCCGCCGCCGCCGCCGGATGGAGCGTCTCCGCGGCGCCGCCGCTGCCCGAGCGCGCGCCGTCGGCGGCGCCGCCGGCGCGCCGGAACACGCCCGGCCGGGCCGCTCCGGCGCCGGCGCTCCCGGCCCTGGCGGCGGTGCTGGCCGCGTTGCCGGCCGGGATGCTCGCACTCGGCAAGCTGCCGCTCGCCGGCGCTGCCGCCGTTGTGGCCGCAGCCGCGCTGGCGGCGCGCTGGCGCTACCCCTCGTCGCTGCGGCGTCTGGGGCGGGCGGGGTTCTGGATCGGCCTCGCGCTGCTCACCGCGCTTGCCGGCGCGGTGTTCCTCCTCGAGCGGCCGCCCGGCGAGCCGGCATGGGCCGGCTTCGCGATCGGGGCGGCGATGAGCCTGCGCGCCGTCTACGTGGCGCTGTGCTTCGCCGCGCTCGGATTCGAGCTCACCAACCCGGGCATCCGCGCGTGGATGGCGCGGCGCGGCGCGGCACCGTTCCTCGCCGCGCTCGAGACCGCGTTCGCCGCGCTCCCCGAGGCGATCGCGGCGCTCCCGCCCGCCCGCGAGCTGCTGCGCCGGCCGCGGCGGGCGATCGGCTCGCTGCTGCCGCACCTCGAGCGCCGCCTGGCGCTGGTGCGCACGCCGGCGCCGTGACCGGCGCGGCAGCTACGCCTTGCGCACGGCGCAGGTCGAGATGCCGAACGGCAGGTACGCGGGGCACCAGCCGATCGCCGCGGTGAGCAGCGGCACGACCCCGATCACGCCCCACCAGCTCTTGAAGTAGACGCCCGCCGCGATGATCGCCGCCCCGGCGATCACCCGCACGACCCGATCCGCACCGCCGATGTTCCGTGTCATCGTCAAGCTCCTCCGCGGATCGGCGCCGCCCGAGGGTTGCGTCGGCTTGTTCGCTCCGCACCTCGAAAACACCTCACTCGGTCACCGCCATTCCGGCGCCGCCGGTCCGATGTCGATCCGAGCGGGCGGGCGAATCGAACTCGACGAGCTCGCGTATCGGCAAGCCGGCGGCTCCTGTCCTCCAAAGCGTCGCACACCGTGGCCTGCCCCATTGCATCGCGAGCGCTCCAACCCCGCCGCGGTGGGCTATTATTTGTCCTGCGGCGCCGCTCCCAGCGGACGCCGCGGGGAGCGTGGGTGCCGGAGATTGCCTTCTGACGATCGGACCGGCCGGCGGCTGACCGCCGGCGCCGACATCGTCCGCCCGACCGCGCCGACCGGCGCGGCGGTGTGATCTCTCCTGCAGGCGGCGGGAGAGGATCGGGAGGCAGGGCATGAGCGTGATCGACCTGGAGCAGCTCGGCTGGAGCGGCTTCTTCTCGCAGCAGATCGCAGGCAATGACAGCGACGGCGCGCCCGGGCGCGTCGTCGTCGACCACGGGCAGCAAGTGACGATCGCCACCGCGGCAGGCGAGGTCGTGGCGGCGCAGCGAGCGCCGGCGGCGGGCACGCCGCGCGCCGCCGCCGGCGACTGGGTGCTCGCCGCGCCGGACGGCCCGCGCGGCCTGCACCGCATCGTGCGCCTGCTCGCGCGGCGCAGCGCCCTGGCGCGCAAGGTGGCGGGCGCCGTCACCGCCGAGCAGGTGCTCGCGGCGAACGTCGACGCCGTCCTCGTCGTCATGGGTCTCGACGGCGACGCCAACGTGCGCCGCCTCGAGCGCTGGACCGCGGCGGTGTGGGAGAGCGGCGCCGAGCCGGTGGTGCTGCTCAACAAGGCCGACATCGCGGACGACGCAGCGGGCATGCTGGCGGAGGCGAGCGCGGCGGCGCCCGGCGTCGCGGTGCACCTGGTGAGCGCCGTCACCGGCGACGGCGTCGAGGTCGTCGGCGAGCTGCTCGCGCGCGGCCACCGCACGGGCGTGCTGGTGGGCTCCTCGGGCGCCGGCAAGTCGACGCTCGTCAACCGGCTGCTCGGCGACGCCCGGCAGCGCGTGGCGGCGGTGCGCGCGCACGACCGCCGCGGCCGCCACACCACCACCGTGCGCGAGCTGTTCGTGCTGCCCGGCGGCGGCTGCCTGATCGACGGCCCGGGGATCCGCGAGCTGCAGCTCTGGAGCGGCGGCGACGGCCTCGACGCCGCCTTCGCCGACATCGCCGCGCTCGCCGCCGGCTGCCGCTTCCGCGACTGCCGGCACGCCGGCGAGCCGGGGTGCGCGGTCGCCGCCGCGGTGGCCGCGGGGACGCTCGACGCGGGGCGAGTCGCGAGCCTGCACAAGCTCGAGCGCGAGCTCGCGGCGCTCGCCGCACGCCGCAACGGGCTCGCGCGCCTGGAGGAGCGGCGCCGCTGGCGGCCGATCCACAGGGCGATGCGGCGAATGCCACCCAGGAGCGGCTAGTGCGTGTCGCGCCTGGGCACCTCGTCGTTCACCGCAACGGACGCGACACGCGGGCAGGGGGCCGGGGGAGGCGGCGCCCGCTTCCCCCGACAGGACGCGCGAGGAGGGCGCGCCCCGTGCACGGCCGCAGGCCGCACCAGCAGGCGGCGAGGCCTCCCCCGCGAAGTGTCCCGGCCCGCTCCATCGGTGCAACGTATCTGCGGGACGGGACCTGGCCTGGGCGCCGGCCGCCCCCGCGCGTCCCTATCGCTGCATCGTCATCGTGGCCGCGTCCTGCGTGATGTTGTCGATCACCGACGCGTACACGACGACCCCCGATCCCGCGGTGACCGTGACCCTGGCGTAGCCGCGGCTGAGGTTGGTCTGCGCGGCCTTGTTCTTGAACGGCTGCACCTCCTGCTTGAACTGGCCGGGGTTGAGCGAGACCGTGTACTCCCCCACCTTGACGCCGGCGCCGTCGAACAGCTCCACCGTGGCGGCGGCGGCGGCGGTGCTCATGTTGGTGTGGCTGATGTTGGTGCGGAACGAGGCGTCCTCGGTGAGCTGCGGCAGGTAGGCGCTCTGCCCGGCCGTCAGGCCGGCGGAGGCCTCGAGGGCGTCGAGGTTCTGGCCAAGGGTGCCGTTGGGGGTGCAGGTTGCCCCCGCCGCGATCAGGTTGTAGGTTCGGGAGGACACCTTCAGCGGCAGCGTCGAGCGCACCTCGACCGCTCCCGATCCGGTGCCGCCGAGCCCCGCCAGGACGTCCTTGAGGATCGCCTGGCTCGCCGGCGCGGCGAAGCCGGTCGAGCTCAGCGGGCCGGCGGCGGCGTAGTACACCAGCTCGTAGTCGGCGCGCGCCGCCGCCGGGTTGAGGAGGCCGAGGTCGGTCCGCCACAGACTGCCCAGCAGGCCGCTCGCGCGGCTCGCGGAGGGGATCCAGTAGCGGTAAGGGAACGATCCGGCGAACGCGAAGCGGGCCACGAAGCCGTCGTTGGCGCCGCCCCCGAAGGTGGGCATGAGGGCGCTCGTGACCGGGAAATTGGCGGATGCGGTCTCGCCGGCGAGGAGCACGGTGCCGCCGGACTGCGCCACCGCCCACCCCTGCTCGGCGGCCGATCCGCCGAGGAACGTCGAGTACTCGACGGCGTTGCCGAGCGCGGCGACCGCGACGAGGAAGGCGTCGCCCTGACCGCCGCCGTACGTGCCCTGGTGCGGCTGCACGAGCGGGAAGTCGGACGAGGCCGTGGTCCCGCCGACGTACGCCACGCCGCCGGGCGACACCGCGACCGCGTAGGCGTAGTCGCCCTGCGCGCCGCCGAGGTAGCTGGAGTAGACGAGGGCGTTGCCGGCGGCGTTGAGCTTGCTCACGAAGGCGTCGTAGCCGGTCGACTTCGCCGCCTGGAAGGGGCCGGCGGTCGGGAACGCGGTCGAGAACGTCTGGCCGACCACGAACGCCTGCGCCGACGCATCGACGGCGATCCCGAAACCGGTGTCTTCGCTGGTTCCGCCCAGATACGTCGAGTACGCCAGGGAGGTGCCCGCCGGCGCCAGCTTGGCGACGAACACGTCGCCCGACCCCGCGTACGCCGCCTGGAAGGGGCCGGCGGTCGGGAAGTTGGCGGAGAAGGTGTACCCCGTCACGAAGGCGTGGCCGCTGGACCCGACCGCGATGTCGTTCGCCTCCTCCCGGCCGCCGCCGCCGAGGTAGGTGGAGTAGGCCAGGACCCCGGCGCCGGTGAGCTTGGCGACGAAGACGTCGCGGTCGCCGTTGTGGGTGGCGTCGAAGGCGGAGGCCGTGGGAAAGTTGGTCGAGTCGGTGTAGCCGGCGACGTACGCCGCGCCGGAGGCATCCGTCGCCACGCCGTACGCCCAGTCGTACGACGTGCCGCCGAGGTAGGTGGAGAACTCCAGCGCGCTGCCGGAGGCCGACAGCTTGGCCACGACCACGTCGGCGTTGCCCATGAAGGCGCCCTGATGGGCATTCTTGACCGGAAAGTTGGTGGAGCCCGTGAACCCCGCCACGATCGCCATCCCGGCCGGATCGACGGCGAGCGCCTCGGCGCGCTCGTTGCCGCTCCCGCCCAGGAACGTCGAGTACACGAGCGCGGTGCCGGAGGCGTTCAGCTTGCTGATGAAGATGTCCTCGCTGCCGGCGAGGGTTGACTGGAACGCGCCGGCGGTCGGGAAGTTGGCCGACAGCGTGCCGCCCGCCACGAACATCTCGCCGGCGGGCCCGACGGCCACTCCGAGCACGCGGTCGCCGGCCGACCCGCCGAGGTAGGTGGCGTAGTCGAGCACCGGGTCGATGACCAGCGGGAGCGAGCGATCGTAGGCGCCGACGCGGAAGCCGTAGCGGCCGGGTGCGCGCAGCACGAAGCCGCCGGCGACCTCGCGGCGGTGACCGTCGGCGCTCTCCTGGTACAGGCGCGGCCGCCGCTGGACGAGCGTACCCTCCGCCAGCACGAGCTCGAGGTCGCCGCCCGGGACGAGGCGGATCTCCCGCGCGCCCTCGACCGCCACCTCGATGCGCGCCGGGTCACTCCCCGCGCCCACGATGAAGTCGTACTCCAGGCTCCTGCCGTCGCCGTAGAGCTCGAGGTCGATGCCGGCCCAGAGCTCACGGTACCTCACCCTGCCGAAGTGCGGCACGTCGGTGACCCACCCCGCCGGGTCGCCGCCGAGCAGGTAGTGGCTCTTGCCCGCCTGCGGCTCGCGGCCCTCGAGAGCCGGCGCGGGGCTCGCGCCCAGCCAGCGCAGACGTACCAGCGGGACGCCGGGCGCCGCGCTCGCGTCCCGCGCCGCGCCGCCGGAGCGCCGCAGCGCCAGGACGGCCTCGCCGCGTCCGGCCCACACGGTGTAGCCGGCGGCGCGCGCCAGGAACCGCGCCTCGCCGCCGGTCTGGCCGCGGTTCGGCTCGAAGGCCAGCGGCAGCTCGAGACGGCTGGCGCGAGCCGCCGCGCCCGCGGCCGCGCCGCCGGCCGTCGGCACAGCGGCGCCGGCGGCGCCGGCCGTCAGCCCGGCGGCGACGGCGCACGCCGCGGCGGCTACGGCGCGCAGCCTCTGCCGCGGCGGACGCGGTTGCGCAGCGAGTGGGCGGACACCCATGGAGAATCGAATGACGGCACGCTCCTTCGACATTCCTGCCTCCGCGCCCGCCCCCGGTCGGACGATCTGCACGTCTGCACGGCACGGCGGGTATCCTCGAGATCGTCGTCGAGAACGGGCGGCGCGCCCGCCATATTTCCGCCGGCGCGCCGCCTCCCCCGGACCTCTACCCGCGTGTCGCGTCCGCCGCGATGAGCAACGCGAGTCCCGAGCTCGACGCTAGCGTCCGCCGAGGCGGGAGAGCAGCGCCTCGAGCGCGGATGCCAGCGCCTCGACGCGCGCCTCGAGGCGCTCGATCCGCTCGCCGAGCTCGTCGCGCCGCGGCGCCGCCTCGGCGGGGGCCGGCGCGCCGGCCGTCGGCGCCTCGGGCGCCCCGGAGGCGAGGTGCGCCCAGCGCGTCTCCTTGCGCCCCGGCTGGCGCGGCAGCTCGACGACCGCCGGCTCCTCGCCGGCGGCAAGGCGCCGCAGCACGTCCTCGACCCCGGACGGCGCCGCGAACGCGTGCATCCGCTCGGCGCGCGCCCGCAGCTCGCCCGGCGTCTGCGGCCCGCGCAGGAACAGCAGCGTCAGCACCGCCTTCGCCGGCGGGTCGAGACCCAGCCGGCGGTCGAGGTTGTGCGCCCAGCGGTCCGAGCGCGCCCCGGCGCTGCGCCACACCAGCACGTGCTCGGCAAGGCGATCGAGCGCGGCGGTCACCTCGGCCTCGGAGAGGTCCATCACCGGCTCGCGGCTCGAGCGCTGGTTGCACGCCGCGACGAGCGCGTTGACGGTCAGCGGGTAGGACTCCGGGGTGAGCTGCTGCTTCTCGAGCAGGCAGCCGAGCACCCTGACCTCCACGGCATCGAGCAGACGGGGCAGGTTCACGGGCCGATCGCTCCGGCTGCGATGATAGCGGGCGGCAAGGGGGCGCGACAGGGCCCTCCCCCGCTCTCGGGCTCCGCGTCCGCCCTCGCCGGACATGAGCACGGGCCCGCCCCTTCAGGGCAGGGCCGGAGCGCGTGTGGCTCGGTTGCCTCGCGCGCCACGAAACCCGCACCGGGGAGCCCTCGTATCACCCTGCCGGTGCGACCGAGGTGTTTCCGACCCGCCGCGAAGCCCGTGCCCGACGGTGGAGAGCGCACTCCCGGGCGCGGGCCGAGCGGCGTGGCTCGGAACATCCCCCGCTCCGGATCGTCACCAACGGCCTCGCCCGGCTTTTTCCGGGCGCTACACTCGTCCGGATGACGGATCCTGCTCCGGTCGCTCACCTCAACGAGCCGTGCCCATGCGGCTCGGGGCGCAAGTACTAGCGCTGCTGTCTCGCGCGCGCGAGGGAGCAGTACGCAATCGAACGCAGGGCGACCAACGCGGCATGCGCGGAGCTGTTCGAGTGGGCGGCAAGGGAGTATCCCGAGGAGCTGCACGCGTGCGAGACGGCGGTGTTCGCGCCCGCCAACCAGCAGTTCGGGCGGGAGGCGGTGAGCGCCTTCGCGGTCCAGCTCGCGCTGCCTGTCTTCAACGCGGTCGCGGATTCCTTCGTTTTCGAATGGCATGTCGCCGCAGGCCGGACACCCGCCGACATCTACCTCGCCCGCACTGACGTTTCGCTCCATCCCGCCGCTCGGACCTACCTCGAGGCGGCCCGGCGCGCCGCGCTCGACCTTCTCGAGGTCGCCGGCGTCACATCCGGTGAGAGCATCGTGTTCCGCGACCTCCTTGCCGAGCGGACCATCGCCGTGATCGAGCATCGCGCGTCCCGCCAGCTTCGTTGCGGCAAGGTGCTGTTCGCCCGCATCGCCGAGATGCCGGGAAAGAACTTCCTGACGGGCGTCCTCTATCCGCTCGACCGCCGCGTGGCCGAACGGATCGTCGAGCTCCTGCAGGCCGAGAAACGCCGCCCCGAGAACCGCGGCCCCACCTGGCAGCAGTTCCTCCACCGCAATTGGCAGTTCGTGCCGACGATCTGGCTCGCGCACAACGTCGATCCCGCACCCCGGACCGGCGAGCCCCGCGCGGCCGCTGGAGCCGAGAGCAGCGGCCCGATCGACATCGCGCGGCTCTGGCGGGAGCTGGACGCGCCGTGACAACGTTCCCGCGTCGCGGGGCGCGCGCTGTCGCCGTCCGCCACCGGCGCAGGTCCGGGCAGCTCGCACGCGGCGCCGCCGGAGCATGAGCGGCGTCACACCCAAGAGGACCCACACTCTCGGAGGTTCGCCCGAGCTCGCCGCCGTGCCGCCGTCGGGCGGCGGCAGAGGCAAGCCGCCGCAATGAGTCGGTGCGGGCGGGTTTCGACCGGCGAGGGGCGCGCGATCGCGCGCACCCCGCGCCGGTCGACGACCTACTTCTTCTGCCGCAGCACGTTGAGCGCGGAGCCGGCGCGGAACCAGTTGACCTGCTCGGCGTTGAAGGTGTGGCGGCAGGCGATCTCGTCGCGGGTGCCGTCGGCGTGGTGGATCACCACCTTCACCGGCTGCCCCGGGGTGAGATGTGCCAGGCCGAGGATCGAGATGCGGTCGCCCTCGCGCACCTTCTCGTAGTCGCCGGGGTCGAGCAGGTGGAGCGGCAGCAGCCCCTGCTTCTTCAGGTTGGTCTCGTGGATGCGGGCGAAGCTGCGGGCGATGATCGCGACCCCGCCCAGGTGGCGCGGCTCCATCGCGGCGTGCTCGCGCGACGATCCCTCGCCGTAGTTCTCATCGCCGAACGCCGCCCACTTGAGGCCGCGCCCCTTGAGGTCGCGCGCGATCCTGGCGAACTCCATCACCTCGCCGGTCAGCGGGTGCCTGCCCTTGCCGGCCTCGCCGGAGAACGCGTTGACGGCGCCGATGAACAGGTTGTTGGAGATGTTGTCGAGGTGGCCGCGGAACTTCAGCCACGGACCGGCTGGCGAGATGTGGTCGGTGGTGCACTTGCCGCGCGCCTTCATGATCACCGGCAGCTCGACGTAGTCGTTGCCGTCCCACGCCGCGAACGGCTCGAGGAGCTGCAGCCGCTCGGAGCCGGGCTTGACCTCGACGGCGACGCGCTCCGGCGCGGCCGGCGGCGCCAGGTACCCCTCGGCCTTGAACTCGAACCCGCGCTCCGGGACCTCGGGCGCCGGCGGCGGCGCCGACAGCCTCACCGTGCGGTCGCCGACCGGGATCGCGTCGGCGATCGGGTTGACCGCGAGCGTGCCGGCGATCGCGTAGGCGACCACCGTCTCGGGCGAGCCGATGAACGACAGCGTGGCGGCGCTGCCGTCGTTGCGCGCCGGGAAGTTGCGGTTGAACGAGGAGACGATCGAGTTGGGGGTGCCCTTCGGCATGTCGTCGCGCTGCCACTGGCCGATGCACGGCCCGCAGGCGTTGGCCAGCACGGTGGCGCCGAACTCGTTGAGCGTGGCCAGCAACCCGTCGCGTTCGATCGTCGCGTACACCTGCTCGGAGCCCGGCGAGATGAGCAGCGGCACGCTCGCCCTGACGCCCTGCGAGAGCGCCTCGCGCGCCACCGCGGCGGCGCGCACGATGTCCTCGTACGAGGAGTTGGTGCAGGAGCCCACCAGCGCCGCCGAGACCTTCGCCGGGTATCCGTGCTCCGCGACCGCCGCCGGCACGTCCTTGAGCTCGCGCGCGAGATCCGGCGAGTGCGGGCCGACCAGGTGCGGCTGCAGCACGTCGAGGTCGATGTGGATGACGCGGTGGTAGTACCCCTCGGGCGACTCCTCGACCTCCGGGTCGGCGGCGAGCAGGTCGCGGTTGGCGTCGGCGAGGTCGGCGATCGCGCCGCGGCGGGTGGCGCGCAGGTACGTCTCCATGCGCGCGTCGTAGGGGAAGATCGAGGTGGTGGCGCCGTGCTCGGCGCCCATGTTGGTGATCGTCGCCTTGCCGGTGCACGAGATGGAGGCGCACCCGGGGCCGAAGAACTCGACCACGGCGTTGGTGCCGCCCTTGACCGTGAGGATGTCGAGCAGCTTGAGGATGACGTCCTTCGGCGCGGTCCAGCGCGACAGCTTTCCGGTCAGCCTGACGCCGATCAGTCGCGGCTGCAGCACCTCCCACGGGAACCCCGACATCACGTCGACCGCGTCGGCGCCGCCGACGCCCGAGGCGAACATGCCGAGGCCGCCGGCGTTCGGCGTGTGCGAGTCGGTGCCGATCATCATGCCGCCGGGGAAGGCGTAGTTCTCGAGCACCACCTGGTGGATGATGCCGGAGCCCGGCTTCCAGAAGCCGAGGCCGTAGCGCGCCGAGCACGACTGCAGGAACGCGTAGACCTCCCGGTTCATCTCGATCGCCCGCTCGACGTCGGCGGCGGCGCCTGAGCGCGCGACGATCAGGTGGTCGCAGTGCACGGTGGTCGGCACCGCCGCGCGGTCCATGCCGGCGAGCATGAACTGCAGCAGCGCCATCTGCGCGGTGGCGTCCTGGAGCGCGACACGGTCGGGACGCAGCTCGAGGTACGCGGTGCCGGGTCCGAGCTCTGCGTGCTCGACGTTCTCGATGTGGCCGAAGATGACCTTCTCGGTGAGCGTGAGCGGGCGGCCGAGCCGCTTGCGGGCGGCCCTGATGCGGTCGCGTGTGCGCTCGTACACGGCTTTCACAAACTCGGGTGTGCTCTCGATGGCTGCCATGCGATGCCTCCTCGGAAGTGGCGTCGGCTGCGGCCGCGGGCGGCGGGCCGCCGCGCGGCGGAAGTATACGCCGCGAACCGGCGGTATGCTTCGCTCGTTTGACAGCACGGAGGATGCCATGCGCCTTCATCGCGCTCTGACGGCAGCGGCACTGGCGGCGGCGGTCGCCGGATGCGGCGGGCAGCGGGGCGGCGGCGCCGCGGCGGCCCACCGCGACAGCAGGCAGGCGGCGTCGGCCCCCGGCAAGCTGGTGGTGCTCGACGTGCGGTCGCTCGACGTCGAGGCCGAGGTCGTCGAGACCGGCACGATCGACGTGTCCGTCGAGCTCGCCGCCCGCTCCAGCTCGCGCGCCGCGGCGCGACGCTGGGTGGAGCGCAACACCCCGGCGTTCGCCGACTCGCCGGCCCGGCTGGAGATCACCACCCCGCGGCGCCGCAGCGTGTCGGTCGTCGGCTTCATCGAGACGGAGGGCGTGATCCGCCTCAAGGTGCCCGCCGAGTGCCGCCTCGAGGTCAAGACCGGCTCGGGCGACGTCGTGCTGCGCGGCGGCGCGGCGGCCGCGGCGCCCGTCCGCATCGCCACCGGGTCGGGCGACGTGACGGTGCGCGGCGGGGCGCGCGAGCTCGTCGTCGACACCGCCTCGGGCGACGTGCGGGTGACCGGCGAGCCGCTCGCGCTGCTCGAGGTCGACACGGCCTCGGGCGACATCACGCTCGACGCCGGCGCCGAACGCGTGGCGATCGACACGGCCTCCGGCGACTGCGTGCTGCGGCGCCTGCGCGGCGGCCTGACGGCGTCGTCGAAGTCGGGCGACATCGATGCCCGCTGGCAGCGTCTCGCCCCCGGCGCCCGCATCGTGGCGGAGACCTCGTCCGGCGACGTTGCGCTGCGGCTGACGCGATCGGTTCCCGTCCGCGGTACCGTGGCGACCGCGGGCGGCTCGATCGAGTCCGAGCTGCCCGGGGAGGAGGATCGCCGCGGCCGTCGCTTCACGCTCGCGGCGCCGCCCGCCGGCGCCGAAGCGGGCCCCGAAGGCGCCGTCGAGCTGAGCGTGCGCACCGCCTCGGGCGACGTGCGCCTGCTGGCGTCGGCGCACGAGATCTAGGAGCTCGCCCGGCCGCCACGTCCGGTTTTCCGTAGCGCTGCATCCTTGTGTCCGGAATCTCGTATACGATTCGAGACGATGGACGCCGCACACCCCTCGACCGACTCCTCCCGATTCATCATCCCCGCCTGGCGCGAGGGCAGGCGGCACGCGCGCCCGGCCCGCAGCATCGCGCTCCTCGGCATCGGCGTCGTCGTGATCGCCGCCGGCCTGCTCGGCTTCCTGCGCCAGGTCGGCGAGTTCCAGCGTCTCGACTTCCAGGCGACGCGCACCCCCGAGGGGTTCCTGATCGTCGGCGTGGCGCCGCGTTCCGGCGCGGCGCGCGCGTCGCTGGCCTGGGGCGACACGATCGTGGCGATCGAGGGCGTCCCCGCGAGCTCGGTCCGCGACCTCGAGACCGCGCTGTACGCCCGCAACGTCTCCAACCTCACGCTGCTGCGCGACGGCGCCGTCCGCGAGGTCCTCTACTACCCGCCCTCGCCGCTGATCGACGTCCGCTATCTCCTCGTCGCGTTCGCCGCGATGTTCACGCTGGTGATCGCCGGAATCGTCTTCGTCGGCTATCCGACGCCGCACGCCGGGCGCTTCCTCGCCCTCGCGGAGGCGCTGTTCGCCGCGGTGGTGGTGCCGCCGCTGCGCCAGGACGACGCCCTCTGGCAGCTCCTGCTGCTGCTGCGCGACTTCGGCCGGCTGGCGCTGCCGCCGCTGCTGGTGGTGTTCTTCGCCACCTTCCCGTTCCGGGTGCTCGCCAACCACTGGCTGCTGCTGGCGTTCGTCCCGTCGCTGCTGGTGGCCGCCATGCGCACGGTCTCGGCGGTCGGCGGCATCCCGCCGGTGGTCGGCGACGTGCTGGTGGCGGAGGCGCTCGACGCCGCCACCGCGGTGCTCGCGTTCGCCGGCGTCGCGGCCGCGGCCGGGCTCGCGGTGAAGGCCTACGTGGTGGCGCGCGACGACCCGACCCGCCGCCGCCAGGTGGAATGGGTGGCGCTCGGCGCCGCCGCCGGGTTCGCCCCGTACCTGCTGCTGTCGCTGATCCCGCAGCTCGCCGGCGCCGAGCTCGAGGTGCTCACCTGGATCTCCCTGGTACCGCTCACCCTGGTGCCGCTCGGCGTGGCCTCGTCGCTGCTCGAGTTCCGTCTCTGGGACCTCGAGGACATCACCCGCCAGGTGGTCGCCACCGGCGCCGCCGTGCTGCTCGGCGGCGTCTGCTTCGCCCTCCTCAACGTGGCGATCACGCAGGCCGGCTTCCGTCTCGGCAACTGGCGCAACCTGGTGGCGGTGGCCGGCGGCGTCGCGCTCGTCGCGCTGGCGGTGCCGGCGCGGCGCTGGCTGCTCGAGGGGCTCGAGCGGCTGCAGTACCGCGAGCGCCTCGAGGCGCGGCGCGCGCTCACCACGTTCGCCGAGGAGGCGAGCGCCCATCGCGACCCCGAGGAGCTGCTCGCGCGCCTGGCGCAGCGGCTGCGCGACGCGCTCGCGGTCGACCAGGTGGTGACCTACCTGGCGCGCGGCAAGGCGCTCGAGCCGGTCCCCGCCGACCCCCGCTGCCCCTCCCTGACGCCCGCAGACGTCCGCGGCCCGTTCCCCGGCCCGGCCGAGCGGGCGCTGCGCGAGCGCGGGCTGTGGCACCGCTTCCCGCTCGAGCGCGAGGGCCGGGTGAACGGCGTCGTCTACTGCGGCCGCCGGCACGGCGAGCTGCCGCTCGGGCACGGCGAGCGCCGGCTGGTGGCGGTGCTCGCGGCGCAGGCCTCGCTGGCTTTGGAGAACACACTGCTGCTCGACGACCTGCGCCGCCAGGTGGAGGGGCACCGGCTGCTCGAAGGGTACCTGGAGCGGGTGTTCCAGTCGTCGGCGGCGGCGCTGCTGATCTGCGACGCGCACGGCCGCGTGCAGCGCGCCAACGGACGCGCGACGGCGCTGCTGCAGCGCGACGCCGCCTCCCTCGCCGGCCGGCGCCTGGGCACCCTCGTCGAGCTGCCGGCGGAGTGGGGCGAGGCGCTGCCGCAGGACC
Source organism: uncultured Thermoanaerobaculia bacterium (assembly GCA_964594125.1). Taxonomy (GTDB): domain Bacteria; phylum Acidobacteriota; class Thermoanaerobaculia; order Thermoanaerobaculales; family Thermoanaerobaculaceae; genus CAVRZJ01. Next base: position 65,094 of record CAZQLL010000002.1, on the reverse strand, counting down.
TGGCGAGCGTGCCGGTGCGCTTCGCGGGCGGCGGCGAGCGCGTCGGCCTGCTGTCGATCTCGGCGCTCGAGAGCGAGCCCGGGCGATACGACGGGCGCGTCGTCGCGCTCGACGACATCTCCGAGCAGCTCCGCATGGAGCAGCGCCTCGCCCAGCAGGAGCGCCTCGCCGCCCTCGGCCGTCTCGCCGCCGGCCTGGCGCACGAGGTCAACACGCCGGTGACCGGGATCGCCTCGTACGCGCAGCTCCTCAAGGAGCTCACGCCGCCCGGCGACCCGCGCGTGCCGCTGGTCGAGAAGCTCGAGGAGCAGTCGTTCCGGGTGGCGCGCATCGTCTCCAACCTGATGGAGCTGGCGCGCCCGACCGGGTTCGAGCGGCAGCTCGTCGACGTCGCGGCGGTGGCACGCGAGGAAGCGGCGCGCGTGCGCCCCGACGCCGAGCGCGCCGGCGTGTCGCTCGCGTGCCGCGCCGACGGCGCCGCTGCCGTCAACGGCAACCGCGTGCAGCTCGAGCTTGTCGTCCACAACCTGCTGCGCAACGCGCTGCAGGCGACGCCGCGCGGCGGCGCCGTCGAGCTGTCCGTGAGCGGAGGCGGCGACACCGTGGCCATCGAGGTGGTGGACAGCGGCCCCGGGATCCCCCCGGAGCTCGCGGGCCGCGTCTTCGAGCCGTTCGTCACCTCGCGGCAGGGCCGCGGCGGCACCGGGCTCGGCCTCGCGATCACACGCGACATCGTCCTGGCGCACGGCGGCACCATCGCCGTCGCCGGCACCTCGCCGGCCGGCACGACGCTGCGGGTGGAGCTGCCCGCAGCGGGGAGGAGCGCATGAACATCATGATCCTCGACGACGAGCCGGTCCTGCAGGACGTGCTCGGCACCCTGCTGCGCCGCGAGGGGTTCCAGGTCGTGCAGGCGACCACCGCGGCGGAGGGGCTGCGCCTCGCCGAGGAGCACGACCTCGACCTGGTGCTGCTCGACCTCATGCTCCCGGACCGCCCCGGGCTCGAGGTGCTCAAGGACCTCAGGGGCCGCGATCCCGAGCTGATGGTCGTGGTGATCACCGCCTACTCGTCGGTGGAGACCGCGATCGCGGCGATGCGGCAGGGAGCGTTCCACTACATCCCGAAGCCGTTCAAGAACCAGGAGGTGGTGCTCACCGTCCGCAAGGCGCTCGAGCAGCGGCGCCTGCGCAAGGAGATCCTCGACATCAAGGGCAAGCTCGAGGGGCTCTCCAACCTCGTCTGGCGCGGTCAGGCGATGGAGCGGGTGATGGAGCTGGTGCGGCGCGCCGCGCCGTCGCGCTCGAACATCCTGCTCACCGGCGAGTCGGGCACCGGCAAGGAGCTGCTCGCGCGCGCCATCCACCACCTGTCGCCGCGCGCCGCCGGGCCGTTCGTCGTGGTCAACACCGGCTCGGTGCCCACCGACCTGCTGGAGTCCACGCTGTTCGGCCACGTGCGCGGTGCGTTCACCGGCGCGGTCGCGACCAGGCGCGGGCTGTTCGAGGTCGCCGACGGCGGGACGATCTTCCTCGACGAGATCGGCACCGTGCCGCTGCAGACCCAGGCGAAGCTCCTGCGCGTCATCCAGGAGCGCGAGTTCATCCCCGTCGGCGGCGAGCAGACGATGCGGGTCGACGTGCGCATCATCGCCGCCACCAACGCCGAGCTGCCGCGCATGGTGGCCGAGGGCACCTTCCGCGAGGACCTGTTCTACCGCCTCAACGTGATCACCATCGAGCTGCCGCCGCTGCGCGACCGGCGCGAGGACATCCCGGCTCTGGCCGCCTTCTTCCTGCGCCGCTACTGCCAGGAAAACGCCAAGCCCGGGATCGCGCTGGCGCCGCAGACGCTCGACGTCCTCACCGCCTACCACTGGCCCGGCAACGTGCGCCAGCTCGAGAACGTGATCGAGCGCGGCGTCGTGCTGTGCCAGGGCGACACCTTCGACGTCGACCTCCTCCCCGCCGAGGTGCTCACGCCGCAGGCGGCGCCGCCGGTCCCCGCGCCCCCCGAGGGCGTGGACCTGCGCGAGGCGGTCAACCAGTACACCCGTGCGATCATCGAGGCGTCGCTCGCACGCTGCGGCGGGGTGCAGCGGCGCGCCGCCGCGATGCTCAAGGTGCGTCCGTCGACGCTCAACGAGATGATCCGCCGGCTGGGAATCACGGCGAGCGAGGAGTGAGTGTGAGCATGACTGCGAGCCGGAGCAGGACAGCCCGCCCGCACGATCCCGGCCGCAGGCTCGCCCGCCGCCGGCGCGCGAGGGCGCGCGGCGAAGGCTGCCGACAGCCCGCGGCCGACAGCAAGGGGCGGATCGCCCCCCCGCGGGAGGCGCCCCCTCACCCGCGCGTCGTCCGCTGATGCGCGACGGCGCGCACCAGCGCGGTGCGGACCGCGGCGCGGCGCGCCGGGGCCGCCGCTACGAGGCGGCCGGCGTGCCGGCGACCGGCGCCGCGGTCGGCGCCGGGGCCGGCGTCGGCGCCGGCGTGGGCGTCGGCTTCGGCTTCGCGAGAGCCGCGACGTCGGCGAGCAGCTCGTCGACCCGAGCCGCGTCGACTGCGAGCGCGCCAGCGCGGCCGGGCACCACGGCGATCGCCTCGCCGGCGGCGCCGGGGTAGAACGTCGACTCCACCGCCGCGCCGTCGTCCACCGTGACCTTGACGTGGCCGCGCGGCTCACCGGTCGGCTTCGGCCGGTCGTAGGCGGTCACCGTCATGTCGGCGAGCACGCCGAGGCGCTGCGACACCCTGTCGGCGTCGACCTCGACACCGCCGGCCTTCCACACGCCGTCCTTGCGCTCGAGCGTCACGGCGTCCTTGCCCACCTCGACCGCGAGCTTGTCGGCGGACCAGGTATCGAGGCGGACCAGCTTCTTCGCGCGCCACTCGGCCAGGGCGGTGGTGGCCCTCGCCGCCGCCGTCGCCTCGACCCAGTAGACGCGCTCACCGCGGCGGCAGGCGCGCTGCTTTGCGCCGTCCTTGTCGCGCTCGATACCGAAGGCGAGCTGGATCGGCGGCTTGTTGTCCTTGCGCACGATCGTCACCTCGAGCTGCGGCGGCTCGAGGCCGAGCTCGGCGAGGCTGCCCGGCGCGTCCACGAACTCCTTGATCTGCGCGGCCGAGACGTCCGAGACGACGCCGTCGGCCTTCTCGCGCTCGGCGAGGTCGGCGATCGGCTCGGTGAGGGTCCAGACGCCGGCCGCCTGAGCGGCCGCGATGCGGCCGGCGGCGTCCTTGACCGTGAGCGAGGCGACGTCGGTCGAGTAGACCTGCGCGAGGTCGTTGGAGCGCCACCCCGCGAGGTCCTTCTCGAGGTCGGTGGCGATGTACTTGCTCACCACGTAGACCTTCCCGCCGTCGCCGGCGAGCGCCGCGCGGGTGGCGCCGAAAGGCAGCTCGCCGCCGAGGCGGAGCGTCCGCTCGGTCCCGGCCTCGTCGGTCACGCGGACGGTCATCTCCGGCTTCTCCAGGCCGTAGTCGGCGAGCTTGACGTCCTTCGCCTCCAGCGTGCGCTCCGCCTTCAGCGACGAGAGCGTCGACAGCAGGCTGGTGACCGCGCCGCCGTTGGCCTCGTCGGCGATCGGCGCCACCAGCCGCCAGACCTCGCCGTCCTTCGTGAGCTCGAAACGGCCCTTCGGGTTCTCGATCACCACCCGCCGCGCCTTGTCCTGCTCGAACGTCGCGAACACCTTGTCGGAGCGGGCCTTGATCTCGTCGGTCGTGGGCGCGTGGCGCTCGACGAACCAGATGTACGCGCCGAGCCCGAGCACCAGCACAGCTAGGACGATCAGTCTGCCCAACCGCATCGCTACCTCCTGCGCCGCCACCACACCGCGCCGCCGAGCGCAATCGCCAGCGCCGGCAGTCCGAGCAGCGAGATCAGCGTGATCGCGCGCATCTGGGTGCGCGACAGGAAGAGCTGCACCTGCTCCGGCGCGCGCGGCGCGATCCCCAGCGACTGCTCGCGCCTGGCCAGCCAGTTGATGGCGTTCAGGCCGAGGTTGAGGTTGCCCGCGTTGGCGAGCTGCGCGTTGGCGATGAAGTAGGAGTTGCCGAACGCCACCAGCCGCCAGCCGTTCTCCCTGTCTGCCTCCGCCTGCGCCGCAACGCCGAGGCTCACCGGCCCCTGCGTGTCGGTGTCGTTCTTGTCGATCGGGCGGCGCGCCGCGATCGCCGCGAGATCGCGCTCCCCCCAGCCGCCGGAGGAGGTGGTGAGGAGCTGCGTCGAGGTGGCGCCGGCCGCCGTCGTCGTGGCCACCGAGCGGGCGACCGGCAGCACCACCGCCATGCCCCGCAGCCCGTCGACCACCGGGTGCGAGCGGAAGTCGTTGGCGAACACCGTCGACAGATCGACGAACGGCAGCGCGTTGTTCGGGTCGATCACGAGGTCGTCGCCGTACTCGACGCCGTACTCCTTCGCCAACGCCTCGAGGCCGGACGGCCGCTGCTGCCCCCCGAGCACCGGGTCGAGCATCAGCAGAGCCCGCCCCCCCTTGCCGAGATAGGTGCGGATCGCGCCGATCTCGACCTCGGCGAACGGCGCCCGCGGCCCCGCCACCACCAGCAGGTCGCAGTCGGCCGGCACCTCGCCCTTCAGCAGCGTGGTCTTCTCGGCGACCAGGTTGTCGCGCTTGAGGTACTCCTTGAGCTGCGACAACCCGTCCTGCGCGAAGCCGTCGATGTCGTGCTCGCCGTGGCCGGTCGTGAAGTAGATCTTCGGCTGCTTCGGGTTGACGACGGCGAGGATCGCCGAGGTGAACTGCTCCTCGCCCTTGAACCCCTTCATCTTCGGCTGCTGCCCGTACTGCATCCCGGAGTAGTCGTACTCGGCGAGCTGGTCCGAGGTGACGTACTTCTTGCGGTCGCCGGAGGCGAACACCACGGTGTTGGCCGCCGACACGCCGAAGTCCTGCGCGAGCTGGCGGGTGCGCAGCGGGTCACGGTCGGGGTCGATGTACTCCACCTTGATCCTCGGCGCCTTCGCCGCATAGCGGGCGAGCAGCTCCTTGACCTCGGTGAACAGCGGCGTCGACGGCGTCATGAAAACGATGACGCTGACGTCGGCGTCCACGCCCTTGAGGACGTTGGCGGTCTTCTCGGAAAGCGAGTAGAGCTGCGACTTGGTCCAGTCGCCGCGCACGTAGTGGCGGAACCCCAGCCAGTTGACCATGCCGGTCAGCACGACGGCGAGGACGATGCCGACGGTGGCCGTCGAGGCGGTGACGACGTTCTCCCTGCGCACCGCTCACCTCCACTTCTTGGCCTCGAGGGCCCTGGTCGCGAGGAACAGGAACAGGCCCGCGAGGCTGACGCTGTAGACCACGTGGCGGGTGTCGACCAGACCCTTGGCGAAGTCGTCCATGTGGTCCCACAGGTTCATGTAGCCGAGCGCGCTCTTGAGCGCCGGCGCGGTGGCGAGCTGCTCGAGCAGCCCGACCGAGAACAGCACCACCAGCACCGCGAAGGCGAAGATCGCGGCGACGATCTGGTTGCGCGACAGTGCCGACGTGAGCAGCCCCACCGCCGAGAACAGGATGCCGAGCAGCAGGATGCCGAGGTAGCCGGCGAGCACCGGTCCCATGTCGATCGCGGAGTACGACCCGAGAATCACCACGTAGACGACGGTCGGCAGCCAGAGGAAGCAGTAGAACAGCAGCGCCGCGACGAACTTCGCGACCACCACCTGCCCCTCGCTCACCGGCGATGTCAGCAGCACCTCGAGGGTGCCGGTCCGCCGCTCCTCGGCGAGCAGCCGCATGGTGATCACCGGCACCAGGAAGAGCAGGAAGAGCCAGAAGAAGATCGTGCCGCCGAACATCAGCTTCAGCGGCGCCATCGCCTGCGTGCGCGGGTCGTTGAGGAACGCCACGATCAGCCAGAACACGTAGCCGTTGAAGAACAGGAACGCCGTCAGCACGACGTAGGCGAGCGGCGACGAGAAGTACGCCACCATCTCGCGCGCGATCAGGGCAAGGGTCTTACGCATTGGCCACCTCCGGCGCCGCCTCGGGCTCCGCCGCCTCGCGCGTGGTCAGCCGCAGGAAGGTGTCCTCGAGCGACGGCATCGTCTGCGCCAGCTCGAGCAGCACCCAGCGACGCTCGACCGCGAGGTTGAACACCTCTCGGCGCAGGTCGGCGCCGCCGTCGACCGAGACGTGGAAGCGGCCGCCGCCGTCGTGGCGCACCGAGCCGGCGCCGGGCAGCGCCTCCAGCGCGGCGCGCGCCTCGCCCTCCGGCGCCTCGAGCTGCACCACCACCTCGCCGGCGCCGGCGGCGCCGGCGCGGAGCTGCTCGGGGGTGCCGTCGGCGACGATCCTGCCGCCGTCGATGATCAGCACTCGGCGGCACACCTGCTCGACCTCGGGCAGGATGTGGGTCGACAGGATCACCGTGTGGTCGCGCCCGAGCTCGGAGATCAGCTCGCGGATCTTGACGATCTGGCGCGGGTCGAGGCCGACCGTCGGCTCGTCGAGGATGAGCACCGCGGGGCGGTGCAGCAGCGTGCTCGCGAGGCCGACGCGCTGCCGGTACCCCTTCGACAGCGTACCGATCACCTGCCGCCGCACGTCGGCGATCATCGTGCGCTCGCACGCCTCGTCGACGCGCTCCGCGATCTCCCGGCGCGACACCCCCTCGATGGCGGCACGGAAGCGCATGTACTCCTCGACCCGCATCTCGGGGTAGAGCGCCACGTTCTCGGGCAGGTAGCCGATGCGTGCGCGCACCCCGAGGGGGTCGCGCGCCAGGTCGATCCCGGCCACCCGCACGCTGCCGGAGGTCGCCGGCAGGAAGCCGGTGATCATCCTCATGGTGGTCGTCTTCCCGGCGCCGTTGGGGCCGAGGAAGCCCAGCACCTCGCCCTCCGCGACGAAGAACGACACGTTGGACACCGCGTCCCGGTCCACGAAACGTTTGGTCAGCGCTTCGACCTCGATCAAGCGTCACCTCCTGGGAGAGCCGGTGCGAACCATACCAGCGCAACGTCAAAATGGCCCGCACCCCTGTGTGGCGTACAGACCGACCGGCGTCCAATGCAAGCAGCTTGCCATTCTGAGCCGTGTTGGCGACTCGCTCCGTGCGCAGGAGTGGCGCATGCGCGAGCCAGGCTGGCACGCCGCCTCAGCCGGCGCCGAGGCGGGCTGCGCAGATCGTCACCGGCGGCACCGGATGCCGCGCGCCGGAAGCGCGCGGCGTCGCGGCTGGCACCGTGCTCCTGCGCGCCATCGCGCGTCACCGCATGACTCGCGGCTGAAGGAGGCGCTCCCGACACGGAGTGATGACGTGTCCGTGGCTCACGCCTCCATGCCTCGAGACTCCACGCAGCCGCCCCTCGCCCGGGTTTACGATAGTCGGGTGACCCAGGTGCCCGAGCGCATCGGCAAGTACGGCATCGTGTCGGTGATCGGCCGCGGCGGCATGGGCGCCGTGTACCGCGCGCGCGACCCGGTGCTGGACCGCGAGGTCGCGCTCAAGACGATCTTCCCCGAGCTGCTGGAGGAGCGCGGGATGCGCGAGCGGTTCCTGCGCGAGGCACGCTCGGCGGCGCGCCTGCAGCACCCCAACGTGGTCACGGTGTATGAGTTCGGTGAGGCCGACGGGGTGCCGTACATCGCCATGGAGCTGCTCGGCGGCGAGAACCTCGGCGACGCGCTCGACCGCGGCCACCTCCCCGACCTCGACAGCCGCCTGGCGGTGGCGATCCAGCTCTGCGACGGGCTCGCCTACGCGCACGCGCACGGCGTCGTGCACCGCGACGTCAAGCCCTCGAACGTCACCATCCTCCCCGACGGCGCCGTCAAGGTGGTCGACTTCGGAGTCGCCTGGCTGGAGGGGAGCACGCTGGCGACCCGCTCGGGCACGCTGCTCGGGACGCCGAGCTACATGGCGCCCGAGCAGTTCGCGGGCAGCCCGGTCGACCACCGCGTCGACATCTGGGCGGTCGGCGTCATCCTCCACGAGCTGGTCACCGGCCGGCGGCCGTTCGCCGGCGCCACCGTCCCCTCGCTGGTCTATCAGATCGTGCACGCGCCGCTGCCGGCGATCGACCCGCGCGCCGCGCACGTGCCGCCGGCGCTGGTCCGCATCGTCGAGCAGGCGCTCGCCAAGGACCCGGCCGCGCGGTTCCCCGACCTCGCCGCGCTCGCGCGCGCCCTGCGCGCCGTGCGCGCGGCGGGCGGCGAGGCGCTCTCGCTGCGCCCCCGGCCGCCGTCGCCGGCCGCCGCGACGCCGCTCGGCGACCTCGAGCCGGGGTTCTCCGGCCGCGACGGACGGACGGTCGTCGCCCCCGGGCGCGGCCCGGCGGCGGTCGCCGCGCATCCCCCGCTGGTCCCCGACGGCGCCTTCGGCGAGGCGCGGCGCGTGCAGGTGGTGCTGCTGGCCCCGGACGGTGCGACGCTGGTCGCCGGCGGCACCGACGGCTCGCTCCGGCTGTGGAGCCTCGAGACGAGGGCGAAGATCGCGACGCTGCGCAACCGCGTCCACCTGCGCACCGGCCACGGCGCGCTCACCACCTGCCTGGCGTGCAGCTCCGACGGCACCCTGCTCGCCTCGGGGCATTTCGACGGCGCGATCTACCTTTGGGAGCTCGCGACCGGCCTCGAGCTCGACGTCCGCCTCGGCCACGACGGGCCGGTCGGCGGCCTGGCGTTCGCGCCGGGCGGCCGCACGCTGCTGTCGGCCGGCGCCGACGCGACGTTGAAGTTCTGGGAGGTCGACTCGCTGCGGCGGGGCGACGCCCGCCGTGAGCTGCGCCGCCAGCCGGAGGCGATCACCTGCATGGCGCTGGCGCAGCAGGGCCGGCTGGTGGTCACGGGCCACGTCAACCGGACGCTGCGCGTCCACGACATCGCGACGCACCGCCTCGTCGCGACGCTGCACGGCCACCGCTCCCCGCCGTGCGCGCTCGCGGTCTTGCCGGCCGGCGACCTCGTCGCGAGCGGGGCGCGCGACGGCTGGGTGCGCGTGCACGCGCTCGACTCGAAGGCGCAGCTCGGGATGCACTCGGAGCACGGCCGCGCGATAGCGGACGTCCTCTTCCTCCCCGGCGGCAGGCGCGTGATGAGCGTCGCGACCGACAGCGCGGCGGTGATCTGGAGCCTCGACGACCCCGAGCTGCCGCAGCTCGTGGCGGGGCCCGAGGGCGAGAGCCTGACCAGCCTCGCCCTGACGCGCGACGGCCGCCGCATCGTCGCGGCGGCCGCCGAGGGTCGTTTCCACGTCTGGCTGATCCCTTAGCGATGCATCAGCATCAGCATGATCGCCTTCTGCACGTGCAGCCGGTTCTCCGCCTCGTCGAAGACCACCGAGGCGGGGCCGTCGACCACGTCGGCGTGCACCTCCTCGCCGCGGTGACACGGCAGGCAGTGCATGAAAACGGCGTCCTTGTCGGCCAGGCGCATCAGCTCGGGGCTCACCTGGTAGCCGGCGAACGCCTTGAGGCGGACCGCCGCCTCCGACTCCTGCCCCATCGAGGCGAAGACGTCGGTGTAGACCACGTGTGCGCCCGCGACGGCGTCGGCGGGCGAGGTGACCACCTCGACGGTGGTGCCGGCCGCGGCGGCGTCCGCCTTGGCGTTGGCCACGACCTCCGGGTTCGGCCGGTACCCGTCGGGGGTGGCGATGCGCACGTTCATCCCCACCTTGGGGCCGCCGTACATCAGCGAGTGGCACATGTTGTTGCCGTCGCCCACGTAGGCGAGCGTCAACCCCCTGGTGTGGCCGAACTTCTCGCGCGCGGTGAAGTAGTCGGTGAGCGCCTGGCACGGGTGGAGCAGGTCGGTCAAGCCGTTGATCACCGGGATCGAGGCGTGCTTCGCCAGGTCGGTGACGGTGGCGTGCGCGAAGGTGCGCGCCATGATGCCGCTGACGTAGCGCGACAGCACGCGCGCTGTGTCGGCGATCGGCTCGCCGCGCCCGATCTGGATGTCGCGCGACGACAGGAACGTCGCCAGGCCGCCGAGCTGGTACATGCCGACCTCGAAGGAGACACGGGTGCGGGTCGAGGACTTCTCGAAGATCATCGCCAGCGTCTGGCCGGCCAGCGCGTTGCGATACTGGTGCGGCCGCGCCTTGACGTTGGCCGCGAGCTGGAACAGCGCCTCGACCTCGTCGGCAGTGAGGTCGTGGATGGAGATCAGGTCCTTGTGCCGCCGCCACGGGCTCTCGAACATCGCCTCACGTCTCCTTTCCGTCGGCCACGATGAACGTGCCGCCGTTGTGCGCCAGGGCTTCCTTGAGGTGCTCGGTGTCGGTGATCAGCACCTCCTTGCCGGTCTTCTCGACGAACGCGATCGCCGCCCGCACCTTCGGCCCCATCGAGCCGGGCGGGAACTGGTTGTGCTCGAGCATCTCCTTCGCCTTCGCCACCGTGAGCCGCGGCAGCCAGTGCTGGTTCGGGCGGCCGAAGTTCTCGGCCACCTGCGGCACCTGCGTGAGGATGATGAACAGGTCGGCATCGACCTCCTGGGCGAGCAGCGACGCGGTGTAGTCCTTGTCGATCACCGCCTCGACGCCGCGGAAGTAGCCGCCGACGTCCTGATACACCGGGATGCCGCCGCCGCCCGCCGCTATCACCACCGCGCCGGAGGCGACGAGCTGCTTGACCGCCTCGATGTCGAGAATGCGCTTCGGGGGCGGCGAGGCGACCACCTTGCGCCAGCCGCGGCCGGCGTCCTCGACCATCTGCCACCCCTGCTCCTGCATGAGGAGGTTGGCGCGGTACGCGGTGAAGTACGGTCCGACCGGCTTCGAGGGGTTGTCGAACGCGGGGTCGTCGCGCGCCACCTCGACCTCGGAGAGCACGGTCACCACCGGCTTCGCGATCTGCTCCTCGTTGAGGCGATTGCGGAGCTGGTTCTCCAGCATGAACCCCATCGAGCCCATCGTCTGGGCGACGCAGACGTCGAGGCTCTGCGGCGGGATCTTGGTGATCGCCTCCTCGACCTGGATCATGATGTTGCCCACCTGCGGCCCGTTGCCGTGCACGATCACCAGATCGAACCCGCGGTGGATGATCTCCACCAGCCACCGGGTCGCCTTCCAGGCGAGCGTGAACTGCTCCTCCTGCGTCCCGTGGTCCTGCGGGCGCAGCAATGCGTTGCCGCCGAAGGCGATCACCGCCACCGGCCGGCGCTTCTCGGTGCTGCTCACTGTCTCCTCCGAGCCGCCGGGGAGTGCCCGGCGGAGCGAGGATTCTCCCGCCCGGCGAGGGGCAAGTCAAGAAGAACGTGGTTCGTGGTTCGTGGGTCGCGGGCCGTGGGTGGTGCAGCGGGAGGCCGGAGGGGCTGAGCGGCGCAGCGCAACGGCGAGGGGACGACGCCCCGCCGTGTCACAATGGGGGCATGGACCGCTTCGTACACCCGCTCACGGGGCGCTACGCTTCGCGCGCGATGCAGCGCCTGTTCTCGCCAGCGGTGCGCTTCGGGCTGTGGCGGCGGCTGTGGCTGGCGCTGATGCGCGCCGAGCGCGACCTCGGCGTGGCCGTTCCCGGCGAGGCGATCGAGCAGCTTGAAGCGCACCTCGACCCCACCCCCGACGAGCTGGCGCGCGCCGACGCGCTCGAGCGCGAGACGCGCCACGACGTGATGGCGCACGTGCGCGCCCTTGCCGAGGCCGCGCCGGCCGCCGGCCCGTGGTTGCACCTCGGCGCCACCTCGTGCTACGTCACCGACAACGCCGACCTCGTCATCCTGCGCGACGCCAGCCGGCTCGTGATCGAGCGCGCCGCCGGCGTGGTGCGCGCGCTCGCCGCGTTCGCACGCCGCCACCGCGCCCTCGCCTGTCTCGGTCACACCCACTTCCAGCCGGCGCAGCCGGTGACGGTCGGCAAGCGCGCCTGTCTGTGGATCGCGGACCTGCTGCTCGACCTCGAGCGCCTGGAGTTCGAGCGCTCGCGCCTGCTCCTGCTCGGCTCGAAGGGAACGACCGGCACGCAGGCGTCGTTCCTGCAGCTCCTCGGCAGCCACGAGAAGGTGCGGGAGCTCGACCGCCGGGTCGCGGCGGAGATGGGCTTCCCGGACACCTACCCCGTGACCGGCCAGACGTCCCCGCGCAAGCCCGAGACGTACCTGCTCGGCTGCCTTGCCGGGATCGCGCAGTCGGCCTACAAGTTCGGCTCCGACATTCGCCTGCTGTCCCGGCTCAAGGAGGTCGACGAGCCGGCCGAGGGCGGCCAGGTCGGTTCCTCGGCGATGCCCTACAAGCGCAACCCGATGCGTTGCGAGCGCATGTGCGCGCTCTCCCGCTACGTGATCTCGCTCGAGCCGAACGCGGCGTGGACCGCCGCCTCGCAGTGGCTCGAGCGCACGCTCGACGACTCCGCCAACCGGCGCCTTGTACTGCCGGAGGCGTTCCTCGCGACCGACGCGCTGCTGCTGCTCTGGCGCTCGGTCGCCGACGGGCTCGCCGTCTACCCGGCGATGATCCGCCGAAACCTCGACGAGGAGCTGCCGTTCATCGCCACCGAGACGGTGCTGCTCGCAGCCGCGGCGAAGGGCGGCGACCGCCAGCTCCTGCACGAGCGGCTGCGCGTGCTCTCGCGCGAGGCCGCCCGCCGGATCAAGGAGCACGGCGAGGCCAACCCGCTCGCCGACCTGATCGCCGGCGAGCCGGCGTTCGGGCTCGACCGCCACGCGCTCACCGCCCTGCTCGACGGGGCCAGCTTCGTGGGTCGCGCGCCCGAGCAGGTGGACGAGTTCCTCGCCGAGGCGGTCGAGCCGTGGCTCGCCGCCCACCCGGCGGCTGCCGCCCACGAGGAGCCGCCGGTGTGAGGGCCGCGGCTCGCGGGTCGCGGTTCGCGGGCCGCAGCGCTCTCCTCGCGGGCCTCGCCGCCATTCTCGCGGCGTGCGCGAGCAGCGCGCCGCCGGCGGCGGCGCCGGCCGGCGCGCCCGGCGCGGCCGAGGTCGGGCTGGCGTCGTGGTACGGCGAGCCGTACCACGGACGGCACACCGCCTCGGGGCCGCGGTACGATATGAACGAGATGACCGCCGCCCACAGGACGCTGCCGTTCGGCACTCGCGTGCGCGTGACAAACCTCGAGAACGGCCGCCGGGCGACCGTGCTGATCAACGACCGCGGCCCCTTCGTGGACGGGCGGATCATCGACCTGTCGCGCGCCGCCGCCGAGGCGATCGACAGCATCGGACCGGGCGTCGTGCGCGTGCGCCTCGAGGTCGAGAGCCTCGGCGACGGAATGCCGGGCTCGCCGTGCTGGGAGGTGCAGGTCGGCGCCTTCGCGCAGCGCGACAACGCCGAGCGGGCGCGCGCCGCCCTCGAGCGGCTCGGCTACGCCGCGCGGTTCGCTCCCGCCGGCGGAGGCCTCACGCGGGTGCGCGCCGCCGCCATCGGCGATCGCGCGCGGGCGCTCGCGGCTGCCGGCCGGCTGCAGGCCGACTTCCCGGGCGCCGTCGCCGTTCCCTGCGGGGTCCCGTCGTGAGGCGCCTCGCGGCGCTGCTCCTGAGCACCGCGCTGGCCGCGACGGCCGCCGGGCAGGAGATCCAGCCGGTCGAGATCGACCGCCTCCCGGTCTCGCTTGCCGGCACGTGGCTGTTCCGCACCGGCCACGACCCCGCCTGGGCGAGCCCTTTCCGCGAGCGCCGCAACTGGTACCCGATCGCGGTGCCCGGCGGGTGGGAGCGGCACGGCTACCCCGGCTACGACGGCCACGCCTGGTACCGGCTGCCGTTCCGCCTGTCGTCGCAGCTCGCCGGCCTGGACCTCGGCATCGATCTCGGGCTGATCGGCGACGTCGACGAGGTGTTCCTCAACGGCCGCAAGGTCGGCGGCACCGGCTCGCCGCCGCCGCGGCTCGACCGCGCACCGCTGGCCCGCCGCTTCTACCCGCTGCCGCGCGAGGCGATCCGCTTCGGCGAGTACAACGAGCTGGCGGTCCACGTCTACAACGACACGCGTTTCGGCGGCCTGCTCGGGCCGGCGCCGCGGATCGACCAGTGGGAACGGCTGCTGCGCTTCCAGGTGCTCCGCGACCTGCTGGTGTTCTCGCTGGCGACGCTGCTGTTCACCCTCGCCCTGTTCCATCTCGCGCTCTTCCTGATGCAGCGCGACGTCCTCGAGCACGCGGCGTTCGCGGCGTTCCTCGTCGGCGCCGGCGTGTACTTCCTCACCTACGCCTCCTGGGGGCCGTCGCACCTGATCGGCCATTCGCTCAACTTCCGCCTGAGCGTCGCCTCGCTGCTCGCCGGCATCGCGCTGTTCCCGCCCGTCACCTACCGCCTCGCCCGTCGCCCCGTCCCGCTCCCCGTGATCGTCATGCAGACGGTGCTCGGCCTCGGCGCTGTGTTCGCCGTCGTCTGGCGCGGCGAGGGAGACCTCTACTTGTGGGTCCACGTGGCGCAGGCGGCCATGATCGTCACCGCGGTGATCGTCGTCCGCACGCTGATCGCACTGACCCGGGAGCGCCACCCGTGGGGGCGATGGCTCCTGGCCTCGGCCGCGGCGCTGTTTCCGCTGGCCGCCGTCGACACGCTGGTCGATGCCGGCGTGCTGCCCCGCACCGGCGTGCTCTTCGGCGAGCTGTTCACGCCGCTGGCGCTCGTGCCGTTCGCTCTGCTGTTCTCCTTCGCGCTCGGCTACGCATGGGTGGAGCGGCGGTGGGGCGAGCCGACCGACTTCCAGACCGGGCTGATGTCCCGCGACCGGTTCGTCATTCGCCTGCGCGAGGAGCTCCTGCGCGCCCGCCGCAACGGCACGGCGGCGACCATCGCCCTGCTCCGCATCGAGATCCCGGAGCGCGTCCGGCAGCGCGAGGAGCTGCGGGTCGCGGCGGTCGACACGCTGCGCCGATCGCTGCGCCAGGTAGACCTGCTCGCCCGCTTCGAGCGCGAGACCGTCGCCGTGCTGCTCGCCGACACCGAGGAGCGGGGGGCGATCGTCACGCTCGAGCGGCTCCGCCACGCCGTTGCCGATGCGCTGCACGCGGCCGGCGGGCGACCCCGGACGACCGCGGGCGTGGTGCAGTATCGCCCGGGTCGCCACTCCGGCCCCGAGGAGGTCGTCGCCGAGGCCGAGGCCGCGCTGTATGCCGCCCTCTCCGAAGGCGGCGACTGCACCACCACGACGCCCTGAGGCAGCAAGAGCGGCGGTGTGAGTGCACGCTGGACGCTGCCCGCCGACGGCGGCAGGTCATGCCCCTGCTGAAGCACTGCGTTCCTACCCGCACGTCATGACGCCCCGCGCGAACGTGTACGGCAGCTCCCTGCGGCCTCCATGAACCGGCACGGATTCGGGTCGTGGAACACCGCGAACGGAAAACCGAATGATGGTTCAGTTCGTAAGCCGGTCATGGCATCCCGGAGCGGGCATGCCGTTTGCTTCGCGGAGAAGCGGGTTGTAGAATCGTCGCGCCTCACGCGGGCCGGCGAAACGCCGGCCCCCCCCAAGGGTAGCGACAAGGAGTGGAGGGTCGCTCCGACGTGCAGACGGGCGCGGGCGACGCTCTACGGGGAAAGGGCAAAGGAGGAAAGAATGAAGCGCACCGCAGTCCTCATCGTTCTCAGCCTCGCCGTGGCCGCGCTGGCCGTGGCGGGCACGACCGGCCGGTTGACCGGCACCGTCCGCGACGAGCAGGGAGCCCCGCTGCCCGGAGCGACCGTGACCGTGTCCTCGCCGACCGAGATCGGCGGCGCCAAGGTCGAGGTGACCGACGCCGAGGGCAACTTCGCGTTCCCGGCGCTGACGCCCGGAGTCTTCACGGTCAAGATCGAGCTCTCCGGCTTCGTCACCCAGGAGCGCAACGAGGTGCAGGTCGGCCTCGACCGCACCACCGCACTCAACGTCACCATGCCGATCGGCAAGTTCGCCGAGGAGGTCACGGTGGTGGCCGAGACGCCCGTGGTCGATCCGACGCAGGTGTCGACGTCGCAGAACTTCACGCCCGAGTTCCTCAAGGGCGTCGCGGTGACCAGCGGCCGGCGCTCGTACCAGAACGTGCTGAGCATGGCGCCCGGCGTCGTCGGCGGCGGCAACCCCAACGTGTACGGGTCCTCGCAGGGTGAGAACGTCTTCCTCATCGACGGCCTCAACACCACCGACCCGGTGACCGCCACCTTCGGCACCAACTTCACGTTCGACGCCATCCAGGAGATTTCGTTCCAGACCGGCGGCTTCGAGGCCGAGTTCGGCAACGCCACCGGCGGCGTCGTCAACGTCGTCACCAAGTCCGGCGGCAACGAATTCTCGGGCAGCCTGGACATCCGCTACCGCGAGACCTCGTTCTACCAGAGCGGCGACCACTTCGACCCCGACGCGGCGCCGGTCAAGTTCCTCAACCCGGCAGCTACCCTCGGCGGCCCGATCCTGCGCGACCGCCTGTGGTTCTTCGCCGCCTACGAGTACAACGACTCCAAGGTGACCCCGAACGAGTCGCCGACCACCCGCAAGTTCCTCTCCAACTACTACCTCGGCAAGCTGACCTGGCAGGCGACGCCGAGCTGGCGCGTCACCGGCAAGTGGAGCGCCGACCCCGCCGACATCGACAACTCGGACTCCAGCTACCTCGTCGCTCCGGAGGCGACCACGTTCCAGACCCAGGGCGGCGACATCTACTCCGCGGACGCGTCGGGCGTGCTCGGCCCGAGCCTGCTGTGGAACATCGGCGTCGGCATCAACCGCCAGGTCCTCGACGCCTACCCGCAGTCCGGCGATTTCGACACCGTCGGCCACTACAACTACATCACCGGCGAATCGTACGTGAACGCCACCAACGCCCAGTACTCGGACCGCAACCGCGACGAGTACCGCACCGACCTCACCTGGTTCGTCGACAACCTCGCCGGCTCCCATGAGTTCAAGGCCGGCTACACCTACCAGGACCTCGAGTTCTGGTCGCACAACTTCACGCCGGCCGGCGGCTTCGACTACCGCGACGTGACGTCGGACTACTGGTACGGCGACGGCGACCCGTCGGCGATCCCGTACGTGATGTTCGAGAGCACCGACCCGGGTCCGGCAACCTCCACCGGCAAGCAGAACACCTTCTACCTGCAGGACGCCTGGAAGGTCGTTCCGAACCTCACCCTAAAGCTCGGCGCCCGCTACGACCAGGTGGCCTACAAGAACGACGTCGGCACCGAGATCGCGGACCTCTCCGAGGTGCAGCCGCGCATCGGTCTGGCGTGGGATGTCACCAACGACGCGAAGAACATCGTCAAGGCGTCGTGGGGCCGCTTCATGCACCCGAGCGCGACCACGCTGCCCAACTACGCCCGCATCAACCTTTCGACCTCGTACCGCTGGCGCTCGTGCTCAACGCTGCGCGGCTTCACCAACCCGCAACAGTGCATCGACTACGTCGCGGCGCGTGCCGGCGCCGGCTACCGCTACATGGCGGACCCGGATGCCGGCTGGGATCCGGTGGGCTGGTACCACGTCCCGGCCGCCGACGTGTTCGGCTCCGAGCCGACGCAGATCGTCGACGACCTCGACGCCGCCCATGCCGATCAGCTCATCATCGGCTACGAGCGCGAGCTGTTCAACCGCACCTCGATCGAGATCTCCTACGTCGACAAGAAGACCACCAACCTCATCGAGGACACCTGCCAGGGCAATCTCAACGGTCTGACGATGGACGACCCCGACTACTGCTCCTACTACGTCATCGCCAACCTCGAGGGCCTCAAGCGCGACTACCAGGGCGCGATCGTCAAGTTCGAGACGCGCGCCGTCGACTGGATGTGGCTGCTCGCGTCGTACACCTACGCCACCTCCGAGGGCAACCTCGAGTACAGCCAGGGCGGCGCGACCGACTTCGACTTCTGCCCCGAGCACTGCGTCAACCGCTACGGCTACCTCTCGGATGACCGCCGCCACCGCGTGAAGCTGAACGGCTACTTCCAGCTCCCGGCCAACTTCACCCTCGGCGTCGACGCGTTCTGGTCGTCGGCGTTTGCCTTCACCGAGTCCACCGACGCGGTCAACGCCGGCTACGGCACCGAGTTCCTCGAGCCGCGCGGCGCGCATCGCGCCAACGACAACTACCAGATCGACCTCTCGGTCACCTACCGCCTCAACCTCGGCTCGGTCGGCGTCGAGCTGATCGGCTCGGTCCTCAACGTGCTCGATACCGAGCTCACGACCGGCGTCTGCTCCGACCCGAACGGGTGCGGCAGCTACACCTTCGCCGAGTCCACCTCGTGGCAGCCCCCGCGCCGCTTCGAGCTCGGCTTCCGCGTGGAGTTCTAACCCTTCGTCCCACGAACCACACGACGGCCCGCCCTCGCGGCGGGCCGTCGGCTTTTCCGCGCCGGCTTCGGCGGGACCGGTTTCGCGATTGGGGCTCAGCGTCTACAATGGGCACATGCCAGAAGTGCGCTGGACGGAGAACGGTGACATCCGCATGGTCGTCCTGGACACCTCGCCGACGGTGATCGGGCGGGCGTCCGACTGCCAGGTCGTGCTCAAGGACTTCTCGGTGTCGCGCCGCCACGCCAAGCTCGAGCAGCGCGGCGACGTCTGGTGGGTGTTCGACACCGGCTCGACCAACGGCGTCAAGGTGAACGGCCGCTACGTCAGCGAGTCGCCGTTGATGGACGGCGACCAGGTGCAGGTCGGCAACTACACGCTCGCCTATGCCAAGGGCAAGGAGCCCGAGGCCGCGCCGATCGGCTCGTCGACGTTCCTGCGGCCGTTGGAGCAGTTCCGCGAGGACTTCCGCCTCGAGCACGGCGAGTCCGCCAAGCCGCAGACATCGGCCGCCGCGAGCGCCCGCGAGCGCGTGCTCGAGGGGCTCGCCCAGGTCGCCCACACCCTGCTCGAGGTCGAGGAGCTCGAGCCGGTGCTCGAGAAGGTGATGGAGGCGATCTTCCAGCAGCTCCCGGCGGAGCGCGCGTACATCCTGCTGTTCACGCCGGAGGGCAGGCCCGAGCTGCGCATGGCACGCTCGCGCGGCGGCGCGGAGCTCGCCGAGGCGCCGATCTCGCAGACCATCCTCGACCTGGTGACGCGCCAGCGCGTCGCCGTGCTGACCTCCGACGCGCAGTCCGACGAGCGCTTCTCGGCGGGCATGAGCGTGCGGTTGCACCAGATCCGCTCGGCGATGTGCGCGCCGCTGTGGCACCGCGACAAGGTAATCGGTGTCCTGTTCGTCGACACGCCGCTCGCCACCGGGTGCTTCGTCACCGAGAACCTCGACCTGCTCACCGCGCTCGCCGGCTACTCGGCGGTCGCCATCGATCGCGCGCGGTTGAACGACCGCATCCGCGAGGAGCGGCGGGTGCGCGAGCGCTTCGCCCGATACCACTCGCCGCAGGTCGTCGACGCGATCGTCGGCCAGCACCTCGCCGACGACACCGGAAAGCACGAGACGCGCGACGTCACCGTGCTGTTCTCCGACATCGTCGGGTTCACCACCCGTTGCGAGGCGCTCGACCCGACCGAGGTGGCGCGCTTCCTGTCGGGGTTCTTCTCGCGCGCCTCCGAGGCCGTGTTCCAGTACGGCGGCACGCTCGACAAGTTCATCGGCGACGCCGTGATGGTGTTCTTCGGCGCACCGATCCCGCAGGCCGACCACGCCGAGCGCGCGGTGCGCGCCGCGGTGCTGCTGCACCACCGCATGCAGGCGTGGAACCGCGAGCGGGTGGCGGCGGGGCTCGACGAAGTGAAGATCCGCACCGCGATCAACTCCGGCGTCGTCGTGGTCGGCGACATCGGCTCGGAGAGCCGCGTCGACTACACCATCCTCGGCAACACAGTGAACGTCACTGCGCGGCTCGAGGAGCTGGTGGCCAAGCCCAACCAGATCGTCATCGGGCCCGAGACGTTCAAGGCGGTCGCGGGCCTGTTCCCGATCGAGCACCTCGGCGATGTCGCGCTGCGCGGCCTGCAGGGGAAGACCCCGGTCTACCGCGTGGCGGTCGAGCAGATCACCGAGGCGCCGGCCGCGTCGGGTGGCTAGCGCGTGCTCGCAAAGATCGCGTTCGTCACCTCGTCGGAGCACAAGCACCGCGAGGCGCAGGCGATCCTCGGGGTGACGCTCGAGCGGGTCGCCCTCGGCCTTCCGGAGCCGCAGGGGCTCGATGTCGAGGCGGTCGCGCGCGCCAAGGCGCGGCTCGCCTTCGCCGAGCTCGGTCGGCCGGTTCTGGTCGAGGACACCGCCCTCGAGCTCGCCGCGCTCGGCGGCTTTCCCGGGCCGCTGATCCGCTGGCTCCTCGAGTCGGCAGGCGTCGAAGCCATTCCGCGCCTGCTCGATTCGTTCCCCAACCGCGCCGCGCGCGCCCGCTGCGTCGCGCTGGTGTTCGACGGCGAGCGCGAGCACCTGGGCTCCGGCTGCGTCGAGGGAGAGATCGCCGCCTGCGCGCGCGGCGCGTCGGGGTTCGGCTGGGACGTCGTGTTCATGCCCGCGTGGGGCGGCGGCCGCACCTACGCCGAGATGCCGCCGGAGGAGAAGAACGCGCGCTCGCACCGCGCCCTCGCCTTCCGGAACCTCGCCCGCCGCCTCGCCGAGCCCGACTGATCGCCTTCGGCGGCGAGACCCGCTACCCTCCCGGTCATCGTGAAAGCGCGCGGGAGAGCCGGCGCCCTCGTCGACCCGGACCCCGGCGAGCGGAGCCTCCGCGCGGGCGAGGGCGCCCGCGCTCCCGGAGTGTTCGGGGGGACCTTCCGAGCAACGGCAGCGGCCGGCGCTGAGCCCCGCCGCGAGCCGGGGGTTACGAGCGGTTCCGGATCAGCGGCCGGCCGGCGGCGAGGAGCGCGGCGTCGGCGCGCAGCGCGAACCACAGCTCCCCGACCGCGGCACGCAGCGCGCTCGCGCCCTCGTCGTTGCGCACCACGTAGTCCGCGACCGCCTCCCGCGCCGCGTCGTCCACCTGCGCGGCGACGACGCGGTCGAACGCCGCCGCACCCCAGCCGGAGGCGAGCGCCCGCGCCCGCCGCAGCGCCGCCGGAGCGCTCACCGTGACCAGCCGGTCGTAGGCGCGGTACGAGCCGGTCTCGACGAGCAACGCAGCCTCGACGACCGCGACGGCGGGCGGCGGGTCGAGGACGGCGAGGCCGGCGAGCCAGGCGTCGATATCGGCGCGCACCAGCGGGTGGATCGCCTCCTCGAGCCGGCGGCGCGAGTCGAGGTCGGCAAAGGCGACGGCAGCGAGCGCCGCGTGGTCGACGCCGCCGGCGGCGGTGAGGACCCGCTCGCCGAACAGCTCGCTCGCCGCACGCGCGCCGGGCCCGCCCGGCAGGTAGAGCCGGCGCACCACGGCGTCGGCGTCGCGCACCGCCGCGCCGCGCTCGGCGAGCAGGCTCGCCACCGTCGACTTGCCGCTGGCCACCCCGCCGGTGAGGCCGACGCGCAGCATCACGCCCCCGCGCGGCGGCGGCGCGCCGCGACCACCGTGTTCGCGAGCAGGCCGGCGATCGTCAGCGGGCCGACGCCGCCGGGCACCGGGGTGATCGCCCCGGCGACCTCGCGCACGCCTGCGAAGTCGACGTCGCCGACCAGGGTGTACCCCCGCTTCGCCACCTGCTCGCGGCGCCCCTCGTCGCCCGGGAACAATCGAGCGACGAGCGCCGCGTCCTCGACTCGGTTGATGCCGACGTCGATCACCACCGCCCCCGGCTTGACGTACTCGCGCGTCACCATCGCCGGCCTGCCGATCGCCGCCACCAGGATGTCGGCCTCGCGGCAGATCGCGGCGAGGTCGCGCGTGCGGGAGTGGCACACCGTCACGGTGGCGTGGCGGGCGAGCAGCAGCGCCGCCATCGGCTTGCCGACGATCTCGGAGCGGCCGAGCACCACCGCGTGCCGCCCGGCGACTGCGATGGAGCTCGCCTCGAGCAGCGCGACGATGCCGGCCGGCGTGCACGGCACGAACGATGGCCTCCCCTGGTGCAGCAGCCCGACGTTGTAGGGGTGGAACCCGTCGACGTCCTTGGCCGGGTCTATGAGGTCGAGGAAGGCGCGCCCCTCCAGCGGCGGCGGCAGCGGGAGCTGCAGCAGGATCCCGTCGACGTCGGGATCGGCGTTGAGCGCCGCGATGAGGGCGCGCAGCTCGGCGGCGGCGGTCGCCGCCGGCAGCGGGTGCGTCGCCGAGCGGATCCCCGCCTCGGCCGATGCCTTCGCCTTGGCGCCGACGTACACCCGCGACGCCGGGTCGTCGCCGACGAGGATCACCTCGAGGCGCGGCACGACGCCGCGCGCCGACAGCTCCGCGACCTCCGCCGCCGTCCGCTCCCGCATCGCCCGCGCGACCGCCGCTCCGTCCAGGATCGCCGCCGTCATGCTCCCTCCCGTCGCGCCACCGTCAGCGCCGCGATGCCGCCCGCGAGCTCGCGCGTCGACACCGGCGCGAACCCGGCGGCGGCCACGCGCGCGCCGAGCTCGCCGGCGCCGGCGAACGTCGCGACCGACGCCGGCAGATAGGCGTACGCCCCGGGGTCGTGCGACACCAGCCGCCCCACCGGCGTGACCGCCAGCCGATTCCACAGCGCCATGCCGGCCCGCACGACGGCGTGGCGCGGCCGCTGGAACTCGAGGATCGCGAGCACGCCGCGCGCCGCCAGCACCCGCCGCATCTCCGCCAGGCCGGCGTCGAGGCCGGCGAAGTTGCGTACCCCGAACGCCACCGTCACCGCCGCGAACGCGCCGTCCCGGAACGGCAGCGCCAGGGCGTCGGCGCACACCCAGCGCACGCCGGCGCGCCGCTCGCGGCCCTTGGCGCGCGCGATCGCCAGCCTGTTCGCCGAGCGCGCTTTGGAGCGCGCGATGGCGAGCATGTCGAGGCAGAAGTCGGCGCCCACCACGCCGCGCTCGCCGATCGCCAGTGCCACGTCGCCGGTGCCGCTGGCGAGGTCGAGCACCGGCCCGGCCGGCGCCGCCGCCAGCGCCGCCACCAGACGCCGCCGCCAGCGCACGTCCTGGCGCAGCGACAGCAGCCGGTTGAGCAGGTCGTAACGCGGCGCGACGGCGGCGAACATGCCGCGGATCGCCCGCGGATCGCGTGCCAGCCGCTCCTTCACGGCCGGCGACGGTACCACGGCGTCATGGCCACCGCCAACCCGGAGCTTGCGCGCGGCGCCGCGAACCGCGGATCACGAGCCACGGACCGCGGCCGCCGCCAGGTCGTGCTCGACGACGAGACGCGAGAGGTCGCGCTGCGTGCGCGCCTGCGCGGCGAGCGCGTCGCACGCCGCGCGCGGCAGCGGCTGCCGCTCCGGGAAGGAGAAGCACAGGCCGCCTGTCGGCACGCGGTCGCCGCGCGCCACGAACAGCCGGTCGCCCGCCACCGCCGAGCCCCCGGTGATCGCGGTCGGGAACGGCCGTTCGCCGAGCAGCGAGGCGCCCAGGAAGCTCGCAGGCCGCTCGATCCCGAGCAGGTCGAGCAGCGTCGGCGCGATGTCGACGTGGCCGCCCGGGGTCGTCCGTTCGCCGGCGAGCGCGCCGCCCGGCAGCATGACGAAGAACGGCACCCGCCACAGCATCACGTTGGTCGATGTCGTCCACTGCCCCTCGCCGGCGAGCGCGCACAGCTCGCGCGGCGAGCCGATCCCGGCCTCGTGATCGCCGTACAGCGCCACGATGGTGTCGGTGAGCGTCCCGCTCGCCTCCAGCGCGCCGACCAGGGCGGCGAGCGACGTGTCGAAGTAGTGCATCGCGTGGATGTAGTTGCCGAGCGGCGTCCCCTTGAGGGCGCCGACGTCGAGCACCTTGTGGCGGTCCGGGAACTGGTCGAACGGATGGTGCAGGCCGAGGGTGATGAGCATCGCGAAGTACGGGCGCGGCAGCTCGGACAGGCGCGGCGCGAGGCGCTCGAAGAACACGGAGTCGGCTAGCCCCCACCCGATCACCTCGCCGGGGCCGAGCTCGCGCCGGAACAGCATGCGGTCGAAACCGTAGCGCGGGTGCACGACGGCACGGTTCCAGAACCCGCGCTCGAACGGGTGCGCCGACATCGTGGCGTAGCCGCGCTCCCTGAGCACCCCGGGGAGCGCCACGAAGCGATTGCGGTCGCGGCGGAACACCACCGCGCCGCGGTCGAGCGGCAGCAGCGAGTTGAGCGTCGCGAACTCGCCGTCCGAGGAGCGCCCCTGCTCGGTCTGGTCGAAGACGGAGGAGAAGAACAGCGCGCGCCGCGGCAGCGCGTTGAGGAACGGCGTGACCTCGACGCCGCCGACGCGCGCGCCCACGACCCAGCGCTGCAGCGACTCGACCTGGATCAGGATCAGGCTGGCGCCGCGCGCGGCGCCGAACGCCGGGCTCGGCCGCACTTGCGCCGCGCGCGCCGCCAGCTCGCCGAGCACCCGCTGCTGCTCCGCCGCCGGGAGATCCTCGTCGGCGCTCCACTCGCGCACCGTGCGCGCGAGGTCGAACAGGTGGACGTTGAGAACGCCCCACTCTCCGACGAGCTGCTCCTCGGAGAAGACCTTCCCCGCGACCGTGGCGTCCGCGAGCGCCGCCCGCAGCGCCGCGAGCGCGGGCCACCCCGCGGCCGCCAGCGCCGCGGCGGCGACCGCCGTCGAGGCCCGGCGGGCGGCGCGCGACGCCGCCACGCTCCGGCGCGACGGCCAGGCGAGCGCCAGCAGCAAGCCGGCCGCCACGGGCGGCAGCAGCCAGACGTCCGAGGCCCGCAGCAACGCCCGCACCGACCCCTCGATCTGCCCGACCTGGCCGATGCCGGCGAACGCGGCGAGCGGCACGACGCTGCCGAAGTAGCGCAGGTAGACGAGGTCCGCGACGGTGACCAGGCCGACCAGCGCGGCGATCGCGAACGCCGCCCAGGCGCGCCAGCGCGCCGGCAACGCGAGCGGCGGCAGCGCGAGCAGCGCCGCTCCGGACCACACCAGCGTGGCTTCGGAGCCGATGATGTCCCTGCCGACGAGCTCGGAGAACGTCAGCGCGGCCAACCCGGCGGCGAGCGCCGCCCACACGGGCGGCAGCAGCGCCACCAGCGCCGCCGGCCACGCCCCCGGGCGCGGCGGCCAGCGCCTGACCGCCAGTACGAGGGCCGAGGTCACCAGGACGAAGCCGACCTGCAGCACCGAGCTGCGCCACCAGACGCTGACCCGCACGCGGAGGTCCTCGCCGCCCAGCGGCGGCCCGTACCAGCGCACCTGCTCGCGCACCATCCCCCACTCGAGCACCCAGGCGCCGGCATCGGCGGGTCCGCGCAGGATCGCCGCAACCTCGACCTCCTCGCCCGGCGCCACCGCTGCGGCGAAGCTCGTGCGGTCGCCGTCGGCAACCACCGTTCCGTCGGTCGTGAGCCAGCGGTACGAGAGATGGTCGCCGGCCGCCTCGGACCACGTCGCCGAGCCGACGTTGCGGAGGCGGAGGCGGACGGACTGCGTCCGGTTCGCCCACACGACCGCCGGCGTGTCGTGCTCGATCACCTCCCACGCGAGCTGCGGCGCCGCCGCCGCCGCCGGCCGCGCCGGCACGAGCACCGCCGTGAGCGCCACGAGCGCGAAGGCGAGCTCACGCGGCCCGCGCGCGCGCGGGCCCGGCGCCGTTGCGTTCATGCCCATCGGCGGCATCGTAACAAACCGCGGCGCCACCCCGCCGCCCGCCGGTCACTCCGCCGCGCGCTGCACGGGGGCGGTGCCGACACCGTGGCGGTACACCAGCTCGCCGCCAAGGGATCCCTGGTAGCCGACCAGCGCCGCTACCGCCAGCGCCGCCGCCAGGTAGGCCCACGCCAGCGCGCCCTTGAACGCGCCGCGCCACGCAAGCACCAGCCGCGCGACCGCCACGGCGAGCAGCGCCCACATCGCGGCCTCGCCCAGCTCCTCGTGCCGCTCGAGCAGCGCCCGCGCCGCGCGCGGCGCCGCCGCTTCCTCCTCGGCGAGCTGCCCGGTAAGCGTCGCGGCGATCCCGCCGAGCGCCGCCAAAGCCATCACCACGGCACCGCCGGCCGCAAGCGACCGCGCCCGCGGGTGCCGCGAGACGAGGTCGAGCAGCAACCCGACCAGCGACAGCGCGATCGGGAAGTGGACGAGAGCAGGGTGCAGGGGGTCAGGCAGGAAGCTCATCGCGTCTCCTTGTAGCGCGGGCTTGCACCCGCGGAAGCGGGCGCAGGCCCGCGCTGACCGGCGCTGCTCCCCGAGGGGAGGTCTTGCGCCCTCCCGTCGAGCGCCGCTCACCCGGACGACGATAGCAGCATCGCAGCCAGCAGCAGTCCGGCCAACGCAACCAGCAGCGTCCAGCACCCGCGGAACGGGCGCGCACGCGCATCGATCTCGCGCTCGAGCATCGTCTCGAGCTGTGCCACCTGCCGCCTCACCGGGTCGTCGCCCGCCGTCACCGTACCAGCGTAGCAGCGCCTCGCTCCGGGCGCCCCGGCCCTTCCAAACCGGCCGCTCCCCCCTATCTTCGCACTCGCCTCGCTCCTCCCTCCGTCCTTCTCACTTCTCCCTTGCTTCCACGTATACTCCGCCCGTGAGAACGCTTCTCATCGCCCTGGCGTCGGCGCTGTCGTGGTGGGATCCGGCCGCGGTGCAGCCGCGCCAGCCGGGGGTGTGCGTCACCGAGTGGGAGGGCGGCGTCCGCCGCGAGATCCCGGTCGTGGTGATGGGCTCCCTCGACGCGGCCGGGCCGGAGCGCGGCGCCGTGCTGGTGCGCCTTGCGGACGACGCGTTCGCCGGCGGCGGCGTCGTCGCCGGCATGAGCGGCTCGCCGGTGTTCGTCGAGGGCAAGCTGCTCGGCGCCGTGGCGTTCGGCTGGTCGTTCGCGCGCGACCCACTGGCCGGGGTGACGCCGTTCGCGCAGATGAAAGAGATCGCGGCCGGCGGCGTCACGGCGGTGGCGCCGCAGCCGGTGCTCGCCCGCATGGCGGCGCTCGCGGCCGGCAGCGGCGAGATCGCCGGTGTGCTGCCGGCGCTGTCGCCGGCGGGACGGCGCGGCGCCGTGCCGATCGCGGTGGGAGGGCTGCCGCCGCCGTCGGGGTTCGCCGCCGAGCTGCTCGGCGCCGCCGACCTCGTCGGCGTCCCGGCGGGCGCGGCGACCGACGCGGGCGGAGTCCCGGACGCCGGCGAGATGGTGGCGGCGCTGCTCGTGTGGGGCGACGCGACGCTCGCCGCCGGCGGCACCGTGACGGCCCGCGACGGCGGCCGCCTGTGGGCGTTCGGCCACCCCTTCTTCTCGCTCGGGGCGGTGAGGATCCCCGCCGCGCGCGCCCACGTGGTCGCGATTCAGAGCTCCTACCAGAACTCGTTCAAGGTGTTCGCCACCGGCCGGCCGTTCGGCGCCTTCGTCGCGGACCGGCCCGCCGGGATGCTCGCCGAGGTCGGCACGCCGCCCGCGGGCGTGCCGTACACCGTGGCGCTGCGCGATGCGCTCGGCGAGAAGTCCTGGTCGTTTCGCCTCGCCGAGGTGCCGGTGCTCGAGCCGCTGCTCGCCACCTTCCTGACCAACGCCTGCCTGACGGCGCGCGGGGCCGGCAACGGCGAGTCGACGGTGCGGATGACGCTGACGGCCCAGCTCGCCGACGGCAGCGCGGTCGCCGTCAGCCAGGCGACGCGCGGCGGCGACGCTCTCGCGCGCATGTCGGTGTTCGCCGGCGCGGTGGTCGGCTACCTGGAGAACTCCGCGTTCCCGCACCCCCGGCTGGCGGCGCTGCGCGCCGAGCTGGAGCGCGATGAGCGCGCGATCGGCGCCGTGATCGCCGAGGCGGTCCCGGCGAGGACCAGCGTGCGCCCGGGCGAGGAGCTCGCCGTCGCCGTCACCCTGCGACCCGACCGCGGCGAGGCGGTGCGCCGCCGCATCGCGGTCACCGTTCCGGCCACCGCCCGCCCCGGCAGCCTCGACCTCATCGTCGCCGACGGCGCCGCATGGAGCGAGTACCGCCTGCGCGCTGGAGCCCTGGCGCCCGCGAGCTTCGCCGACGAGGTGGCGCTCCTGCGCGCCCTCGACTCCGCCGCGACCCTCATCGTCGCCCTCGAGGGGCGCGAGCGCGGCGTCGCCCGTCCGGGCGCGTCGCAGCCTGCGCTGCCGCCGTCGTGGAGCGCCACGCTGGCGATCGGCCTCGGCGCGAACGGTGTGACGCGGCTCTCCGCGGCCACCGTCGCGACGGCCCGCTGGGACGCGCCGTACCCGCTCGTCGGTGCGTTCCGCATCCCGCTGACCGTCCTCCCCCCCCGCCTGGAGGCGCAATGACCTACCGCCGCCCGACGCGCCGTGCCGCGTTTGCCGCCGCTGTCGCCGCCACCGTCCTCGCCGCCGCAGCCCTCGGCGGCCAAGCCCGCCGCTTCACCCTGGACACGCCGCGCGCGCTCGCCGGCGGCACCGGCACCGGCATCGCGGTGCTGCCCGACGGCACGCTGCGCGCGCTGCCGCCGCTCGCCGCCGTGGCCGAGCTCGAGGAGCCGCTCGGTCTCGCCCTCGCGGTGGCGCCCGACGGTACGGCGTACGTCGGCACCGGCAGCCCGGCGCGCGTCTACCGTGTCCGCGACGGCAACACCACGCTCGTCGCCGAGCTCGCCGCCGACCAGGTCACGGCGCTGCTGGTCGACCCGTCCGGCGCCGTCTGGGCGAGCACGGCCGTTCCGGCGACGCTGCACCGGCTGGCGCCCGGCGCCGCCGGGTTCACCCAGGCATCCGCCCTCGCGGAGGGGAACCTGTGGGACCTCGCCTGGTTCCGCGGCGGCCTGGTCGCCGCCGCCGGCAACCCCGGCCGCCTGCTGCGCCTCGGCGCGAAGGGGTTCGAGCTCGCGGCGGAGGTCGCGGACCAGCACGCCCGCTGCCTCGCGGTGAGCGGCGACACGCTTCTCGTCGGCACCTCGGGGAAGGGGCGGATCCTGCGCTGGAGCGGCGACGCGCCGCCCGGTGTGCTCTACGACTCATCGTTCACCGAGATCGCGGCGCTCGCCGCGGCGCCGTCGGGTGTGGTCTGGGCCGCCGCGCTGACCGGCGACCCCACCCTCGGCAAGCCGGCGAAGGAGAACGGCGACGGTTCGGGCGGCGCCTCGGTGACGGTGGTCGCAGCCGACCAGAGCGCCGCGCCGCCCGCCACCGACAAGGGGACCGCGACCTCGGAGATCCTGCGCGTGCTGCCCGCCGGCGCCGCCGTCACCGCGCACCGGTTCACCCGCCAGATCGCCGGCGCTCTCGAGTGGTCGGAGGGCGGGCTGGTCATCGGCACCGGCCTCGACGGCGAGCTCTGGCAGCTCGTCGAGGGCGCCGCCGCCCGCCTCGACACCGTCGACGCCGCCCAGGTCGTGCGTCTGGCGCGCGGCGGCGAGTGGGCGCTGACGCAGGGGCCGGTGCGGCTGCTGCGGCGCACCGGGCCGCCCCGCGGCACGTTCACCTCACCGGCGCTCGACGCCGGCCAACCGGCGCGCTGGGGCGACGTCGAGGTCCGCGCCGACATGCCAGCCGGAGGCCGCTGCACGCTGCGCCTGCGCGCGGGCGCCACGGACGAGCCCGACGACTCGTGGAGCGCATGGACCGCGCCGCTGCCGTGCAGCGGCGGGCGCGCGGCGGCGCCGCCGGCGCGCTACCTGCAGTGGCAGCTCGAGCTCGCCCCCGGGGGCGGCGCGGCGGCGGCGAGGGTCGAGAGCGTCGCCGTCGCCTTCCAGCAGATCAACCTGCCGCCCGAGATCAAGGACCTGACGGTGCACGCCCCCGGCGAGGTGTTCCTCAAGACGCCGCCGCCCGCGGAACGCATCGTGGACGTCCGCCACCCGGACCTCTCGGGGATCTTCACAACGCTCTCGGACGACGGCCAGGAGGCTCAGGACCGTCTCGGCAAGAGGTACTACCGGGTTGGTTACCAGAGCCTTTCGTGGAAGGCGGAGGACGCCAACGGCGACCCCCTGCGCTTCACCCTCGCGGTCCAGCGGCGGGGCAGCGAGCGCTGGTGGACGGTCCGCGAGGACCTGGAGGCGATCTCGCTCGCGCTCGACACCGGGGCGCTTCCCGACGGCCTCTACCGCTTCCGCCTCACCGCCACCGATGCCGCCGCGAACCCCGCCGACCCCGGGAGCGCCGAGCGGCTCTCCGGATGGGTCGCGGTCGACAACACCCCGCCGCGGGTCACCGCCGTCCGCACGGGCGGCGCGTGGGTGGTGACGGCGGAGGACGCCGGCTCGCCGCTCGCCGTGCTGGAGTGGAGCCGCGACGCGGCGGCGTGGACCGCGCTGCCGCCCGACGACGGCATGCTCGACGGCCGCACCGAGACCGCGCGCATCGCCGCCGCCGCCGGCGCCCACGTGGTCGCCGTGCGCGCCGTCGACACCCACCACAACCGCGCCACCGTTGCGCTGGAGGAGAAGCCGTGAGCAGCCGACCGATCACCGCCGTCTACCCGGGCAGCTTCGATCCCCTCCACCGCGGCCACGTCGACGTCATCCGGCGCGCGCACGCGCTGTTTCCGCGCGTCATCGTCGCCGTGCTCTCCAACTCCGACAAGCACCCGCTGCTGCCGGTCGCCGAGCGCGTGGCGCTGATTCGCGAGAGCCTCGCCGAGGTGCCCGGCGTGGAGGTGACGTCGTTCGCCGGGCTGCTCGTCGACTTCATGCGCCAGTGCGGCGCCAGGGTGCTGCTGCGCGGCATGCGCGCCGTCTCCGACTTCGAGTACGAGTTCCAGCTCGCGCTGATGAACCGGCGGCTGTGGGACGAGGTCGAGACGGTGTTTCTCACGCCCACCGAGGAGTTCACCTATCTCTCCTCGCGGGTGATCAAGGAGATCTGGTCGGTCGGCGGCAGTGTCGTCGGCCTGGTCCCGCCGTCGGTCGCCCGCGCCCTCGAGACGCTCCGCCGCGGGTCGAGCTGATCTTCCTTCATGCACTTCGGTGGCGCCGGAGCTCGGCCGCCATCGCGGCCAGCCGCGCGGCGCAGCGGCCGAGGACACTGCCTTCCGGGTAGCGGCCCCCGGCATCCCGCTCGCCCGCGGGCACGCCGGTGAGCAGCGCGATCCCCTCGGCGACCGACGCGATCGCGTGGATGTGGAACTCCCCCGCCGCAACGGCGGCGACCACATCGGGATCGAGCTGCAGGTCGGCGGCGTTGGCGGCCGGGATGAGGACACCCTGGCGGCCGGTCAGGCCGCGCGTGCGGCACAGCGAGAAGAACCCCTCGATCTTCTCGTTGACGCCGCCGATCGCCTGCACGCGGCCGTGCTGGTCGACCGAGCCGGTCACCGCCAGATCCTGCCGCACCGGCAGCCCGGACAGCGCGGAGAGGATCGCGTACGCCTCGGTGGAGGAGGCGCTGTCGCCGTCGATCCCGGAGTACGACTGCTCGAAGGCGATCGAGGCGGTCATCGACAGGGGCACCTCCCCGGCGAACATCCCGCGCAGGAACCCGGAAAGGATCAGCACTCCCTTGTCGTGGGTGCGGCCGGACATGCGCGCCTCGCGCTCGACGTTGATCACCCCCTGCCGTCCGACCGCCACGGTGGCGGTAACGCGCCCGGGCAGCCCGAACGAGTGGTAGCCGAGGTCGTAGACGGCGAGGCCGTTGACCTGTCCGACCACCGCCCCGTCGGTGGCTACGTGCAGCACGTCGTCCAGCATGTACGACGACAGCTTCTCCTCCGGCAGGCAGTGGCGCTCGCGGCGCGAGCGTACCGCCGCGCGTACCGCCCCGGCGTCGATCGCCGGCATCCCGCGCCGGCGGGTGATGAACGAGGCCTCGCGCAGGATGTCGGCGACGTCCGAGAAGCGCGCCGACAGGCGCCGCCGGTTGCGCGCCAGCCGCACCCCTTCCTCGACGAGGGCGCACATTCCCGCGCGGTCGAGGTGTGGCATCCCTTCGTCGCGCACGATCTTCGCCATCAGCGCCAGGAACTCGCCGACCTGCTCCTTCCCGCTCGGCATCTCGCTGTCGAAATCCGCGAGCACCTTGAAGATCTTGCGGAACTCCTCGTCGAGCTCGTGCAGCAGGTCGTAGAGCGAGCGGTCGCCGACCATCACCACCTTGACGTCGAGCTCGACCGGCTCCGGCTTGAGGGCGTGGCCGGAGAGCGCGAACATCAGGTCCCGCGGGTGGATGAGCACGCGGCGGTAGCGCAGCGCCCGCTTGAGCGCCGGCCACACACCGGCCTCCGATACCAGGTCGAACGCGTTGACCACCAGGAAGCCGCCGTTGGCCCGCAGCAGCGAGCCGGCGCGGATGCGGGTGTGGTCGGAGGTCGCCTGCCAGTCCTTGGCGACGCGCGCCTCGACGGTGCCGAACAGGCTGGAGAACGTGGGCTCGGTCTCGATCACCACCGGCCTGCCGCGGGTTGCGCGGTTGTCGACGATCACGTTGACGCGGTAGCGCAGCAGCGGGTCGCCGTCGTCGCCGTCCTGGGCGGCGCCGAGGTCGCCGAGGTGGTCGAGCAGGTCCTTGCGCACCGCTGCCAGAAAGGCGCCGGCGCGTTCGTCGCCGACCTCGGCGGCGACGTCGCCGAGAGCGGAGTCGAGCAGCGGCTCCACCGTCGTCCGGCGCAGCTCGTCGGCGCGCGACATCATCTGCTCGCGCAGCGTCATCACCTCGTGGAAGACGCGCTGCAGCTCCTCCGACAGGGCGCCGTGCTGCTGCTCGAGACGGGAGAGCGCGCTGCGGTCGAACTTTCCCTCCTCCGCCATCCCCTGCAGCTTCTCCAGCGTCACCGGGCGCTCGTCCACGACCGGCAGGATCTCCGGCCGCGTCACCGAGCCGACCTGCACCTGCACCAGCGTGAACCCGGCGTCACGGACGCGCTTCTCGAACGCGCGCAGCAGCTCCTGCTGCTTCGCCTTGAGGTCCTCGAGCGCGAGCTCGAGGCGCTGCTGGAACTCCTCGCCGGCGAGCATTCCGGGCAGGGTGCCGGCGAGGTCGCGCACCAGCCGCTCGAGGCGCTCCTTGAGCACGGCGCCGCGGCCGGCCGCCAGGCGCAGCAGCCGCGGGTGCTCGGGGCGCTCGAAGTTGTAGACGTAGAGCAGGTCGTCCGGCGCCGCGCCGCTGCCGGCGAGCGGCCGCAGGTGCAGCTCGATGGCGGTCATGCGGCCGGTGCCTGTCAGGCCGGTGACGAACACGTTGAACCCGAGCGAGTCGATCGCCAGGCCGAACTCGAGGGCGCGCACCGCCCGCGCCTGGCCGATGATCCCGCGCGACGGCTCGATCTCGGCCGTCGATGCCGCCGGGATCCACTCTCCGGGACAGCACCACCGCAGCTCGGACGCCGCCAGCTCCCGCGCCATCGCACCCTCCCCGGCCGGCGCCGGCGAGCGCGCGGCCGCGAGCCTAGCCTACCAGCACCGCTCCCTCGGCGCGCCCTGGCGCCCGCCGCGGGCGTGGGACCGCGCCGATCTTCCTTGGAGGGGAGGTCTCGCGCCCTCCCTTGAAGCGCCGAAGTGCTCGGCGCATTCATTCCACCGCGCCGGCGGCCCTGTCGGCTCGCCGGGGCGCAGCCGCTACCGAGAACCTGCGCTCGCGACGACGACTCCGGAAAGTAGTGGATCAGCGCGGGTGGCCTCCCCGCGCGGCTGCCGACCCGCCGGCGCAGGCGCGAGCCGGGGACGTCTCATCGCCGCCGGGCCAGCAGCGGCACGACGAAGACCGCGGCCGCCGAGGAGAAGGCGACGCCCATCACCACCATCCACCCCATGCTCTGCAGCCCCGGGTAGTGCGTCGTCGCCAGGCTCCCGAACCCGACGATCGTGGTGAGTGCCGCCAGCACCACCGAGCGCGCGGTCTCGGCGAGCTCCTCGGTCGAGGCGCGCTCGCGCACCCGGTGCAGCATGTAGATCCCGTAGTCGGAGCCGATGCCTATGATCATCAGCACCATAAACACGTTCAGCGGGTTGAGCGACATCCCGAGCGCGGCCATGAGGCCGAGCGTCCAGAGCACGGCCACCGCCACCGGCGCCAGACAGAGCAGCGCGTCGCCGAGCGAGCGCAGGCGCTGCCCGAGGATCGCCACCACCAGAACCAGGCCGAGCGCCACCGCGAGCGTGGCGTCGCGGCGCACCATCGCGCGCAGGCGCTGCGAGATGACGTTGACACCGGTCAGCGACGCCCCCGGTACACCGGCGACGAGCCGCTCGAGCTCCGGCGGCGCCTCGCGCCGCCACCGCCCGGACACCGCGAAGGCGTTGACCACCGTGACGGCCCTGCCAGACGGCTTCCGCAGCGAGCGCTCGATCACCTCGTCGAGCTGCGTGCCGCGCCAGATCTCGAGCGTCGCGACGCCGGCCGGGCGCAGCGTCTCGGCGAGGATGTCGAGGCCGGGAGCGAACGCCTCGGCGCGCAGGCCGACGGCGGCGAGCGCGGCGGAGAGCTCGCGCCGCACCCGCCCCGGGTCGGTCAGCTCGCGGTGCGCCGCCACCCAGTCGAGCGCCCGCTGCTGCGCGGCGGCCGGCGGCGTCAGGTTGGCCAGCGACTCGTACGAGGACAGCGTGCCGTCGGCGACCAGGCGGTCGAGCCCGAGTGAGAGCTCGCGCACGCGCTCGAGCACCGCCGCCTCGTCTTCCGCCTCGACACGGATCATCATAGCGTTGAACGAGGCGCCGAACGCCGCGGCGACCTCCTCCTGGATCCGCACCCCCTCGTTGGCCGGCGAGCGCAGCGAGCGCATGTCGTCGTTGAAGTGCAACCGCGGCAGTGCCGCGGCCGCCGCGAGCGAGCCGGCGGCGACGAGCGCGGCCACCGCGCCGCGGTGGGCGGCGGCCGCGCGCAGCAGCCCCACCGGGTGCAGCCAGCGCGAAGGCGGCAGCGGCTCCCTCTTCGTGTCGAACACGCGGACCAGGGCGGGAAGCAGCACGAACGCCGCGACCGCCATGAGCATGATGCCGGTGCCGGTGAGCAGCCCGAGCTCCTGCAGGCCCGAGAAGTCCGTGACGAAGAAGGCGTAGAAGGTGCCGACGGTGGTGAGCGCAGCGATCATCACGGCGGGGCCGACCGAGCGCGCCACCTGGCCGGTGGCGGCCTCCAGGCCGAGGCCGCCGCGCCGCAGCTCGAGGTAGCGCTCGTACATGACGATCGTGAAGTCGATCCCGAGGCCGACCAGCAGCGCCGCGAACCCCGCGGTGGCCGAGTTGAGCCGGCCGAGCGCCGCCGCGGTGAACACGAACGTCAGCGAGAGCCCGACGGCGAGCGGCAGGAACGCGTACTGGGCGGTGGCCAGACGGCGGAAAGCGAAGAAGAAGAGCAGCATGACGCCGAGCACCGAGGTCGCCGAGTTGACGATGATGTCGGAGCGGATCAGGCGCGCGTCCTCGATCGCGATGCGGTGGCCGCCGCCCAGCAGCACCTCGGGCACGACGTTCGCCGCCACCTCGCTCTCCTCGGCGACGCGCGCGCGCGCCGCCGCGATGCGCGGCTCGAGATCGGCGAACAAGCGCTCGTCGAACGAGATGTCCTGCGCCGCGCCGCGCGGCTTGGCCAGCACCAGCACCCGCGAGTGGTCGGCCGCCAGATAGTACCCGCTGGCGTAGTCGACCTTCAGCGTCGACGGCGTGCGCGACACCTGACCGAGCAGCATCGGCAGGAGCCCGAGCGGGTCGCGCAGCGCCAGCTCCTTGCCGAGAATGCCGTGCGGCGCCTCGAGCGCCGCCCTGATGTCCGCCGCGCGCGCCGCCAGCCCCGCGGGAGCGAGCTGGCGCTCGAGCTCGGCGAGGTGCCGCGCGTCGAGGAACAGCACCGCGTGGCGCAGCGCGACATCGGCGAGCTTCAGCGGGTCGTCGAGGTGGGCCGTGACGCGCTCGACCAGCGGGCTCTCGGCGATCGCGGCGGCCGCCGCGTCGGCGGTCGCGAGCGCCAGGTCGAGCCGCTCCTCGCCGCCGACCGGGATCACCACGACCAGCGTGTCGAGCGTGCCGAACTCCTCGAGCACCTGGCGGAACCGCTGCACCGCCGGGTCGTGGCGCGGCAGCAGGCTCATCACGTCGGTCTCGACCTCGAGCCGCGCGCCGAGAATTACGCCGAGGACGAGGATCGCCGCGGCGGCGGTGAGGACGGTCCGGTGGCGGCGGAAGCCGAAACGCATCAGCGCTCCGGCCAGCGTCGCGATGCGGTCAGGCATCCGTGGCCCCGACCACGCGCCGCCAGAAACTGCCGAAGTAGGAAACCAGGGACAACACCGTCATCGCCAGCGCGACCCACAGGACGGCCTTGCCCAGCGTCGCCCAGTGGACCCCGGCCCAGGTGCCGAGCTGGAAGCTCACGATGAGCAGCGAGATCGCGACGATCTGCGTCAGCGTCTTGAGCTTCCCCCAGCGGTTGGCGGCGATCACGATGCCGCGGTCCTGTGCGACCTGCCGCAGCCCGGTGACGGCGAACTCGCGCCCGACGATCACCACCACCATCCACGCCGGCGCCAGCCCGAGCTCGACGAGCGAGATGAACGCCGCCGACATCAGGAGCTTGTCGGCGATCGGGTCGAGCAGCGTGCCGGCGACCGTGACCGCCTTGGTGCGGCGCGCGATCATGCCGTCGAACGCGTCCGTCAGGGCCGCCAGCAGGAAGATCCCCAGCCCCCAGAACTCGCTGAACGAGAAACGGGTCAGGAGCACCACCACGAGCAGCGGCACCAGCATGATGCGGAGCAGCGTGAGCGAGTTAGGGAGGTTCCACACGTGCGCGACCCCGGGCGCGGCGATTGTACCCGCCGCACGGGTGCAGCGGCAATCTGGCAGAATGGCCGGCGTGCGCCTGATCCGCCCCGTCGCTGCGGTTCTCGTCCTCGCGGCGGCGCTGCCGCCGGCGACGGCGGCCGCCCCTAACGTCCTCTCGGTTCCGGCAGCCGGGCCGCACTTCGCGCTCACCTTCGACGCCCACGCGGCCGCGCAGGGGGCCGCCGAGCTGCTGGCGCTGCTGCGCGAGCGCGGGGTCCGCTCGACGCTGTTCGTCACCGGCCGCTTCGTCGAGCGCTACCCCGAGATCGTGCGCCGCGCCGCCGACGAAGGCCACGAGATCGGCAACCACACCTTCTCCCACCCGCACCTCACGACCTGGGAGAGCGACCGGCGCCACCAGACCCGCCACGGGATCACGCGCGAGACGCTGCAGCGCGAGCTGGAGCGGACCGCCGCGATCATCAGGACCACGATCGGCCGCGATCCGGCGCCGCTGTGGCGCGCGCCGTACGGCGAGCACAACGCTCAGATCCGCGCCTGGGCCGCCGAGCTCGGCCTCACCCACGTCGACTGGACGCGCGCCGACCGCCGCTCGCTCGACGCCCTCGACTGGGTCGAGGACCCGCGCGCCCGCAACTTCCTCGGCGCCGAGGCGATGGCGCGGCGGCTGATCGAGTTCGAGGCGAAAAGCGGCGTGCCGCTCGCCGGCAGCATCGTCCTCATGCACCTCGGCACCACGCGCTCCGATGCGCCGCTGATCGAGGCGCTGCCGATCTTTCTCGACGAGACCGACCGCCGGGGCTTGCGGCCGCTGCCGGTCGGCGAGCTGCTCCGCCGCGCCGCCGGCGCCGCCGCGGGGCCGGCGCCCGTGCGGTGACCGTTTCCTTCGCTGTGTCCCGGCCCGCTCCGTCGGGGCACCGTCGCTGCGGGACGGAACGCTATTCGCCGTGGGCGCCGGCGTACAGGCTCTCGATCGCCGCCGCGTACTTCTTCTCGACGACGCGCCGCTTCACCTTCAGCGTCGGCGTCAGCTCGCCCTGGTCCATGGTGAACGGCTCTGCGATCAGCCTGAACCGTTTCACCGCCTCGAAGCGCGCCAGTCCCCGGTTCACCTCGTCGACCACCGTCTGGAAGGCGGCGACCACCTCGGGGTGAGCGAGCAGCGCGGCGCGGTCCGCTGTGTCGATTCCGCGCTCCTTCGCCCAGCGGTCCAGCTCCTCGAACGACGGCACGAGGAGGGCGACCACGAACGGCTTGCGGTCGCCGAACAGCACCGCGTTCTCGATCAGCGGCGACGCCTTGAGCAGGTTCTCGATGGGCTGCGGCGCGACGTTCTTGCCACCGGCCGTCACCAGCAAGTCCTTCTTGCGGTCGGTGATGCGCAGCATTCCGTCGGCGCCCAGCTCGCCGATGTCGCCGGTCGCGAACCATCCGTCGCTGGCGATTGCGGCGGCCGTCGCCTCCGGCTTGTTCCAGTAGCCGCGCATCACATGGCGCCCGCGCGTGAGGATCTCACCGTCGGCGGCGATCTTCACCTCGACGCCAGGGATCAGCGGTCCGACCGTCCCGATACGGTGGCGCGCCGGCGTGTTGACGGAGATCACCGGCGACGTCTCGGTGAGGCCGTAGCCCTCGAGCACGAGCACTCCGACCGCATGGAAGAACTCGCCGACGAACGCCGGCAGCGGCGCGCCGCCCGAGATCGAGAAGCGCAGGCGGCCGCCGAACCCGTGCCTGATCTTCTTGTACACCAGCGGGTCGAAGATGCGGTTCAGCAGGCTCTTGCCGCCCCGCCGGTAGTCGGCCACCGCGACCTCGACCGCCTTCCTGAACAGCGCCTGCTTGACCGCGCTGCCGTGCGACACCTCCGCCATGATCTTGTCGTGGATCTTCTCGTACACCCGCGGCACCGCCGTGAACAGGTGCGGGCGAACGCGCGCGAAGCCGTCGGCGATCTCGAGCACGCCGCAGTACGCGATGCTCACGCCGCGCAGGAAGTAGATGTAGTCGACCAGCCGCTCGAGCACGTGCGAGAGCGGAAGGAACGACAGCGCCACCTCGCCCCCCTGCGCCGGCCACGGCACCTGGCTGGCCGAGGACACTGCGTCGAAGACGAAGTTGTCGTGCGTCAGCATCGCGCCCTTCGGCTCGCCGGTGGTGCCCGACGTGTAGATCAGCGTCGCGAGGTCCGACGGCGCCACGCTGCCGCGGCAGGCCTCGAGGTAGCGCTCCGCCTCCGCGAGGTCCAGCGGCTCGGTGCAGGCGGCGAACGCACGCGCGTCGCCGACCTCGCCGTCGACCAGCACCACCTCCGCGAGCTCCGGGCAGGCGGCGCGAATCTCCCGCACCTTGGCGAGCTGGTCGGCGTTCTCGACGACGATCGCGCGCGCTCCCGAGTCCCGCACGATGGCGGCGACCTGCGGCGCCAGCAGCGTCGTGTAGATCGGCACGTCGAGAGCGCCGAGGTGATGGAGCGCGAGGTCGAGGACGTGCCACTCGGGACGGTTGCCGCACAGCACGGCGACCCGGTCCCCCTTGCCCACGCCGAGCGCGGCGAGACCGCGCGCGAGCCCGGCGACACGGCGCGTCACCTCGGCCGCCGCGAGGCGCACCTCGCCCCCGCCGCGGGCGTCGATCAGCGCTGGCGGGGGTGTGGCCGCTCGCCAGCGCGCGAACAGGTCCAGGGTCGTGCTGGGGTCGCTCATCGTGCACCTCCATGCGGCTCTAGGCGCGAGCCAGGCCCTTGAGGAGCAGGCCGACCAGCGGCGCCGCGTGCGGCGCCAGCGGCCACGGCCGGCTCGCCAGCACCCACGCGGTCACCACCTCGTCGACGGCGCCGAACACCGCGCGCGCCGCCACCTCGACCGGGATGTCGCCGCGGAACGCGCCGCGCTTGACGCCGTCGGCGATCACCTCCTGCAGCAGACCGAGGTACTGCGCCACCTGCCCCTTCGCCACCTGGCGCAGGAACCGGCGCGTGTGCCGGAGCTCGATCTGGAACACCTGCGCGAGGGCGCGGTCGCTCTCCATCGAGAACAGGTGCCGCTCGACAATCACGCGCAGCTTCTCGTGCGGGTCGTCGAGCTTCGCGACGTCGCGCCGGGCGCGCGTCAGGAACGCGTCCGCGTACTCTTCGAGCACCGACACCAGCAGGTCTTCCTTGCCCTTGAAATACAGGTAGAGCGTGCCGTCGGCCACGCCCGCCCGCTGGGCGACCTCGCGCATCCGCGCCGCGAAGTACCCCCTGTCGGCAAACACCTCCACGGCGGCGCGCAGGATCTCGCCCCGTCGGTGGCGCTTCAGCTCGTCGTCGCGCATGCGCACCCGGCCCTCCGCGTGACTGATTCGTCATTCAGTCTCGCCGAGCCATCCCCCGAAAGTCAAGCCAGAGGCTGCGCGTTGGAGCGAGCGCTTCGATCGCGCGCTCGACCAACGCCTGCGACGCCGCCGCTCACACCGCCCCGTTGCGTGATGTTGCTCAACACCCGTGCTGCTACGGCTCTACCACTTTCCTGTCGTGCGCCCGCGACCCCGCCGTCCCGCGAAACCGCGGCAGCGGTCCCGCCGGCCGCGGTGCTAGCATGCGATGATGCCAACGGGACGGTCGTCCCTGCTCGACACGCTCTTCTGGCTGGAGCGGACCAGCTCCGCTGCGGGCATCGCGGTGCGTGACGGCTCCGGGCACGCCGTGGCGTGCTCGGTGGACGGCGACGTCGACCGGCTCCTGGCGGGCGACGGCGCGGGCGGCCAGGTGCGCCTGCGCGCGCCCGACGGGCGCACGCAGGTGCTGGATGCGCGCTCGGTTCCCGCGCACCCCGGGCTGGCGGTCGCGGTCGCGGCGGCGGAGATCGAGCGCCGGGCCGCCCCGGTCGTCGAGACGATCGCCAACCAGGTCGCCCACGACGTCCGCAACTTCGCCTTCACCGTCGCCCTGCAGGCCGAGCTCGGCGAGCGGCGGGTCGAGGCGCCGCCCGAGGTGAGGGGCCACTTCGGCGCGGTGCTGCGGCAGATCGATGCGCTCAAGGCGTACCTCGAGCGGCTCCTCCTTTACGGCAGACCGATGGCCCCGCAGCCGGTCGCCTGCGACGTCGCGGCGCTCGCGCGCGGCGCGGTGCAGGCGCTGCAGAGGGGGTGGGAGGCGGGCGCGCCGCCGCCGGCGGTTGCGGTCGAGGTCGCCGGCGACCTCGGCGCCGTGCAGTGGGACCCGCGGCTGATCGGCCACGCCATGCGCGAGCTGATCGACAACGCGGTGCGGTCGGCCGACCCGCCCCCGGCGGTCGCCGTGCGCGCCGCGGCGCGCGGCAGCAGGGTCGTCGTGGACGTCGCCGACCGCGGTCCGGGCATCGCGCCGGAGACGCTCGCGCAGCTCGCCTGCCCGATGCGCGTCCGGCGCCGCGGCGGCCTCGGGCTCGGTCTCGCCGTCGCACGCAAGGTCGCGGCGGCACACGGCGGCGAGCTCGAGCTGCTCACCGGCGCCGGCGGCACCACCGCGCGTCTCGACCTGCCGCGGGCCGCGGCGGCCGGCTGACATGCGCCCCGGCGTCACCCGCTACCTGGTCGCCGCCGATCTCGACGGCGAACGCCTCGACAAGGCGGCCGCCGCGCTCGCCGGCCTCCCCCGCCGCCGCGCCCGCGCCGCGATTGCAGAGGGGCGCGTCTGGCTGAACGCGTTCTCGGCGCGCGTGCTCTCGCGCCCGGTGCGCACCGGCGACGTCGTCGACCTGATCGCGGCGGGCGAGACGCTCGCCCCCCCGGCGCCGCTGCCGCCGCCGATCGCTGTCGTCCACGAGGACGGCTGGCTGGTCGCGATCGACAAGCCGCCCGGCCTGGCGTCGCAGCCGCCGCGCGAGAGGCGCGCCGGCGAGCTGACGGCGCCGGAGGCGCTGGCGCTGCAGCTCGGGCACCGCGACGGGCAGCGCGTCGATCTGCTGCTGTTTCACCGTCTCGACCGCATCACCTCGGGGCTGCTGGTGCTCGCCCGCCACCACGAGGCCGCCCGCGCGCTGACCCGCGCATGGGGCGAGGGCGGCGTCGAGAAGACCTACCTCGCGGTGGTGCGCGGCGACCCCGGCCCGGCGCCGCGGACCGTGGCGCGCGCCATCGGCCGCGATCGCGCCGCTCCGGGGCGCTTCCGCGCCGGCCGCGAAGGCCGGCCGGCGCGCACCGAGGTCGCCCGCATCGCCACCGGCGGCGGCCTCGCCCTCGTGGCGGCGCGCCCCCTCACCGGGCGCTCGCACCAGGTGCGGGTGCACCTCGCCGAGCTCGGCCACCCGGTCGCCGGCGATCGCCTGTACGGCGGCGGGCCCGCGCCGCGCCCATATCTGCACGCCTGGCGCCTCGTTCTCCCGCACCCGCGAGACGGCGCGGCGCTGCGCCTCGAGGCGCCGCTCCCCGACGACATGCGTGCCTTCCTCGCCGACCGCGGCCTCGCCCTGCCCGACGCGCTCTGACCGCAGCACCACGGTCTGCGCGGCATCGCCGTGCTCTCGCGCAGCGCCGCAGGACCCGCTCCCGCGGAAAACCCGTCGAATCTCCGGGGTGCCCCCTGCCTCGCGCCGCGCGCTTCCCTACAGCGCTGCCTCGCGCTTGAGCTCGCGGGTCATCAGCGAGAACAGCGCTTCGCGCGGCGTCAGGCGGCCGTCGAGCATGGCGTCGACAACATCGATCACCGGCATCGCGGCGCCGTGGCGGCGTGCGAGCTCCGCGGCGGCGCGCGTCGTGGGCACGCCCTCGGCGACCTCGCGGCCGGCGAGCACCGTCGCCAGCGGCTCGCCGCGTCCCAGCCGCTCGCCGACGGCGCGGTT
This sequence comes from uncultured Thermoanaerobaculia bacterium, assembly GCA_964594125.1. GTDB lineage: Bacteria > Acidobacteriota > Thermoanaerobaculia > Thermoanaerobaculales > Thermoanaerobaculaceae > CAVRZJ01. Next base: position 22,811 of record CAZQLL010000002.1, on the reverse strand, counting down.
GCGCGACAGCGCGCCGGTGCACGTGAGCACGAGGTCGCCCATCCCGGCGAGGCCGCGGAACGTCTCCTCGCGGCCGCCGAGGCGAACGCCAAGGCGGGTGATCTCGTGCAGGCCGCGCGTCATCAGGGCGGCGAGCGCGTTGTGCCCGAGGGCGAGGCCGGTGGCGATGCCGGCGGCGATCGCGATGACGTTCTTCAGCGCTCCGGCGAGCTCGACGCCGATCACGTCGTCCGAGCCGTAGAAGCGGAAGCTCGGCGTCGAGAGCGTGCGCTGCACCGCGGCAACGCGCTCTCCGTCCCGCCCCGCGAGCACCGCGGCGGTGGGCAGCGCCGCCGCGACCTCGCGCGCGAACGACGGTCCCGACAGCGCCATGAACCGCTCGGGCGCCAGTCGGAGCTCGGCGGCGGCGATCTCGTCCATGCGCTCGAGCGTGCCCAGCTCGATTCCCTTCGACGCCGAGACGAACACGGCGTCGGGCGGCAGCGCCCCGCGCATCTCGGCGAGCACCTGACGGGCGAACTGCACCGGCACGACGAACAGCACCGCCTGCGCGCGCTCGCATGCGGCGGCCACGTCGGCTTCCGGCGTCACCCCGGCCGGCAGCTCGAACTCCGGGATGAACAGCGGGTTGCGGCGAGCCGTCGCGATCCCCTCGACGACCTCGGGCTCGCGCGCCCACAGCGTCACATCGCACCCGGCACGCGCCGCGTGGATGGCGAGCGCGGTGCCCCACGAACCGGCCCCGACGACGGCCACTCTCATGCCGCACCCCGCTTCCCGCCGACGCGCGGCTCCTCGCCGCGCACCAGCCGCGCCAGGTTGTCGCGGTGCCGCCAGACGATCACCGCCACGGCGGCGACCGCGCTCCCCACCACCCCCGGCGGCGCGTCGGTCATGAAGTGGAGGAACACCGGGAAGCTCGCCGCCGCGACAACGCTGGACAGCGACACGAAGCGGGTCAGCGCCACCAGCGCGAGCCACACCCCCGCCACCGGCAGCACAGGGAGCAGCGCGATCGAGCCGAACGCACCGGCGGCGGTCGCCACGCCCTTGCCGCCCCGGAACGACAGCCATACCGGGTAGCAGTGGCCGATCACCGCCGCCGTCCCGGCCGCCGCCGCCCACGCCGGGCTGGCCGTCACGGTTCGCATCAGCCACACCGCGGCCACGCCCTTGCCCACGTCGAGGATCGCCACCGCGAGCGCTAGCCGCCAGCCGGCGGCGCGCATCGCGTTGGTTGCCCCGACGTTGCCCGAGCCGATCGCGCGCACGTCGCCGCGCCCCGCCGCGAGCACGATCAGGTACGCGAACGGGATCGACCCCAGCAGGTACCCTACGGCCAGCATCGCCTCCCGCATCACTCCGGTCCCCCCTCGCGGCCGCCCACGGCGAGCCTGCGCACCGCGGTGTACACCGCCCCCGCTGGCCTCAGGTCGCTTGCGAACAGCACCACCTCGCGGGCGGTGTACGGCGCCAGCCGCCACTTTCCCACCGCAACGCGGAACGTCTCGACCTCGCCGGCGCCCCACGGCCGGTCGAGCCGCGCGAGCGTCACGTGCGGCGTGAACGCCCGCGGCTCGGGCTCGAGGCCGGCCGCGGTGGCGCAGCGCTCGATCGCCGCCGCCCAGCGCTCCATCCCCGGCGCCACCCCGCCCAGCCACGCCACCCGCGGCCGCCGCTCGTGCGGGAAGAAGCCGCCGCCGCCGAGCGCCACCTCGACCGGGGCCTCGCCGGCGAGCGCCGCGGCCGCGTCCGCGGCGACGTGCTCGAGCAGGTCGCCGCTCTGCTCGCCGAGGAAGCGCAGCGTGATGTGCAGCCCCTCGGCGCGCACCCAGCGCGCCTGGCCGAGGCGGCGGCGCAGCCCGCCGAGGCCCCGCGCCACGGTCTCGTGCGCGCCGGGAGACAGCTCGACGGCGAAGAACGCCCTCATCATCCCTCCAGGATCGCGCGCCGGAGCTGGTCGAGCGCGACGTTGGCGGTCAACTCGCGCACGAACGCGCGGTCGCCGGGGAAGCGGCGCGAGAGCACCCGTCGCACGAGCGGCGTGCGCACCGCGATGTGCACCGTCCCCACCGGCTTCTCCTCGCTCCCGCCGCCCGGCCCGGCGATCCCGGTGACCGCCACCGCGCACTCGGCGCCGAGCGCAGCCGCGCCCGCGGCCATCGCCGCCGCCGCCTCGGCGCTCACCGCCCCGTGCACCGCCAGCAGCTCCGGCGCAACGCCGAGCAGCCTCTCCTTGAGCTCGTTCGAGTAGGCGACGACGCCGCCGACGAACGCGTCGCTCGACCCCGGCACCGCCGTGAGCAGCGCGCCGATCATCCCGCCGGTGCACGATTCCGCCGCCGCGGCGCGCCAGCCGCGCGCGCGCAACGCCGCGAGCACCACTCCGGCCAGCGTCTCCTGATCGCGGCCGAACAGGTCGCCTGCCACCACGGCGACGAAGTCGCGCTCCATCGCCGCGAGCGTCGCCTCGGCGTCGCTCCCCGAAGCCGTCAGCACCAGGTCGACGAGGCCGCGCCCGGCGAGGATCGTGACCGCCTCGCGCCCCCACGTCCCGTACAGCGGGCTGACCATCTCCTCGACCTGCGACTCGTAGACACCCGCCAGATGCAGCGTGCGTACCGCCGAGTGCCCGGCGCGCGCGATCCGCGGCAGCAGGTGCGTCGCGAGGATCGTCTCGAGCTCGCGCGGCACGCCAGGCAGCAGCACCACCGTGCACTCGCCGGCCTGCAGGAGCTGTCCCGGCGCCGTTCCCTGCGGATTGGGCAGCACTTCGGCGCTCTCGAGCACATCGGCCATGCGCGCCGCGATCGCCGGCATCACCCGCCCCGCGCCGCGGTAGCGCGCCGCCAGCGCCTGCTCGAGCGCCGCGTGGCGGCCAATGCGCAGCCCCAGCGCCCGCGCCGCGCCCTCGCGCGTCACGTCGTCCGCGGTCGGCCCCAGTCCGCCCGAGACCAGCAGCAGGTCGACGCGCCGGCGCAGGTCGTCGATGGCGGCCGCGATCGCCGCCTCGTCGTCCTCCACCGCCCGCTTCTCGACCAGGGTGACGCCGCACCCGGCGAGCAGGCGGACGGCGAGCAGCGAGTTGGTCTCGGGCCGCTGCGCTCGCAGCAGCTCCGACCCGACGGCGAGGAACGCGGCACGGCGCGGGGAGGACATGGCGGGATTGTAGAACGTGGGCCCTGGTTCGTGGATCGTGGATCGTGATTCGTGGACCGGCGGACACGGGCCGGAGGCAGCGCCGTCGGCGCCTCCCGACCGCAGGCCCGCCGGGAAGGAGGGGGGCTGCCGCGGATGCTTCGACGATCCTGCACGGCGCTGCGACGCACCGGACCCCGGCGGAATCATCGCAGCTTCCCAACCCCCGGGCTCGGCGCTGCTTGCGAGATCCGCAGGCAGCGTCACACGCCCCGGCCGGAGCGATCACGTCGCCCGCACGGCGGCGGCGGGCGCGGGGCACTTGCGCGGCCGCGGCGCCGGGAGTGAAATGGCGGCATGGACCGCGACCACCTGATCGCCTACCTCGACGAGCTGCTCGACGCCGAATCGTTCCAGGACGTCGCGGTGAACGGCCTGCAGGTGGCAGGGCGCAGCGAGGTGGAGCGGCTGGCCACCGCGGTGTCGGCGTCGGCGCGCCTGTTCGACGAGGCGGCGGCGTGGGGCGCCGACGCGGTGCTGGTGCACCACGGGCTGCTGTGGCGCGGCGGCGAGCCGCTGCGCCTGGTCGGCTCGCACCGCGAGCGCGTGCGGCGCCTGCTCGAGGCCGACATGTCGCTGGTCGCCTACCACCTGCCGCTCGACAAGCACGTCGACCACGGCAACGCCGCGGTGATGGCGCGCGAGCTCGGGCTCGAGCAGCTCGAGGCGTTCGGCGCGTTCGACGGCGTGCTGCTCGGGTGGGCCGGGGTGCTTCCCACGCCGCTGCCGGCGCGCGAGCTGTGCCGGCTGGTCGGCGACGTGTGCGGCCAGGAGCCGCTGCACTTCCCCGGCGGCCCGGAGCTCGTCGCCTCGGTCGGGATCGTCACCGGCGGCGCGCCGGCGGCGTTCGAGGAGGCCGTCGCCGCCGGCCTCGACGCGTTCGTCACCGGCGAGGCGCGCGAGTGGGTGCAGCAGCGCGCGGCCGAGGACGGCGTCCACTACATCGCGGCCGGCCACTACGCCACGGAGCGGTTCGGCGTGCGCTCGCTCGGCGAGTTCCTGGCCAGGCGCTTCGGCCTCGACGCGCGCTTTTTCGACATCCCGAACCCGGTGTAGCGGCGAGACCTCGGGCGCAGGCCTTCGGCGCCGGCGGCGAGGCTTTCGGCGGCGCGCCTTCGCCGCCGAAGATCCGTTATGGCGGACCGCCGTTCCATGCGCTAAGCTACGGCCGCCCGCCGCGCGGGGCGATGCACTTGAACCGGTGCGCCATCGCCGGGAAAGGATGTGTCATGGACGTTCGGGACCTCTCCGTAGTCCGTCCTCCGGAAGCGCCTCTCGATCCGGCCAACCTCCAGTTCGGGCGCACGTTCTCGCCGAACATGTTCGTCATGGACTACGAGGAGGGGCGCGGCTGGTACGACGCGCGCATCGTCCCCTACGGCGCGATCGCGCTGCCGCCGGCGGCCGCGGTGTTCCACTACGGGCAGGAGATCTTCGAGGGGCTGAAGGCGTTCCGGCACGAGGACGGCTCGATCCACATGTTCCGGCCGGACCGCAACGCGCAGCGGCTCAACGCCTCGGCGCGCCGCATGTCGATGCCCGAGGTGCCGGTCGAGGTGCAGATCGAGGCGATGCGGCGGCTGGTCGCGATCGACAGCGCCTGGGTGCCGCCGGCGCCCGGGACGCTGTACATCCGCCCCGCGATGATCGCGACAGAGGAGGCGCTCGGCGTGCAGCCGGCGCGCCGCTACCTGTACTTCGTGATCACCGGCCCGACCGGGCCGTACTTCCGCACCGGCCGCGGCACCGTCCGCATCATGGTGGCGCGCGACTGGGTGCGCGCCGCCCCCGGCGGCACCGGCGCCGCCAAGACCGGCGGCAACTACGCCGGATCGCTGCTCGCCACCGCGGTCGCGCGCGAGAAGGGGTGTCAGCAGGTGCTGTGGCTCGACGCGGTGGAGCGTCGCCACGTCGAGGAGGTCGGGGCGATGAACCTGATGTTCGTCTTCGACGGCGTCGTGACGACGGCGCCGACCTCGGGGACGATCCTCGCCGGGATCACGCGCGAGAGCCTCGGCGTGCTCTGCCGCGAGCGCCATCTGCCGTTCGTGGAGCGCTACATCCACATCGAGGAGGTGCTCAACGGCCTCGAGACCGGCGACTGCAGCGAGATCTTCGGCTGCGGCACCGCGGCGGTTGTCTCGGCGGTCGGCGAGCTGCTCGACGGCGACAAGCTGTACCGCGTCGGCGACGGCGAGGAGGGTCCGGTGGCGCGGCGGCTGCGCGAGACGCTCACCGGCATCCAGTTCGGCACGGTGCCCGACGCGCACGGCTGGCTGCTGCAGGTCCAGTCCGCGGTCACGGCGCGGCAGCGGGATTCGGCAGCGTCAGCGAGCTGACCACGACGCCGAGCAGGCGCGATTTCCGTCCCGGCGGCGACGGCGGCTCGTACGGGTTCGTCCGCAGCTCGAGGCGCAGCGAGGGCCCGCGCACGAGCGCCGGCGTGATCACGACCTCGAACGAGCGCGGCGACGGGGTCACCTCCCACGGCCCGGCGACGCGAGCGCCGCCCGCCCACACCTCGGTGCGCGCCCCGCCCGGCCGCGGCGCCAGCAGCGTCAGCGCCAGCGTCCCGGCCGCGGCCGGCACCTCGATCGCCGCGGTCGGCTGCGACCAGCGGCCGACGACGCCGTCGCGGAACGTCTCCCTGCCGTGGAAGCCCGCCAGTGTGATGCCGAGCTCGCGCAGGCGCCCGTCGTCGCCGAGCCCGACCGTGGCGCCGCCCGCCGCGGCGCCGCCGGCGACGACGTAGAGCGCGGCGGCGAGCGGCCGGCGGTCGCGCTCGTTCGGCGGGTAGGTCGCGTCGCGCGAGAGCTCGATGATGTTCTCGCGGTCGGTGAAAAGCACCTCCGGCGGCACGCGGTGCGTCTCGGTCCTGCCGCCGCCGTCGATCAGCAAGCGCAGCTTGCGGTTGACCGCCACGCGCAGCGGCAGCTCGCCGCGTGCTGCGCGCACCTGAACGACCCACGGCTCGCCCGCCGCAGCGGCCGGCAGGGTGATGCTCGCCGGGCTCGAGCTCCAGGCGAACGTACGCCCCTTGCCGTCCTTCTCCGGCCTCCACCAGGTGCCGTGCTGCAGCGGCAGGTCGGCGACCACGGTGGCGGTGAGGAAGCGGTGCTGCGACAACCGCTCGGCGCGCCACGAGACACCCGCGAAGCGCGCGACCTCGCGTGTGCGCTCCCACGGCAGGATGTCGCTCCACCCCGACGTCACGACCAGCCAGTGCTCGGCCCCCACCGGAGCGCGGAAGCGGTACGGCCAGTTGTCCGGCCGCGGCAACGATCCCGCCTCGCCGCGCGCGCGCATCAACTCGTCGCTGTACGACACGAACGCCCAGCCGCCGCGGCCGCCGAGCACGCGGGTGGGGCGCTCGGCGTCGCGCGCCCGCTCGCATGCGGTGACCGCCGCCGCCCACATCGGGAACCGCGTCGTGTGCTGCTCGACCAGCAGCGGCAGCCACGCCGCCGCCGACGCCGCGCCGGCGGCCAGCGCGACGCCGGCGCCGGCGGCCGCCGGCAGCCACGCGAGCGCGCCGGCGAAAAGCGGCGCCAGCGCCAGGAGCAGCGGCACCGCGTAGCGCGGGAACGTCGGCACGTGGGCGTACAGCAGCGACAGCACAAGACCGGCCACCAGCACCGCGTACACCGCCGCCGGCCGCCACCCGGCGCGCCGCCACCATGCGGCGAGACCCGCGAGCGCGAGCACGGCGGCAGCGGCGGCCGGCGCCACGCCCCCGAGCCCGCACACCACGCCGATGTCGGCGATTCTCGTCGGAGCGGCCGCGACCGCCCCGAAGTGCTCGCCGGCGTGCGCGCGCAGCAGGGCGGCGAACCCGCCGGGGCCGCCGGCGGCGATGACGAAAGGCAGGAACCCGACCGCCGCGAGCGCGGCGCCGGCCGCCCCCGCGAGCACGGCGTGGCCGCGCGGGTGCACGCCCCGGGCGGCTGCGAGCCACAGCAGCGCCAACAGCGGCGCGAGCACGGGCCGGACGAGGAACGCGACGGCGACCAGCAGCGAGAACACGAGGAAGCGCCGTCCCCCCATCCCGTCGAGCCCCTGCACCGCCATCGCGGCGGCGGCGAGCGCGAGCAGCGCCGCGGCGGTGCACGAGAAGCCGCGCACCGCGAACACCCACGTCCCGGGAAGGAACGACACCGCGAGCGCGCTGGCGAGCGCGACGGCGGGAGGCGCGACGCGCCGTCCGAGGAACGCGAGCGGCCACACCGCCGCCACCGAGGCGGCGGCCGAGAGGAGCTGGAACGCGCGCAGCGGGTCGCCGAGCAGTGGCGTGAGCGCGAACCCCGCCGCGATCCAGCCGGGGAAGAACGGCGGGTGCGGGAAGTGCTGCGCCGGCGCGAAGGCGAGCACCGAGCGCGCGAAGATCGCCTCGTCCTGCTCCCACGGGCCGTTGGCGAGCAGCAGCAGCCGGCTGGCGGCGAGCAGCGCCGCGGCGGCGAGGGTGAGCGCGAGGTCGAGCCGGCGGTCCGCGAGCCCGAGCAGCCGCGCCGTGAAGATGCGGTCGAGATCGCGCCGCGGGGTGCTCTCGTCCGTCATCGCCGCGGCGCGAACAGCGCGACGCTCCAAGGGAACGGCGCCGGCGCCGCGAGCACCTCGCCGTGACGCGCCACCAGCCGCAGCAGGCTGCGCCGCGACCACCACTGCACGTGGCCGGGGGTGTTCCCCCAGTCACGCCAGTAGGCGCCGCGCGCCATGTTGAGCACTCGCCACAGCGGCTCGCGCGGCACGCTCACCAGGCAGGCGCGGCGGGCCACCCGCGCGATCTCGCACAGCGCCCTCCCGGGCTCGGCGAGGTGCTCCATCACCTCGCACATGATCACCAGGTCGAAGCTCGCGTCCGGAAACGGCAACGCGTACGAGCTGCCGGCGAAGAAGCGCGGCGAGCCGCCGAAACGCCGCGCGTCGGCGATCACCGACAGCGAGACGTCGAAGGCGACGATCGGCGGGGCGTCCCAGCCGTCCGCCAGATAGCGGGCGAGATGGCCCTCGCCGCAGCCGACCTCGAGCACCGCGGGGCGCTCGAAGCGCCGCGCGAGCGCGCGCACCATGGCGAGGAACTCGCGCACGAGGTAACGGTAGACGGGGTTCTTCGTGTGGTACTTGTCGAACGTGTTCCCCGCCGGCCCGTCAGGCCCGTCGGAGGGCAGCCGTGGTCCGGGCGAAGGAGCCACTACTCGCGACTCCGTGCGGCTCGGCCCACGTGCCACGAACCACGAGCCACGGCCTCTACGTTCCTTCCCGCCACGATGCCAGGTACGCCTCCTGCTCGGCGGTGAGGGTGTCGATCGCCACCCCCATCGTCGCGAGCTTGAGGCGCGCGATCTCGACATCGAGCGCCTCCGGCAGGCGGTGCACGCGCGCGGAAAGCCCCTTGCCGTTCCTGACGAGGTGCTCGGCGGCGAGCGCCTGGTTGGCGAACGACATGTCCATCACCGCGGCCGGGTGTCCCTCGGCGGCGGCGAGGTTGACCAGCCGTCCCTCGGCGAGCACGTGCAGCGTCTTGCCGGAGCGCAGGCGGTACGCCTGCACGAACGGCCGCACCGCCGCCACCTCGACCGCCTCGGCGCGGATCGACTCGAGGTCGATCTCGACGTCGAAGTGCCCGGCGTTGCAGACGATCGCACCGTCCTTCATGAGCGCGGCGTGACGCGCGGTGATCACCTTGCAGTCGCCCGTGACGGTCACGAAGACGTCGCCGACCGCGGCGGCGGCGGCCATCGGCATCACCGAGTAGCCGTCCATCGCCGCTTCGAGCGCCCGCACCGGGTCGACCTCGCACACGACGATCCTGGCGCCGTGGCCGTGGGCGCGGGAGGCGACGCCGCGGCCGCACCAGCCGTAGCCGGCGACCACCACCGTGAGCCCGGAGAGCAGCACGTTGGTCGCGCGCAGGATGCCGTCGACGGTCGACTGCCCGGTGCCGTAGCGGTTGTCGAACAGGTGCTTGGTGGCCGAGTCGTTGACCGCGATGACGGGGAAGCGGAGCACGCCGTCGCGCTCCATCGCGCGCAGGCGGATGACGCCGGTGGTGGTCTCCTCGGTCGAGCCGCGCACGCCCGCAATCAGGCGGCGGCAGCCGTCTGGCCCGAGCTTCTCCGCCATCGCCCGCACCTCGGCGTGGACGCCCTCGAGCTCGCCGCGCGCCACGAACAGCAGCGACGACACGAGGTCGGCGCCGTCGTCCATCGTGATCGTCGGCGCGAACTCGAGCGCCGCGCGGATGTGCGAGTAGTACCGCGCATTGTCCTCGCCCTTGACCGCGAACGTGGCGACGCCGAGCTCCGCGACCAGGGCGGCGGCGACGTCGTCCTGGGTGGAGAGCGGATTGGAGGCGCACAGCGTGACCTCGGCGCCGCCCGCCAGGAGCGTGCGCACCAGGTTGGCGGTCTCGGTGGTGACGTGCAGGCAGGCGGCAAGGCGCTCGCCGGCCAGCGGCTTCTCCTCGGCGAAGCGCTCGCGGATCGACGCGAGCACCGGCATGTGGCGGTCGGCCCACGCGATGCGGCGCATCCCCTGCGCCGCGAGCGACAGATCGGCAACATCGTGCTTCGGCAGGCTCATCAACTCCTCCGGATTGGCGCGGAAAGCGCCCCGTGTATCGTACCCCGACTCACCGGGCGCCGCCACCCGCGCTGCGTTAGCATGACCGGGTGGGCGAGCCCCCTGCGTTCGAGCGTGATCCGTACCTGCGCGAGCTGGCGACGCGCGTCGTCGAGTTCGGCGAGGACGGCGGCGGGCCGTGGGCGGTGCTCGCCGACACCGTCTGCTTTCCGGCGGGCGGCGGCCAGCCGTGCGACCACGGCCGGCTCGGCGACACGGCAATCGTCGACGTTCAGAACGCGGGCGGCGCGATCCGCCACTACCTCGCGGGCCCCGTGCCGGCGGGCGGCGTCGTGGTCCGGCTCGACTGGGCGCGGCGCTACGACCACATGCAGCAGCACACCGGCCAGCACCTGCTCACCGCGGTCGCGCAGGACCGCTTCGGCTGGCCGACCACGGCGTTCCACCTCGGCGCCGAGACGTGCGACATCGAGCTCGACGTCCCCGGGCTCGACGCGGCGCGCCTCGACCGCCTCGAGGAGGAGGCGAACGCGGAGATCCGCGCCGCCCGGCCGGTGACGGCGCGGCGGGTCACGCAGACCGAGTACGCGGCGGCGACGGTGCGCACGCGCGGGCTGCCCGCCGGCCACACCGGCGACGTGCGCCTGGTCGAGATCTCCGGCCTCGACTGCAACACCTGCGGCGGCACCCACGTGCGCTCGACCGCCGAGATCGGCTGCCTCAAGGTGCTCGGCAGCGAGCCGATGCGCGGCGGCACCCGCGTGTTCTTCGCCGCCGGCGGCCGCGTCCTTCGCCGCCTCGCCGCGCACGAGCGGCGCGGCGCGATGCTGCGCGCGCTGCTCGGCGCCCCCGACGGCGAGCTCGCGGCCGTGGCGGAGGCGAAGCTCGCGGAGCTGCGGCGCACCGAGAAGGCGCTGCGCGCCGCCGAGGGAGAGCTGGCGGAGGCGCTCGCAGCCGCGCTCGCCGCCGCCGCGGAGGCCGTCGTGGAAGCGCACTGGCCGGGCCGCGAGCTGCCGTTCCTGCAACAGGTCGGGCGCGCGCTGGCCGCCGCCGCCCCCGCCAAGACGGCGTTGCTGACTGCCGACGGCGACTCGGGAGCCTGCTTCGTCGTCGCCGCCGGGGCGGCCGCCGGCGTCGACGTACTCGCGCTCGGGCGCGAGGTCGCCGCCGCGCTCGGCGGCCGCGGCGGCGGCTCGGGTCGGCTCGCACAGGGCAGGGCGCCGTCGCTCGCCGGCCGCGCCGAGGCGCTGCGCCGGCTGCGCGCCGCGGCCGGCGGGTAGGTGGCGTCGCCGGCGAGTCGGGCCGGCGCTACGACGCCGGCCCCGCCGGCTTCAGCTCCAGCCAGTCGAACGAGCACCCGACGGCGCGCGTGTCGTCGCCCTCGCCGACCGCCTTGAGGCTGGTCACCTCCCCGACCCGGAACTCCAGGCGCGTCCCCAGCGGCTCGCCGGCGGCGACCGCCGCGGCCGGGATCACCCCGCGGAAGATGTGGTCGCCGGACGTGTTGTCGTAGGTGAGGGCCACCCGCTCGCCGTTGACCGCGAGGGCGAGCGAGTTGAGGATCTCCGGAGTCGGCGCACGCACGACGCGAAACTCGACCGCGGTCAGGCGGTCCGAGGGCAACGGCAGGACGAGCGCCGCCGCCCGCGCCGACATCCACCTCGAGGTCATCCCGAAGGCGTCGGTCTCCGGCGGGTGCCAGCCGTCGCCGACCGGGAAGGCGTCGAACTCGAGGCGCACCGAGTCGGCGGTGTAGACGTGCAGCCAGTCGAGCGCCGGCCCGGCGCGCCGCGGCGCGCCGTCGGGGCCGGGCTGCTGGCGCAGCGCATCGACCGCGAAGGTGAGCACGACGTCGACGGCACCGTCGCCGACCACCCGCTGGGGGACGAGCGCGCGGATCACCGTGCCGTCGCCGTCATCGGCCGCCGCGTACTGCACCCGGGTGCCGTTCGCGGACAGTGCGAGCGACTGCACCGCCGCGCGATCAGCCGCCTTGACCCGTGCGATCACCGCGAGGTCGCCGCTCTCGCGCACCGGCAGCGTCACGCTGGCGGTCGCGGCGGACATCCACGCCACGCTGGCGCGAGCCGCATCGAGCTCCGGCGGGAACCATCCGGTGCCCGGCACGGTCCGGTCGAAGTCGAGCGAGATCAGGCTCGAGTGCGGCTTGAGCTCGAGCCAGTCGAACGCCAGGCCGAGCTGGCGCTTGTCGGTACTGCCGCGCCCCAGCGAGGCCGGCGACACCGGCGGCGCGGTCTTGAACTCGAGGCGGACCAGTCCCTCGTTGGGGTCGAGAACCGCCTGCGGAACGAGACCCATGAAGCGCCAGTTCCCGTCCTCCTTGAGGCGCCGCAGCTCGATCGGCTGCCCGTTGACGGAGAGCGTGAGGCTCTCCGTCATCGTCGGGACGACGCCCGAGTTGGTCATGAACACCACGTCGAGGTCGCGGTCGGCCTGCAGCAGCAGGTCGACCGTCGCGGTGTCGGCGGCCGTCCAGGCGAACGAGCGGCCGTCCGGGCGCACCTCGGCGCGGTGCCACCCCCGGCCCTCGATCGGCCCGTCGAACTCCATGCGGATCGAGCGCAGCGGCTGCACCGCCTGCACTTCGTAGACGTCGACGTCGTCGAAGCGGCCGACGAGCTTCAGCCACCCGGCGTCCATGTAGCCGCGCGCCTGGCGGGCGATCTCGGCGCGCTTGTCCGCCGCGAGCAGCCGGTTGTGTACCAGCGCGTACCGGATCTTGCGGTCGCGCAGGACCTTGATCACGCCGCGGGTGGGGAACGTGTCGACGTTGACCTGGGTGAACCAGCGCGGCATGAAGCTCGCCTGGCCGTTGAGCATCGGCTGGCCGTGGAAACGCAGGAAGTACATGTAGCGCCGGTTCGCCTCGGGAGTCGCCGGGAAGTTGTACACAGGCGTGCCCTTCGGCAACGAGCGCAGCCACGCGTGAACGGCCTTGGGCTCCTGCGGCGGCTCGATCGCCATCGGCGGGATCGTGCTGCCCATCGGCGAGAGCACGACGAACGAGGCGGGGTGGCGCTCCTCCGACGAAGTGCCGTCATACGGGATGAGCTCGAGCGTCAGGCACGCCGCCACGAGGGCGAAGAGGGCGGTGTAGCGCACGCGGTCGAGCCGCCGGCCGACCTCGGCGAGCGCCCAGGCGCCGAGCACGGCCGTGCCGACGATCGCGAGCAGGATGAAGCGGGCAGGCACGCGCAGCGACGAGAACCCGGGGATCTGGAGCAGCAGCATGTACGGGGAGGGGACCTCGAGCGTCTCGGTGAACGCGATGCGCGGGCCGAGGGTGAGCAGGTAGCCGAGCGCCGTCATCGCGCCGTACACGACAAGCACTTGATAGTGCGTCAGCCGGCGCGTCGGCGCCGCTTCTCCGGCCGGCCCCGCGGCGGGCGCGGCCGCGCCGGCCCCCGGCGCCCGCCGCCGCAGCAGCCAGCCGGCGAGGGCGAGCGCCAGCGGCGTGAAGCCGAGGAACAGCGTCTTCTCGTTGGCGAAGTTCGTGAGGCTGAAGTACAGGAAAGAGCTGCCCGAAGTCCAGTCGATCGGGTTCGCCGCGTAGTGCTCGATGGTGTTGATCGAGTAGCCGGAGAGCGCGCCGCTCTTCGCCGAGCGCATCGCCAGGAACGGCAGCGACAGCACGATCGTGGTGAGCGCGAAGACCGCCGCGGAGCGCAGGAACTCGCGGTCGAGCGGGAGCTGGCGGGTGAACAGCAGGAAGAGCACCACCAGCGACGCGGCGACGAAGAACATGTACCCCATGTACCCGGAGGTGAAGAACGTGAACCAGAACAGCACCGCCAGGGCGATCGCCCAGCGGCGGACCGGCGTGTCGAGGAAGCGGTGGAAGGCGTACAGGGCGAGGATGAAGAACTGCGTCGACAGCGTCTCGACGTGGGCGATGTGGATGAAGCGGAACTGGGCGAACGCCACCGCCAGCCCGGTCAGCGCGGCGACCTCGATCGGCACGTCGAGCAGGTGCCTGACGAGCAGGTAGACGGCCAGCGCCGTCAGCGCGAACGTGAGGAGGATGTACAGGTTCATCGTCAGTTCGAGGTTGAGGCCGGTGAGCAGGTAGAGCGGCAGCACCGCGACGGCGACGCCGTACGGCGCCACTGTGTAGGCCATCGGCGACGGGTCGCCGTAGTAGATCAGTGCGTACCCGAGGTCGGTCGGGCGGTGGAGCAGGTTGTCGATCGCCTGGTAGACCAGCGACGTGAACGTCAGGGTGTCGCCCTGGTCGCCGATCACGACCCGCCCGAGCATGCTGAAGTCGTAGCCCTTCCAGTCGAAGGCGAGCACCGCCAGCGCGACGGCGGCGGCCATCAGACCGAGCTCGTAGCGGTTCCGCTTCGCCCACGCCGCGATGTCGGCCGCCGACGGCAGCCGCGAAAGCACAGTTTTGTCCACGCGTCCCTCCACTGCGACCCCCGCGCCCCGCGGGCGCGGGAGGCCGTCGCCACGCGCGCCGCGGGGATCGCGCACCAGGAGCGTGAATCTTACACCCCGAGGTAGAGCTCGAACTCCCGGGGGTGCGGACGCTCGGCCGTCTCCCGTTCCTCGGCGCGCTTGAGCGACACCCAGGTGTCGAGCAGATCGGAGGTGAACACGCCGCCGGCGAGCAGGAAGTCGTGGTCGCGCTCGAGGGCGTCGAGCGCCTCGCCGAGGGTGTGCGGCAGCGCCGGAATCGCCATCAGCTCCTCGAGCGGCATATGGAACAGGTCCGCGCGCAGCGGTTCGCCGGGGTCGATCCGGTTGGCGATGCCGTCGAGCCCGGCCATAAGCATCGCCGCGACGGCCAGGTGCGGGTTGCACGTCGCGTCAGGCGGCCGGTACTCGATGCGCACGTTCTGCGGCGTGTTAGCGTACCCGGGGACGCGGATCGCCGCGGTGCGGTTGCCCACCGAGTAGGCGAGGCGGACCGGCGCCTCGAACCCCGGCACCAGCCGCTTGTAGGAGTTGGTCGACGGGTTGGCGAACGCCGACAGCGCGCGGCCATGCGCGAGCAGGCCGCCGACGTACCAGCGGCCGACCTGCGAGAGCGGCGCCGCGCCCTTGCGGTCGTGGAACGAGGAGACGCCGCCCCTGGCGAGGTACTGGTGGAAGTGAAGCCCCGATCCCGCCTCGCCGTACAGCGGCTTGGGCATGAACGTCGCGACCATGCCGGCGAGATCGGCGATGTTGCGGATCGCCCACTTGGCGAGGGCGACGCCGTCCGCCGCCCGCACCAGCGGCATGAAGGTGAGCTCGATCTCGACCTGCCCGGCGGGCCCCACCTCGTGGTGGTGGTACTTCACCGGGATCCCCATTTCCTTGAGGGTGGCGCACATGTCGGCCCGCAGGTCGGCCGAACGGTCCTCCGGCGCGGCGGCGTGGTAGCCGCGCCGCTGCGTCGCGTGCTCGGGGACGCGGGTGCCGCCGCCGCCGACCATCGCCTCGCTCGATGCGATGCGGTAGCCCGAGTGGCCGGGCCGGCCCCACACGCGCACGCTGTCGAAAAGGTAGAACTCGAGCTCCGGCAGCCAGCGGCTCTCCTCGCCGCGGCGCACCGAGGCGAGGTGCCGCTCGGCCTTGCGGGCGACGTGGCGAGGGTCGCGAGAGAACCCCTCGCGCGCATCGACGTCGACCAGGTCGCCGACCACGCACAGCGTCGGGCGCTCGGCGAACGGGTGCCGGAACGCCGCGGCGAGGTCGGGGACCAGCACCATGTCGCCCGACTTGGTCTTGCGGAAGCCGGTCACCGAGGAGCCGTCGACGCCGACTCCCCGCTCGCACAGGTGCGCGTCGAAGCGCTCCGCCGGCACCGTGACGTGGTGCCAGCCGCCGAGAAGGTCGGCGTACATGAGGTCGACGAACTCGATCCCGTCGTTCGCGATGCGCTGGAAGATGGTGGCGGCCACGCGCGAGCCTCCGGGTGGAGCGCGCGTCCGTCCGCCCGCTCCTACCTTGTACACAGTATCACAAGGGTTCGCCGCGATGCGCCGCCGCCGCGCCGCTACGGCCTGGCGAGCCGCGAGTGGGTCATCCCGTAAGTGCCGTAGAGGACGAACCCGATGCCGAGCCAGATCAGGAAGCGCACCCATGTCGCGCCCGGCAGGCTGACCATCAGGTAGCCGCACAGCAGCACGCCGAGCGCCGGGATCACGGGGAACAGCGGCACGCGGAACGGCCGCGCCACCTCGGGGCGCACGCGGCGCAGCACGATCACGCCGCCCGACACGATCACGAAGGCGAACAGGGTGCCGATCGCGCACAGCTCGGCGACGACGTTGATCGGCAGCAGCGCCGAGGCGGTGGCGACGATGGCGCCGGTCACGATCGTGGTGATGTACGGCGTCTGGTACCGCCGGTGGACCTTCGACAGCGCCGCCGGCAGCAGCCCGTCGCGCGACATCGCGTAGAGGATGCGGGGCTGCCCGAGCAGCAGCACGAGCAGCACCGAGGTGATCCCGGTGAGGGCGCCGACGCTGACCAGCGCGGAGGTCCACGGCATCTCGAGCACGTTGAGCACCAGCGCCACCGGGTCGGCGACGCCGAGCTGGTCGTACGGCACCACGCCGGTCATGATCGCCGCCACGGCGACGAACAGCACGGTCGCCACGGCGAGCGAGCCCATGATGCCGATCGGCATGTCGCGCTGCGGGTTGACCGCCTCCTCCGCCGTCGTCGACACCGCGTCGAATCCGACGTAGGCGAGGAAGACGATCGCGGCGGCCGTCATGATCCCCTTGAACCCGAACGGCGCGAACGGCTTCCAGTTCGCTGGGTTGACGTACCAGACGGCGAGCGAGATGAAGATCACGATCACCGCGACCTTGATCACCACCATGGCCAGGTTGACCTTCGAGCTCTCGCGGATGCCGCGCACCAGCAGCCACGTGAGGACGCCGACGATGAGGATCGACGGCACGTTCACGATCCCCGAATCGGGGCCCCACGGCGCCGCGCACCAGGCGTGCGGGAGGCGCAGGCCGGCCGGCTCGAGCAGGTGGTTGATCAGGTTGACCAGGTACGCGGACCACCCGATCGAGACCAGGCAGGCGCCGACCATGTACTCGAGGATGAGGTCCCAGCCGATGATCCAGGCGACGAACTCGCCGAGGGTCGCGTAGCCGTAGGTGTACGCCGAGCCGGCCACCGGGATCATCGCCGCGAGCTCGGCGTAGCACAGCGCTGCGCACGCGCAGGCGGCCCCGGCGATCACGAACGAGAGGATGATCCCGGGCCCTGCGTGGTTGGCGGCCTCGACCCCGGGGAGGACGAAGATGCCGACGCCGATGATGCAGCCGATGCCGAGCGCGACCAAGTCCCAGGGGCCGAGCACGCGCTTGAGCGAGACCTTCGACTGCTCCGGCTCCTGCAGGATCAGGGAGAGCGGCTTGGTGCGCAGAAGCGGCGAGGGCATCGGGAAGCCTCCTGCGGAGCTCACTGCGGCAGCGCTCCACCGTTGCCCGCACTATAGACGGCGGCGCGGCGCCCCGCAACGCGCCGCGACGGCGGCGCCGCCGCCTGCGGGCGGGCGCATGAACGGGAGCGAGCGGGCCTTGCGGCGCCACCAACACCGAGCGAGAATGGCCGCAAGGACCGCCGCCCGATGCCCGCCTGCAGGCGCCCACCGCCCGCCCACCGCCCCGCCGCCGCTCTTGCGCGGCTCGTTCTCTGCCTGCTCGCCGCCGTCGCCGCCGGCTGCGCCGCCAAGCAGGACGCGAGGACGCTGCGCATCGCGACGTACGCGCCGCCGTCGACGTTCGACCCGCACCACCACGCCGAGACCGCCGCCTCGGCCGTGCTCTGCAACGTCTACGACGGGCTCGTGGCGATGTCGCCGACGATGGGGATCGAGCCGGCGCTGGCAATCTCGTGGGAGCAGCTCGACGCGTCCCGCCTGCGCCTCGCCTTGCGCCCCGGCGTGAGGTTCCACGACGGCGCGCCGTTCACGGCCGCCGACGTCGTCGCCACCTGGCGCCGCACCCTGAGCGATCCGCGCTGCCGCATCCGCCACTACCTGAACGGCATCGCCGGCGTGCGCGGCGACGGCGAGCTCGCGGTGGTCGTCGAGACCGCGGGACCCGTGCCGGACCTGCTCGCCCGCCTGGCGTTCATGTCCATCGTGCCCGCCGCCGGCGCCGGGATCGAGGAGATCACCAGGCCGATAGGCACCGGCGCCTATCGCTGGGTGGGCGCCGGCGACGACGGCTCCGTGGAGCTGGCGGCGTGGCGGGGCTGGCGGGGCGACCCCACCGTCCGCCGCGTCGCGTTCACGCCGGTCGCCGACGACGATGCGCGGCTCGAGCGCCTCCTGCAGGGCCGCGCCGACGTCTGTCTGCGCCTCCCCGACGAGCGCGTCGCCGAGGTGCGCGCCACCGCCGGGCTGCGCGTCGAGCTGCAGCCGCGGCTGACCGTCCAGATGCTCGCAGTCTGCCCGCGCGCCGCGAACGGCCCCGCCAGCAAGGCGCTTGCCGACGCGCGCGTCCGCCGCGCCATGCTGCTGGCGACCGATCGCGCCGAGCTCGTGCGCCGGCTGCTGCGCGGCAACGCCACGGTGGCGGCGCAGTACGTTCACCCCGCCGTGTTCGGGTTCGACCCCGAGCTCGCCGCCGAGCCGCACCACCCCGGACGGGCGCGGGCGCTGCTCCGCGAGGCGGGGTTCGCGAACGGGTTCGCCGTCGAAATGGGGTTCGGCGCGGGGGTCGCGGACATCGCGACGGCCCTCGCCGCCGACCTCGCACGGGTCGGCATCGCGGTCACGCCAGTCCCGCTGTCGTTCACCGAGCTGATGGCGCGCGGGCGGGCGCACCGGCTCCCCCTGGTCCTCCATTCCTGGGCGTGCGTGACCGGCGATGCCGCCGACTTCTTCGACCCGCTGGTGCGCACGCGCGACGAGGCGCGCGGGCTCGGGATGGAGAACTACAGCGCCTACGCCAGCCGCGAGGTGGACGCCATCCTCGACCGCGCGGCGCGCGAACCCGACCGCGACCGCCGTCTCGCCTACCTGCAGGCCGCGCAGCGGCGGGTGCTCGCGGACCTGCCGATCCTGCCGCTGGCGTTCCGCTGGTGGTTCATCGGCCTGTCCGACCGCGTCGACATCGTGGTGCGCCACGACGGCTGGGTGCGGGTGGCCGATTACGCCTGGAAGTGAGCATCGTGGGTCGTGGTCCGTGGGCCGACGCGGCGCGGATGCGGTACGCTGGCGGACCGAGGCGGCGCGGGGGCGGTTTCGGAGGCGGCATGAGCGCAGACGGCACGTCCAAGGTCGGTGTCCTGTTCCTGCTCGCGATCGGTTTCGTCGGCGGGCAATACGCGCCCGACGTCCTGAGGGTCAGAGCCGGGTCGCGCACCGCCGGCGGGAGCGCGCCGGCGAGCGCCGCGGAGGCGCGCCCGACGCCGCCGCCGCTGCCGCCCGGCCTCAGCGACGGCGAGCGCCGCGACATCGAGGTGTTCCGCAACGCTTCGGGCTCGGTCGCGTACATCACCTCCGTCGCGCTGCGCCGCGACTTCTTCTCGATGGACGTGCTGCAGATCCCGCAGGGCAGCGGCAGCGGTTTCGTGTGGGACACCGCGGGCCACGTCGTCACCAACTACCACGTGATCGCCGAGGGGCAGGCGGTGCGCGTGACGCTCGCCGACCAGTCGGAGTGGGACGCGCGGGTGGTCGGCGTCGCTCCCGACAAGGACCTCGCGGTGCTGCGCGTGGACGCCGGCGCCGCCCACCTGCTGCCGCTGCCGCTCGGGACCTCGAGCGACCTCGCGGTGGGCCAGAAGGTCCTGGCGATCGGCAACCCGTTCGGGCTCGACCACTCGCTCACCATCGGCGTCGTCTCGGCGCTCGGCCGCGAGCTCTCGTCGCCCTCCGGGCGCATCATCCGCGACGTCATCCAGACGGACGCCGCGATCAACCCCGGCAACTCGGGCGGGCCGCTGCTCGACTCCTCGGGGCGCCTGATCGGGATCAACACCGCGATCTACTCGCCGAGCGGCGCGAACGCCGGGATCGGCTTCGCGGTGCCGGTGGACACCGTCAGGCGCCTGGTGCCGCAGCTCATCGAGCGCGGCAGGCCGGTCCAGACGGGGATCGGGATCATCCCCCTCTCGGACCGCTGGACGCAGCGGATCGGCCTCGAAGGCGTGGTGATCCGCAGCGTCTCGCCGGGCACGCCGGCGGCGCGCGCCGGCTTTGAGGGACTGCGCACCACGGGAAGCGGCCGCGTGGTCGTCTCCGACCGCATCGTCGCCGTCGATGGCGCACCGGTGCGGACGGTCGACGACCTCCTGCACGCCTTCGAGGCCAAGGCCCCGGGCGAGAAGGTCACCCTGCGGGTGGTGCGCGACGACACGCCGCGCGAGGTCACGCTCACGCTGATCGCGCTCGAGTAGCGGCGGCGTCCCGCACCCCCGCGGCGCGGCGCGGGACGCGACGCTAGCCGAGACGGGAGCGCAGCGCCGCTGCGCCGACGGCCGCCATCAGCGCCGCCAGTGCGGCCATGCCCCACCCCGAAACCGCCGGGATCGGCTCGTTCTGCTGCAGCGCCACCACCGCACCGAGGTAGCCGTGGTAGCCGAGGGCGTGCAGCAGCGGCTGCGACCCCTCCTGCAGCTCGCCGCACACCAGGTCTCCGAACGAGCTCGTGGTGATGTCCTGCCACGACATCCCGGCGCCGTTCGCCACCGGCTGCAGCAGGCGCGTCAGCCCGGGTCCGGGGTTGGGGACGCACACCGTCATCGGCCACGCGCCGGAGCACCCGTTCTCCGTCGTCAGGACCGCCGAGCTCCCGAGGATCAGCATGCGTTCGGGCGCGCGGTAGTTCGGCGGCACCGGCATCCAGAGGCCGCAGCAGGGCGTCGGCACCCAGGCGCCGACCGTGTAACCGGGCTCGTCGACGCCGCAGAACGTGACCCGCGACCCGTCGGGAAGCGTGACCTGAACGGGGTTCCCGGCCGGCGTGTTGTGCGGCAGGTCGGCCAGCCGTATCACCTCCCAGCCGCCCTCGGGCACGTCGTCGGTGGTGTCGGTGAGCAGGTTCATGGGGTTGGCCATGCCGGCGTACAGGCCGCTCGGGGCGGACACCAGGTTGCGGACGCCGTAGCTCGTGTAGTTGCCGATGCCGCTGATGCTCTCCGGGTACGCCGGGCGGCCGTCCTCCGGGAAGTAGTGGAGGTCGCCGCCGAACACCGTCGCGACGGTGCCGGCGTCACGAACGCACTCGAAGTACTCCTGCAGCAGCGGCGGCAGCGCGTCGGGCGGCAGCTCCAGCTCCTCGCCGAGCACCTCCTGCAACGCGGTCGAGGCGAAGTCGTACACGAGATAGCTCCAGTCCATCGTCCCCACCCACAGCCGCCCGCCGTGCACGCGCATCGCCCAGGTGTAGTTGTTGAAGAGGTTGCCGAACCCGGAGATCCCGAAGCGGGGATTCGCCCCTCCCATGGCGTTGGCGACCAGCGACCACGACCCCGTACCGCCGTCGAACACCGGCTCCGCCGGCAGGCCGTAGAGCAGCTCGATCGCCGGGGTGCCGGAGGCCAGGTCCTCGCCGCGGAAGACCTTGATCGCGCGCTGCGTGCCGACCAGCGCGGCGAGCACGGCGGCCGCCTGCTCGGGGGAGCCGTCCGGCAGCGAGTCGTAGAACGCGCTGTGGACCTCGAAGTGCGCGCGGGTGGCCAGGAACGGCACGTGCATCGTGCCCCAGTAGAGGCCGTCGCCGAACGACGCGATGGCGCCGCCCGCGTACGTCGCCACGATCAGCGGGTCGGGCTCGTAGCTCTCCACGCCCCACACCCGCGTGAATGCGCCGTCCGCCGCGTCGAGCACGCCGTCCCCGCCGAAGTCCGGGCTCATCCACACGCCGGCGAGGACCATGTTGTCGGGGAACGGGTCGGGATCCTGGGGGTCGGCGACCGGCCAGGTCGACACGAACAGCCGGCCCTCGTGGTAGGCGAGGTACGCCGCCTCGGTGTCCAGGGTGCCGACCTCGACGAACGAGAACGGACTCGCAAGGGAGCCGGTCCACCGCAGGATCTTGCCGCCGCGCTCCTTGGCGGCGCCGGTGGCCATGTCGCGGACCTCGTAGCGGACCCCGGCGTACAGCTCGCCGTTGGCGAGGAGGAAGGAACGGATGTCGTTGTACACCGTGTAGTCGGCGGGCTGCGGCGGCGCCATGCCGCCCACCGTCGCCGCGCCGATGAACGCCCGCGTCGTAGCGTTGAAGGCGAACAGGTTGAGGCCGGCCGCCGGGCTCAGGCGCGGCCCGCCGATCAGCACCACGGCATCGGCGTCGCCCGCGGCGCGGTGCGCGCCCGCCGCCCGCATCCCCGACGTCGCGGCGACCAGGGGCGAGACCGGCGTCTTGTTCTCCAGCGTGCCGGCGGGCGGCGGCCGGTGCAGCCAGATCTGCGGCGGGCGCAGGTCGGCGAGCGGGCCGCCCGACAGCGCGCACGCGAAGGAGTCGGTCTGGATGTCGCTGCCGACCCCCAGGAATCCGCCGATCACCGCGCACAGCGGGTTCGCGATGGTGCCGAACCAGATGTCGCCGCCCGCCTCGGCCATCGACCAGGCGTACCCCTGGTTGACCTTCGGGACGCCGAGAGCGCACGGCGGCGACGCCGGGTAGACGTTGCCGGGGTCGCCCGGCGCCACGAAGCACTCGTCTGGCTGCGCCTTGCCCACCAGCGTCCGCACGGTGGTCGGGAACTCGACTCCCTGCATCGCCTGCGCCGTCACGCTCAGCTCGAGCCGCTGTGGCGCCGGCCGCACCGCGCGGCCCGCGCGGATCGAACCGCTCGCCGCGCCGGCCGGCGCTCCCTCCGCAGCGACCGCGACCACCAGCGCCGCAACCGCGATGCCTGCATGCCTCATCGCCGCCTCCCTTCGGGCCCACGGCCGGATGCACCCGCCGTGGTGTCGAATCGTGACGGATGTCACAATCGTAACGCTACCAGCAAGAGCAGCGTGCTGCAACCCCCGGAGACGGCCTCCAGCCCTTTCGGAATTGGCGGGCAGGCGTGGGCGGAGGTTCTTTGGTGGGCTG
>CAZQLL010000001.1:103911-238391 GCA_964594125.1 uncultured Thermoanaerobaculia bacterium | reverse complement strand
GCCATCCGCGAGGGCGGTCGCACCGTCGGCGCCGGCACCATCAGCGAGATCGTCGAGTAGGAGAGGCCATGGTCAAGGACAAGATCCGTATCCGCTTGAAGGCGTATGACTTCCGTCTTCTCGACCAGTCGACCGCGGAGATCGTCGACACCGCGCGGCGAACCGGAGCCTCGGTCTCGGGTCCGATCCCGCTGCCGACCCAGATCCAGCGGTTCACCGTGCTGCGCTCTCCTCACGTCGACAAGAAGTCGCGCGAGCAGTTCGAGATCCGCACGCACAAGCGCCTTCTCGACATCCTCGACCCGACGCAGCAGACGGTGGACGCGCTGATGAAGCTCGAGCTGCCGGCCGGCGTCGATGTCGAGATCAAGGCCTACGGCGGAAAGAAGTGAGGTAGGCCATGGTCAAGGGTATTCTCGCCAAGAAGATCGGCATGACCCAGGTGTTCGACGCCGCAGGCGACCTCGTGCCCGTGACGGTCGTCCAGGCGGGGCCGTGCGTGGTCGTGCGGCGCCGCGAAGCGGCGCGCGACGGCTACGAGGCCGCGCAGCTCGGCCTGGTCGAGGGGAAGCCCTCGCGCCGCATCGGCAAGCCGGTGGCCGGCCAGTTCAAGGCCGCCAACGTGCCGCCGACGCGGGTGCTCGGGGAGGTCCCGATCGGCGCCGGCTCGGAGGCCAAGCCCGGCGACACGGTGCTGTGCGACATCTTCGCGCCGCAGGAGATCGTGCGCGTGGTCGGCACGTCCAAGGGCAAGGGGTTCCAGGGCGCGGTGAAGCGCCATCACTTCCGCGGCGGCGCCGCCACGCACGGCTCGATGTTCCACCGCGCGCCCGGCGGCATCGGGCCGTCGGCGTACCCGTCGCGCGTGTTCCCCGGCACCCGGATGGCCGGGCGGATGGGGTGCGACACGGTGACGCTCAAAACGGTCACCGTGGTCAAGGTCGACGTCGAGCGCAACCTGCTGTTCCTCAAGGGCGCCGTGCCCGGCGGCCGCAACGCGCTGGTGCGCGTGGTGAAGGCGTGAGGGGGGCGGCCATGAAGATCGACGTTCGCAACTGGGACAACGAGGTGGTGGGCGAGGTCGAGTTGCCGACCGGCGTGTTCGAGTTCCCTGCGCGTCCCCACCTGGTGTACGAGGTGATCAAGGCCTACCAGGCCGGCCAGCGGCGCGGCACCCACATGACCAAGAACCGCGCGCTCGTGTCGGGCGGCGGCAAGAAGCCGTGGAAGCAAAAGGGCACGGGCCGCGCGCGCGTCGGCTCGACGCGCTCGCCGCTGTGGCGGCACGGCGGCACGGTGTTCGGTCCGCAGCCGCGCTCGTACGAGAAGAAGGTCAACATCAAGGCGAAGAAGAACGCGCTCAAGTCGGTGCTGTCGGCGCGCGCCAGGGCGGGGCACGTGCACGTGCTCGACACCCTCGACGTCGCCAACCACCGCACCAAGGAGCTGCAGCAGCGGCTCGGCACGGTCGGACTGGCAGGGCGGAAGGTGCTGTTCATCGACAGCTACGAGAACCTCAACCTCATGCTGGCGACCCGCAATCGGCCGGAGCTGACCGCCGCCGACGCGCTGCACCTGCACGTCTTCCACGTCCTCAACCGGGAGCACGTGGTGTTCTCGCGCCGGGCGCTCGACCAGCTTGTGGAGGTGCTGACATCATGAAGGACCCGCGGCAGATCATCGTGCGCCCGATCGTGACCGAGAAGACCGCGGACGCCAAGGAGCACTCCAACACGGTGTGCTTCGAGGTGGCCCGCGGCGCCAACCGGATCGAGATCGGCAAGGCGGTCGAGACGTTGTTCAACGTCAAGGTCGTCGACGTGCGCGTGGCCAACGTACACGGCAAGCAGCGCCGCTTCGGTCGTTTCTCCGGACGCCGCCCCGACTGGCGCAAGGCGTACGTCCGGCTCGCCGCCGGCGAGAAGACGATCGAGTTCTTCGACCAGGTGTAAGGGGGCCGGCCATGGCGATGAAGACCTTCAAACCGACCTCTCCGGGGATGCGCTTCAAGACGGCGCTGGACTTCGCCGAGATCACGGCGGGCCGTCCCGAGAAGTCGTTGACGCGCGGCATCACGCGCTCGGGCGGCCGCAACAACGAGGGGCATGAGACCGTGCGCTTCCGCGGCGGCGGCCACAAGCGGCTGTACCGGGAGATCGACTTCCGGCGCGACAAGCGGGGGATCCCGGCCCGGGTGGCATCGGTCGAGTACGATCCGAACCGCTCGGCGCGCATCGCCCTGCTGGTGTACGCCGACGGCGAGAAGCGGTACATCCTTGCGCCGGTCGGGCTCACGGTCGGGCAGTCGATCGTGGCTGCCGAAAAGGCCGAGATCATCCCCGGCAACGCGCTCCCGATGAAGAACATCCCTCTCGGGGCGATGGTCCACAACGTGGAGCTCAAGCCGGGGTACGGCGGCCAGTTCGCGCGCTCCGCCGGCGCCGCCGCCCAGGTGATGGCGAAGGAAGGAAAGTACGTGACGCTGCGCATGCCCTCCGGCGAGATGCGCATGGTGCTGGCGGCGTGCTGGGCGACGATCGGCCAGGTCGGGAACGTGGACCACGCCAACGTCTCGGTCGGCAAGGCGGGCCGCACCCGCTGGGCCGGCAGGCGCCCGCACGTGCGCGGCACCGCGATGAACCCCATCGACCACCCGCACGGCGGCGGCGAGGGCAAGACCAAGGGCGGCCGCCACCCGGTCACCCCGTGGGGCCAGCCGACCAAGGGGTACAAGACCCGCAAGAACAAGCGGACGACTCGCTTCATCGTGAAGCGGCGGAAGTAGGGGGAGGAAGCGATGTCGCGCTCAATCAGCAAGGGACCGTTCGTGGACGCTCACCTGGCGAAGAAGGTCGACGCGCTCAACGAGACTCGCGAGCGCCGCGTCATCAAGACCTGGTCGCGCCGCTCGACGATCACTCCCGAGATGGTCGGCCACACGATCGCCGTCCACAACGGGCAGAAGTTCGTGCCCGTGTTCGTCACGGAGAACATGGTCGGCCACAAACTGGGCGAGTTCGCCCTCACCCGCACCTTCAGGGGCCACTCGGGGACCAAGAAGGAAAAGGGTGCGACCCACTAGGGAGGCCATGATGAAGGCGCACGCAATACTCCGGTACTACAAGGGCTCTCCCCAGAAGGTCCGCCTCGTGGCCGACACGGTGCGCGGACAGGGCGTGATGGGGGCGCTGGCGACGCTCAAGCTGGTGCACAAGAGCTGCGCCCGCGACCTCGAGAAGCTGGTCCGTTCGGCGGTGGCGAACCTCGAACAGAAGGCGCCGGGGATCGACTCGGGCCGCCTGTTCGTCGAGATGATCACGGTCGACGCGGGCCCCAGCCTGAAGCGCTCGCGCGCCGCCTCGATGGGGCGGGTGTACCCGCGGCTGCACCGCTACTGCCACGTGACGGTGCGAGTCGCCGAAAAGGCCTGAGGACGGGAGGATCGACGTGGGTCAGAAGACGCATCCGTATGGATTCCGGGTTGGCTACAACAAGACCTGGCGCTCCCGCTGGTACGCGGAGAAGGACTACGCGAAGCTCCTCCACGAGGACCTGCGCCTGCGCAAGGACCTCAAGCGGCGCCTCTCGCACGCCGGCGTGTCCGAGATCGACATCGAGCGGACCGCCAACAAGATCCGGGTGAACATCTACTCCGCGCGGCCCGGCATCATCATCGGCCGCAAGGGCGCCGAGGTCGACAAGCTCGGCTCCGAGCTGCGCGCCGTTTACGGCCAGGACATCCACATCAACATCCAGGAGATCCAGCGGCCGGAGATCGAGGCGCAGCTCATCGCGGAGTCGATCGCGTCGCAGCTCGTGCGCCGCGTGACGTTCCGCCGCGCGATGCGCCGGGCGATGGAGAACGCCTTGCGTTTCGGCGCCCAGGGTGTCAAGATCCGCTGCTCCGGCCGCCTCAACGGCGCGGAGATCGCGCGCTCGGAGTGGTACCAGGAGGGGCGGCTTCCCCTGCACACGCTGAAGGCCGACATCGAGTACGGGCTGGCCGAGGCGTTCACGACGTACGGGTGCATCGGGGTCAAGGTGTGGGTGTACAAGGGAGAGCTGCACCGCTCCAAGGTGCACCGCCGCGGGCTGTAGCGGCGGGCGATGGGCAATGGGCGATAGGAAGGTGCTGCCATGTTGATGCCGAAGAAGGTCAAGTTCCGCAAGCAGCAGCGCGGGCGCCGGCGCGGGCTGGCGACCGGCGGCGGCGAGCTTGCGTTCGGTGACTTCGGTCTGCAGGCGATGGAGTGCGGCTGGATCACCGCGCGCCAGATCGAGGCGGCGCGTATCGCGATGACGCGCCACGTCAAGCGCGGCGGCAAGATCTGGATCCGCCTTTTCCCGGACAAGCCGATCACCAAGAAGCCGGCCGAGACCCGCATGGGCAAGGGGAAAGGCGCCCCGGAGGAATGGGTGTGCGTGGTCAAGCCGGCGCGCATCCTCTACGAGATGGAGGGGCTGCCGGAAGAGGTGGCCCGTGAGGCGTTGACGCTGGCCGCCCACAAGCTGCCGATCAAGACGCGCTTCGTCGTCAGGGGGCAGGTGCGATGAAAGCCAAGGAGCTGCGGGAGAGGTCGATCGACGAGCTGCGGCGCACCGAGGCGGAGCTCGCCGAGCAGCTTTTCAAGCTGCGGTTTCAGCGGGCGACGGGGCAGATCGAGAACCCGGTGAAGATCCGTCTGGTCCGGCGCGACATCGCGCGGGTCAAGATGGTGCTGTCGCAACGCCTGAAGGAAGCGGAGTGATCCCATGGAGAACGCGAACCCAAGCCGGAAGACCACGAAGCTCGGCACCGTCGTCTCCAGCGGTGCGGACAAGACGGTGGTCGTGAAGGTCGAGAACGTCGGGATGGACCCGCTCTACCACCGGTTCGTCCGGCGCTCCAGCAAGTTCATGGCGCACGACGAGGAGAACGCGTGCAAGGTCGGTGACCGCGTGCAGATCACCGAGTGCCGCCCGCTGTCGCGGCGCAAGCGTTGGCGCGTGAGCCGCATCGTGGCGAAGGCGTCGTAGGGGGAGGCTGCCATGATCCAGATGCGCACCATGCTCACGGTCGCCGACAACTCGGGCGCCAAGAAGCTGCAGGCGATCCGACAGCTCGGCGGGTCGACCGCCGGACGCTACGCCCGGCTCGGCGACATCATCGTGTGCGCCGTCAAGGAGGCCGTCCCCGATTCGCAGGTGAAGAAGGGCACGGTCGTCAAGGCGGTGATCGTCCGTACGCGCCGCACGCAGCGCCGCCGCGACGGCTCGTACATCCGCTTCGACGACAACGCTGCGGTGCTGATCAACCCCCAGAAGGAGCCGGTCGGCACCCGCGTCTTCGGACCGGTGGCCCGCGAGCTGCGCGAGCGGCGTTTCATGAAGATCGTCTCGCTCGCCCCGGAAGTGCTGTGAGCGGGCG
Source organism: uncultured Thermoanaerobaculia bacterium (assembly GCA_964594125.1). Taxonomy (GTDB): domain Bacteria; phylum Acidobacteriota; class Thermoanaerobaculia; order Thermoanaerobaculales; family Thermoanaerobaculaceae; genus CAVRZJ01. The sequence goes on along the minus strand of CAZQLL010000001.1, from coordinate 232,984 downwards.
GATGAACACGGGCATGCGGACGGTCGATGACCGCCGCGCGCGTACCAGCGGGCCGAGCGGCGAGCGTCGAGAGTCGAGCGCGAAGACCGCAGCATCTGCCGCTGGTCTTCCTGGGTGGGTGGTGGAGCGCTTGACGCTGGACGCCGGGCGCTCGACCTTCGGGAGGCAGTGATGTCGGTGCGGACGAAGATCAAGAAGGGCGACCAGGTGCAGGTCCTGGCCGGCAAGGACCGCGGCAAGCGCGGTAAGGTGCTGCGCGTCGATCGCAAGACCGGACGGCTCGTCGTCGAGCACGTGAACATGGTCAAGCGGCACTCGCGGGCGAACCCCCGCCAGGGCGTGCAGGGCGGTATCGTCGAGCGCGAGGGCGCGATCGCAATCGCCAACGTCGCGCTCGTGTCGCCGGACTCGGGGAAGGCCTCGCGGGTGGGCTACAAGATCCTCGAGGACGGCCGCAAGGTCCGGATCGCCAAGGCCGACGGCTTCACGCTGGACCAGTGAAGAGAGGGTGAGAGATGGCGCGGCTGAAGGAGAAGTACGAAAAGGAAGTGTCGCCGAAACTCAAGAAGGAGTTCGGTATTACGAACCCGATGGCGGTCCCGCGCATCGAGAAGGTCGTGTGCAACATCGGCCTCGGCGAGGCGGCGCGCACGCCCAAGCTGCTCGATGCCGCGGTCGACGAGCTCACGGCGATCACCGGCCAGAAGCCCGTGGTCCGCAAGGCGCGCGTCTCGATCGCGCAGTTCAAGTTGCGCGCCGGGCAGCAGATCGGCTGCTCGGTGACGCTCCGCCGCGACCGCATGTTCGAGTTCCTCGACCGCCTGATCAACATTGCGCTGCCCCGCGTCCGAGATTTCCGCGGTCTTTCGGCGAAGGGGTTCGACGGTCGCGGCAACTACACGATGGGAATCCGCGACCACCTCATCTTTCCGGAGATCGACTACACCAAGGTGGAGCACCCCAAGGGTATGAACATCACTGTGGTGACTACCGCCCGGACGGACGACCAGGCCCGTTTCCTGCTGCAGGAGATGGGCTTCCCGTTCGCGAAGAGTTAGTGGGAGGACGCTGTGGCCCGAACCTGTCACGTCGCCAAGTCGCTCCGGCCGCCGAAGTTCAAGATCCGGCACCGCAACCGCTGCAAGCAGTGCGGCCGCCCGCGCGCCTACATCCGCAAGTTCGAGCTGTGCCGGCTCTGCTTCCGCAAGCTCGCGCTCGAGGGGTACCTCCCGGGCGTGACCAAGGCGAGCTGGTAGGGGGTGCGAGATGACCATGACCGACCCCATCGCCGATCTGCTGACGCACATCCGCAACGCCGCGCGCGTGGGCAAGGACCGCTGCGACGTGCCGGCCTCGCGCCTCAAGCTCGAGCTCGCCAAGATCCTCCAGGAGGAGGGCTTCATCCGCTCGTTCAAGGTGCTCGAGGAGGGCCCCGGCGGCACCATCCGCCTGTACCTCCGCTACTCGTCGGACGGCGAGCCGGCGATCCACGGTCTCGAGCGGATCTCCCGCCCCGGGCTGCGCGTGTACCGCGGCGTCGACGACCTGCCGACCGTGCGCGGCGGCATCGGCGTCGCCATCATCTCGACCTCCAAGGGCCTCCTGACCGACGCCAAGGCTCGCGAGCAGCGCGTGGGCGGCGAGGTCATGTGCCGGGTCTGGTAGGGAGGAGCCATGTCTCGCATCGGTAAGAACCCCATTCCGGTCCCCAAGGGCGTGCAAGTGCACGTCGGGAACGGCGTGGTGCAGGTGAAGGGCCCCAAAGGCGCCCTGCTGCAGCCGGTCCCGGGCGGCATCTCGGTCGCCCTCGAGGGCGAGCAGGTGGTCGTGACGCGCGACGGCGACGAGCGCGAGAAGCGGGCGCTCCACGGCCTCACCCGCGCGCTGCTCGCCAACGCCGTCACCGGCGTCACCGAGGGCTTCAAGCGGGAGCTCGACATCGTCGGCGTCGGCTTCAAGGCCGAGCTCAAGAGCCCGCAGGAGCTGGCGCTCTACCTCGGGTTCTCGCACCCGGTGGCGTACACGCTGCCCGAGGGCGTCGCCGTGACGTACGAGGCGAAGGCCAACCGGCTGACGATCACCGGGATCGACCGGCAGAAGGTGGGGCAGGTCGCGGCCGAGATCCGCGCCCTCCGGCCGCCGGACCCGTACAAGGGCAAGGGTGTGAAGTACTCGGACGAGGTCTTGAAGCTCAAGGCCGGCAAGTCGGGAGCGTAGGGTCATGGCACAGAGGAAGGACAGGCGGATAGTCCGGCAGCGGATCCACATGCGGGTGCGCCGGCGCATCTCCGGCACCCCGGAGCGGCCGCGTCTCGTGGTGTTCCGCTCGCTGAACCACGTCTACGCGCAGGTCGTCGACGATACCAGGGGCGTGACCCTGGCGTCGGCTTCGACCGTCGAGAGCGGCGTGCGCGAGGGCCTCAAGCACGGCGGCAACAAGGCCGCCGGCCGCGCGATCGGCACCCTGATCGCGGCGCGCGCCCAGGAAAAGGGACTGACCGCGGTCGTCTTCGACCGCGCCGGCTTCCGCTACCACGGGGTGGTGAAGGAGCTGGCGGACGCGGCCCGCAAGGCGGGCCTGCAGTTCTAGGGGAACGAAGATGAGCGATCGCGACTCCCAGTTCATCGATCACGTCGTCAACATCAACCGCGTCACCAAGGTCGTGAAGGGCGGCAAGAACTTCTCGTTCTCCGCCCTCGTGGTGGTGGGCGACGGGAACGGCAAGGTCGGCTTCGGCAGCGGCAAGGCGCGCGAGGTGCCCCAGGCGATCCGCAAGGGGACCGACGCCGCCCGGCGCGCCATGGTGAGCATCCGTCGCGACGGCACGACGATCCCGCACGAGGTGCTCGGCCGCTTCGGCGCGGGCCGCGTGCTGCTGCGTCCGGCGTCGCCGGGCACCGGCGTGATCGCCGGTGGGGCGGTGCGCGCGATCGCCGAGGCGGCGGGGATCGGCGACATCCTCACCAAGTCGATCGGCACCACCAACCCGCACAACCTGGTGCGGGCGACGTTCGCCGCGCTCGAGCAGCTCACGACCCGCGACGAGGCCGCGAAGCTGCGGCGCGCCGGCGAGGCGACCGAGGTCGCGGACGAGGCCGAGCCGGCGTCCGGACCGTTGCCGGAGGTTGAGGTATGACCACCAAGCGCAAGGCGGCGAAGGCGTCGCTGCGCATCACGCAGGTGCGCAGCATGATCTGCAACCAGGAGCGGGTGAAGAAGGTGCTCACCGACGGGCTGGGGCTCGGGCGCATCGGGTCGTCGGTCGTGCTCCCGGACAACGGTTACACGCGCGGCATGGTCGCCAAGGTGGCGCACATCGTCCGCTGCGAAGAAGTCACGCCGGAGTAAGCCATGGAACTGCACACCCTCACTCCCCGATCGGGGTCGCGCAAGGACCGCAAGCGGGTCGGCCGCGGGCCCGGCTCGGGCAACGGAAAGACCGCCGGACGCGGCCACAAGGGCGCCGGCTCGCGCTCGGGCACCAAGCAGCGGCGCAACTTCGAGGGCGGCCAGATGCCGCTCGTGCGGCGCGTCCCGAAGCGCGGCTTCACCAACATCTTTCGCCGCGAGCTCGTGATCGTGAACGTCGGCCAGCTCGATCGCTTCCCCGCCGGCAGCGAGGTGACGCCCGATCTGCTGCTCGCCGAGCGCGTCGTCTCGCGGCTCGGCGACGGCGTCAAGATCCTCGGCGACGGCGCGCTGAAGCGGAAGCTCGTGGTCAAGGCGCATGCGTTCTCGAAGAAGGCGCAGGACGTCATCGAAGCGGCGGGCGGCCGCTGCGAGGTCATCGGCCGATGATCGAGAGCCTGCGGAACATCTTCGCGATCCCCGAGCTGCGCAAGCGGGTGCTGTTCACCTTCGGGCTGCTGGCGATCTACCGTCTCGGCTCGTTCCTCCCCGTGCCGGGCGTCGATCCCATTGCCCTGGCCGAGTTCTACGACCAGGCCAAGGGGACGGTGCTGGGAATCATGAACCTGTTCTCGGGCGGCGCCCTCGAGCGCATGGCGATCTTCGCCCTCGGCATCATGCCCTACATTTCCGCGTCGATCATCCTCCAGCTCCTCACGGTCGTCTGGCCCTACCTCGAGAAGCTCTCGAAGGAAGGCGAGATGGGCCGCAAGAAGATCACCCAGTGGACCCGCTACGGGACCGTGGTGATCTCGGTCGTGCAGGCGCTCGGCATCTCCTTCTTCCTCGAGAAGGCGACCGCTCCGGGCGGCGCGCCGCTGGTCCCGGCCGCCGGCTGGGGGTTCCGTTTCGTCGCCATCCTCACGCTGACGACGGGAACTGCGTTCGTCATGTGGCTGGGCGAGCAGATCACCGAGCGCGGCGTCGGCAACGGCATCTCGCTGATCATCTTCGCCGGCATCGTGGTCGGTCTTCCGGGAGGTATCCTCAACACCTTCGAGGACATCCGCACCGGCGCCATGTCGATCATCACGCTCATCCTGTTCGTGGTCTTCGCCGTCGCGGTCGTCGGGGCGATCATCCTCATGGAACGGGCACAGCGGAGAATCCCGGTGCAGTACGCAAAGCGCGTGGTCGGCCGGCGCGTCTACGGCGGCCAGAGCACCTACCTGCCGCTGCGGCTGAACACCGGCGGCGTGATCCCGGTGATCTTCGCGGCCTCGATTCTCTCGTTCGTGCAGACGATCGGCGCCACCGTCAACATCCCGTTCGTCAAGAAGGTGGCGGCGGCAATGGGGTGGGGCGAGCCGCTCTACAACCTCGTCTATTTCGTGTCGATCATCTTCTTCTGCTACTTCTACACCTCGATCATCTTCAACCCGCAGGATACCGCCGAGAACATGCGCAAGTACGGCGGGTTCATCCCGGGCATCCGGCCGGGGCAGCGCACCGCGGACTTCGTCGACAACGTGCTGACGCGCATCACGCTGGTGGGCGCCATCTACCTGGCGCTGGTGGCGATCCTCCCCGAGATCCTGATCACCGGGTTCAAGGTGGCGCCGATCCCGTTCATCGGCGGTGCGCTCGACGCTTTCCTGCCGCGCTGGTTCACCGAGGGCCTCAACGTCAAGTTCTACTTCGGCGGCACCTCGCTGCTGATCGTCGTGGGCGTCGCCATGGACACCGTGCAGCAGATCGAGGCGCAGATGGTGATGCGTCACTACGACGGGTTCGTCAAGGGGCGGCGCATCCGGGGACGGAGGGGCTGACGCCATGGTCTCGCGCGCCCTCGACGTCGTTCTCCTCGGCCCTCCGGGCGCCGGCAAGGGCACGCAGGCGCAGCGCCTGGCGCTCGACTACGGGCTGCTCCGCCTCTCCACCGGCGACATGCTGTGGGAGGAGGTCGAGAAGGGTACCGAGCTCGGGCTGCTGGTCCGCGCGTGGCTGAACGACGGCGATCTCGTGCCGGACCACGTGATGGCGCGCATCCTCCTCGGACACCTCCACTCGCAGCAGGGGATCGGCGGCTGCGCCTACGACGGGTACCCCCGCACCGAGCAGCAGGCGATGCTGCTCGACGGGCTGCTCGCCGAGCTCAACCGGCGCGTCGACGTTGCGATCTACCTCGAGGTGCCCGACTCCGAGCTGCTCGCCCGGCTCGCCGGCCGGCTGGCGTGCCCGGTGTGCGGCGCGGTGTACCACCTCACGAGCGCGCCGCCGGCGACCGCCGGCCGCTGCGACGCCTGCGGCGGGGCGCTGCTCCAGCGTGACGACGACCGCGCGGACATCGCGCGCGAGCGCCTGCGCGTCTACCGTCAGCGCACAGAGCCGTTGCTCGAGCTGTACCGCTCGCGCGGCGTGCTGCGGCAGGTCGACGGCTGCGGCGCTCCCGACGAGGTGTACGCGCGGGTGCGCGATGCCATGCGGAGGAAGCGCGCGTGATCGTCCTCAAGACCCCCGACGAGCTGCGCCTCATGGACCAGGCCAACGCCCTGGTGCACGAGGTGCTGCGGCTGGTCGGCGAGGCCGCCCGGCCCGGGGTCTCGACCGCCGAGCTCGACGAGCTCGCGGAGCGGCATATCCGGGAGCGCGGCGCGGTCCCGGCGTTCAAGGGGTATCGCGGCTATCCGGCCACCCTGTGCACGTCGGTGAACGACGTCATCGTGCACGGGATCCCGTCGCGGGACTGCCGCCTGCGCGAGGGCGACGTGCTCTCGGTCGACTGCGGCGTCCTCCTCGATGGGTTCTATGGGGATGCGGCGATCACGCTGCCGGTCGGCCACGTGAACGGCGAGGCCGAGCGGCTGATGCGAGTGACCAAGGAGTGCCTCGACGCCGCGGTGGACGTGGTCCGTCCTGGTCGGAGGCTCACGGACGTCGGCGACGTCGTGCAGCGGCACGCGGAGAGCGCAGGGTTCTCGGTGGTGAGGGAGTTCGTCGGCCACGGCGTCGGCCGCTCGCTCCACGAGGAGCCGCAGGTGTATAATTTCGGCCCCCCGGGGCGCGGACCGGAGATGCGCCCCGGGCTCGTCCTCGCCATCGAGCCGATGATCAACGCCGGCCGGCCAGGAGTCGTGATCGACGACGACGGCTGGACGGCGCGCACCGAAGACGGTAAGCTTGCTGCCCATTTCGAGTACTCCGTGGCTGTCACAGCCAACGGGCCGTGGGTTCTCGGGGTGGACGGCGGGAGGTAGGGGAGCGTATGGCGAAGGAGGAGGCCATCGAGGTGATGGCCACCGTGGTGGAGGCACTGCCCAACGCGGTGTTTCGGGTGGAGTTGGAGAACGGGCACGAGGTGCTCGCTCACATCTCGGGGAAGATGCGGAAGCACTTCATCCGCATCCTCCCCGGCGACAAGGTGCTCGTGGAGCTCTCGCCGTACGACCTGACGAGAGGCCGCATCGTGTACCGCTACAAGTGACCTCGCCGCGGGCGGCGAGGTCGTCCCGAGCGCGTGCGAGGGGCGACCGGCGGTCGGTGGTGCGGAGCTGTCGAGGAGAGGACGTCATGAAGGTACGTTCGTCGGTTCGCAAGATCTGTGCTAAGTGCAAGATCGTGGTGCGGCGCGGGGTCGTGCGGGTGATCTGCGAGAACCCCAAGCACAAGCAGCGCCAAGGGTGACGGGGAGGTAGCGAAGTGGCACGCATCGTCGGAGTCGATCTGCCCCAGCAGAAGCACGTCGAAATCGGTCTCACCTACATCTATGGAGTCGGCAGGCCCACCGCCCAGAAGGTGCTGGCGAAGGCCGGCGTCGATCCGATGGTGCGGGTGAAGGACCTCTCCGAGGACGAGATCCGCCGCATCACCAGGATCATCCAGGACGACGTCAAGGTGGAGGGCGACCTGCGCAAGGAAGTGGCGATGAACATCAAGCGGCTGATGGAGATCGGCTGCTACCGCGGGGTCCGCCACCGGCGCGGCCTCCCGGTGCGCGGGCAGCGCACCCACACCAACGCGCGCACCCGCAAGGGTCCGCGGCGTGCCACCGTGGCCAAGAAGAAGAAGGCCACGAAGAAGTAGCCGGGAGGGCGCACGAGCATGGCAAAGGCAACCAAGGCCGCAAAGAAGGGCGCCCGGCGTCGCGAGCGCAAGAACGTGCCGCACGCCGTCGCCCATATCCAGGCGACGTTCAACAACACCATCGTCACGTTCGCGGACGCGAGCGGCTCGACGATCTGCTGGAGCTCGGCCGGCCGCATCGGTTACAAGGGCTCCCGCAAGGGCACGCCGTACGCGGCGCAGCTCGCCGCGCGCAACGCGGCCGAGCAGGCGCAGGAGCACGGCGTCCGCACCGTCGACGTCGAGATCAAGGGCCCGGGCGCGGGGCGCGAATCGGCGATCCGCGCGCTCGCCACGACCGGGCTCGAGATCAAGAGCATCCAGGACGTCACGCCGATCCCGCACAACGGGTGCCGGCCGCCCAAGCGGCGCCGGGTGTAGGGCAGCGAGGAGGATTCCGTGGCACGTCAAAACGAGCCGGTGTGTCGGCTTTGCCGCCGCGAGGGGATGAAGCTCTTCCTCAAGGGGGAGCGCTGCTTCAAGGAAAAGTGCGCGGTGGAGCGCCGCTCGTACGCTCCCGGGCAGCACGGCAAGCGCAGGAACAAGCTGCAGCCGTACGGCATGCAGCTCCGCGAGAAGCAGAAGGTGCGCCGCGTCTACGGCGTGCTCGAGGCACAGTTCCGGCGCTACTTCGCGGAGGCGTCGCGCCTCAAGGGCGTCACGGGCGAGAATCTGCTGCGGCTGCTCGAGCTGCGCCTCGACAACGTCGTCTACTCGCTGGGGTTCGCCTCGTCGCGGTCGCAGGCGCGCCAGCTCGTCCGGCACGGCCATGTTCAGGTCAACGGCCGGACCACCAACATCCCGTCATTCCAGGTCAAGCCGAGCATGGAGATCACCCTCAAGGAAGGGATGCGGGCCAACACGCTGGTCAACGAGGCGCTCGACACCGCCCAGGGCCGCGGCGTGCCCCCGTGGCTCGAGCTGGACGCCGAGGGGTACCGCGGAAAGGTGCTGTCGCTGCCGTCCCGCGAGGACATCCGGCTGCCGATCCAGGAGCAGCTCATCGTCGAGCTGTACTCGCGGTAGGAGGTGGTGATGAGAGGTCTCGAACTGCATCGACCGCAGGCGGTCGTGCTCGACGCCGAGTCCGGCACGCCCACGTATGGCCTGTTCACCGCGCAGCCGTTCGAGCGCGGGTGGGGGGTCACGATCGGCAACGCGCTGCGGCGGATCCTGCTCTCCTCGGTGGAAGGCAGCGCGATCACGGCGGTCCGCTTCGCCGGCGTCGACCACGAGTACGACTCGATCCCGGGGGTGATGGAGGACGTCACCGACTTCATCCTCAACCTCAAGCGGGTGCCGCTGCGCCTGCAGGGGGCGGAGACGCTGACGGCGACGCTCAAGGCCTCCGAGGCGGGCGTGCTCACCTCGGCGAAGATCCAGGGGACCTCCGACCTCACGGTGGTGGACCCCGACATCTACCTGGCGACGCTCTCCGAGGAGGGGACTGTCGAGGCCGAGCTGGTGATCAAGCGCGGCCGCGGCTACGTGCCCGTCGAGGACCACGACTCGCGCAGTCTCGGCGTCGGCTTCATCTACCTGGACGCCGCGTTCTCGCCGGTGCGCAAGGCCAACTTCCGCATCGAGCCGGCCCGCGTCGGCCAGGCGACCGACTACGAGAAGCTGATCCTCGAGGTGTGGACCAACGGCGCGATCTCGCCGTCGGCCGCCGTCGCCGAGGCGGCGCGCCTCATCGCCGACCACCTGCCGATCTTCGCGGCGGTCGCCGGCGACGAGCCGACGCCGACCGTGGCGAAGAGCGACAACCTGCTCGACCAGCCGATCGAGACGCTCGGCCTCGGCGGGCGCATCGTGAACATGCTGCGTAACGCCGGCATCGCCACCGTCCGGGACCTCGTGTCGCGCAACGACGACGACCTCATCAGGATCACGAATTTCGGGAAGAAGGCACTGGCCGAGGTCCGCGAGCACCTCGAGGGCACGGGCCTGAGCCTCGGCATGCGGTTCGACCTGCCGCGCGGCTAGGGGGGAAGGAACATGCGACACAACCGTTCGTACCGCAAGCTGGGGCGAACCAGCGAGCACCGCCGGGCGCTGTTCCGCAACCAGCTCCGCTCGTTGATCACCCACGAGCGCATCATCACCACCCTGCCCAAGGCGAAGGAGCTCAAGCCGATCGCCGAGAAGGTCGTGACGCTCGGCCGCCGCGCCGACTCGGTGCACGCGCGCCGGCTGGTCGGCCGCATGATCACCGACCGCGACATCATCAAGCGCCTGTTCGACGAGATCGGCCCGCGCTTCGTTTCCCGCCCGGGCGGCTACACCCGCATCGTCAAGCTGGGCCCGCGCGCCGGCGACGGCGCCGAGCTCGCCATCCTCGAGTTCGTCGACTACAAGCTCGCGGAGTCGAAGCCCAAGGCCGCCGGCGAGAGCGCGAAGGAGAAGAAGCGCAAGCGCCCCGCCGCCGCCACCGCGGAGGCCTCCGCACCGAAGTAGGGCAGGAAACCGGGAACCGGGCACCGGGGACCGGGGGAATAGATGGGACGAGCACACGGCGCCCGGGGCAACCCGGGCGTCGTTGTCTGAGTGCGAGAAGAAGAGTGGGTGTGAGGGGGAAGGCGCGCTCCTGGCCGGCACGGCGTTGCAGGAAGCGGGTCAGCCCTGGCTCTCGGGAGCGTCTCTTTCAGCCGCGGGTCATGCAGTGACGCGCGAAGGCGCGCCGGAGCGCGGGGGAAGGAGGCCGAAAGCGCACAGCGGACAGCAAGCGCCAACCCAGGCCCCCGCTCGGGGAGCGCTTCCTTCATCGGCGCTTCATGCGCCGCCGCGCAAACGCGCGCGGGGGCCCTGCGCGGACCGGGGCGTCGCGTGCGTGGCGCCCGGCGCCGATGGCGACGATCTGCGCAGCCCTGTCGTCGACGGTGGAGGAGTGAATGATCTTGACCGGGCGCCGACGCGACACCTGGATCTTCACTCCCTCATGCAGCATGGCTGGCACTCCGCAGGTGCTGAGACGGCACACCGCTGATGCATGGGTCCTTGCGGCTGCGCCTCGCCGCAGACTCATGCACGCCTTCGGCACTGATGATGCCGCTGCTGCCCAATGCCGGCGCGTGTCGAATTCCCCCAGGTTCGCGTGGCCGTGAACAAGCCCCGCGCAGAAGCGCCGCTCCGCCGTCGGCACAGCCTCCATCGAAGGCGGATCCACTCGTCATTTGACGGCAAGGGGCTTGTGCGAGAGGATACAAGGGAACTCGGGGGGCGGTAGTCGGGAAGTTAACGGCGGCGCGGCGCGGCGCATCGCGACCGAGCGAGGGCTTGACAGGCAGCAAGAAACGCTTTATAACTATATGGCGATGGAGAGACGCCTGATGCGACGAGAGCTGACGCTGGGGCTGGTACTGGTACTGGTCGGCGGCTGGGCTGCCGCGGGAGAGCCGATCTCGCTCTCGGAGGCGCTGCGGCGCGCCCGGGAGGACTCGCGCGAGGTTGCGGCGGCGAACGCGCGGCGGGAGGCGGCGGCGGCGCGCCTGAGCCAGGCGAAGGGGTTCCGCCTGCCGAGCGTGACGCTCGAGGAGAACTGGATCGACACCGACTCGCCGGCGGAAGCGTTCGCCCTGACGATGAACCAGGAACGGTTCTCGTTCAACGACTTCGTGACGGGCGACCCGAACGACCCCGACCGCATGAGCACGGCGATCACCCGTCTGGAGATCATGCTGCCGATCTACACCGGCGGCGAGATCGGTGGACGCGTCGACCAGGCGACACTGGCGGCCGACGCGGCGGCGAGGCAGGCGCAGTGGGCGGGCCACCAGGCGGCGCTGGCCGCCGCCGAGGCGTTCGCGATGCTCGACCAGGCGAAGGAGTTCGCGGCGCTGCTCGAGCGCGCGCGGGAGACCGTGCGGGCGCACGTCGACATGGCGCGGGCGTACGTCGACCAGGGGATGGTGGTGCGGTCCGAGTTCCTGCGCGCCGAGGTCGAGCTGGCGCGGGTCGACGACATGCTCGCCGAGGCGCGCGGCAACGTGCGGGTTGCGCAGGCGAACCTCGCGTTCCGGATGAACGCGGACCAGGGCGTGCCGTTCGAGCCCGAGCCGCTGCCGGCGCCGGCGCCGCTCGCGGAGGGACTGGAGGCGTTCCTGGCAAGCGCCGACGGCCGCGCCGATCTCGCGGCGGCGCGGCTGCTGCTGCACGCGGCCGAGCTCGAGGAGAGGGTGAAGCGGTCGGCGTTCCTGCCCAAGGTCGGCGTGGTGGCGCGCGGCGACCTGGTCGACGACGTCCTGTTCGGCGCCCACGGGGAGTCGACGACGATCATGGCGCGGGCGTCGATCAACCTGCTCGCCGGCGGCTCCGACAAGGCGGCGCGGACGGCAGCGCGCTGGGAGGCGAGGGCGGGTGCGGAGGACGTCGCCCGTTTCGCGGAGGGTGTCCGACTCGAGGTGCGGCAGGCCTACGAGGCGGCGATGACGGCGCGCGCGCGCCACGCCACCGCGGCCAGGGCGCTGGACGCCGCGCGTGAGGCGGAGCGGATCACGTCGGAGCGCTTCAAGACGGGAGTCGTGAAGATGATCGACGTGCTCGACGCGGCGACGGCGCGGCGCGAGGCCGAGACCCGCGAGCTGGTTGCGCGCGTCGAGGCGCACACGGCGGCGCTGCGCCTTGCGGTGAAGGCGGGGCGGGCGCCGGAGGCGGCGCTGCAGTAGGAGGTCGAGGGCCGGGGGTCGAGATCCGAGAGTCGAGGGTCAAGAGCCGAGACGTGAGAGCTGCAGGGTGGGAGTCGAGATGCGGGAGCTGCGAGCCGAAGAGCACGCCATGGGGCAAGAAGCGACACAGGCGGTGGAGGCGACGATGGTGAAGGCGGGGTTGGCGGTGGTGGCGGCGGGGGTGCTGGTTGCGTGCGGCGGCGGTCGCCAGGCGGCGAGTGCGCGGGCGCCCGAGCCGGTGAGGGCGCGAATGGCGGCGGTGCGGGTGCTCGAGGCGCCGCAGGTCGTCGAGCTCTCCGGGACGGTCGAGGCGGCGCGCACGTCGGCGGTGTCGTCGCGCGTGATGGCGACGGTGACGGCGGTGCCGGTCAGGCAGGGCGACGCGGTGCGCGCCGGCCAGGTGCTGGTGGAGATCGATCCCGAGACAGCGCGCGGGCAGGAGGCGCAGGCGCGCGGCGCGCTCGCGCAGGCGCAGGCCGCGCTCGCGCTCGCAAAGCGCAACCACGAGCGCTTCAAGGCGCTCGCCGCGACGGGCGCCGCCGCCGAGCTCGAGCTCGACATGGCGCGCATGCAGTACGAGCAGGCGAAGGGAGCGGTCGAGCAGGCGCAGGGCGCGGTCGCGGCCGCCGCCTCGGTGGCGCGCGAGTCGCGCGTCGTGGCGCCGTTCCCGGGACGCGTCGCGGCGCGGCTGGTCGAGGTCGGCGACCTTGCGGCGCCCGGCCGTCCTCTCGTGGTGATCGAGTCGGAGCAGGGGCGGCGGATCGTCCTCTCGGTACCCGAGGGCGTGGCGGTGGCCGCTCGCCTGGCGGTCGGCTCGGAGCTCCCGGTCTCGTTCGACGCTCTCCCCGCTGCCGGACAATTGCCCGGCCGCGTTGTCGAGATGAGCCCGGGCGCCGACCCGATGAGCCACAGCTTCACGGTGAAGGTGGACGTCCAAGGCGTCGACGTGGCGACCGGAGCCGCGGGACGCGCGCGTGCGGCGGTCGGCACGCGGCGGGCGGTCGCGGTCCCGGAGGAAGCGGTCCTGCGCTCCGGCGGCGTTGCGATGGTGGTGGTGCGGGACGGCGAGGGCAAGGCGCGCTCCCGCCTGCTGACGCTCGGCGCGGCGATCGGCGGCGGCGAGGTGGAGGCGCTTTCCGGCCTCGCGGGCGGCGAGACGGTGCTGCTCGGCTTGGCGGTCGCGCCGCCGGACGGCGCTCCGGTCGAGGAGGCGCAGCCGTGACCGCTCCTCAGACCAGCCCGAAGCCGGATCTCGCAGCCACGCGCAAGGAGGCGCTGCGTCTGAAGATGACGCGCCGCCCCCTGGGCGCCTCGGGCGGGATCGCGCGCGCATTCCTGGAGTCGAAGCTGACGCCGCTGCTGGTGGTGTTCTCGCTGCTGATCGGCGGCTTCGCGGTGATGGTGACCCCCCGGGAGGAGGAGCCGCAGATCAAGGTGCCGATGGTGGATGTGATGGTGGCGATGCCCGGCGCGACCGCCCAGGAGGTGGAGCGCCGCGTGGTCTCGCCGGTCGAGAAGGCGCTGTCCGAGATCGCGAATGTGGAGTACGTCTACTCGACATCGCAGCCGTCCGGCGCCCTGATCATCGTGCGTTTCCTCGTCGGCTCCGATCCCGATCAGGCGGTGGTGCGGGTGCACGCCAAGCTCGCGGAGCTCGGCGCCTCGCTGCCGCCCGGGGCGCTGCCGCCGGTGGTGTCGCCGCGCGGCATCGACGACGTCCCGGTCGTCGCGTACACCCTGTGGTCGACCGAGGCCGGCGCGCTCGAGCTCCGGCAGGTCGCCGACGAGGTGAAGACCGCGCTGGTGCGCCACCCGCGCGTTGCCCAGGTGTGGGTGCTCGGCGGCGAGCGCCGTGCGGTGCGGGTGACGTTCGACCGCGAGCGGCTGGCGTCGCACCGGGTGTCGCTGCTGCAGGCGCACCAGGCGCTCGCGGGGCTCAACTGGCGGCTGCCGGCCGGCAGCTTCGCGAGCGCGAACACGGAGACCGTGGTCGAGGTGGGATCGCTGTTCCGCACCGCCGACGAGGTCGGCAACGCCGTGCTCGGCGTCTACGGAGGACGGCCGGTGTACCTGCGCGACGTCGCGACGGTCGCCGACGGCGCCGACGAGCCGACGGAGTACGTATGGATGGTGGCCGGCGCCGGCGGCGCCGCCAAGGCGCTGCCGGATCGGCTCGACGCGCCGGCGGTGACGGTGGCGGTCGCCAAGAAGCCGGGCACCAACGCGGTCGAGCTGGTGCGCGACCTCGACGCGCGGTTGGCCTCCCTCAGGGGACCGGTGGTGCCGGCGAACGTCACCATGACCAAGACCCGCGACTACGGGTTCACGGCCGACGAGAAGTCGAACGAGCTGATCTTCCACATGGGGCTCGCCACGATCTCGGTGGTGATCCTGATGGCGTTCGCGCTCGGCCGGCGCGAGGCGGTGGTGGTCGCGGTCGCGGTGCCGATGACGCTGGCGCTGACGCTGGCCTCCTCGTACCTGTTCGGCTACACGCTCAACCGGGTGACGCTGTTCGCGCTGATCTTCGCCATCGGCATCCTCGTCGACGACGCCATCGTGGTGGTGGAGAACATCCACCGCCACTACGAGCTCGGCTGGGGGAACCCGCGGCATGCCACGTACTACGCCGTCGACGAGGTCGGCAACCCGACGATCCTCGCGACGTTCACCGTGGTCGCGGCGCTGCTGCCGTTGGCGTTCGTCTCCGGCCTGATGGGGCCGTACATGCGGCCGATCCCCGTCAACGCCTCGGCGGCGATGGTGTTCTCGCTGCTGGTCGCCTTCGTCGTTTCGCCGTGGCTGACGTTCCGTCTCTTCCGCCGGTACGCGGAGGAGCACGCGCGCGCCGCAGGCTCGGTGCGCCCCGAGCAGGAGACGCCGCACGAGGACCGGCTGCACCGGTTCTACTCCAGGCTTTTCGCGCCTCTGCTCGCGAAGGCGTGGCGGCGCTGGGCGCTGCTCGGCGGCGTCGCGGCGCTGCTCGCCGCCTCGGCGAGCCTGGTGTACTTCAAGGTGGTCACGGTCAAGATGCTGCCGTACGACAACAAGAGCGAGCTGCAGGTGGTGATCGACACGCCCGAGGGAACGACGCTCGAGGCCACCGCCGGGATCGCGCGCG
Organism: uncultured Thermoanaerobaculia bacterium; assembly: GCA_964594125.1. GTDB lineage: Bacteria > Acidobacteriota > Thermoanaerobaculia > Thermoanaerobaculales > Thermoanaerobaculaceae > CAVRZJ01. Next base: position 217,728 of record CAZQLL010000001.1, on the reverse strand, counting down.
AGCTCGCCGGCGCCGTGCGCGAGCTGCCGGAGGTCACGGACATCCAGGTGTACGTCGGCACGTCGGCGCCGTTCAACTTCAACGGGCTGGTGCGCCACTACTTCCTGCGCTCGGGGCCGCTCGTCGCCGACCTCCAGGTCAACCTCAAGGCCAAGCACGACCGCGAGCGGGCGAGCCACCCGCTGGCGCTCTCCGTCCGCGAGCTGCTCGCGCCGATCGCCGAGCGCACCGGCGCCAACATCAAGGTGACCGAGGTGCCGCCCGGGCCGCCGGTGCTCTCGACGTTGGTGGCCGAGATCTACGGTCCGGGCGCCGAGCGTCGCCAGGCGATCGCACGGCAGATGCGCGACATCTTCGAGAGCACCCCGGGGATCGTCGACGTCGACTGGTACGTTGAGGAGCCGGCGCCCTCACTCGAGGTCGAGGTCGACCGCGAGAAGGCGATGCGCGCCGGGATCACCCCGGAGATGATCGCGCGCACGCTGCGGGTGGCGCTCGCCGGGGCCGAGGTCGGCCTGCTGCGCGACGAGCACGCACGTGCCCCGGTGCCGATCGTGCTGCGCCTGGACCGTGCCCAGCGGGCGAGCGCCGAGGGGCTGATGGCGATCCGCGTCCACGGCGCCGCAGGTCAGCTCGTGCCGCTCGGCGAGCTGGCGCGCGTCGTGCCGACGACCCGCGAGACGTTCATCTACCACAAGAACCTGCAGCCCGTGACGTACGTCGTGGCCGAGATGGCGGGCGCCGAGGAGGCGCCGGTGTACGGCATCATGGCGATGAAGGAGCGCGTCGCAGCGCTCTCGGGCCCCGACGGCCGGCCGCTCGAGGTGCTCTCCACCCACCTGCCCACCGACTCGAGCCGCTACGCCCTCAAGTGGGACGGCGAGTGGCACATCACCTACGAGGTGTTCCGCGACATGGGGGTGGCGTTCGCGGCGGTGCTGGTGCTGATCTACCTGCTGGTCGTGGGGTGGTTCCGGTCGTTCGTCACGCCGCTGATCATCATGGCGCCGATCCCGTTGACGCTCATCGGCATCCTGCCGGCGCACGGCTTCGGCGGCGTCTTCTTCACCGCCACTTCGATGATCGGGTTCATCGCGCTCGCCGGCATCATCGTGCGCAACTCGATCCTGCTCGTGGACTTCATCAACCTCGAGCTGGAGGCCGGCGAGAAGCTCGAGGACGCGGTGATCAAGGCGGGTGCGGTGCGGTTCCGGCCGATCGCACTCACCGCGGCCGCACTCGTGGTCGGTGGCGTGGTGATCCTGCTCGACCCGATCTTCCAGGGGCTCGCCGTGGCGCTGATCTCGGGTGTCGTGGTGGCCACGGCGCTGACGCTGTTGGTGATCCCGCTGCTCTACTACATGTACCTGAAGGCCGTGGGCGTCGAGAAGGTGATCGTCGTCGACGGCAACCCGACGACGTGACGTGAGGCGGGTGGCCAGGTGCCGCCCGCGCGCCCGCCCGCCGGCGGGCGTAGAGGAGGATGGACGATGACGATTGACGAGTACCTGAGGGCGATCGCGGGGACGTTCGTGCTGGCGTCGGTGGCGCTGGGGCACTTCGTGAGCCCGTACTTCTACCTGTTCACCGCCTTCGTGGGGTTGAACCTGCTGCAGTCGGCGTTCACGCGCTGGTGCCCGATGATCTCGATCCTGCGCGCGCTGGGGGCGAAGGAGACTCGGGCATGAAGCTGTTGATGCTGATCGTCGACGAAGAGAAGAAGGAGCAGCTCGAGGTGCTGCTCAACCGCGTCGGCGTCGTCGGCTACACCGAGCTGCCGCGCGCCACCGGCGTCGGCGTCACCGGGCCGCGCCTCGGCTCGCGCGCCTTCCCGCGCACCTCGGCGGTGATCTTCACGGTGCTCGACGACGCCGCGCTCGACCAGGTGGCCGCCGAGATCAAGGGGTTCTGCCGCGACTGCGGCGAGCGCCTGAAGATGATCGTCTGGGGAGTGGAGGCACTGCTGTGACCGTTCCCTGCAGCCGCCGGACCGTCGCGGAGGAGCGTCCGTGAGCCCACGCGCCCGCCGCGTGTCGCTTGACCTGCCAGCGACATGGTCGTATATTTCCGAGTGGTTATATTTGGCGGAGGGGGTGGGCGTGCGACCCGAATCCGAGCAGCTCCTTGAGAAGATCGCCGATCGGCTCAAGGCCATGGCGGATCCGATGCGGCTGCGCATCCTGCACGTGCTGCAGGCCGGTGAGCGCTGCGTGACGGACATCCTCCGCGAGGTCGGCGGCAGCCAGGCCAACGTCTCCAAGCACCTTTCGGTGCTGCGGCGCGCGGGTCTTGTCGAATACCGCCGCGAGGGGATCAACGTGTACTACCACATCGAGGACCCGGCGGTGTTCGCGATCTGCCGTTCCGTCTGTGACTCGCTCGAACGGCGGGTCGACGCCGAGAAGGACGAGATCGCGCGCGGCCGGGCCGCGATGACGGCCGGGGCGTGATGGGCGACCTTCTCGTCGCGCTGGCCGCCATCGCGGTGTGGCTGCTGCTGCAGTGGGTCGTGCTGCCGCGTCTCGGGGTGCCCACCTGAGCGGTGCCCGGTCCGGTCGGCGGCCGGGACGGAGCGCGGCAGGCGGCGTGCGGGCGCGATGCCCGCGACGGCGACGAGCGGCCGGCCGGGCGCGGGGAGCCGTGAGATGGCGGAAACCGAGAGCGATCAGCGCACCGGCGCGTGCCGGGCGTGCGGCGGGCCGCTGCGGCCGGTGCCGACCTGAGGTTCGCTGCTCTGGCGGTGCCGGAGCTGCGGCGCGGTGTTCGCAACCAGCGAGGTGTTCCCCGACGGCGTCCCGGGAAGCGTGTGGGACGCGATGTGGGGTACGAGCTGCGGAGGTACGTGATGCCACTGTACGAGTACACATGCCGCGGCTGCGGCCGCCGCTTCGAGGTGCTGCAGCGCCTGGGCGCAGGCCGCGAGGGCGTCGCCTGCCCGGGATGCGGCAGCACCGAGGTTGTCAAGCAGCTCTCGACGTTTGCGAGCGCGGGTTCGTCCGCGAACGGCGGCGCGATGCCGTGCGGGGCCGCGAGCGCCGCTGCGTGCGGCTCCGGCGGGTTCTCCTGAGCGTCGTGAGCGGCGCGCCCGGCGGGCGCGCAGGTAGGGCAGATGGAAGAGCGCAGGAGTGACGGCCGTGGGCGGGGTGCGTGCGTCGGCCGACCGCGCCGGTGAGCGCGGGGCTGTCCGCGGCTGCGCCGCGGCGCCGGTACGGCGGTGACGGAGGATCCGATGAAGGTGACGCAGGTGGCGTACGAGGCGGAGTCGGCGCTGGGGTTCGCCGAGGCGGTGAAGGCGGCGCGCGAGGCGCTGGCGAAGGAAGGGTTCGGCGTCCTGGCCGAGATCGACGTGCAGGCCGCCATGAAGGCGAAGCTCGGGGTCGAGCGCGAGCCGTACCTGATCCTCGGCGCCTGCCACCCGGCGTCTGCGCATGCCGCGCTGGCGGCGTCGCCGGAGGTCGGCGTCCTCCTGCCGTGCAACGTCACGGTGTCGGTCGAGGGCGGCCGCACGGTGGTGCGCGCCATGAATCCGCAGGGAGCGATGGGCATGGTCGCGAACCCGGCGCTGCTGCCGGTGGGCGAGCACGTCGGCGCCGCCCTGCGCCGCGTCGTCGCCGCGCTCGAGCGGTAGTCACTCGGCGAACGCGGTGGCGGAGATCGCGTCGAGCGCCATCCCGGGCAGTGCGACCTCGCGGCGCACCGGCATCCTCTCGCCGGGAGCGAGCGCGATCGGCACGACAACGAGACCGCCGGCGCCCGCGGTCGTCGTTCCGTTCACGCTGACCGTCACGGTGCGGCTCTCGCCGGCGGTGCGCAGCAGCAGCGAGAAACGGCGCGCCACGCCCGAGTAGTAGATCACCGCCTGGTCGCCTGCAAGCGGCGAGGCGTCCGCCCGCGCCACCGGCGCCAGCGCGATGAGCTGGTTGGCGGCGTTCTCCTCCTGGCGGAAGCGGATGAGGAACGCCGCCCGGCCCCCAGCGGCGCAGCGCGCAAAGGCGGCGCGATCGTCGGTGCAGGCGAGCGCCTTGCCGGTCCGCTCGAGCGTCTCCACCTGCCACAGGAACGGCGTGTAGCCTCCGAGCACCAGCGACCGCGTCAGGCCGTCGAGCAGCACGCAGCTCCCGTCCGGAATGGCGGCGACGTCGCGCGAGGCCAGCAGTGTCCGGAACAGCGTCCACCGCTCCCGCTCGAGCGCCTGCGAGCGGTGCATCGCCTGGCTGCCGGCATCGGTGACCAGCGACAGGGCGGCCCAGGTGCAGGCGCAGGCGGCCGCGGCCAGGTTCCCCAAGCGTCCCTCGCCGAGGCCGGCGAGCCGGGCGGTCACCGCGGTCGCCGCCACGATCACGCCGAAGAACGAGAGGTAGGTGACGACGTACGCCTGCGTCCCCGCGGCGATCCACTCCTGGTACTTGGGGGTCAGCGCCAGGGGCAGCGTCGGCAGGATGACGAGCAGCGCGCCCAGCGCGAGAGGCGGTCCGAGGCGGTCGGCCGGGTGCCGCCGCGGGCGGAGGCGCTGCGCCAGCCAGACGCCGAGGCCGACCAGCAGCGCCTTGAGCACCCACTCGACGCGGAGGGCGGCGAGGAGCCCGGCGGCATCGCGCGAGAACCCCGCCGGCGTGGCGGCGAAGCGTTCGTGCACCGTGCCGAAATGGGCCCAGGCGAACCCCGGCAGCGCCGAGAGCGAGAGCTGGCGGACGACGCGCAGCGCCGCGGCGAGCTCGAACCGGTGCGGGTCGATCCGGGCCCCGGCGTAGTCGGACGGGCAGGCGGCACGCCACGACGCGTATGCCGCGACGAAGACCGCGGCGGCGACGAGTACGGGCGCGAGGGCGCGCCAGGCGGCGCGGGCGCCGATGCGCCGCCTCGCCTCCCAGGCCAGGGCGGCGAAGAGCGCGGCGTGGGTGAGGAACGCCTCGTAGGTGAGCAGCGCGAGGAAGAACAGCACGCCGGCAAGTGCGCCGTGCAGGCGCGACGCGCCGTCGAGCCGCCCGAGGAAGGCGAGCAGGGCAAGAAGGACCAGCGCCGCCCCGAGCTGGAACACGAACGGGTAGGCGGCGTAGAGGTGGTGCTCCCACATGTTCGGGAGCACGGCGGCGAAAAGCAGCGCAGCGACGATGCCGTGGTAGCGCTCGCCGGCGGCGCGCGCGAACGCCCAGGCGAAGAGCGCCACGGTCCCGACGAGGCTGCCGATCTGCACGGCTTTGAGGTACGCACGGACGTCGAGCGCGTGCGGCACGAAGGTGAGGGGGACGTGGAACAGCATCGTCAGCCGTCCGGACGCGACGGCGTTGCGCCACACCTCGGTCCAGCGCCCGTCGGCGCGCGCCCAGACGGCGTAGGCGTAGTCGTCGGGCGTGACGTACCCCGTCCCCGTGAGCGGGAACACCGCGACGAGTACCACCGCGCCGACGACGGCAAGCAGGACCGGCAGCAGCGGGAGCGCCGTTTCGCCGGCGGGCGCGGTGTCATGCTCGCGGGCCACGGCGGGAGTATGGCGGCGCCGGCTGCAGGCGGCAAGCGCCGCGGGGGCCGCCGGAGGGGGCGCGCGAGCGCGCGCGGCGGGATTGCGGCGCGCCTTCCCGCGCGGCCGGGTCAGCGCGGCCCGGCCGGCTGCTCGCTGGGCTTGACCGCCGACATGTTGATCGCCTTTGCGCCCGCGGCGCGCGCCAGGTCGAGCACCTTGACGACGGCGCCGTAGTTGGCGCCGCGGTCGCCGCGGATCGTCAGCGCCTTGTCGGGCGAGCCGGCCACCAGGCGGCGGATCTCGCGTTCGAGGTCCTGCTCGCGCACGCGGGTGCCGCCGACCAGGATGTCGCCGCCGGCGGTGACGAGGACCTCAGCCACGCGCGGCCTGTCGCCCTGCGCCTGCTCGGCGGTCCGCGCCTCCGGCAGCGCCAACTTCAGCCGCTCCTCGGCGACGAACTGCGTCGTCACCGCATAGAAGAGCAGGAGCTGGAACACCACGTCGATGAGCGGCGAGATGTCGATCCCGCGCGCTCGCCTGCGGCCGCGCGAGAGCTTCATTGGACCGCCGCCTGGTGCTGCTCGCGCCGGACCAGGTGGAGCAGCTCGATGATTCTGGCCTCGATGGCGTGCACGAGGCTCTCCGCCCGGCCCTCCAGGAAGGCGTGGAGGAACAGGAACGGGATGGCGATGATCAGCCCCGCGGCCGTCGTGATCAGCGCCTGCGCGATGCCGCTCGAGAGGTACTCGCCGCGCACCGTGCCCTGCAAGGAGATCGCCTCGAACACCTGGATCATCCCGAGGACGGTGCCGAGCAGCCCGAGCAGCGGAGCGGCGGCGACCACGGTGCTGAGCGCCGGCAGCCCGCGTTCGAGCTGGCGGAGCTGGTGGCGGCCGGTGTCCTCGAGCACCTCGCGGAGCTCGTCGTACGGCGCGTTGCGGTTCTCGATCAGCGCCGAGACCAGCGTGGCGAAAGGTCCCGGGTGCTCGCGGCAGTACTGCGCCGCCCGCTGGAAGTCGCGGGCTGCCAGCAGCTCGGAGACCACTGCGACGTGCGCCGGGTCGAGGAAGCGGGCCGGCCGCAGCACCAGAAGCCGCTCCAGGATGATCGCGCCGCCGACGATGGAGAGGACGGCCAGGGGGTACATCACGGGGCCGCCTTGGATGAACCAGTTGAACACGCTTACCTCCCACCGCCGTCTTCGGGCGGCCGGGTGTTGTAGTAGAAGGTGATGGTCACGCCCTCGCGCTCGGAGTGCAGGTCCGCCGGCAGCGGCGGCAGCGGTGACGCGTCCAGGATGGCGTCGCGTGCGGCGAAGGTCATCGGCGGATGCTCGGCGTCCATCAGGACCTCGAGGTCGGACACGGCGCCCGTCTTGGCGATGTAGAAGTGGATGCGCGTGACGCCCAGCACGCCGAGCCGGGCGATTTCCGGGATCTGCCAATGGTAGCGGATGCGGCGCAGCATCTCGGCTGCGTACGGGCCCCAGTCGTACCACTGGGTGTCGAACGAGAGCGCGCCGAGGTCCGCCCTGCCGCCGCGGCGGTCCGGCGCCGCGCCCGGCTGGGCGCCCGGCGAGCGCAGCGCGGCCAGGCCCTTGAGGACCGGGGGCTCCTGGCGCTCCTCGTCCCGCGGTTGCACGAGCACGTCGCCGGCGCCCGCGGGGGAGCGCTCCGCCACCGGCGGCGCGTCGCTCGCGTCGGCCGCCGAGGGGACGCCGCGGGGCGCCTGCGGCCGCGGCGGCACGGCGGGCGCCGGGGGCGCCAGGCGGAGGTCCGGCGTCGTGCCGCTGACTCCCGGTCGCTCCGCGGGGTCCCCCTCGCCGCCGTGTGCCCGGCGCGAGAGGTCGGAAAGCGGCGCACGCTGGCGCGCGGGCGGCTCCTCCCGCTGGTCGGGGAGCTCGACGAGCTCGAAGCGGATCGGCGACTCGGGCTCCGGGGGCGGCAGCGCCGCGGTCTGGGCGGTCGCCGGCAGCAGGCCTGCCGCCAGCGCCACCGCCTGGGGCAGGAGCCACGCCAGCAGCAGGTGCAGCAGCACCGAGAGCTCCAGCGCGAGCCGGAAGCGGTGGTCGCGAAGCCAGCCCATCCGCGGCGAATACTACAAGAGACATGCCAGCCGCGAGGGTGCTCCCAGCCTCCCGCCGACGCCGAACCGTCGTCCGCCGAGGCCAGTTCGTCGGGGGCGGCGGCTTGACGGCCGCCGGCCGCAGCGCCGAGAATGCGCCGCCATGGGCAAGCTCAGAGACCTCGTCGCGACGCCGGCGGCGCGCTTCATCGTCCGCTACGCGGTGATCCTCGGCGTCGGCTTCTTCGTCCTCGCGCTCCGTCCGGTCAACGACCGCGTCGTCAACCCGTACACGACGTTCGTCGCGCACGAGTCGAAGGTGGTGCTCAACCTGTTCGGCGAGGGCGCCACGGTGCGCGAGCAGGTGCTTTCGTCGCCCCGCTTCTCGGTGGTCATCTACAACGGGTGCAACGGGCTGGAGGCGATCCTGATCTTCGCCAGCGGGGTGCTGGCGTTCCCGGCGCCGTGGCGCAGGAAGGCCATCGGCCTCCTGCTCGGCTTCTTGGCGATCCAGGTCGCCAACATCCTCAGGGTCGTGTCGCTCTTCTACATCGGCGTGTTCAGGCCGCAGTGGTTCTCCGCCGCGCACGTGTTCGTCTGGCAGTCGGTGATCATCGTCCTCGGCGTCGTCCTCTGGCTCGTCTGGGTGAACCGCTATGCCCTCGCGCCCTCCCGCGGCTGAGCTGCGCCGCTTCCTGCGGCGGCTGCCGGTCGCGGTCCTGGTCGCCGCGGCCGTCTGGTACGCCGGCAAGCGGCCGTACAACACGGCCCTGTGCGAGGCCGCGCAGGCCGTGGCGCGCCAGACCGAGTTCCCGCGCGCCGCGCTGGTGCAGGCCGACGGCGACCACGCGGTGCTCGCCCGCACGGACCTCAGGAGCGACTCTGCCCGCCTGCGCATCTCGATGACGCAGATCACCTTCAACGTGATCCCGTTCCTCGCCCTGGTGCTGGCGCTGCCGGGGGCGCTGCGGCGCGGCGGGTGGCGGCAGCTGGCCTACGCGCTGCCGATCCTGGCGCTCTCGCACCTGCTCTCGGTGTTGCTGCAGCTCCGCTGCTTCTATGCGTTCTCGCTCGGCGAGTGGAGCACGGTCAACTACTCCGATCTCGCGCGCAACGTCTATGGCTCCCTGCGCTACTTCTTCGACCTGCCGGTCACCTTCTGCCTGCCGCTGCTGCTGTGGGTCGGGGCGTTCCCGCGGCGGGTGCAGGAGCTCGTCGGGCTGCCTGTCGAGTAGAGCCCAGTCATCCTTGGCTCCCCGTCAGCGGGCGGGCCGCCGCAGCAGCGCCGTGCGAAAGCCCTCCGGCAGCACCATCGGCCGCCCCGTGGCGCGGTCGACCACCAGGTGGCGCGTCTCGCCCTCGGCCAGCAGCTCGCCGCCCGGCCCCTCGACGCGGTAGGCGAACACCACGCGCCGGCTGGCCGCCTCGGCGACGCGGACGCCGACGGTCACCTCGTCGTCGTAGCGCGCCGGCAGCCGGTAGCGGCACGAGAGATCCGAGACCATCAGCAGCACGCCCTGCCGCTCCCACTCGGCGTAGGGGAAACCGACCGCGCGCGAGAACGCGGTGCGCGCCGCCTCGAACCACACCGGGTACACGCTGTGGTGGACGACGCCCATCTGGTCGGTCTCGGCGTACCGCACGCGGATCGGAATCGCGTAGAAGTCTGCCGTCATACCCGGATTGTACGTGCGCCGCGCGCCGTGGGCGCGCCGCGAGACCTGTGCCCTGGCACGACAGGCCGCCGCGGTTCTCGAACCACGACCACGAACCACGAACCACGCTCTTTGCCGCAGTGCGTCATCGTGCTAGCCTGTCGCAAGGAGCGGGCCATGCAGCTCACATCGATCATCGACAACCGCGACGTTTCCGGACCGGCGACGATCGCCACCTCCAATCCGGCGACCGGCGATGTGATCGCCGAGGTGAGCGCGCTCGACGAGAGCGGCGCGCGCGCCGCCGTGGAGTCGGCCCGCGTCGCGTTCCCGGCGTGGGCGGCCACCGCAGCCGCCGAGCGGCAGCGCCTGCTCCTGCGCTGGCTGGAGATCATGGTCGCCGAGGCGGACTCCCTCGCCGCCCTGGTGGCGCGCGAGGGCGGCAAGCCGGTCGCCGAGGCGCGCCTGGTCGACGTCTTCCCGGGATGCGAGGTGCTCGCATACCTCGCGAGGAAGCTCCCCTCGCTGCTCGCCTTCAAACCGGTCCGACCGCGGATCGTGCTGTTCTCGCACTGGCGCGCCGGCTACCGCTTCGACCCGCTCGGCGTCGTCGTCGTCGTCGCGCCGTGGAACTACCCCGTCGGCATCCCGATGAACGGCATCGCGGCCGCGGTGGCGGCCGGCAACACCGTGGTGTTCAAGCCGGCGTCCGCCACCGTCCTGATCGGCCTCGCGCTCGCCGACATGGCGCGGCGCGCCGGCTTCCCCCCCGGCGTGATCAACGCGGTGGCGTTGCCCGGTCGCGCGACGGATGCGCTCGTCGACCACCCCGCCGTGGCGAAGGTGCTGTTCACGGGCTCCGTCGGGATCGGCAAGCGGGTGGCGCAGCGCCTCGCCGCCCGGCTGGTCCCGTCGCAGCTCGAGCTCGGCGGCAAGGACCCCGCGATCGTCGCCGCCGACTGCGACGTCGAGCGCACCGCGCGCGGCATCGTGTGGGGCGCCTTCATGAACACCGGCCAGACCTGCGCGTCGATCGAGCGGGCGTACGTCGAGCGGCCGGTGTTCGAGAAGGTGCTGAGGCGCATCGTCGAGCTGACACGGCGGCTGCGCGTCGGCGACCCGTTCGATCCCGATACCGACATCGGACCGATGGCCACCGCCGAGCAGCGCGAGGAGGTGCACGCGCAGGTCGCCGCGGCGCTCGCCGGCGGTGCGCGGGCGCTCAGCGGCGGCAGCCTGCCGGACGGTCCGGGGCTCTACTACCCGCCGACGGTGCTCGTCGACGTACGCGAGGACATGGCGGTGATGCAGGAGGAGACGTTCGGGCCGGTGCTGCCTGTCGTGCCGGTCGAGTCGATCGACGAGGCGATCACGCGCGCCAACGCATCCCGCTTCGCTCTCTGCGCCTCCGGCTGGACGCGTTCGCGCGCGACCGCGCGCCGCCTGCAGCGCGAGGTCGAGGCCGGGGTGGTGCTGATCAACGAGAGCGTGGTCGCGTTCGGCGAGTCGACCGCGTCGTGGGGCGGCCTGAAGGAGAGCGGCATCGGCCGCACGCACGGCCCGTACGGGTTCCTCGAGATGTGCAACATCAAGTACGTGGCGGCCGATTGGGGGCGCGACCGGTCGATGCCGTGGTACTACCCGTACGACGCCGACTTCGGCGCGTTCATGGCCGCGGCGATCCCGGCGCTGTACGCTCGGGGCGCCCGCAAGGCCGCCGCGCTCGCCCGTCTCGCCGCGACGCGGCGCTTCCTCGCCCGGGTGCGCAAGGGCACGGTACTGGCAAACCCGCACCGCCTGCGGTAAGGTGGGCGAGCCGGCAGGCCGGCAGTGGCGGTGGCCGCCGGACGGAGCGCTGCGATGGTCAGGGAACACGGCACGCCTTCCGGCTCGGAGCTGGTCCTCCTCGACGGCAGCGCACAGCGCTTCCCGCTCGACGAGGGGTGCGAGCTCACGATCGGCACCTCGGCGGGGTGCTCGCTCCGTCTCTCGGCCGTGGACGTATCCCGCACGCATGCGATGATCACGTGCCTGCGCGGCGTCGTCACCGTCCTCGATCTGGGGAGCACGAACGGCACCTTCGTGAACGGGCGGCGGGTCAGGGAGGCGCAGCTCGCCGCCGGCGACGTGATCCGCTTCTCCTCGGTGATCGCACAGGTGGTCCCCTCGGGCAGCCCCTCGTCCGGATCCATCGAGGTCGAAAGAGACCCGGCCGACAGTCGCCAGACGGCGATGCGGCGCGATTCCGGCTCGGTCAGCGGCGAGGTGCCGATCATCCTGCAGGACAGCCTGCTGTGGCTGCTGCGCCGCTGGAGCATGGCCGACAGCGGGTCGCTGGTCGCGCTCGTGGAGTGGTTCGTCGCGCGGCGGGGGATGCGCGGCGCTGCGCTCGCGGAGATCGAGCGCGACGAGGCGATGGTCCGCGCGGCGCACGGCGGGATCGCCGGCGTCCTCGACGACCCGCGTCTCGCGGCGGTGTTGCGCGCCGCCGGCGCCAGCCAGGAGGGACTGCAGTCGATTCAGGTGCAGCTCGGGGGCTGCGAGGTTGTGGCCGTCCACACCGCGGGTGCGCCGTGCCTGCTGATCCTCCCGGGCCGCTCGATGCCCTCTGGCGAGGACCTGGAGCTCTATGCGGCGCTGCTGCGCGTCGGCCAACGCCTCGACGCCACGGGTGAGCCCCCGCGGCCTGGGATGCAATCAGCCTCGCCGTGACCACCGCCTGATCCGCTCCATCCCGGAGCCGCCGCGCCGCGCACGGACCTTTGGTGGCAGCATCGCCCCGGCGGCCCGGCAGGACCGCCGGCGCTCAAGGGGTGAAGCCCGCGACTCAAACGTCGCGGGCGAGGGGAGGTCGCGAGACCTCCCCGCAAACAGAACCGATCGTACGCATGAGCTCACGTCTGCAGCGGGCGTGAACCGGTGCTGAGACGCGAACGAGCCAGGCGGGACGAGACCCGTCCTGGCTCGGCCGGCCGGTTGACGGCGTCGCGGGGAGGCTACTCCTCTTCCTCTTCGAAGTCGTCGTAGTCCTCGATGAGGTTCTCGTCGTCCTCCTCGCCGTCCTCTTCCTCTTCCTCGTCGATGTCCTGATCGAAGTCCTCGGGGAGAGCGAAGGCGTCCGGGTCGGCGTTGCCGCAGACATCGCACTCGGCCTTGCGGACCTCGCCGTCCCGCCAGGTGAAGCCCTCGACCTCGGACTCGCACTCGAGGCAGATCAGATACTCGGGTCGTGGCATGCTCTCCTCCGGACGCTTGCGTGGCAACGGCGTCACGCCGCGTGAAATTTAGCGTCACTCCGCGCGCGGCGCAACCACGTCAAGCCCACCGCCGGGCGGTGGCGGCAACCGCCGCGCCGCCGGGCCCGGGGACCGCGCCGCCGCGGGCTCCATCCGCCGCACCGCGACGCCGACTGCGCCCGGCCCGGTGTGCGCCGCCAGCACCGCACCGAGGTTGACGATCGGGATGTCGCTCACGGCGAGCTCGCGGCACAGCCGCTCGGTCACGTACTCGGCGGCGCCCACGGCGTTGGCGTGGGCGACGAGCAGCCGCACCGGGGCGCCGCGGGCGAAGCGGCGAGCGCGCATGACGAGGCCGCGCAGGCACGCCGGGAAGCCGTGGTGGACGCCGCCGCGCGCTCCCTTGCCCTCGCGGTCGACGGTGAGGATCGGCTTGAGGCCGAACACTCTCGTCACGCGCGCGATCGCCGGGCTGACGCGGCCGCCGCGCACCGCCATGTCGAGCGACGGGATCGCGGCCCAGAGGCGCACGCTCTCTCTCGCCCGCTCGCCGGCCGCGACCGCCTCGGCGAGCGAGGCGCCGGCGGCGATCGCCTCGCCGACGGCCTCGGCGACGGCGCCGATGCCGACCGAGACCTGCCGCGTGTCGACGACGCGAACACGCTCCGGGTCGACCTGGCGTGCCGCCGCGCACGCCGCCTGGAAGCTCCCTGAGAGGCCGGACGAGAGCGTCAGACAGACGACGCCCTCGTGCGTCTCCAGCAGGCGCGCGAACGTCTGGCGGTATTCGCCGACGGCGGGCTGCGACGTCGTCGGCGCATGCGGGCTGGACGCCAGCCGCTGATAGAACTGCGGCGGCGCGATGTCCACGCCGTCGGTGAACGTCTCGGCGCCGAAGCTCACCGTCAGCGGCACGCGCACGAGGCCGATCGCGTGGGCGACGGCCTCCGGGAGGTCGCACCCGGAGTCGCTCACCAGCGCTACCGTCGCCTCGCGCGCCGCCATCTGCTGCAGCACCATGTCGTCGATCTTGGTGCGCTCGATGACGCCGTGAGCGGCGAGCACCGCGAACAACCGTTGCGGCTCGTTGGTGTGGAGGTGGACGCGCAGACGGGTGCCGCCGCCGGCGACCACCAGCGAGTCTCCGAGCGGCGAGACCGCGGCGGCGACCGCCTTGCGGTCGAGCCGGCCGCCGATCAGCAGGGCCTCGCTGCAGTAGCGGTAGGTGAAGTCGGTCTCGGCGTGGGCGGCGGCGAACGGCGTCGGCTCGGCGAGCGACAAGCCGGAGCGCCGCCAGTCGGCCTTCCGGCGGTCGCGGAGGAGCTCGGAGATCCCCTCGAGGAAGTACACGAACCCCTGGGCGCCGGCGTCGACGACGCCGTTCCTGGCGAGCACGGCGAGCTGGCGCGGCGTGTCGGCGAGGGCGGCCCGGGTCGGCGCGAGCGCCCGGGCGAGCAGCTCGCCGAAGTCGGACACGCTGCGCGCGTGCTCTTCGATGCGAGCTCCCCACTCCCGGAGCACGGAGAGCATCGTGCCCTCCACCGGGCGCTGCAGCGCCTGGTAGGCGGCGTCGACGCCGCGCCGCACCGCCTCCGCGAAGTCGCGCGTCGAGACGGCGACGCGAGTGCCGATCGCTTCGGCGAGGCCGTGGAGGAACTGGGCGAGGATCGCCCCCGAGTTGCCGCGGGCGCCGTCGAGCGCGGCGTCGGCGGCGACGCGGGCGGTCTGCCCGACGCTGATCCCCGCGGGCAGCGTGAGGGCGGCCGCTGCGGCGCGCAGCGTCGACGCCAGGTTCGTCCCGGTGTCGGCGTCGGGGACGGGGAAAACGTTGATGCGGTTGAGCGCCTCCTGCTCGCGCACCACCGCGAGCGCGCCGGCGCGCAGCGCGCGAGCGAGCCGCGCCCCCGTGAGCGTCTGCACCATCAGCGCCTCCGGCCGCGGTGTCGTGCCGTCGCGGTCATTCCTCGAACCCCTCGTCCTCTGCCGCTGCGGAAACCTCCATCTCCTCGAGCTCCTCCTCGGTGGCGAACGACGCCGGATCCTCGTTCCCGCAGACGGGGCACACCACGTCGGTGACGTGCCCGTCGCGCCAGTCGAAGGCATACACGGGCGACTCGCACTCCAGGCAGATCAGGTACTCGGGCTGCGCCATGGCCCCATGCTATACCAGCTCCGTCCCGAAAGCGCCGCTGCCGCTACGCGCGGAGTACGACCGCGATCGTGGAGCCGCCGCCGGCGACGCCGGCGACCAGCGCGGTGCGGGGCGGCGCCCCGAGGCAGGGGAAGCCGAGCGCCGCGAGGTGTGCGGGCACAGCCCAGGCGACGCGGGCGCCGCCGGTGAGGACGAGCGCCGCGGCGAGCACGCGCAGGAGCCCGGCGAAGCTGCCCTCGCCGAGGCGGTCGGCGACGGCGAACGCGGCCGGGCGGTGGCTGCCGAGGACCTCGATGAGCGCCGGCGCCTCGAGGCGGTCGAGGGCGGGAGCGCCGTTCGCCATGCTGACCACGAGATCGAGGTCGGCAGGGGCGAGACCGGCATCGGCGAGCGCCGTGGCGATCGCGCCGGCGAGCGTGAGATGCTCGATCGGGTAAGCGTGGGTCGGCGACGGGCTCGCCGCGCTGGCCCACCCGGCGACCCGCACGGCGGGTGCGGCGCCGGGATCGCGGGACACCACGAGCGCCGCGGCGCCCTCGCCGAGCACGAGCCCGGCGCGACCGGGGCGGCGCAGGGCGCGCAGGCGGTCGTACGCTTCGGCGTTGACCCACTGCGCCTCGTCGACGGCGGCGGCGACCACCGCGTCGGCGCGCCCGCGGGCGAGCATCCGGCCCCCCTCGACGAGGGCGCGCAGGCCGCCGACCTGCTTCTCGGCGAACGTCACGTTGGGGCCGAGGAGGCCCTCGAGGATGCCGAGCTGGCTGGCGGGCGCGTTGGCGACCGTCGAGGGGAACTGCATCGGCGGCGCCTCCCCGGGCCCGGCGGTGAACACCGCCCGCAGCACCTGGAAGAGCGCGTCGGTGCCGGCGTTGCCGGTCGCCGCCGCGACGCCGGAGCGCGCGGGCGCGACCGGCGTCGCGCAGGCTGCCAGCGCCTCGCGCGCCGCGACCGCCAGCAGCCGCGCCGGCCGGTCGAGCCGGCGCGCCACCAGCGGCGGCAGGTGTCCCTGGGAGGTGAAGCCGGCGCAGGTGGCCACCGGCAGCGGCGGCGCGTCCGGGCGATCGAGACCGAGCGCCGGATGCCACGCGGGGTCGCCAAGGCGCGCGGCCAGCGCCGGGACGCCGGTGCCGGCCGCCGAGACCTGGCCGAGGGAGCGGACGAACAGCGGGCCGCGGCTCATGCCGGCCCCGCGAGCACGAGCACCGCCGAGTTCCCCCCGAAGGCGAAAGAGGACGAGAGCGCGACGCGGATCCCGGCGGGGCGGCCGGCGCCGGGAACAGGGTCGACGGGGCAGGCGGGGTCGGGCTCGGCGAAGCGGGCGGTCGGCGGCGCGGTCGCGCGGGCGATCGCGAGGGCCGTGATCGCGGCCTCGATGCCGCCGGCGGCGCACAGACAGTGGCCGATCGCGCCCTTCACCGACGACACCGGCAGCGCCGCGAGGCGGTCGCCGAAGACGCGAGCGTACGCCGCGCACTCGGCGGCGTCGTTCTGCTCGGTGGCGGTGCCGTGCGCGTTGACGTAGTCGACCTCGGCCGCGGCGACGCCGGCGTCGGCGAGCGCGGCGCGCAGCGTTCGCTCCCACGCCGCGCCGCTCGGCTCGGGCTGCGTCATGTGGAAGGCGTCGTTGGTGACGCCGCAGCCGCGCACGACGGCGTACGGCCGTGCGCCGCGCGCCGCCGCCCGCGCGGACGACTCGATGACCAGCACGGCAGCGCCCTCCCCCACCGACAGGCCGCGGCGCCGCCGGTCGAACGGACGGGCGCCGTCGGGGTCGACGGCGCGCAGCGAGTTGAACCCCGCGTAAGTCAGCCGGCTGAGGGCGTCGGGGCCGCCCGCGAGCGCGACCTCAGCCTCGCCGTCCCTGACCATCTCGCCGGCCAGCCCGACCGCGATCGTCGACGAGGAGCAGGCGGTCGTGACGGTGACGCGCGGGCCGCCGAGCCCCCACGCCTCGGCGACGCGGTCCGTCGGCGCGTCCTGCGGCACCTCGACGAGCGACCGCAGCATCGCCGTCCGCGGGCCCCGCCGCAGCCGGCGCTCGAGGAACGCCTCCGCCTCGAACAGCCCGGCGGTGCCGCCGCCGAACGCCAGCGCCCACGACCGCTCGCCGCGCTCCGGCGCGATGCCGGCGTCGGCGAGCGCCTCGGCGGCGGCGGCGAGCGCCATCCGCGTCGCGCGGCTGCACCGCGGCCACAGGCGCGCGGACGCGGGCGGGCAGGCAAGCGCGGCGACGTCCACCTCGCCGCCGTTGTGGGTGCGGTAGGCGGAGGCGTCGAACAGCGCGAGCGGCCGCAGGGCGCTCTCGCCCGCAACCAGGCGCCGCCACGTGGTCTCGCGGTCCCGCCCCAGCGCCGTGACGAGGCCGATGCCCGTGACCCACGCCTCACGCATGCGCGCGAAGTATATCGGAGCGCGGCGGATTGCGCTTTTCGGGATACAATCCCGCGCCGGATCGCGCGCTGCGCGCCCCGGTGGGATGTGGCGACATGTCGACCAACGTGCTCGGGATCTCCGCCTTCTACCACGACTCCGCCGCCTGCCTGGTGCGGGACGGGGAGATCGTCGCGGCCGCGCAGGAGGAGCGCTTCACGCGCAAGAAGCACGATCACCGTTTCCCCTCCCACGCCGTCGCCTACTGCCTGAAGGAGGGCGGCATCGCGGCGTCCGATCTCGAGCTCGTGGCGTTCTACGACAAGCCGTGGATCAAGTTCGAGCGGCTGCTCGAGACGTACCTGGCGTTCGCCCCGGCCGGCCTGCCCTCGTTTCTCAAGGCGATGCCGCTGTGGCTGAAGCAGAAGCTGTGGATGCACGAGCTGGTGCGCAAGGAGATCGGGTTCGGCGGGGAGCTGGTCTTCCCGGAGCACCACCAGTCGCACGCCGCGTCGGCGTTCTTCCCCTCGCCGTTCGCGTCGGCGGCGGTGCTGACGATGGACGGGGTCGGGGAGTGGGCGACGGCGTCGTGGGGCGCGGGACGCGGCAACCGCGTCGAGCTCCAGCGCGAGCTGCATTTCCCGCACAGCCTCGGCCTGCTCTACTCGGCGTTCACCTACTACACCGGCTTCAAGGTCAACTCGGGCGAGTACAAGGTGATGGGGCTGGCGCCGTACGGCGAGCCGCGCTACGTCAAGACGATCCTCGACCACCTCGTCGATCTCAAGGAGGACGGCTCGCTGCGGCTCGACATGCGGTTCTTCAACTACTGCCAGGGGCTGACGATGACCTCGGCGGCGTTCGATCGCCTGTTCGGCGGCCCGCCGCGCCGGCCGGAGTCGCCGCTCACGCAGCGCGAGATGGACCTCGCACGCTCGCTGCAGGACGTCACCGAGGAGGTCATGCTGCGCATGGCGCGCCACGTCCGCCGCGAGACCGGGGAGCGCGACCTCTGCCTCGCCGGTGGCGTCGCCCTCAACTGCGTCGGCAACGGCAGGGTACTGCGGGAGAACATTTTCGATCGCATCTGGATCCAGCCGGCGGCGGGCGACGCGGGAGGCGCGCTGGGCGCCGCGCTGTTCGCCTGGCACCACGTGCTCGGCCGGCCGCGCGCCGCTTCCGGAGAGCGCGACAGCCAGCGCGGCTCGTACCTCGGCCCGGCGTTCTCGAGCGACGAGATCGAGGCGTGGCTCAAGGGGCGCGGGCTGCCGTACCGCCGCCTCGACCCCGCCCAGGTTCCCGACGCGGTCGCCGCACTGATCGCGAGCGAGAAGGTGGTGGGGTTCCTGTCGGGCCGCATGGAGTTCGGCCCCCGCGCGCTCGGCGCTCGCTCGATCCTCGGCGACGCGCGCAGCCCCCGCATGCAGGCGACGATGAACCTGAAGATCAAGTTCCGCGAGTCGTTCCGGCCGTTCGCGCCGGCGGTGCTGCGGGAGGACGTCGGCGAGTACTTCGAGCTCGACCGCGAATCGCCGTACATGCTGCTCGTTGCGCACGTGCGGCCGGAGCGGCGGGTGGCGATGACGAGCGAGCAGGAAGCCCTTTTCGGCATCGACAAGCTCAACGTGCCGCGCAGCGACATCCCGGCTGTGACGCACGTCGACTACTCGGCGCGCGTGCAGACGATCGACGCCCGCGACCACCCGCGCTTCCACGCCGTCGTGTCGGCGTTCAAGCGGCGGACGGGGTGCGGCGTCGTCGTCAACACGTCGTTCAACGTGCGCGGCGAGCCGATCGTGTGTACGCCGCAGGAGGCGTACACCTGCTTCATGCGGACCGAGATGGACGCGCTCGTGCTCGAGGACTGCATCCTCCTCAAGGAGGAGCAGCCGCCGCTCGCGGGCGACGCCGACTGGCGCGCGCAGTACGAGCTGGACTGACGGAGATGCCCTTGGCGGAGGATGCGAACGTGGGTGCGGTGGGCGGCGGCGGGGCGGACCGGCGCCGGGTGCTGCGGCGCTTCGGGGCGGTGATGGCGTCGGCGCTCGCCGTGCTGGCTGCGCTGCTGCTGTGGAAGCAGCGCCCGGCCTGGCCGTACCTGCTCTCCGCAGCGGCCGCGTTCGCGCTGGCGGCGGCGGCTGCGCCGCGCGTGCTCGACCCGTTGGAGCGCGTATGGATGCGGCTGGCCGAGGCGCTGTCGGTGGCGATGACGTTCGTGGTCCTGACCCTGGCGTTCTTCCTGGTGGTGACGCCGCTCGGGCTGGTGCGCCGGTTGGTGCGCCGCGACCCGCTCGGGCTGCGTTTCGACCGCAGCGCGACGACGTACTGGGTGCCGGTGGCGCCGGACGGTCCCGGCAGCCGCCACGACAGGCCGTACTGAAGCGGGAGCGGGGAGCGGGCGATGGACGACTCGAGCCGGCTGGGAATGATCTGGGGGTTCTTGAAGGCGCGCAAGAAGTGGTGGCTGGCGCCGCTGATCGTCTTCCTGCTGCTCCTGAGCCTGCTCATCGTGCTGACGCAGGGCTCCGCCGTGGCGCCGTTCATCTACGCGCTGTTCTGACCTCCGCAGGCGCGGTGTCGGCGACGATCGCGCGGGCCATGGCGCGCGCGAGGGAGTCGTAGCCCGTCACGTCGAAGTGGCAGCAGGCGTCGACGTAGAGCGGGCGGGAGTCGCCGGCGAACACCTGCGTCATGTCGTGGAAGCGCACCCCGTGGCCGGCGAGCTCCCGCCCGGCCGCCTGCAGCAGCGGGTAGCCGGCCTCGACGGAGTGGCGGAAGCCGAAGGTGTCGGCCAGCGCCCGTTTGCGCTCCTCGTCGCCGAACGGCTTGGAGCCCGGGACGTACTGGTTGGGCTGCAGGAAATGCTCGTAGACGGCGCCGTTGGCGGCCGCGAGGCGGTGGAGCTGGAGCGAGGACTGCCGCCACCCGTCGGCGAGGTCGGCGTACATCGCCGCCTCGTCGGGGTAGCGCCGTTCCGGACCGGTCTGGACGTAGGCGCCGCCCGCGTCGCGCTGCTTGAGCAGGCGCGACTGCACCGCCGAGATGCGCGCCGTGTCGAGGCGGTCGAGCAGTGTCCAGAGCAGCGACGCGGTCGTGCTGAAGCGCAGCGGCGCATGCGAGAACCAGCGCGCGTGCGCCGCCCGCCGGCTGCGCACGTATGCGACCTCGCCCATGCGCGCGCGCGTCTCGAGGTCGAGCGCGCCCACGCGGAAATACCACGAGCGCGGGAAGAACGGGAACACGCCCTTGGGCACGTTCTCCACGGCAGGCAGGACGATGTCGTTGAAGCCGTCGAGGTTGATCACCAGGTCGAACTCGGCGCCGAGCGCCAGGAAGTAGGTGAGCGTCATGAGCTGCTGCGGCTGCTTGTAGCCGGGCAGCGCCATCGGCAGCAGCACGAGCGACCGGCCGGCGAGCCGGCCGGAGCGCTCGAGCTCCTCGCGCAGCGGGACGAGGCCGAGGGCGGGGAAGGCGTACGCCACCGACCCGCCGAGCAGCCCGACGACGACCTTGTCCGGCGAGCGGCGCTGCAGCATCGGGAACTCGCTGCAGTGGAACCCGTACTCGAGCGCGTCGCGGTAGCCGGCGAGCTCCTGGCGGCAGCGGGAAAACGAGCGGTCGAGCACGAACCCGAGGTAGGGGTGGACGACCTCCTCGACGAAGAACCCTGGCTGCGCCGGGCCCTGCGCCGCGGCCGCCGCCGGCGAATCGGCTCCCGCCGCGACGGCGGCGCGCGCCCCATGCAACCGGCCCCAGGTGAACCACTCGCGGCGGGCGGCCGAGAGGGCGAAGAACGAGAACACCTCGAGCACCGCGACGACCACGACGGCGGCGGCGAGGCAGCCGGCCGCGGCGGTGCGGCGGTCGGGGCCGGACGGCGGCGGCACGCTCACGCGCGCTCCCCTTCGCCGGCGACCCGGCCGGTGAGCTCGGCGAGCTCGCGCAGGCGGCCGGCGAGCTCGCGCGTGAACAGCTCGCGACGGGCACGCCACGACCAGTTGCCGTCGGCGCGGCCGGGGAGGTTCATGCGCGCCTCGCCGCCGAGCCCGGCCACGTCCTGCAGCGGCGCCACGACGGTTTCGGCGCGCGAGGTGTACAGCGCGCGCACCATCGACCACGCGATCGTCTCCGCGTCGCCGCCGAGGTAGGCGAGCGCCCGCCGCCGCGCCTGCGCGCCGGCGCTCTCGAACCAGCCGCGGGCGGTGTCGTTGTCGTGCGTCCCGGTGTAGGCGACCAGGCGCGGCTCCCAGCGGTGCGGCAGGTGCTCGCTGTCGAGCGAGTCGAACCCGAACTGCATCACCTTCATCCCGGGGAAGCCGAAGGCGTCGCGCAGCGCGACGACGTCAGGGGTGATGACGCCGAGGTCCTCGGCGACGATCGGCGCCTCGCCGAGGGCGGCGCGCACCGCCGCGAACAGGCGGGCGCCCGGTCCGGGCACCCAGCGGCCGTTGACCGCCGTCCGCTCGCCGGCGGGGACCTCCCAGTAACCGGCGAACCCGCGGAAGTGGTCGATGCGGACGACGTCCGCGAGGCGAAACGCCATGCGCAGCCGCTCGACCCACCAGGCGAACCCCTCGGCCTCGACCCGGTCCCAGCGGTACAGCGGGTTGCCCCAGAGCTGGCCGGTGGCGGAGAAGTAGTCGGGGGGCACGCCCGCCACCACGGTGGGCCAGCCGTCCGCGTCGAGCGAGAACAGGTGCTGGTTCGCCCAGACGTCGGCGCCGTCGAGTGCCACGTAGATCGGCATGTCGCCGAGGATGGCGATGCCGCGGCGCCGCGCCTCCTCGCGCAGCCGCCCCCACTGGCGGAAGAACGCGAACTGGACGAAGCGGTGGTAGCCGACCTCGTCGGCGAGCGCCGCGCGCGCGGCGGCGAGCGCCTCGTGGCGGCGCGCGCGCAGCTCCGGATCCCAGCGCTGCCACTCGCGCCCGCCGTGGCGCTCCCTGAGGGCCGAGAACAGCGCCCAGTCGGCCAGCCACGGCGCCTGCGCGGGCTCGGCGGCGAACGCCTCCAGTGCGTCGCGCTCCAGCGGCGGCGCGTGCCGGCTGAAGTGCTGCCAGGCACGGCGCAGGAGCGCCTCCTTCCACGTCGCGACGGCGGCGAAGTCAACGCGGTCGGCGGGGGACTCGGGCGCGCCCCGGAGCGCCGACGCCGGCAGGAAGCCGTCCTGGACGAGGTCCTCCGGCGAGATCAGCAACGGGTTGCCGGCGAACGCCGACGGGCTGCCGTAGGGGCTGAAGTACCCGTTCGTCGGGCCGGTCGGCAGCACCTGCCACACCGTCTGCCCGGCCGCGGCAGCCCAGGTGAGGAACGTGGTGGCCGCCGGGCCGACGTCGCCGACGCCGAAGCGGCCGGGGAGCGAGGTCGGGTGCAGCAGGATTCCAGCGCAGCGTCGAGCGATCATCCGGTTGACTCCGCTTTCTCCCGCCTGCCGCGGCGGCGGTGTGGGCCGCATGATACCCGCGTGCGCCGGCGCCTCCGGCGGCGCCAGCCGGCACGGGAATCTGGTAGCATCGGCCACCGTTTGAAGCGCACTGCCGGCCGCACGCCGGGCGAACTCCCGGGCGGCCGGCGGAAGGGAAAGAGATCATGACCACACCTCGTACCGTTGCAGCACTGGCGCTGCTGCTCGCCGTCGCCGTCCCGGCGGCCGCCGAGGACCGTCCGTGGCAGTTCTCGCTGGGCCTGTCGTACCTCGCCACCAGCGGCAACTCCGAAAACAGCTCCGCCGGGCTCGATCTCTCGTACAAGCACAACTTCGACCCGTGGGGCCTCGAGGTGCTCGGCAGCTACCTCAATGCGGAGTCGGACGGCGTCGAGACCGCGAACCGCATGTTCCTGGGCGTCAAGGGGTCGCGCGCCATCGGCGAGCGCTGGAGCGTGTTCGCCGGCGCCAACTGGCTGCAGGACGAGTACGCCGGCCTCGACAGCCGCATCGTCCTCGACGGCGGGTTGACGTACAAGGCGATCGCCAACGGCCGCCACACGCTGTCGTTCGACTTCGGCGCCGCCTGGAACTCCGAGGACTTCGCCGACGGCGGCAGCAACGACTACGTCAGCGGCATCGCCGGCATGGCGTACGAGTGGAAGATCAGCGAGACCGCGAAGCTCACGGAGCGGCTGCTGTTCGTGCCCAGCCTCGAGGAGTCGGACGACTGGCGGGTGGCGTCGGACACCGCGATCGAGGCGGCGATCTCCGCCAAGCTGGCGCTCAAGCTGGGGTTCCAGTACCTGTACGACAACGTCCCTGTCGCCGGCTTCGAGAAGACCGACACCAGGAGCTCGGTGTCGCTGGTGGTCAAGCTCTGAGGGGCTATTGTTGGAGGGGAGGTCTCGCGACCTCCCCTCGTCCGCGAAGTGAATTCGCGGGCTTCACCCCACCGCGCCGGCGGCCCTGCCGGGCCGCCGGACCGCCACAGAACAGCGTTGGCGGGCGAGGGCGAGTGGCCGCGGTCTCCCCTCAGCGGCGCCGGCGGGCATAGCCAGGCGCGGGCACGCCGGCGGCGTGCAGCGCTGCAAGCATGGCGACGGGGCGCGGCAGCGCCGCGCCCCCGACCGACCGCACCGGCACGATCCCCTCGAGCGACGACGTGAGCCAGGCGCCCTCCGATGCTGCGAGCTCGACCGCTGTCACGTCGCGCTCCGCCACCGGGATCCCGGCCGCGGCCAGCGTCCGCATCGTCCACCCCCGCATCACCCCCGGAAGACAGCGCGCAGGCGAGGGCGGCGTCGCCACCGCGCCGCCGATGACGACGAAGACGTTGGCGTGGTCGGTCTCGCGCACGGCGCCGTCGCCGTCGACCAGCAGCGCGGCGTCGGCGCCCGCGGCAGCGGCGACCGCCGCCGCCCAGCGCTGCGGCAGGTAGGAGGAGCTCTTCACCGCCGCCAGCGGGCCGGACGCCATCACGACGGGGTGCAGCCGCGACCCGTCGCGGCGCAGGCGGGCGGCCACGCGCACCGACTCCGCCCAGGCGATCACGCGCACCCGCTGCCCCTCGTTGAGGGCGAGGACGCGCAGCGCCGCCGGCCCGCGCAGCCGCTCGCGCGCGAGCAGCCGCTCGACGTCGCGCTCGCCCGGGAGCCCGGGCAGACGCCAGCCGAGCGCGTCGGCGCCATCGCGCATGCGCTCGAGGTGGCCGTCCAGCAGGAACGCCCTGCCGGCGTCGCACCCCACCGTCTCGAACAGGCCGGCGCCGCGCCGCACCGCCGGCGACCACGGCGCCACGCACACGGTCGCCGCCGGCCGCAGCCGCCTGCCCACGAGGACCCACCGTGGCGATCTCATCGCACCCCCAACGCCCGCATCCAGCTCCTCACCTTGGCGAGGCTCTCGCGCTCCTCCGCCGCCGCGTCGGAGTCCCAGACGATGCCGCAGCCGGCGTGGAAGTGGAGCGTCCCCGCGGCAGCGTAGCCGGTGCGGATCGGGAGCGCGAGCTCGAGGTCGCCGCCGGCGCCGATCACGCCGAGCGCGCCGCAGTATACCGAGCGCGGGACCGGCTCGAGGCGGGAGATCGCCGCGCACGCCGCCAGCTTCGGCGCGCCGGTCACGCTGCCGCCGGGGAAGACGGCGGCCAGCACCTCGCGCAGTGGTGTGCCCGGCGCCTGCCGCCCGACCACGCGCGCCTCAAGGTGGACGACGTCGCGCGTCGCCAGCCCGCCGGCGCGGCGCGCGACGCGCACGCTGCCCGGCAGGCACACACGGTTGAGGTCGTGGCGCACGAGGTCGACGATCATCGCCAGCTCGGCGGCGTCCTTCTCGCTGCCGCGCAGATCGCGGAGCGGAGCATGAGGGCCGCGCCGACCGAGCGGCCGCGTGCCCTTGATCGGCCGCGACTCCAGGCGGTCGCCGCGGCGTCGCAGCAACAGCTCCGGGGACAGGCAGAGCACCGCCCACCCCTGGCGGCGGTCGGCGAGGAACGTCGCGTAGCGCGGCGGCCACGGCCCGCACAGCGCCGTGAACAGGGAGAGGGGGTCGCCGGACAGCGGCACCGACCAGCGCCGCGTCAGGTTCACCTGGTAGCAGTCCCCGGCGGCGATGCCGGCGCGCACGCGCACGACGCCGGCGGCGAACGCCGCGTCGTCGAGGCTGCACGCGACCGCCGCGCCGGCAGCGGGGCGCCGCCAGCGCCGAGGCGTCGGCGCCGGGCGCGCGGTGCGCGGCGCCAGCACCGCCCACCACGCGTCGGGCAGCGGCCGCGCGCCCGGCGCGACCGAAACCAGCGGGTCGAGCGCGGCGCCGTGCTCGTAGGAGAGGAAGCCGACCGCCCGCGCGCCGGCGCCGGCGGTCCGCAGGCGATCCTCGATGGCAGTCAGGAGATCTTGCACCGGTTCGGACCGTCCAGCCTCCTCGCAGACCACGGCGGCGCCCCGCTGCCAGAGCACAGAGGCGGGCTCGGCCTCCGCCGGAGCACCGGTGCCTCCCAGGGCCGGGGGCAGCGACAGCAGGAGCCGGGGTGCCATTGCCGCCCATTGTGCGACAGCGTGGTCCCGCGTTGCAGCTCATGGCGACGGCGGCGATCGCGAGCGCGAGGGCGGCGACGAGGAAACCGCCGAACGGCGGCGTCGCCCTCCGGTCGCCGGAGTGGATGGTGCGGCCGAAGCCGAAGCGGCGCTCGGCCGCGCGTGACCGGATGGCGAGCCGCGGGCCGGGCGCTGCCGGCGCGGGGTCTTCTCCCCTGTGCGCTCGTCCTCGTGCCCGCACCCGGCTTGTAGAATGCGCCGGGGGGACTCGGGCATGGCGATGGCCGCTGACGGAAGGGAGCTCGCGCCGGAGGTGCGGCGGCGCTTTGCCGGGATCTCGCACCTGATCGGCAACACGCCGCTGCTGGCGCTCGCCGTCGAGCTGCACGGGCGGCGCTACACCGTCTACGCCAAGGCCGAGAACCTCAACTTCACGGGCTCGATCAAGGACAGGATGGCGCTTTACATTCTGCGCGAGGCGTACCGGCGCGGCGACCTCGTGCCGGGCGCGCCGATCATCGAGGCGACCTCCGGAAACACCGGCATCGCGTTCGCCGCCATCGGCCGCGCGCTCGGCCACCCGGTGACGATCTTCATGCCCGACTGGATGAGCCAGGAGCGCCAGACGCTGATCCGCTCGCTCGGCGCCGAGATCGTCCTCGTCTCGCCGGAGCAGGGCGGGTTCCGCGGCTCGATCGCGATGGCCGAGGCGCGTGCCCGCGAGCTCCCCGGCGCCTTCCTGCCGTGCCAGTTCTCCAACGCCGACAACGTCGCCGCGCACCGCGCCACGACCGGGCCCGAGCTCTACTGGCAGCTTCTGTTCCACTACCTGGAGGTCGACGCGTTCGTCGCCGGCGTCGGCACCGGCGGCACCGTGATGGGCGTCGGCGGGTTCCTGCGCGAGCGCCGCCCCGGCGTCACGGTGCATCCGCTCGAGCCGGCCAACTCGCCGACGCTGTCCACCGGGTGCAAGGTCGGAAAGCACCGCATCCAGGGAATCTCCGACGAGTTCATCCCGCCGATCGTCGACCTCGCCGCGGTGGACGAGATCGTGGGCGTCGACGACGGCGACGCGATCCTCATGGCGCAACGCCTCGCCTCGGAGCTCGGTCTCGGCGTCGGCATCTCCTCCGGCGCGAACCTGCTCGGCGCCCTGATGGTGCAGGAGCGCATGGGCCGCGACGCCGTCGTGGCCACGGTGTTCCCTGACGACAACAAGAAGTATCTCTCCACCGGTCTCCTGAAGGACGAGCCGGTGCGTGCCGACTTCCTCTCGCCGGCGGTCACGCTGCTCGGCTACGACGCCTTCAAGCGCGTCTGCACCACCTGCTGCGACCTCGACGAGTGCGCGGCGCCGCCGCCGGAAGGGTTCGCCGGCGCGTGCGAGCTGCCGGCGTGCCCGCGCTCGCGCGGCGGGAGGCCTAGGTGACGACAGCGACGCTCATCCGCCGAGTCGCGGTCGCCGCAGCGGTCGCCGGCGCCGCCGCCTCGGCGCCGGCGGAGCCGTCGGCGGGCGCCGTTCTCCCCGAGCGCTGGCTGCAGGGGTTCGCGCGGCGCCTCTCGGGCGAGGTGATTCCGTACGCCTGGTCGTACCCGGGAAGGGTGCAGACGATGCTGTCGCGCGCCACCGACGGCCGCATGGCGGTGGAGTGGGAGGGCGAGCCGGCGCCGCCGGGGCCGCCGGACGAGCCGATCAGCTACCTGTGGCACGCCGGTCTCAACTCCGGGAAGTCCGGCGGGCACCGCTTCACGCTGGCGGTCAACGACAACCCGCCGCTCGTCTTCACCACGTCGCTCACCGCGGCCGACCGCGAGTGGACGGTGCGCGGGTCGGGCGGCGAGACGCTCTCGTTCGTGACGGCGCGCGTGACCGCGTTCGGCGAGCGCTTCGGGTTCATGGCGCTGACCGCGCCGCGCGCCTACTTCGGCTCCGGCGCGCCGCGCTTTCGCGTCGTCGGGGAGGCGGCGGGCAGCATCGACTACTACCTCGGTCCGGAGGAGCGCATCGCGGCGTGGACGCGCGTCGAGCCCGAGGAGGCGGAGTTTGCCGACGGCAGCCGCGCGCTGCGCGTCGAGATCAGCCACCTCGGCGCTGCGGCGCCGGCCGAGGTGCGGTCCGGCGGCGCCACGCTGTGGTCGGGAACGGTCGCGCTCGGCTATCGCCGCGTCGAGGTGACCGTGCCCGCGGCGGCCGGCGCGCGGCTGCCCGTCGCGGTGGCGGTCGGCGGGCGCGAGGCTTTCGCCGGCACGCTCGAGCTGGCGCCGGTGGCGGCGCGCGAGCTGCGCCTGCTGCCGCACTCCCACGTCGACGTCGGTTACTCCGACCCGCAGCCCGAGGTCGAGCGCAAGCAGTGGCGGAACCTGCGCGACGCCGTCGCGCTTGCGCACGAGACGGCCGCCTTCCCGCCGGAGGCGCGCTTCCGCTGGAACGTCGAAGGGCTGTGGTACGTCGAGAGCTACCTGGCGCAGGCGGCGCCCGAGGAGCGCGAGGCGTTCCTCGCCGCGGTCCGCGACGGCTCGATCGGCCTGCAGGCCAACGCCACCGGCGTGCTCACCGGGCTGTGCTCGCCGGAGGAGCTGCGCCGTCTCACCGACGGCGCCCGCCGCCTGCGCGCCGCATACGGCGTGCCGCCGATCCGCTCGGCGATGCAGTCCGACGTCCCCGGCGTCTCGTGGACGGCGGTGGCGGCGCTGGCGCAGGCGGGAGTGCGGTATCTGTCGAGCGGCCCGAACTACTTCCCCGGCCTGCCCGGCGGCGGCGACCGCGTCGGCAGCACGCTCGAGGCGCTCGGCGACCGGCCGTTCTGGTGGGTCTCGCCGTCCGGCGAGGAGCGGGTGCTTTTCTGGATGGCCGGGCGCGGCTACTCGTCGTTCCACGGTCTGGCCGCCGGCAGCGTTCCCGATCTGGTCGAGCTCGAGCTCCTCGACCTCGCGCGCGAGCTCACGCGGAAGGCGTACCCCTTCGAGCTCGCGCAGGTGCGCTACACGATCGGCGGCGACAACGGCCCGGTCGACCGCGACCTGCCGGCGTTCGTGCGCGCGTGGAACGAGCGCTACCGCACGCCCCGCCTGGCGCTCGACACGGCCGAGTCGCTGTTCGCCGAGATGGAGCGCCGGCACGGCGCCGCCCTCCCGGCGCTCGCCGGCGACATGACGCCCTACTGGGAGGACGGGGCGGTGTCCACCGCCGCCGAGGAGGCGTCGGCGCGCGCGAGCGCGCGCCGCCTCGCGCAGGCGCAGGCGCTGTGGGCGCTGCGCGCGCCCGAGCGCTTTCCGGCCGGCCTCGCGGAGGACGCGTGGCGCGCGCTGATCATGTGGCGCGAGCACACCTGGGGCGCAGCGGACAGCGTCCGCGAGCCGGACCGGCCGGACGTGGTCGCGCAGTGGGTGTTCAAGCGCGGCTTCGCGCGCGACGCAGAGCGGTTGTCGCGGCAGCTCCTCGACGGCGCCGCGCCGGCCGCCGGCGCCGCCGTCGAGGTCGTCAACACCCTGAGCTGGGAGCGCTCCGGCGTCGTGGTGCTGCCGCCGTGGACGGCCGACGGGCGCATCGCCGCGAGCGCCGCAGGGCGGCCGCTGCCGTCGCAGCGCTTCGCCGACGGGAGCCTGGCGGTGTGGGCGGACGCCGTGCCGGCGCTCGGGTCGCTGCGCATCGAGCTCGGCCACGGCGCGCCGGCGTCGCCGGCGCATCCGGTCGCGGCAACCCGGGAGGCGATCACCGGCGACCGCCTGCGGGTGACGCTCGATGGGCGCAGCGGCGCCGTGAGCGGGCTGTACTGGTCCGGCGCCGGCGCCCGCAACCTCGTCGCGCCCGGCCCCGGGCTGCTCGGCTTCCTCTACGTGCCCGGCCTCGACCCGACCGCGGCGCGCGGCAACGGTCCGGCCCGCATCTCGGTCGTCGATGCCGGGCCGCTGGTCGCGACGGTGCGCGTCGAGAGCGACGCGCCCGGCACGCGCGGACTGGTCCGCACCGTGCGGCTGGTCGCCGGCGCCGACGCGGTCGAGCTCGCGGCGCGCCTCGACAAGGCGCCGGTGCGCGACAAGGAGAGCGCGCACCTGGCGTTCCCGTTCGCGCTCGCCGGCGCCGCCGTCCGCGTCGACCTCGGCGAGGCGGTAATCGAGCCCGGGCGCACCCAGCTCCCCGGCTCGTGCCTCGAGTTCGCCGGCGCCCACAGCGCCGCCGACGTCTCCACCGCGGACGTCGGGGTCAGCGTCGCCACGCTCGACGCGCCGCTCGTCGAGATCGGCGCGCTCACCGACGAGCGCCTGCACGGCGCCACCGCGCGCTCCTGGCGCTCGGCCGTCGCGCCCGACTCCGCGCTGTACGCCTACGTGCTCAACAACTACTGGCACACCAACTACAAAGCGGACCAGGAGGGGCCGATCGAGGCGCGCTTCGCGGTGCGCCCGCACGGGCCGTACGACGCCGCCGCGCTGCGCCGCTTCTCCTCGGAGCTGGAGCAGCCGCTGCTCGCGTTCGCGGTCGACCCGGCGGCGCCGCCGCTCGCCGCGCCGTTCACCGTCGAGCCCGCGTCCATCGTCGTCGCGTCGCTGCGCCCGGTCGACGGCGGCCGCGCCCTGCTGGTGCGTCTGTACAACGCCTCAGACGCCGCGGTCTCGGCCGCCCTCGCACCGGCGCTGCCCGGCGCTGCGCTCGCGCTCTCCGACGAGACGGGCGCAGCCGGTGCCCCTGTCAACGGCCCGCTGACAATGCCGCCGTTCGCGACCCGCACGCTGCGCCTCTCGCTGCGCTGACGGAGCCCCCGGAGGTCGCGGCAGGAATGCCGCTCCTACACATTCTCTCGTAGGAGGGGCGTGCCTGCCCCGACTACCCCGCCGGCACCGGCACGCCCACGCGGGCGAGCACGGCGAGCAGCGCCTGCTGGCACAAGGCACGCTGCGCCGGGTCGCCGGCGTTGATCACCAGCCCGAATGCCCACGCCGAACCGATTCGGCCGATCACCGGGAAGCTCGCCGCCGCGAAGTCGGCGTGCGCCAGCACCTCGTCGAATTCCGCCTGATACAGCGAGAAGACACGGCGGTTGGGCTGGTAGGCGGGGATCGTGCCGAGGTGCGCGAGGGCGCCGGCGAAGCGGATCGCCGGCGCCGTGCCGCCGCCGGCCTCGACCCCCCATACCCGCACGCCGAGCGGCTGCCCTACAAGGGGGGCGGGGCTCCACTGCCCGCACCAGGCGCCGGTCGTCGTGGTCGGCGCCGCCGCGGTCGGGGCGGCGACGACGAACGACGGGTGGGCGAGCAGCACCGGCGCGCTCGTGGCGGCCAGCTCCTGCTGCAGCGGCGCGTCGCCGTCGGCCAGCGGCGAGACCACGACCACTGCCCGGTAGCGGTCCCCGAGGGCGGCGGTGTACGCGTCCGGCGCCGCCGCGTCGACCGTGATCCCGAGCCCGAGCAGCAGCGCGACGATCCCCGGCGGGTCGTCCCAGGTCGCGGCGCCGCCCGCGTCCGCCAGCACCGTGGTGTCGGTCAGCGACGCCGCACCGATCGCCTGGTTGCCGAGGACAATGAGCACGTCGGCGGGCGGCGGCGCCGCAAGCGGCGGGTGCGACCGGATCTCGGCGACCAGGCCCGGAATGTCGGCGTCGGACAGGGCGCTGCCCCAGTGCGGGTAGAAGATTACCGGCACGATGCCGCGCGCTGCCAGGCCGGCGATCGCCTCACCGGCGCGCGACAGCTCGTAGTACGGCGTGTCGAAGTCGAGCTCGGCCAGGTGCAGCCCGGGGAAGCCGGCATCGCGGATG
Organism: uncultured Thermoanaerobaculia bacterium; assembly: GCA_964594125.1. Classification (GTDB taxonomy): domain Bacteria; phylum Acidobacteriota; class Thermoanaerobaculia; order Thermoanaerobaculales; family Thermoanaerobaculaceae; genus CAVRZJ01. The sequence continues at coordinate 186,574 of CAZQLL010000001.1, read as the reverse complement.
AACTCGTCATGGGCGGTGCCGGGCGTCGGCGTCCAGTCGGAGAACGCGATGTCGAGGTGCCGCGCCGCGGTGTAGGCGTGGCCGATGACGCCGTCCGGGCCGCCGATCACGTACGAGAAGCCGGCGATCGGGCGCGCCGTCAGCGCCTGCGCGCGCTCGCGCAGTGCCCAGGTGATCGAGCGCGTCGTCTCGTACCGCCAGCGCTGGTACCAGTGGAACGCGGCCACGGCGACGGGGTCCCGGCGCGGGTCGCCGGCGGGCCAGCAGTCGCCGGGGGCCATGACGCCGCCGGGCACCCAGCTCGCCGCGTGCGCCGCGCCGACCCCGGCGAACGACGGCGAGAGCGCGTGCAGGAAGTCGAGGTACGCGGCGGTGCTCGAGGGCGAGTCCCAGTACGGCGCGTTGACCCACGACTCGCCGTAGTGCCCCCACTCCACCTGGTAGCCGACCACGTTGGGGAACGTCTCGAGGTGCGTGACGACCTCGCCGAGCCGGTCGAGCGCGCCGGCGAGCTGCGCCTGGTCGGCGTACGCCGGCAGTTGCTCGGTGAACGGCATCGTCACCGGCACGCGCTCGGTGAACGACCACGAGTCGACGATCAGCCGCGGCATCACCCCGACCGCGCGATCGTGGGCCAGCCGCAGCAGCGCGTCGAGGGCGTCGTAGCCGCTCTCGAGGTGGCGCAGGTCGCACACCAGCAGCACGGTGTCCACGCCATTGGCCGCCGCCACCCCGATGCGGTCCTTGAGCGTCTGCAGCCAACCCCCGGGCCCCGGCGGCGGCAGGTCGCCGATCAGCATCAGCACCGAGTCGCGGGCGATCGGCTCGAATGCCGGCCGCAGCACGCGGCGGATGCGACCCATGGCGGTGCCGCCCGCCACCTGCTCCGCCTCCGCAGGTGGCGTGCGCGGTTGCCGTCGCTCCGGGCGCATCCCCAGATCGGACGCACCTGCTGGTGGCTGCGCGGTCGCCAGAGTTGCGAGTGCGACGAAAAGCGCGGCGCTGTGACGCGACGCCGGCTGGATCATCGAACGACTGACACTCAGACTATACCCGCAGGCAAGCCGCCAATAAACCCACCGGCGCGAAGGCAGGAGCAGCTCCCGGCGCGCGCGGCGGCGCCTGCTGGCGGGTGCTCACGCGATGTGAATTAACATCAAAACATCAAAGCGCCAACGTGCTCGCGTGAGGTGGGTATGGCACGCATCACGGTGACACCGTCAGACGAGCGGTACGTCGCGCTGAAGCAGGCAGCGGCGCGGCGCCGCAGGACGATCGGCAGCCTCGTCGAGGATGCACTGGAGCACTTCGGCGTCAAGACCACTGTCGAGGCCGCGGCGTTGTTGGCGCGCGCTCGCCGGAGCTCCGCGATGAGCGAGGACGAGGCGCTGCGCCTGGCGGTGGACGAGACACGGTCGGTACGGCGGCGATGGCCGTACCGGTCGCCCTCATCGACACGAACGTGCTCGTCGCGGGGCTCATCACCGGCGATCCTGCGGCGCCGACGGCGAGGATCGTCGATGCGATGTTCGCGGGCGCCTTCCCGTTCCTGCTGTCGGTCGAGCTGCTCGCCGAGTACCGCGACGTCCTGCTGCGCCCGAGGATCGCCCACCGACACCGGCTTGCCGAAGGCGAGGTGGATGCCCTGCTGGTCGGGGTCGCCGCCAACGCAATGGTGCGTGAGCCTGCGACTACCGAGAGGCCCGTTCCGGCCGAGGACGCGCATGTTCGCGATCTGTTGGCGACTCACGACGCCGCGGTGCTGGTGACCGGGGATCAGGCCCTGGTCGAGGCCGTCCCGAGGCACCGCGTCGAGTCGCCGGCAGCAGTCGCCGCGCCTCGGCCTCTGATGCTGCCGTGAGCCTTCGCGCGTCGCTGCGGCCCCGCGCCGCCACGGCCGTGAGTCGATACCTTGGAGCCTATAATGCAGGGGTGAGGGTGAAGCAGATCACGGCGGCGCCGGCACACTCGCGCAGCGAGGCGAGTGGAGCGGACCCTGTCGTCGCGGCCTACCTGCGAGACATCGACCGCTCCCTGATTCGCCAGAACCTCGCCCTCACGGTCGAGCGCCGCCTCGCGAACCTGCAGGCTCTGCTGGCCTTAGCCGACGAGCTGCAGCGCGCCGGGAAAGCTTCGCGGCCGGCATGACCGACTTTCGCGCGCTGCTGGCGACGCTCGTCGGGCACGGGGTCGAGTTCATCGTCGTCGGCGGTGTGGCGGCCACCGTTCACGGCGCCTCGCGGCTGACCCGCGACGTGGACGTCGTCTATGCGCGCTCCGACGCCAATCTGGACCGGGTCGTCGCAGCGCTTGCCCCGTATCGCCCATACCTTCGTGACGTACCCCCGGGGCTCCCGTTCCGCCTGGACCGCGACACCCTGAGGCGCGGCCTCAACTTCACGCTCACCACCGACCTCGGCGCCATCGACCTGCTCGGAGAGATCGTCGGCGGCGGCGGCTACGAGGCGCTCCTCCCGCACGCCGTGGCGATCGAGGCCTACGGTCTCTCGATGCGCTGCCTCGGCCTCGAGAAGCTGATCGAGGTCAAGCGCGCGGCCGGCCGCCCGCGCGACCTCGAGGCGGTCGCCGAGCTCGAGGCGATCCGCGAGGAGCTCCGGCGCGGCGCGGGGTGACAGCCAGCGCCGGCGCCGGCAGCGGCCGACCTGCTGGGAGAACAGCGGCGCGGACGGCCGGCGCAGCGCCCACTGCGAGATGAAGCGGGAGCGCGGGTCGCGGTCCCCGGCGGCGGTCTGCTCCGCGCCGTCGGCGGGGGCTTACGGCTCGACCGTGGGGCGGGACCGCGCTGCGATCGCGTCGAGCTCCTTGTGGTGGGGTCGCGCATGTTCCCGCGCCGAACCGGGCTGTAGGCTGCTGGCTGATTCACGCCGTTGCGTGCGGGCTTCGTGAAGGCTACATTTGGGACGAACGGAGGCGACGGGCCGGCTCGATGCCGACGATCAGCATCTTCTTCGGGATCGTGATCCGGATGTACTACGAGGATCATGGTGCGCCGCACTTTCACGCCTACTACGGCGGGGAAGACGCCGCGATCGCCATCGAGACGTTGGATCTGCTGAGCGGTCGCATCGCGCGCCGCGCGCTCGCACTGGTCGTGGAATGGGCGCTGGTCCACCGGTCCGAGCTTCGCGAGAACTGGGAGCTCGCGAGGCAGCACGAGCCGCTGAAGCCGGTGGAGCCGTTGGACTAAAAGGAGGGACGCATGAGGGCCGCCATCGTGAAACCGCTTGCCGGGCTGCGGCTCGAGGTGACCTTCGTGGACGGGAGAACGGTGGTCGTCTCGCTCGCGGAGCGGCTCTTCGGGCCGGTGTTCGCACCGCTCGCCGACGAGGCGCTCTTCCGCCAGGTCACGATCGACGAGTTTGGCGCCGTGAGCTGGCCGAACGGCGCCGATCTCGCGCCGGACGCCCTGTACGCACTGCCAAGCTCTGCAGCGGAGTCAGCCGCTCGCTGACCCGCAGCAGGGCCGATCCGGTCTCGACCTACCTCCTGCTGCGCCCCGCCGGCTGCGGGAACAGGCTGGCGGACGGCCGGCGCGGCTCCCAGGGGGAGATGAAGCGGGAGCGGGGGTCGCGGTCCTCGGCGGCGGTTTGCGGCGCCTCGTCGGCGGGGGCGCACGGCTCGACCTTGCGGCGGGCCTTTGACTCGATCGCGTCAAGCTCCCTGTGCGCCAGCTCGCGGATGTCCTTGCGCAGCCCCTGCTCGGCGATCTCCTCGGTGAACTTCCGCCGCCCGTCGACGAGGTCGGCGACGTACGCCTCGATCTGCGCCTCAGAGTAGAAGCCCGCCGCGTCGTAGGCGGACAGGTCGACGCCCTCGCACCTGACCACGTACTCGGTGCCGAGGCGGCCGCGTGCGTACTCGTTGCTGCCTCGCAGGTCGCCGCGCTGCAGCGCCGCCATCAGGTCGATCGGCACCCGCTGCACCTTGCGCACCAGCTTCTTCTTGCCCGTGGCCTTGTCGATGTCGATGATCTCGCCCATGCCGCCGGTGTTGTACTGGAAGAAGTGCACCTTGCCGGGGTAGCGGGCCACGAGGTCCATGACGATGTCGTGGAACGCGTTCACCTTGCGCCCCTGGCCGCCGATGATGAAGTCGTCCATGCCGACGATGCGCACGCTCTCGCCGGCCTTCGCGGGGACGGTCGCGAACGAGTGCGTCGACTCGCCCCAGAGGTACGCCAGCACGCCCTGGGCCGGGGTCAGCCGCTGCGCGAACGGCATGATGGTGTTGCGGCGGGTGATGAACGCGAAGACGATACCGTCGACCTCCTCCAGGCTCGGGGTGTTGATCGAGTCGGCGCAGATCGACACCATGGCGCCGTTGCGCAGGACCTTGAGCTGCGTGCGGTCGAGCACGCCGCGGCCGTTCTCCCCCAGCCGCTCGTCGGTGAAGTCGATCTCCCCCTTGCCGTTGATCATCACGTTTTCGAGCAGGGCGGACTTGTGGGCGAGGGCGCGGTACATCGCCTCCTGCATCTGGAGGGTGACGTCGGTCTTGACGTAATAGTTCTGCTCGGTGCCGTACGACGACCCGTCGCGGCGCAGCCAGACGATGTCGTCCTGGCTCACCCAGGTGCCCTCGCCGGCGCCGGGGTCGAGCCCGAGCTGGTGGCACGACCACGTCGACTTTCCGGTCGCCGTCAACCCGAACATGAACACCGCATAGGTCCTGACCTTGCCCGAGGCGCGGTCGCGCGCCTTCACGATCTTGGTGCCGGCATGGAGGCCGAGCATGCCGCGCTGGTCGGCGCGGAACATCCCCTGGCGCAGGAACCCCTTCTTGCACTCGCCGGTGTAATCGGTGCCGAGCGCGATGTTGATGTCGTGCTCGGGCAGCACCAGCACCTGCATGCGGAGCTGGTGCTCCTGCGGGATGTCGATCATCGTGAACTCGGGGCCGGGGCGCTTGCGCTCCACCTCGCCCATGGTGCACGCCCAGGCGTAGGCGAGCCGGTACATCTTGTAGTCGGCGACGCAGACGTAGAGGTTGCAGATCGGGTTGAACTCGCCGTTGTCGCCCATCTGGCGGCGGATGTGGACGAACGGCATCGTGCGCACGAGCTGCAGCACCTTGTGGAGCTGGTCCGGCGCCTTCTCGACGATCGCGAGCTGCTCCGGCGAGGGCCTCGGCAGCACGATCTCGGGGCCGTTGCCGAGGTAGACGGTCTTTGCGGCGATGCGCGAGGAGATGGCGGAGAACCACAGCGGCGAGCCGTTGGCGGTGATGACGGCCGTCTTGTACGCCTTCTTCTTAAGCGTGCGCATCGAGACGTGCTCGATGTTGGGGCCGTCGAGCGCGCCGCGCAGGTTCTCGGCGAAGCGCCGGTAGACGTCGGGGTCGTAAGGGCCTGAAGGCATGCGAACCTCGCGGGCGCGTCCGGCGCCCGGGCCGGAGCATAGAGCTTGTACCTGAGCGGCGCAAGCGCGTCCCTGCAGCGCCTCCACTCACACCGCCCTGCCGCGTGATGCTGCTCGGCGCCCGGGCTGCCACGCCTCCACCGTTTTCCTGTCGTGCACCCGATTTCCGCGGACTCCCGCCGGCGGCTTGGGGGGCGGCGGCGGGAATCGATCGCCTCCGGCCGATGAACAACCCGCCGCGCTGTCACCCTGAGCCCCCCAGGCCGCGGCCCGGCGGTCGGGCGAGACGGGGAACCCCCGGGAGGGCCGGCGCCCTCAGCGGCCCACACCCCGCCTGGCAGAACCCATGCGCGGGAGAGGGCGCCCGCGCTCCGGTCTCGACAGGTTTCCTTGGCAGGGAGCGGTCGCACACGCGGCGGCGACCGAGGGATCTCGTGGCGCCGGCAGCACTGGTGCCGCCGCCCCCCGGAAGCGACGCTGCGGCACGAGTGCCGCTGTTACGCCGAGGCGGTGACGAACGGCCGCCTCGCGCCGTCCTGCGTACGGATGAACAGGAGCCGGCGGGCCGTCCAGTCGAGCGCGGCGACGCTCCCCGTGGGCAGGAACGAGTCCTCGCCGGCCTCGCGCGTGAGCGCCCGGATGACGCCGCCGTGGGTGAAGACGAGGTGGCGCCCGGGCGGCAGCTCCGCGAGGAACAAGTGGACCCGCGCCTGCATCGCCTCGATCGTCTCGCCGCCCGGAGGCGCGAAGCCGGAGAAGGCGACCAGCGTCTGCTTGAGCGAGTCGTCGAGCGTCGCCCACGGCAGCCCCTCGAGGCGGCCGAAGCTGATCTCGCGCAGGCGCGCGTCGCGCCGCGCCGCGCCCCAGGCGAGCTCGGCGGTGTGCACGGCGCGCGCCAGGTCGGAGCACCACACCGAGTCGAAGCGCTCGCCGGCGAGCAGCGGCCGCAACGCCTCGGCCTGCGACTCGCCCACCGCGGTGAGCGGGATGTCGCTCCACCCGGCGAGCATGCCGTCGCGGCTGTGCGTCGTCTCCCCGTGCCGGACCAGCCACAGCTCCAATCGCGGGCGCTCGTTCACGGCCACGGAGTATAGGCGGTCGCCGCGGCCCTCGGGCTGCGCTTCACGGCCCTGGTCTTGCCGAGGCGGGTCGGGGCGGCCCGATGGTGATTGTCTGGATAGTCCCTCACACATACCCGGGAGCGCGGGCGCCCTCGCCCGCGCGGACACCGCAGCGGGCGGAGCCCGGGCCAACGAGGGCGCCGGCCCTCCCTCGCAGTCTCACGGGTTGGAGCGAACCGGCCCGATGGTGATTTCGAGCTTGTACCGTCACGGAACTTGTCGTAACGTTACGCATCCGCTCGCGGCGCCGTGTGTCGTCGGCGGCGGGCGGCGGAGGAAGCCATGGCGTTGCTCCCCTGGATCATCGTGGCCTGCGTGGCCGTCGTCGTCCTGCTGTTCTTCGGCCTCTGGCTGTTCAACTACCGCAAGGTCGGCCCCAACCAGGTGCTGGTGATCTCGGGGCGGACCTCGACGGTGGTCGAGCCCGACGGCACGCGGCGCCAGGTCGGATACCGCCTGCAGGTCGGCGGCGGCACCTTCGTGATGCCGTTCGTCGAGACGGTCGACGTGCTGCCGCTCGAGGTGTTCTCGCTTTCGGTGCGCTGTCCCGAGGTGCTCACGGCGCAGGGTGTGATCATCTCCGCGGAGGCGTTCGGCCAGGTCAAGGCGGCGTCCAGCGAGCGGCTGCTCCACCGCGCGGTCGAGAACTTCCTCTCGCGCGGCTCCTCCGGGATCACGGCCGTGGCGCAGGAGGTGCTCGAGGGGCACATGCGCGCCGCGCTGGGCCGCATGTCGGTGGAGGAGATCTACACCGAGCGCGACCGCTTCGCCGAGCAGGTGCGCGCCGCGGCGACCACCGACTTCGAGCGCCTCGGCCTCGACTTGCTGGCGTTCTCGCTCAAGGACATCTCCGACTCCCAGGGCTACCTCTCGTCGCTCGGCGCGCGCCGCATCGCCGAGGTCAAGCGCGACGCCGCGCTGGCGCAGGCCGAGGCCGACCGCGACGCCGTGATCCACGCCGCCGCGTACCGCAAGGAGGGCGACATCGCTCGCCTCGCCGCCGAGGCCGAGCTCGCCAGGGCGACCCGCGACTTCGAGGTGCAGCGGGCCGACTTCCAGGCCGCGGTCAACGTCAAGCGGGCGCAGGCGGACGTCGCCTACGACCTCGAGAAAGCGAAGCTCGCCGAGGAGCTCAGGCGGCAGGAGTACGGCGTGCGGCTCGCCGAGAAGGAGCTGGCGGCGAAGGTCGAGGAGCTCGAGATCGCGCGGCGAGAGAAGGAGCTCGAGGCGACGGTGAAGCGGCCGGCGGAGGCGATGCAGTTCCAGGCGCGCCTCGAGGCCGAGGCCGACGCCTACAAGAAGGAGCTCGAGGCCAAGGGGAAGGCCGCCGGGATCCGCCTCATCGGCGCGTCCGAGGCCGAGGCGGCGACCGCGCGCGGCAAGGCCGAGGCCGATGCGATGCGCCAGAAGGCCTCGGCGTGGAAGGAGTACACCGACGCGGCGCTCGCCGAGATGGTGATCACGCAGCTCCCGGAGCTCGCCCGCGCGGTGTCCGAGCCGCTTGCCAAGGTCGACAAGATCATCATGGTCGGCGACAACGACGGCGCGCCGAAGCTCACCGGGCAGGTCGCCCGCGTCGTCGCGCAGCTCCCCGACGTCGTCGAGTCGCTCACCGGCTTCAAGCTCGCCGACCTGCTGAAGCGTGGCAAGGGCAAGGACGAGGCATAGCCATGGCCGCTCATCGTGGCCCAGCGCTTGCGGATGTCGGCAGGGCGGGTGTGGGGCCGGCGCTGTGCGCCGGCTGCGCGCGCGGAGCGCGCGCCCCACGTCTCGTCTCCGAGGTGGATCGCCATGCTCTCTGAGCGCGTCAACCGCATCGCGCTGTCGCCGACGCTGCGCATCTCGGCGCGCGCCCAGGCGATGAAGGCGCAGGGGATCGACGTCGTCGACTTCTCCGCCGGCGAGCCTGACTTCCCGACCCCCGAGGTGGTCAAGCGCGCCGCCAAGGCCGCCATCGACGCGAACTTCACCAAGTACGTCGCCAACGACGGCATCCCGGACCTCAAGAACGCGATCTCGGAGAAGCTCGAGCGCGAGAACGGCGTGCGCTTCTCGCCCGACGAGATCATCGTCTCGGCCGGCGCCAAGAACTCGCTGTTCAACATCGCACAGGCGCTCTACGAGCCGGGCGACGACGTGCTGATCCCGGCGCCGTACTGGGTGTCGTACCCCGACCAGGTGAAGCTGTGCGGCGCCAACCCTGTGTTCGTGCCGACCCGCGAGGAGGACGGCTTCCGCCTCTCGGCGCGCGAGCTGGCCGCGTCGATCACTCCCAACACCAAGGCGCTGATCCTCAACTACCCGTGCAACCCGACCGGCGCCGCCTACACCCGCGAGGAGCTCGAGGCGATCGCCGAGGTGTGCGTCCGCGAGCAGCTCTGGGTGGTCTCCGACGAGATCTACGAGAAGCTCATCTACGACGGTCGCCGCTTCGTCTCGATTGCGTCGCTGAACGAGAAGATCAGGAAGCTGACGATCGTCGTCAACGGCTTCTCGAAGGCGTTCTCGATGACCGGGTGGCGGCTCGGCTACGCCGCCGGCCCGCGCGAGATCATCGCCGCCTGCTCCAAGGTGCAGTCGCACAACACCTCCAACGCCACCTCGTTCGTGCAGAAGGCGGCGGTGACGGCGCTGAAGGAGTGCGCGATGGAGATCGAGCGGATGCGCCAGGAGTTCGAGCGCCGCCGCAACTTCGTCGTGTATCGCCTGCGCGCCCTGCCGGACGTCTCCTGCGCGTCGCCCGCCGGCGCGTTCTACGTCATGCCCAACGTGTCGCGCTACCTCGATCGCGAGTTCTCCGGCGCGCCGATCCGCAACACCTACGGCCTGGCGTACTACCTGCTCAAGGAGGCGCACGTCGCCGCCGTCCCCGGCGAGGCGTTCGGCACCGACGCCCACATCCGCATCTCGTTCGCCACCTCGATGGAGCGCCTGGAGGAGGGGATGCGCCGCATCGAGCAGGCGCTCGCCCGCCTCGAGCAGCCGCGCCGGCTGCGCCCGCGCGCGCTCAACAACGTCGTCACCAAGGTGGCCGACTACGTCGAGACGCGGGCGATCTCCGGCCTCGAGACGCGCAACGCGCTGCTCGCCGAGTGCGAGGCGCACCTCCCGGGCGACGCCTACTTCGAGTGGAACGCGGCGATCGCCGGGATCATCGTGCAGCTCCGCACCAGCTCGCCGCACCTCGCCGACTTCTTCCAGGAGAACTTCTACCCGGCGCCGCTCGAGGGCGACCTCGAGCCGCACGCCGTCGTCTACGCGGTCAAGGACGTGCCCGGGCGCGAGCCCTCGGCGATGGTCTCGCTCGACACCTCGACCGGGTTCGTCATCAACAGCGCGTTCTACGGGCAGGTGCGCTCGCTCGGCCTGCAGCTCGCGGCGGAGGCCGCGCAGCGCTCCTCGGGCGCGCTGCTGGCGCATTGCGCCGCGGTCGACGTCGGCGGCGCGGGAGCGCTGGTCTGGGGCGGCCCCGGCTCCGGCCGCACCGGCGTCCTCGCCGCGCTGCTGCGCCTCGACGGCGTCAAGCTGGTGGCCTCCGACAACGTGCTGGTTCGCTTCGCCGGCGGCGTCGTCGTCGCCGACCTGGTGGAGCGCAAGCTCTACCTCAAGGCGAAGTGGTTGCGCGAGCTGCCGGAGCTGGAGAAGCTCCTCGACCGCTCCAAGCTCGAGAACTTCGTCACCGCACGCGACGGCTGCCGCGTCGACCACCCCGACGATACCTGCCCGCTCGACCGCGGCGCCGCCGTCTGCATCGACGCCTCGCAGCGCGGCCGCGCCGTGATCGACCCGTACTGGCTCGGCGCCGGCAGGCGGCACGCACGCCGCACCGCGCCGCACACCTGCGTGCTGCTGGCGTCCGATCCGGTGCTGCCGCTCGCCGCCGAGCTCGAGCCGCGCGAGGCGGCGCGGCTGCTCGCCTCCGGCGCGCTGCCGGGAGCGAAGGGCCGCCTGGTGCCGTTCCTCAACCCGCACCTCGCCGGGCTCGATGCGGCCCGCACCGACCTCGTGCGCTCGCTGCACGAGCGCCTGTTCGGCGCCACCCGCGTCGTGATGCTCAACACGGCGGTCGGCGGGAAGGAAGCCCTGGCCGGGCGCATCCGCGAGGCGTTGTAGCGGCTGCCCGCAACGCATTCGGCGGCGAAAGGGCGCTCGGCCGTCCGCCGGGCGGCCGGCCCCGGGCCCGTCATCCGTCGGCGCCGCGGCCGAGCAGGCCCGCCAGGTAGTTGAGGCGGAAGTCGAGGTCCCACACCCGCTCGCAGCGCCGGCGCGATGGCAGCACCAGCGACGCCGCGCGCACCGCCGCCGCCGCCAGCGGCCGGGCGACGAAGCGCCACGCCAGCAGCGGGTGGCGGCGCGCCACGTAGCGCGCCGCGGCGCCGAACCGGCGCGCACGCCCGCGGTAGTCGCCCGGGCCCGTGTACCGGTGGTCGTGCAGCACCTCGGCTTCGGGGACGAAGAAGCAGCGTCTTCCACGGCGGTACTGCCGGTACGCCCACTCCGTGTCCTCGAGGCACCCCGGTGGCACGCCGGCGTCGAACGGGCAGTCGAGCACCCAGCCGCGCGGCACCGCGAGGTTGGTGCCCCATACCGCGTCCCACGGAACCGGCCTGTCCGCGGCGAGGCGGGCGTAGTTGTACTGGTGGCCGGCCGGTGCGAGCCAGCGCATGTACGGTGTGATCTCCGCCGCCGAATCCCAGCTCACCAGGCCCTCGGTGATGCAGGCGCCGCGGCGGCGCCGTGCCTCGGCGTGCGCGACCAGGCACCCCGGGCCCGGCCGCGTGTCGTCGTTGAGGAACAGCAGCCACTCGCCGCGCGCCTCGGCCGCCGCGCGGTTGCGCGCGGGGCCGGCGCCGGCGCGCGACTGTGAGAAGCAGCGCACCGCGAACGGGCGCGGCCGGGCCGCTACGGTCGTGGAGTCCGGGTCGTCGCCGTCGACCACCACCACCACCTCGAACGGCGGAGTCCCCGGCGTGAGCCGCTCGCACGCGGCGAGCACGCGCGCGAGCTTGTCGGCGCGGCCGAGGGTCGCGATCGCGATGGTCAGCTCAGGTTGAGCGCCGGGACGGCCGCTCATGGCGCGCCGAGCTCCCTCACCCGGTGTCCCTGACGTCGACCGTCCCGATCTCGCGGTAGCCGTCGGCGGGATCGACGACGAGCGGCGCCAGGCGGCCGCGGTCGAGCTCGTACGTGCGGTCGTCGGCGGTGCGCACGGGCTCGCCGTGCGGGTCGAAGACGTGGTTGCCCGCGCCGGCGAACGACTCGCCGGGGTGCTCCGAGGCGGCCACGCAGCAGCCGATCGCCCACGCGCCGTTCTCGATGGCGCGCGCGCGCAGCAGCGTGCGCCAGACGTGGTCGCGCCGCCACGGCCACCAGGCCACGGCGAGCAGCGCGTCGCAACCGGCGCGCAGGCGCAGCGCGCGCGCCTGCTCGGGGAAGCGCAGGTCGTTGCAGTTGAGCAGGCCGATCGTCCAGCCGCCGGCCCGCACCGCGACGTAGCGGTCGCCCTCCTGCCACAGGTCGCGCTCCCCGTTGGGTGCGAACAGGTGCACCTTGTCGTAGCGCGCGCGCTCCTCGCCGCCGCGCCAGACGGTCATGCGGTTGCGCCGCTCCTCGCTCAAGGAGCCGAAGGCGAACAGCGTCGCCGGCGCCGCCGCTGAGAGCGCGGCGAACGCCGCACGCGCCCGCGCCGGGTCGAGCGGCCGCGTGTAGCCGTGCAGGAAGCTCTCCGGAAACACCACGAGATCGGCGCCGGCCGCCGCCGCCGCGCGGCCCTCCGCGGCCATGCGGGCGAGGTTGGACTCGACGTCGAGGCACACCCAGCGCGAGAGGTGGACCTTCACACCCGCAGGCTAGCACCGATGGCCTCGCGATCGCTGCGCCCTGCGGCGCCCGGGCCGGCGGGGGCGCCGGCCCTCCCGTCCTGGCCGGGAGCGCGGGCGCCCTCGCCCGCGCGCAGGCGGAGCGGGACGAAGCGCCGGCCCTCGTGTCTTGTCCGGGAATGCCTGTGCCCACGCCCGCGCGGAGCCCGGGCCGGCGAGGGCGCCGGCCCTCCCGTCGGGAGCACGGTCGCCCTCCCCCGTGCGGAGACGGGGCGGGATGCAGTGGCTGCCTGTCGCGACCCGGCGGGCTGGGTCTGCCGGGGAAGGCGTGCCCCTCCTGCTCCCTTTCGCTTGACCGCGGCGATGCGCTCGGCTACAAATGGCCCGGCGCCGAACCTCCATGCTCGTCTCCCCCACCGACCCGCGCGTCCTCTGGTACATCCTGCGCACCAAGCCCAAGCAGGAGCGCACCCTGGTGGAGACGCTCGGCGCCCGCGGTGTCGAGGGGTACTGCCCGCGGGTGCTCGAGCCGCGCTGGCACGCCCGCGCCCCGCGCGGCCCGGTGCCGCTGTTCCCGTCGTACGTGTTCGCGCGCTTCCAGGCGGCCGAGGGGTTCGCGACGGTCAACTACTGCACGGGCGCCGCCGGCGTGGTGCGGTTCGGCAGCGAGCTCGCCGCGGTGGAGGACGGGGTGATCGCGGCGCTGCGCGAGCGCGAGGGGGAGCGCGGGTACGTCGAGCTCAAGGCGGCGCGGGTCACGCCGAAGGCGGGCGACCGCGCGCGCATCGAGCGCGGCCCGCTGGCCGGTCTGGAGGGGGTGGTGACGCGCTACCTGCCGGCGCGCGACCGCGTGCGGCTGCTGCTGGCGCTGGTCGGCGGCACGCGCGCGGTGGAGGTCGAGGCGCAGCACGTGAGAACGCTGTGAGCGCGAGCTGAGGAGCAGCGATGCCGAGCACCCTGATCCCCCCGTATGGCGGCGTCTTGCGCGACCTCGTCGTCACGGAGTCGCGGCGCGCCGAGCTGCAGGCGGCGTCGAAGGACTGGCCGTCGTGGGACCTGACTCCCGACCAGCTCTGCGAGCTTGAGCTGCTCGCCTCGGGAGCGTACTCGCCGCTGACAGGATTCATGATGCGCGCCGACATCGAGGCCGTCGAGGCCTCCATGCGGCTGGCGGACGGGACGCCGTGGCCGTCGCCCGTCGTGCTTTCACTGCCCGGCGCGGCGGCGTCGCGCCTCTCCCCGGGCACGACGCTCGCGCTGCGCGACGCCGAGGGCGTGATGCTGGCGGCGCTCGCCGTCAGCGAGGTGTGGCAACCCGACCCGTCAGCCGACGTGTGGCACGTGGGCGGCGCCGTCGAGGCGCTGCAGCTCCCGGTCCACCACGATTTCACAGCGCTGCGGCTGACCCCGCTCGAGCTGCGGCGCGAGCTGGCGCGGCGGGGGTGGCGGCGGGTGGTCGCCTACCAGACGGTGCGTCCGATTCACCGCGCCGAGCACGCGGCCACGTTCGCCGCGGCGCGATCCCACGAGGCGAACCTGCTCGTCCACGTCGAGGCGGGCAAGGGGTCGAGCGCCGACGTCGACCACTTCACGCGCGTGCGCTGCTGCCGGGAGACGATGAACCACTACCCCGACGACAGCGCGAAGCTCGCGCTGCTGCCGTACGCGGCCCGGCCGCGCGGGCAGCGTGACCTCCTCCTGCGCGCGGTGATCGCCCGCAATTACGGCTGCACCCACCTTCTCGTCGAGCCGTCCCGCGACGCCCTCCTCGAGAGCCGCATCCCCGCCCCGACGGCCGCGGAGATCGGCGTACACGTGATGAGCACGGAGGTGATGGCGTACCTCGAGGAGGAGGGCGGGTTCGTCCCGCAGTCGCAGGTGCCGGCCGGCGCCAGGCCGTTGCACTTGAGCGACCGCGAGGTGCGAGATCGTCTCGCCGCGGGCCGGGAGATTCCGGCGTGGTTCACCTTCCCGGAGGTGCTCGAGGAGCTTCGCCGCGCGCACCCGCCGCGCCACCGCCAGGGGTTCACGGTGTTCTTCACCGGGCTCTCGGGCGCCGGCAAGTCGACGATCGCGGCCGTGCTGCTCACCAAGCTGCTCGAGATGGGCGGCCGGCCGGTCACGCTGCTCGACGGCGACATCGTCCGCAAGCACCTCTCCTCCGAGCTCGGCTTCTCGAAAGAACACCGCGACATCAACATCCGGCGCATCGGCTTCGTGGCCTCGGAGATCACCAAGAACGGCGGGATCGCGATCTGCGCCCCGATCGCGCCGTACGACAGCGTGCGCAAGCAAGTGCGCGCGATGGTCGAGCGGGTCGGCGGCTTCGTGCTGGTGTACGTGTCGACCGCGATCGCGGTGTGCGAGCAGCGCGACCGCAAGGGGCTGTACGCCAAGGCGCGCGCCGGCATCATCCCGCAGTTCACCGGCGTTTCCGACCCCTACGAGGCGCCCGCGGACGCCGATGTGGTGCTCGACACCGCCGATCTGGCGCCAGAGGAGGCGGCGCAGGAGCTGCTTCTTTACCTCGAGAAGACGGGGTACATCGGTGCGATCTGACGACCTCGACCGCATCGCTGCGGCGCTCGACGCCGCCGCGGCGTGGCTGGGCGCGCACGGCCTCGACGCCGGCGCGGTCGAGTACAAGGAGGACGACGACCCGGTCACCGCCACCGACCGCGCGCTCGACGCGCTGCTGCGCGAGCGCCTGCCGTCCGCCGGCGAGGGGTGGCTCTCGGAGGAGACCGCCGACGACCCGGCGCGCCTCGAGTGTGCGCGGGTGTGGGTCGTGGACCCGCTCGACGGCACCCGCGAGTTCGTCGCCGGCATCCCGGAGTGGTGCGTCTCGATCGGCCTCGTCGAGAACGGCGAGGCGGTCGCCGGCGGCATCCTCAACCCCGCCACCGGGCAGCGCTTCCTCGGCGCCGCCGGGCCCGGCGTCACGCTCGACGGGCGGCCGGTGAGGCCGAGCGCCGCGGCGGCGCTCGCCGGCGCGCGGGTGCTGGCGAGCCGCAGCGAGGTCGGGCGGGGGCAGTGGGAGCGCTTCGCCGGCGCGCCGTTCGCCGTCGTCCCCACCGGTTCCGTGGCGTACAAGCTGGCGTGCGTCGCGGCCGGGCTGGCGGACGCCACCTGGACGCTGGTGCCGAAGCACGAGTGGGACGTCGCCGCCGGCGTCGCGCTGGCGCGCGCCGCCGGCTGTCACGTGCGCGCGCTCGCCGGCGGCGAGCCGCTGTTCAACCGGCCGGCGCCGCTGCTCCCAGGCCTCATCGCCTGTGCGCCGGGGCTCGCGGGAGAGGTTTCAGCGACGCTCGCTTCCCGCCTGCAGGGCGCGGGATGACGGCGGCGCCAGCGGGAAAGGCGGCATGAACGGCGCGGCCGCCGCAGGCGCCGCCGGCCCCCCGCGCGTCGACGTGCTCGGCGTGCGCGTCAGCGCGATCGGCATGGACGACGCGCTGGCACACCTCGAGCGCTGGATCGCCACCGGCGAGCGGCAGTACGTCTGCGTCGTCCCCGCGCACACCGTCATGGATTGCCGCGACGACCCGGCACTGCGCGACGCCGTCAATGCGAGCGGGCTCGCCACCCCCGACGGGATGTCGATCGTCTGGCTGCTGCGCGCCCGCGGCTACCGCCGCACCGAGCGGGTGTACGGCCCGGACCTCGTCCTCGCCGCCTGCCGGCGCTCGCTCGCGACCGGCTGGCGGCACTTCTTCCTCGGCGGCGGGGACGGCGTCGCCGAGGTGCTGGCAGCGCGCCTGGCGCGCGACTTCCCCGGGCTCGCCGTCGCCGGTACGCTGGCGCCACCGTTCCGTCCGCTCTCGCCCGCCGAGGATGCCGCGCTCTGCCGCGCCGTCGACGACGCCCGGCCCGACATCGTCTGGGTCGGCCTCGGCTCGCCGAAGCAGGAACGCTGGATGGCCGCGCACCGCGGCGCGCTGCGGGCGCCGGTGCTCATCGGCGTCGGCGCGGCGTTCGACCTGCTCTCGGGCCGTGTCCGGCAGGCGCCGCGCTGGGTGCGGCGCTCCGGGCTCGAGTGGCTGTTCCGCCTCGCCCTCGAGCCGCGCCGCCTGTGGCGCCGCTACGCCCGCTACCCGCGGTTCGCCGCGCTGGCGCTGTGGCAGACCGTGTCCGGACCGCCGCGCCCGCGCTGACCGTCATCGTGAGCGGCGTTGCGCCCGATCTCGGGCGGCGGCTCGCTGGATGGCCGCGATGCCGTTGAAAAGAGTGTCATCCTGAGCCCCCCACGCCGCGGCGCAGCGATCGGACGAGACAGGAAACCCCCGGGAGGGCCGGCGCCCTCGCCGGCCCGGACTCCGCCCGCGCGGGCGAGGACGCCCATGCTTTCGAACACGGGGGATTCTCAAGGCAATCCGGCGCCTCTACGCCTCCGCGCCGGCGGCCAGCGCCTCCGGCGGACCCGCATCGGCACACGTCATCGCGACCAGCGCTCCGAGGATCGGGGCGAGCCGGAAGTCGAGGATGCAGGGGGAGGAGACACTCCAGACCAGCAGGCCGACCCACACGGCCGCCGCGGCCGCGGCGGGCCACCCGCGCGCCGGGTCGCCGCGGAGGGCGAGAGCGCGCGACCAGCTCCAGCCGGCGATCGCCAGCACCCCGGCCAGCGCCGCGACGCCGGCGAGGCCCAGCTTGAAGCCGAGGAAGACGTACCAGTTGTGGATGTAGCTCGCGGTCGGAAGCTGGACCCGCTGGCCGTCGGCGTCCCACGAGGAGTTCGGGAAGTCGAACTGCGCTCCGAGCCCGTGGCCGGCAAGCAGGCGGCCGGCTCCGGCGCTCGACCAAGCCGCCCGTACCGCGTGCCACTCGTGCATGCGGTAGTCGAGCGTTCCGTCCGCCTGCGGCGCGGCGGCTGCCGTCGCGAGCGACACGACGCGCCGGTACACCGCGCGCTGCCAGGTCGCGGCGCTGCCCTGCAGCGGTCGCAGGGTCAGCTCCTCGACGCGTAACGTCCCGCGATCGCAGTGCACGGTCAACCGCACGCCGGTGGTCCCCTCTGGCAGGCGCAGGAGGTGGCCCCAGCGCTCGCCGGCACCGCCGGAGAACCGGATGACGATGTCGCTGCCGGCGGCGTCGCCGGCCAGCGGCGTCACGAGCAGCGACGCCTCGATGCTGGCGTCGCCTGCCACGGAGGCAGCGACCTCGAGGCCGCGCGAGCCGGCCGGCAGCGGGCACAGCAGCACCAGCGGGCCGCTCTGCGGAGACACCGTCGCCGCGGCTGCGGGGCCGGCGACGGCCTGGGCCGGCTGTACCACGCGGTAGCCGGTGACGACGGCGATCGTCTCGCCTGCGCGGGCGCCGAGGGCGAGCACGGCCGCCGCCGTTGCGAGCGCGCAGGCCGCGAGCGCGATCAGCGTGAGCCGCGAGCGCCGCCCATCACGCCCTGTCAGCGCGAGCACCATGGACGTTCCGACCGCCGCGGCGGCCCAGCCGCCGCGCGACATCGCGCCGACCACGACCACCGCCGCGGCGGCCAGCGACGCCATCGCCGGGGCGCCGCCGCCGCCGGACAGCCAGGCGAGCGCGAGCCCGGCGACGACGACGGCGAGGCCGCCGTACCCGATGTCGTTCCGGAAGACGAGGCGCACGGCCTCGCCAGGCGGCGCCGCCAGGCCGCTGAGACCGAGCCAGACGGCCAGGTGCAGGGCGAGGGCGACGCCGAGCGCGGCCGCGAGGCCGCCGACCAGGGCCTGCGGCGTCGGCCGCGGTGCCGCCGCGAACGCCGCGAAGCCGGCCGGAAACAGCATCATCGATGCAATCTGGCCCACCACGACGGGCAGCGGGTGCCCGGCGACGAGCCCGACTGCGCCGCCCCACAGCGCGGCGGCGGTGTACAGTCCGAGGCCGATCCGGAGGGGGAGGGGCGCCGCGGCGAGCGCCGCCGGAACGCCCGCCAGCCGGGGCGCCATCCGAAGCGCGAGCGCCGCGAGGATCGCGCCCCCCTGCGCCCACAGGCCGATCCGGAACGGCAGCGCGAGGCCGACCAGCGGCGCCAGGGCAAGGACGGCCACCATCGTTCCGGAATCATCGCGGGCGGGCTCGGCGCGCCCAGTCATGGAGTCAAGAGTAGCGCAGCGGCCACGCGCCTGCCGGGCTGGTAGACTACTGCGCAATGTCTGCGAAGCCTGACGGCGGCGCGGCGCCAGGCGCCCTGATTCTGTGGCTTTCCGTTCTGACCCTGGGGCTCGGGTTCGCGGTCCAGGTCGTGCTCGCGGCGGGGCTGGGTGTCGGTGCACGCATGGACATCTTCGTGGTGGCGACCACGGTCCCGGTGCTCGTCGCCGCCGTGGCGGTGTCCGTTTTCACCGCGTTCCTGGTGCCGCTGCTCAAGCGCGACGACGCGGCCGGCGGCGAGGCGTGGGCGCTGCGCGTCGGCGGCGTCGTGCGCGCCGCCGGCGCGCTGGGCCTCGGCATCGCGCTGGCGCTGCTGGCGGGGGCGCCGTGGGTGGTGCGCGCCCTCGCTCCCGGCCTCGACCCGCCGGCATCCGCGGCCGCCGCCACCCTGCTGCGGATCATGGCCGCCGGCTGCTTCTTCGATGTCCTGCGGGCGGCGCTCTCGGGCGTCGAGTACGCGCGCGAGCGGTTCCTGCGGGCACAGCTCGCGCCCTCGCTCAACCACGCGGTGATGCTGCTCGGGGTCGTGGTGCTGCTGCCGGCGCTCGGGTTGCCGGGGCTCGCCGCGGCGTGGACGGCGGGCTCGGTAGTGATGTTCCTCGCCGTTTCCGGCGCGCTGCGCGGCGCCCGACTCGTGCCCGCTTCCACCTCCGCGGTCACGACCGGCAGTGGGTCCGCCGCCGCCGAGCTGCTGCTCCCGGTGCTGGCGGTGGCGGCGCTCGCGCAGCTCGGGCCGGTGGTCGATCGGCTGGTGGCGTCGGGGCTCGGCCCCGGCGCGATCAGCGCGCTGGGCTACGGCAGCAAGCTGCTCGAGGTGCTGCTGCGGACCGCGCCGATGGCGATCGGCCTGGCGGCGCTGCCGCTGTTCTCCGCGCGCGCGGCGGCGGGCGACTGGCCGGGAGTCCGCGACGCGCTCGCCTCGGCTGCGCACTGGCTGGCGGTCACGGTGGTGCCGATTGCGGCGACGGTCGCGATCTACCGGCACGAGATCGTGCAGATCCTGTTCGAGCGCGGCGCGTTCGACCGCGAGGCGACTGCGCGGGTCGCATCGGTGTGCGGCTGGTACGCGGCGGCGCTCGCGCCCGCCGCCGCCGGCTACCTGCTGCAGAGCCTGCTGTTCGCACTCGGCCGCGGCTGGGTGCTGGCGGCGGCGGGCGCGGCCGGCCTGGCGCTGACGGCGGCGCTCGACGTCGCGCTCGCACGGTCGGTCGGCGTCGCCGGCATCGCCGCGGCGTACCTCGTGGTTGCGTCCGCGCAGTCCACCGCCGTCTATGCCTACCTCCGGCGCGCCTGGCCGGCGCTGCTGCCCGGTCGCGGGTCGCCACTGCCGCTGCGGATCGCCGTCGGCGCGCTCGGGCTGCTGGCGGCCGAGGCGTGGCTGATGCCGCGCCTCCTGCCGCCGGGGAGCGCCCCGCCGCTGCTCCGCCTCGCGGCGTGCTGCGCCGCGGGAATGGCGGCGTACCTCGCGCTGCTGATCGCAGCAGGCGACCGCTCGGTGCCGGCGGCGGCCGGCGAGGGGCTGTCCCGACTGCGGCGGCGGTCGGGGCGCGAAGAGGTGGCGCCGTGAGCGCGTCACGGTATCCGGCGGCGCCGCTGGTCACGGTCTCGATCGTGACCCATAACAGCGCTGCCCAGCTCGAAGCCTGCCTCGCCGCGCTCGCCGCCCAGACCCACCCGCCGCTTGAGGTCATCGTCACCGACAACGCCTCGGTGGACGACTCGCTCGCGATTGCGGCGCGCGGGTGTCCGGAAGCGCGTCTGGTGCGCAACCCGAGCAACGTCGGGTTCGGCGCCGCCCACAACGCGGCGCTGCGCTCGGCGCGTGGGGAGATGGCACTGCTGCTCAACCCCGACGTGCGGCTCGCGCCCGAGTTCGTCGCCCGGCTCGTCGCCGCCATGCGGGACGATCCCCGCGTCAGTATCTGCTGCGGCAAGCTGCTTCTGCACGGGCCCAACGGCGCCGGCCCGGGGCCAGCCGGGCCGCTCCTCGACGGCGCCGGCATGGGGATGACCCGCGCCCGCCGCCAGTACCTGCGCGGCCACGGGCAACCGGACCGCGGCCAGTTCGACCGACCGGCGTACGTGTTCG
Organism: uncultured Thermoanaerobaculia bacterium; assembly: GCA_964594125.1. Taxonomy (GTDB): domain Bacteria; phylum Acidobacteriota; class Thermoanaerobaculia; order Thermoanaerobaculales; family Thermoanaerobaculaceae; genus CAVRZJ01. The sequence continues at coordinate 166,038 of CAZQLL010000001.1, read as the reverse complement.
GCGCCTGCGGCGCCGCGCCGCTGTACCGGCGTTCGATGATCGAGGACGTCTCCGTGGACGGCGACTTCTTCGACCCGGACTTCTTCATGCACAAGGAGGACGTCGACGTCTCCTGGCGGGCGCAGCGCCTGGGGTGGCGCTGCCTGTACGTGCCGAGCGCGGTCGGCTGGCACGCGCGGGCGTTCCGCCCCGGCCGGCGCACCGCTGCGGAGCCGTCGCTGCGCGTGCACGCGGTGAAGAACCGCTACCTGACCATCGCGAAGAACGAGAGCGCGGTGAACTTCCTGCTCCACCTGCCGTGGATCGCCTCGTACGAGGCGGCGATCCTTGCCTATCTCGTGCTGCGCGAGCGCAGCTCTCTTGCCGCGTTCCCGCGCCTGGTCGCGCTGCTGCCGCGGGCCCTGGCGCGGCGGGCGGCGATCGCGGCGCGGACCCGCGCCTCTGCGCGGGAGATCAGAAGGTTGATCGGGTGAGAGCTCGTGAAGGAAACACAGGCTCCCATGCGCCGTGCCGCACGCACGGCGGCGGGCGGGGCGAAGCCCGCGACGTCGAGTCGCGGACAAATGGCGGGCAGCAGCCCGCCCCTGTAGAGATGGTGTGCCCGCTGTGCCGCGCCGCGGGCCGGGCGCGCCCGGAGGCGGCGCCGGCAGCGACGCTGCACCGCTGCCCGGCGTGTGCGCTGGTGTTCACGTGGCCGCTGGCGGTACCGCCGTCGCTGTATGACGAGGCGTACGAGCAGCGGGAGCTCTACGGCACCTACTTCGCTGTCGGAGCGAAGGCCGCGGCGGGTGACCTCCGCGTCCCGTGGCCGCAGCGCACCTTCCTCCGCCGTGTCCAACCCGGCGGGACACTGCTCGACGTCGGGTGCTCGACCGGGCGGTTCCTGGCGGCAGCGGCTGCGCGCGGTTGGCAGGTGCGCGGCATCGAGCGCTCCGCGGCCGCCGTGGAGGCCGCAAGCACGCTGGCGCCGGGGAACGTCCGCCGCGGCTCGATCGAGGACGCCGGCGACGAGGGCGGTTTGGGCGCTGTGACTGCGTGGGAGGTGCTCGAGCACGTCGAAGACCCGCACGCCTTCCTGGCGCGCGCCGCCAGCCTGTTGCGACCGGGCGGTGTCCTGGGCCTTTCGGTGCCGGACTGGGACAGTCCGTGGACGCGGCGTTCGCGGGCGCCGGAGCACTGGCCGCCGTACCACCTGACCTTCTGGACGGCGGGGCCGCTTCGTCGCCTGCTCGTCGAGGCCGGGTTCGACGTGGCGGTCCTCGCCCGGAAGCCGTTCGCCTGGGGAGAGGAGCTTGGAAGCTGGAAATGGCCGTTGCTGCCGCTCTCGCTCCTGCGCGCGACTCTGTTCGGTGAGCGGGGCATGCACCTGCTCGCGATCGGGAGGCGCCGGTGAGTGCGCTGACGCCCGGACCAGCGGGCTGCACCTGCGCGATGCCGACGACTCCCGCAGGGGTCGCCTTTCGCGCCGTGCTACTCGCCTACGTGGCGGCGATCGGTGCGTTCAGCCGCGAGTTCGCTCATCTGCACGTAACCCTGGCCGGGGTGCCGCTGTTCGCCGGCGAGCTCACGCTGGTCGCTCTCGGCGGGCTCGCCGCCGCCCACCTGCTGGTGACGCACCGGCGCCCGCTCCGGATGGACGGCGTGACTGTCGCGATCGCCGGGTTCGTGCTGGTCGGGGCGGTGCACGCGGCGGTCGGCCTTGTCCGCGGCTTCGGCATCGCGGCGCTGCGCGATTTCGCCCTCGCCTACTACGCGGCGTTCTTCCCACTGGCGCTCGTCTACCGGGCCGCCGGCGGGCCGCCGAATGCGCTCGCCGCGGCGTTCGCCGCCGGCGCCACGGTCGGCGGCCTGCTCGCGATCGCGCGGCTCGTCGCGACGCCGGCGCTCGACTGGGGACACGGCGTCCCCGGCCACCAGGCGCTGCTGGCGTGGGTCGCCGTGCTCGCGGCGCTCGTCCCGCCGCCGCCCCGCTCGGCGTCCGGCCGGGCGGCGCGCCGGCTCGCCGTGGCGGTGAACGCCGCCGTCGTGCTGCTGTCGGGATACCGGACGATGCTGGTGGTCCTCGCCGGCGTCGCAGCGGCGAGCGGCCTCGCGCTCGCTCGCTGGCGGCGCCCCGCGCTGCGCCGGGTGCTCGCGGCCGCGCTGGCCGGCCTGCTGGCGTGGGGGGCGATCGTCCTCGCCATCGCCGTCTCGCCGCGGCCGGCCGCCTGGCCGTGGGAAGACAACGGCCCGATGTCGCTGGGCCGCGCGCTGTACATGGTCGCCGCGCGGTGGGCGATGGTGGCGCCCGGTTCGTGGGCTCACGACGAGAGGCCCGCCGCCGGCCGGAAGACCGTCCCTGAATGGGGGAGCGTGCCGTCGGCGGGCGAAAAGCAGCCCACTCGGCGGGACGGCGCCGGACGGCCCGCCGCGACGCCGCCTCCGCCCCGTCCGGCGCCGGTGAAGGCGCCTGCGCCGTCGGGATCCAGGAGCTTCGGCTTCCGCCTGCTCACCTGGCAGCGCGCGCTCGAGAGGGTCCGCACTTCACCCATTCTCGGCATCGGTTTCGGTCCGGCGCCGAACCTCCACCCGGACCGCCACTGCCAGCTCCTCAACCTGCCGGCCTCCAACTGCGGCAACGCGCACAACACCTACCTCACCGTGGCGATGCGCATGGGCGTGCCGGTCCTGCTCGGCCTGCTGCTGCTCAACGGCGTCGTATTGACTCGCGCGCTGCGCGCTCTGCGTGCGGCCGCCGATCCGCGGCGCGAGGCGGATCTCGTGCTCGCCCTGACCGTGGTTGCCAGCTTCGCGCTGTACGCGGCAACGAGCCTGTTCCTGGAGAGCCCGTACCTGTCGTCGCTCTACTGGACCGTGCTCGGCCTCACGCACGTGCTGGACGAGCGTTCCGGATCGTCCTGACCTCACCGTCGCGCTGCGCCTGGGAGTACCAATGCTGCTCGGCTTCCTGCCGCTCGATGCCGCTGTGAGCGGCCGCGCCGTGCACGCGGTGCGCGCGACGACCGACCCGGCGACCGAGGCGGCGCTGGTGGTCGCCCTCGCCGCCGTCGCGAGATGCGCACTGTACGCGGCGACGAGCTTGTTCCTCGAGAGCCCATACCTTTCGGCGCTGTATTGGGTTCTTTTCTCCCTCATGGGCGAGGCGCGGGCGCCGCGACCGACGCCCGCGGCCGGATTCTCGGATCGACGGCCTCTGCCGCAGGCATCGTGAAGCCGAGCGCCGCGAGCAGGTAGAGCAGCGGAATGATGGGGAAGAAGTAACGCTGTGCCCCCAGGAAATTCGCCTGGACCGCGAGAACGTAGGCGAGCGGCATCGCGATCGCGAGTGCGTGTGAGCGCAGCGCCGGAGAGCGAGCTCCCCGCAGCAGCCCACGGACCGCAAGCGACCACAGCACGGTGGACAATGCCACCTTGAAGAGCCACAGCACGGTGCGCGTGTGGTCGGGCAGCCGCTCGAGCGGCTGCGGGTAGAACCCCTCGATCCACACGGCGCCGAGCAGGTTCACGCCGCACACGAGCAGGTAGCGGCCCGGGTGAGCGACGGCGATGGCGGCTGCGTCGCGCATCGAGAATCCCTCGGCCAGCCATCGCCGCGACGCGACCAGCGGGTTGATCTCGGCCATCGGCTCCGCGGCGGAGGGGCGGCCGGGATTGCAGGCGCCTTCGACCTCCGGGAAGAGCCTCCGGCCGAGGCTCCGCGAGAGCGAGTAGACCCCGCACCGCAGCGCCACCGGCGTCGGCCAGTGCACCACCATGGCCGCCTGGTGCGCCGCGGCCATCACACCCCGTCCGCCCTTCTGGACCTCGGCGTGGAGCGGCAGGGCGAGGACAACCACCGACGCGAGCGCGGCCGCCGGCAGCCACCGTCTGCTGAGAGCTTGTGAAACAACACAACCTCTCAGGCGCCGCGCCACCGGCGCGGCGGCGGGTGGGGTGAAGCCCGCGACTTCACGTTGCGGGCGAGGGGCGGGCAGCAGCCCGCCCCTCCAACAGATGGTCAGAGCTTGTGAAGAGGCTTCTTCACAAGCTCTGAGCGCGAGCGCGATCGCCGCGACGACGGCGAGCGGGAAGAACGTCGCCCGTGCCAGCACCAGGATCGCCATCCCCGCCGCCAACGCGATCACCGGCATGAACGCCGCGCCGCGCGGGCCCCCAAGCAGGCGCACCGCGCCCCAGAGCGCCATGAGCAGCCCGAGGCAGGTCAGATGCTCCGAGAAGAGCTTCGGGGCGAACGACGTGAGCGCGGGGGAGAGGGCGAAGACGGCAGCAGCCGCGAGCGCGCGTCGCCGAGCAAGCCAGCGCCGCACGATGCCGCCGAAGAGCGCTGCCGAGCCTGCCCACAACGTGGCGCTGAGCAGCATCCCCGCGGTCACGGACGGGCCGAAGAGACGGAACCACGCGGCGAGGACCAGCGGGTACCCGGGATCGAGGAAGAGGCCGCCCTCGCGGCCGAGGAGCGGTCCGAACGTGCCGGCCGCCACCTCGCGCGCCATCGCGACGTAGCGGGTCGCGTCGTGGAGCAGCGCCCCGGCCTCGTCGTACCCAAACGACCAGATGACGACCGCCGAGAAGGCGAGCCCGGGGACTGCCAGCGCGCCAAGGAGTCCGGCGTTGCCTCTTCCGGTCGCGGGCGGCATGATTGAAGGCTACCCGAGGGTCAGCCGTGCTGCAACGGCTGCGCCCCAGGAGCCTGTCGGCGAAACGGGGGGCCTCCCCTCCCGACAGGCTCCCAGTTGCATTGCGTGGGGGTAGGAGGAGAACAGGGCGAGGCCATGATGCCGGGCACCCGGAGAGCCGCGACGCGGGGCACGCCGCCGCGCTGGGAGGCGGCGGTGCTGATCGCCGCGGCCGCGGTGCTGACGCTCGCCGACTTGGGGAAGGCCGTGCGGCTCGCCGATCGGCTGACCTATTTCGTCGACGAAGTGGTGAACACCGAGGCCGCGGTCAGCTTCTTTCGCCACGGCAACTACACCTCGACGCCGATCGGTGGCGTTTTCCCGCCGGCGATTTCGTCCGGGCTGGTGGCGACGTGGCCAAGCGCGCTGCCGTTTCTTGTCGGGGACGGCACTCTGTTCCAGGCGCGGGTGTGCCTGGGGGTGTGGTGCTGGTTCGCCGGCTTCGCGCTCGCGCTTACGTTCCTGCGTCGGCGCGGCGTCGACTGGCCGCTCGGCGCGGCGCTCGCCGCATTCGCGTGGGCCACGCTGTACCTCGTGCCGTACGCACAGGGGCACGTACAGAACCTCGGCGAGATCGCGGGCGCACTCACCCTCGGCTGGGGGGCGCTGCTGCTGCGCGAACGCCCGTTGCTCGGCGGCGCCGCGCTCGGCGCCGCGGTTGTCGGCGGCAAGCTGCTCTATCTGCCGGCGGCGCTCGCCCTCGCCGCGGTGGACATCGCGCCGGCGGCCCGCGGCAGCTCCCATGCCCGGCGTCGCGCGGCTTTGGTGGTGCTCGGCCTCGTGCTGCCGCTGGCGGTGCACCAGGCATGGATCGCGGTCGGCTTCGGGCCGACCCGGGTAGGCGAGTGGTGGGCGGCGTTCGTCCGGTTCGTCGCCGATGGAGGATCGGGTCTAGGCAGCGGGACGGCGCTGCCGCTGGCCGAGCGCCTGCGCACGCTGGAATGGCACGCCTACCCCGGCGTCGTCCGTTACCGGATCCTGCTGTTCACGGCTGGCGCCGCGGTCGCGGTTCTCGCCGCGCTGCCGCTGCGGCGGCGCCTGGAGCTCCCTCGCGGCGCGCCGGCACGGCTCGTCGCCGTCGCCGTCGTCATCGGCGTCTCCCTCGCCTGGTACCTGTGGCGCAGCCCGTTCATGTACATCCGGCACATCCAGCCGGCGATGCTGCTCGGCCTCGGCGTGTGGCTGTACCTCGGATGGCACGTGCTCGCGGTGGTGGCACGCGGTCGCCGCCTCTGGTCGCTGGTTGCCGTGGCGCTGCTCGCGCTCTCCGTGCGGCACCTCGCCTCGACGGTGCGCGAGGGACCGCTGCTCTCCCCGCAAACGACCTACGCCAGGCTGGCGCGCGAGCCGCTCGCCGATCGCGGCGCCGGACCGTGAGGCGGCGGGTTAGCCGGCCACGAGCTCGCGGTAGACCGCCTCGGTGCGCTCGACCACCTCGTCCCAGCCGGGGCGCTCCGCCATGCGGCGGCGGGCGTGCGCCGCGATCCCGGCGATGCGCTCCGGTGCGTCGAGCAGCGCCTGCAGCCGGGTAGCGAGGTCGTCGGGGCGGCCGGCGTCGAAGCGCACGCTGCCGCCTTCCTGGGTGAGCACCTCGCGGCGCGGCGCGATGACGAGGAGAACGAAGAGGCTACGTCCGACCGATCGGGGCCGCCCCGGGGAGCGTCGTCATCACAGGAGCTCGGCGCCCATGCGTACCAGCGTGACGGCTTCGCGTCACACCCGCGGTGCCGGCCGGGAGGGGCGTACACCTTTGATAAGATCAACGCGAGAGAAACGTCTGGTATGAGAGCAGCGGCGGAGCCGGGGCGGTGAGTGCGCCGGAAGCGGGCACCGGGGCCAGCGCGGCGGACGGCGCCCGGGCGGCTGTCCACGCCCCCGACACTCCGGCGCCCGCGGTGCCGCCGGAGCTCGAACGCCTGCGGCCGCGCTGGTGGCCGCGTCTGGGTCGTGTCGCCGTGCTTGCGGCCTCCGACCTCGCCGCCCTGCTCGTCGCGTGCGGCGGCGCCTACGCCGTGTGGGCGGGAGGGGTGCTCGGCCAGCCGCCGGGACAGTACCTCGGGCTCGTTCCGTTGCTGCCGCTCTTCCTGGTCTCGTACGCGACCGCCGGGCTCTACCCGGGGTTCGGCATCGGGGCGGTGGAGACGCTGCGGCGGCTGACGACCCGCACCAGCGTGACGTTCCTGGTGCTGGCGGCGGGGTCGTTCGCCCTCAAGGCGCCGCAGACGTACTCGCGCATGACGTTCGCGCTGGCGTGGGCCGCCAGCGTCGTGCTGGCGCCGCTGGTCCGCTACGCGGTGCTCTCGATCGCCGGCCGCGCCGGGTGGTGGGGCATGGCGGCGGTCTTGGTCGGCGCGGGGCGGCAGGTCGAGCGGACGGTGGCACTGCTGCGCGAGGCGGTCTCCCTCGGCTACCGGCCGGTGGCGGTGATCGCGACGGACCCCTCCTGGCGCCCGCGCGCGGCGCTCGGCGTGCCGCTGCTGCGCGACATCGCCGCGGCAGTCGCGCATGCGCGGCGCGGCGTGCGGGTGGCGCTGCTCGTCGACGAGGGCGGAGCGGCCGGCGCCGTTCTTGCGGCGTGGCTGCAGGAGCACTTTCCCCACACCGTGGTGCTCCACGCCGTCGACGGGCTGCCGGTCGAGGGCGTGGGTCTGCGCAACCTCGGCGGCATGCTCGGCATCGAGTACACCAACCAGCTCCTGCGCTGGCACAACCGGGCGCTCAAGCGCGCGGTCGACCTCCTCCTCGGCAGCTCGCTGCTCGTGCTCGCGCTGCCCTTGATGGCGGCCGGCGCGCTGCTCGTGCGTCTGTTCAGCCGCGGTCCGGCGCTGTACTTCCAGGAGCGCGAGGGGCTCGGCGGCCGCACCATCCTGGTGCCGAAGCTGCGCACGATGCGCCCCGACGCCGAGGCGCAACTCGCCCGCTACCTCGCGGAGCACCCCGCCGAGCGCGCGCTGTGGGAGCGGCAGTTCAAGCTGCGCCGCGATCCGAGGGTGGTGCCGTTCGCGGGCGCGCTGCTGCGCCGCACCAGCCTCGACGAGCTGCCGCAACTGTGGAGCGTCGTGGTCGGGCAGATGAGCCTGGTCGGCCCGCGGCCGTTTCCCGAGTACCACCTCGAGCGCTTCCCGCCGGAGTTCCGCGCCTTGCGGCGGCGCGTACGCCCGGGGATCACCGGCCTGTGGCAGGTGATGGTCCGCAGCGAGGGGGGCGTCGATGAGCAGCAGGCGCTCGACACCTACTACATCCGCAACTGGTCGCTCTGGATGGATGCCTACGTCCTCGCCAAGACGTTCGCGGCCGTGCTGACGGCGCGCGGCGCCTACTGACCGGCGCGCGGGCCTGGCGCGTCCGCGCCCCTGTCGTCCCGCGGCGCCGCGGCGGCGGGCCCGGAGGCGCGGGCGAACGCGGCGGTGAGCCCGGCCAGGGCCGTCACGTCGCCGACCAGGCGCCCGAGCACGACGCCCTTGACGCCGAGCAGCGCGCCCAGCGGCAGCGCCGTGGCGAGCATCGCGCCGCCGGCGGCGAGGCTGGTCCACATCACCGCCGCCCAGCGCCGCGTCACCCGCAGCGCGGTCGCCGGCAGCACGCGCAGGCCGGCCACCGCGTAGCACACGCACCACAGCACGAGCACCGGCTCGGCGCCGGCGAACGCGCCGCCGTACAGCAGGCGCAGCCAGAACCCGGGCGCGACCGCCAGCACCAGAGCGTAGGCGAGGAACCCCCCCGCCCACACCGCGGCGACCGGCGTGAGGAACGCGAGCAACCCCTTGCGGCCGCCGCCGGCGTACGCCTGCGCCGCCCGCGGCACCGTCACGCCGGCCGCGCTGATGCTCGCGACGTGCAGCGGCGCCACCAGCAGGCGCGGCGCCTCGAGCATAGCGACCGAGACCGTGCCGCCGAGCGCCGCGGCGACGAAGCGGTTGCCGTACAGCAGGACGACCGAGCCCGCGTGCGCTCCCAGGTTGTAGCGGCCCATCTCCCACGCCTCGCGCAGCAGCGCCCCGGCGCCGGAGAGCCCGCGCATCGAAAGCAGCTTTCGCACCTGGTAAAGCCCGAGCGCGCTCGCGGCGAGCGCCGCGCCGGCGGTGACGTGCAGCACGTTGGCGGCCGACAGCCACGCGCCGGCGCCGCCGGCGCGGCGGTCGAGCCACCAGAGCGCCGCCACGCCCGCGGCTTGCAGGCCGCAGAAGACGGCATCGTTCGCCAGCACGCGGGCCACCGCGAGCCGGAGGAAGAGGACGCGCCTGCAGAACTCCTGCGCCTGGACGAAGACGAGCGCCCCCGCGAGGGCGGCGAGCGCGCCGGCGAGGGCGCGGTCCCCCGACGCCAGGCCGAACGCCAGCGCGCCGGCGGCGAGCAGCGCCGCGAGTGCCGCCGCGAGGACGGCCTGTCCGGCGAGGAGCGCCGACACCCAGCGGCGCAGGGCGGCCTCCTCGCGCGCCGCGCCGAGGATCGTCAGCGGCGTCGTCACGACCGCGGACTGCACGCTGGCCAGGATCAGCAGGACGCCGACAGCGAGCGCCCAGGCGCCGTAGTTGGCCGCCGGCGTGAGGCGGGCGAGCGTCACCCCGAGGACGAAGTGGGTCGCCGAGATCACCGCCTGATCGGCCACCGACAGCGCTCCTGGACGCATCAACCCGGGCGGGAAGCGGGCCAGCCACGAGCGGGCGGCGGTGAGCACGCGGCCATTCTATGGCCGCCGCCGGTCGCACGGGGCGGGCGCCGCGCCGGCGGGTCTCGAGTACACTGCGCATCGTGCGGGGCGATGCGGCGGTGCGCGGGGCCGGAGGGGCCGCGTGATCACGCTGGCGACGCGGGTCAGGCCGGCGAAAAACGTGCTCTGCCGCGGCGTTGCCGGCGAGTCCGTGCTGCTCGACGCCGCCAGCGGCTCGTACTTCGGCCTCGACGAGGTAGGCGCGCGCATCTGGGCGCTGCTCGCCGCGGGCGAGCCGCTCGAGCGCATCGTCACGGTCCTGGCGGGCGAGTACGACGCGCCTGAGGAGCGCCTCCGGGCCGACCTCCTCGCCCTCGTCGAGGAGCTCGCCGCCAACCGGCTGGTCGAGCTCGCGGCCGACGAGCCCTGAGGCGGCCGCCGCTCCAGCGCGCGCCCCACACCCGTTCTGCTGCCGGTGCGCGCCCTGCACTCGGCGTGCCGGCAGTGCGGGTGCGGGGCCGGCGCTCCGCGCCGGCCGGGTCGACGGGGGCGGATTTGACCGCCTTGCCGGCGTTGCCTAGACTCCGTGGCCGAAAGGAAGCATGCGCATGGCCGTTGGCGCCCTCGACCGCTCCGCCCGCGTCTATGTCGCCGGCCACACCGGCCTCGTCGGCTCGGCTGTGGTGCGGCGGCTGCGCGCGGAGGGGTTCTCGTCGCTGCTCACCGCGACCCGCGCCGAGCTCGACCTGCGCGATCAGGCGGCGGTCAACGCGTGGTTCGGGGCGAATCGGCCCGACTACGTCTTCCTCGTCGCCGGCACCGTCGGCGGCATCTGGGCGAACGCGACGCGCCCGGCGGAGTTCATCTACGACAACATGATGATCCACGCCACCGTCGTGCACGCCGCATACCTGTCCGGCGTGCGCCGGCTGCTGTACCTCGGCAGCTCGTGCATCTACCCGCGCGACTGCCGGCAGCCGATGCGCGAGGAGGAGCTGCTCTCGGGGTACCTCGAGCCGACGAACGAGCCGTACGCGGTGGCCAAGATCGCCGGCATCAAGCTGTGCCAGGCGTACCGCCGCCAGTACGGCTGCGACTTCATCTCGGCGATGCCCACCAACCTCTACGGGCCGCACGACAACTTCGACCTGACGAGCTCGCACGTGCTGCCGGCGCTCATCCGCAAGTTCCACGACGCGCGCGTCGCGGGCCGCGGCGAGGTGGTGATCTGGGGGACGGGCGCGCCGCGCCGCGAGTTCCTCCACGTCGACGACCTCGCCGACGCCTGCCTGTTCCTCATGGAGCACTGGGACGAGGCGCTGCACATCAACGTCGGCACCGGCGAGGACCTGACGATCCGCGAGCTGGCGGAGACGGTGGCGGCGGTCGTGCACCCGTCGGCGCGGCTGGTGTTCGACGCGGGCAAGCCGGACGGCACGCCGCGCAAGCTGCTCGACGTCTCGCGCCTGCACGCCCTCGGCTGGAGGCACCGGATCGCGCTGCGGCAGGGGATCGAGTCGACCTACGAGTGGTTCCTCGCGAGCTCGGACGCCGCCGGCGGGAGACCCGCATGACATCCGCGCCCCACGAGACGCTGCGGCGGCGCATCGACGACCGCTCCGCCCTGGTCGGGATCATCGGCATGGGCTACGTCGGGCTGCCGCTGGCGCTCTCCTTCGTGGAGAACGCCTTCACGGTGCTCGGGTTCGACGTGGACCGGGCGAAGGTCGAGGCGCTGGCGCGGGGCGAGAGCTACATCAAGCACCTCGACGGCGGCCGGCTGGCGCGCGCCGTCGGAACCGGCCGGCTGCGGGCCACCGCCGACTTCTCGCGCCTGGGCGAGCCCGACGCGATCCTGGTCTGCGTGCCGACGCCGCTCACCCCGCAGCGCGAGCCCGACATGAGCTACGTCGAGGGCTCGGCGCGCGAGGTGGCGCGGCGCCTGCGGCCGGGGCAGCTCGTCGTCCTCGAGTCGACCACCTACCCGGGCACCACCGACGAGCTGGTGCGCGGCATCCTCGAGGCCGGCGGGCGCAAGTGCGGCTGGGACTTCTTCCTGGCGTTCTCCCCCGAGCGCGAGGACCCCGGGCGCACCGACTTCACCACGACCACCACGCCGAAGGTCGTGGGCGGCGTCGACGAGCTCTCCGGCGACCTCGCCGAGGCGCTGTACGCCGCCGTCGTCGCCCGCACCGTGCGCGTCTCCTCCGCCCGCGCCGCCGAGGCGACCAAGCTGATGGAGAACATCTTCCGCGCCGTCAACATCGCCCTCGTCAACGAGCTCAAGGTCGTCTACGAGCGCATGGGGATCGACGTCTGGGAGGTGCTCGACGCCGCCGCCACCAAGCCCTTCGGCTTCATGCGCTTCAACCCGGGCCCCGGCCTCGGCGGTCACTGCATTCCGCTCGACCCGTTCTACCTGTCCTGGAAGGCGCGCGAGTACGGTGTCGCGACCAGGTTCATCGAGCTCGCGGGCGAGGTCAACGTCGCGATGCCGCACTACGTGGTCGAGCGGCTGCAGCGCGCGCTCAACGAGCGCGGCAAGGCGGCGAAGGGCGCGCGCGTCCTGGTCCTCGGTCTGGCCTACAAGAAGGACATCGACGACCCCCGCGAGAGCCCGGCGTTCGAGATCATCGAGGAGCTCCTCGAGCTCGGCGCCGCCGTCTCCTACCACGATCCGCACATCCCGCGCGCGCCGCGCATGCGGCACTGGCCGGACCTGCCGGCGATGGCGTCGGCGCCGCTCGACGAGGCCACGCTGCGTGCCAGCGACGCGGTGGTCATCGTCACCGACCACACCGCGGTCGACTACGACCTCATCCGCCGCTGCGCTCCGCTCATCGTCGACACCCGCGGCAAGCTGCGCGGCAAGGATGACAAGGTGGTGCGAGCGTGACGCCCCCCATCCTCGTCACCGGCGCGGCCGGGTTCATCGGGTTCCACCTCGCGCAGCGCCTGCTCGCCTCCGGCCGGCGCGTCGTCGGCGTCGACAACCTCAACGACTACTACGACGTCCGCCTGAAGGAGGCGCGCCTCGCGGCGCTCCGCCGGGACGCCGGCTTCCACTTCGAGCGGCTCGACCTCGCGGACGACGACGGCGTCGCCAGCCTGTTCCGCGAGCACCGCTTCGAGCGCGTCTTCAACCTCGCCGCGCAGGCGGGCGTGCGCTACTCGCTCCAGCATCCGCACGCCTACGTCGCCTCCAACGTCACCGGTTTCCTCAACATCCTCGAGGGGTGCCGCCACCACGGCGTCGGCCATCTGCTGTACGCCTCCTCGAGCTCCGTCTACGGCGCCAACACCCGCATGCCGTTCTCGGTGCACGACGACGTCGACCACCCGCTGTCGATGTACGCCGCCAGCAAGCGCGCCAACGAGCTGATGGCGCACGCCTACGCGCACCTGTTCGGCGTGCCGTGCTCGGGGCTGCGCTTCTTCACCGTCTACGGCCCGTGGGGGCGCCCAGACATGTCGCTGTTCATCTTCACGAAGGCGATCCTCGCAGGGCGCCCGATCGACCTCTTCAACTACGGCCGCCATCAGCGCGACTTCACGTACATCGATGACATCGCCGCCGCCACCGCCGGCCTGATCGACCGCGTCCCGGAGCGCAACCCGGCGTGGGACCCGCAGCGGCGCGACCCCGCCGCGAGCGGCGCGCCGTTCGCGCTGTACAACGTCGGCAGCCGCCGCCCCGTGGCGCTCACGCGGGTGATCGAGCTGCTCGAGCGCGAGCTCGGCCGCACGGCCGAGATCAACCTGCTGCCGATGCAGCCCGGCGACGTCGAGGCGACCTTCGCCGACGTCGACACGCTGTACGAGGCGGTCGGCGCCGTGCCGGCGACCCCGCTCGAGGAGGGGATCCGCCGCTTCGTCGCCTGGTACCGGGAGTTCCACGGTGTCTAGCGTCCCGTCCTGCGCGGCGGCCGCGCCGCCCGCCGCCGCGCCGCGGGGCCCGCGCGGCGCCGCCCGCGGCGCCGCGGCCGCTCGCCGCGGGACCCCGGCGCGGCGGCGGGAGCGCTGAGCCGGTGGCGCAGCAGGCGGACCGCCGCGATGCGGACAGCGGCAGCCGCGCCACGGCGGCGGCCGCCGCGGGCGTCGCCGGCTGGCGCCGCCGGCTGCTGCGCAACACCCGCCTGCGGCAGGCGCTGGTTCTGGCGATCGACGGCGCCACGGCCGCGCTCGCGCTGTGGGTCGCCATGGCGCTGCGCTTCGAGGGCGCCGTCCCGCCGGACTACGCCGCGATGGTGCCGCCGCTGGCGACCGTCCTGGTGGTCGCCCGCATCGCCGTCAACCTCCTCTTCCGGCTGCACCTGTGGTCGTTCCGCCTCTCCGGGCTCGCCGACGCGACGCGCGTCGTGGCCGCCGGGCTCGCCGGCACCGCGGCGACGCTCGCCGCCGTGTTCTTCCTGCGCGCCCGGGTGCTCGGCGGGCTCGACCTGATGCCGCCGCGCTCGGTGATCGCCCTCGAGTTCTTCATCACGACGGCGGCGATGGGCCTCCTGCGCTACTCCCCGCGCCTGGCCAACGTGCTCTTCGGCGAGCGCCAGCGCGCGCGCCAGAAGGGTGCCGTCCGCACGCTCATCGTCGGCGCCGGCGCGGCGGGCGAGATGCTGCTGCGCGACCTGCAGCGCTCGGCCGACCACATGTACCAAGTGGTCGGGTTCGTCGACGACAACCCCGAGAAGTGGGGGATGGTCGTCGGCGGCAAGACCGTGCTGGGCCCCGTCGAGGGGCTGCCGCGGCTGGCCGCGTCGCACCGCGTCGAGGAGGTGCTGATCGCGATCCCGCTGCTGCCCGCCGCGCGCGTCCGCGAGATCCTCGACGTGTGCAGCCGCTCCAAGCTGCGGTTCAAGCGCCTGCCGCTGTCGTTCCTCGACCACCAGGCGCGCGGCGCGGCCGCGATGCTGCACGACCTCACGCCGGAGGATCTGCTGCCGCGGCCGCCGGTGCGCCTCGATCTGGGAGCGGCGGCCGATGTGCTCGCCCGGCGGCGGGTGATGGTCACCGGCGCCGCCGGCTCGATCGGCAGCGAGCTGTGCCGCCAGCTCCTGCAGGCCGGCGTGCCGCGCCTGCTGATGGTCGACCTCAACGAGAACGACCTCCACCTCATGTCGATCAGGCTCCGCCGCGAGCACCCGAGCGCGGAGCTCCACACCGAGATCGCCGACATCCGCGACGGCGGGCGCATCCGCTCGCTCGCCGCATCGTTCCGGCCGCAGGACGTCTTCCACGCCGCCGCGCACAAGCACGTGCCGCTGGTGGAGCGCGCCCCGTGCGAGGCGGTCAAGAACAACATCCTCGCCACCTGGCAGCTCGCGGCGGTGGCGGACGAGGTCGGCGTCGAGCGCTTCGTGCTCATCTCGACCGACAAGGCGGTGCGGCCCACCTCGGTGATGGGCGCGTCCAAGCGCGTCGCCGAGATGGTCGTCCGGCACTGGGCGCGCCGCTCGCGCACCCGCTTCACCGCGGTGCGGTTCGGCAACGTCCTCGCGTCCGCCGGTTCGGTCGTGCCGATCTTCCGCGAGCAGATCGCGGCCGGCGCACCGGTCACCGTGACCCACCCCGACGTCCGCCGCTACTTCATGACCATCGCCGAGGCGGTGGGGCTGGTGCTCCAGGCGGCGTACGGCGACTACGGCGAGCTGTGCGTGCTCGACATGGGCGAGCAGATCCGCATCGCCGACCTGGCGCGGCACATGATCACGATGGCCGGCCTGGTCCCCGACGCCGACGTCCCCATCGTGTACACCGGCCTGCGCCCCGGCGAGAAGCTGCACGAGGAGCTGCTCACCGAGGAGGAGGAGGGCGCGTCGCGGGTGAGCGACAAGATCTTCCGCGCCGCGTGCCCGCCGCCGCCCGCCGACCTCGAGGCCACCCTCGCGGCGCTCGCCCGCGCCGCGGCGCAGGAGCGGCCGGACGAGGTCGTGGCGCTCGTCCGCGAGCTGGTGCCCAGCTACCGCCCGAGCGGCGAGGCGGCGCCCCCGTGATCGACACCCACGCGCACGTCCTCCCGGGGATCGACGACGGCCCGGCTACCATGGCCGGGGCGGCCGCCGTCTGCTTCGCGGCGGCCGCCGACGGCGTCGAGACGATCGTCGCCACGCCGCACCAGCGGCACCCCATGTGGCCGGGCAACCGCGCCGCGGCGGTCGCGGCGGCGTGCGCCGCGCTGCAGGCGGAGATCGGCGAGCGCCCGCGCGTGGTCGCGGGGGCCGAGATCAGGGTCGACGAGGACCTCCTTGCGGAGATCGACGCCTACCCCGACAGCGGCCTGCTGCCGCTCGCCGGCTCGCGCTACCTTCTGCTCGAGTTCCCCACCTTCGGCGGTTCCGCGCCGCGGCCGCTCCTGCACGAGCTGCTCGTCGCCGGCTGGCGGCCGGTCCTGGCGCACGCGGAGCGCATCCCGCGCTGGGTCGAGAACCCGGAGGAGCTCGCCGACCTGGTGGCGCTCGGGGCGTATGTGCAGATCACCGGCGGGAGCGTGCTCGGCCGCTTCGGCCGCCGCATCCGCGCCTGCTGCGCCTGGCTGCTCGACCGCAATCTCGTCCACTTCGTGGGCAGCGACGCCCACGACACCGACGTGCGCCCGCCCGGCCTCGCCGCCGCCCACCAGGCGATCACGAAGGGGTGGGGCGCCGCGATGGCCGACCGCCTCACCCGCCTCAACCCCGCCGACATCCTCGCCGACCGGCCTCTGCCGTCGCTCCCGTAGCCGCGGCCGCGCGCACCGGGTGCGCGGGCGCCCCGCCCGCGCGGCGGTCTGCCCGGCCGCCCGCGCGGGCGCTGACGGGCGGTGGTGAGGGGCCGCCGCTATAATCGCGGCGGTTGAAGAGAGAGCGGCGAACGATGCCAGCCCGCGTCCTGATCTCCACGTCGTCCTTCGGCCGCTCCGGCCGGCAGCCGATCGAGCTGCTCGAGCGGGCCGGCTGCGAGGTCGTGCCCAATCCCCACGGCCGCACCCTGACCGCCGACGAGGCGCGCGCGCTGCTCGCCGGCGCCGACGGCGTCATCGCCGGCACCGAGACGCTGACGCGCGACGTCCTCGCCGCCGCGCCGCGCCTGCGCGTCGTATCGCGCTGCGGCACCGGCCTCGACTCCGTCGACCTCGCCGCCGCCCGCGCGCTCGGCATCGCCGTCCTCAATACGCCCGACGCCCATGTCGACGGCGTCGCGGAGCTGACGCTCGCCGGCATCCTCGCCGTGCTGCGCCGTGTCCCCGCCGCCGACGGCGGCGTGCGAGCCGGCGCCTGGAAGAAGCCGATGGGCCGCCTGCTGCGCGGCAAGACCGTCGGCATCGTCGGCCTCGGGCGCGTCGGCCGGGCCCTGGTCGCGCTGCTGCAGCCGTTCGCCGTCACCGTCCTCGCCTGCGACCCCGTCGAGGACGCCGCCTTCGCCGCCGCCCACGCCGTCTCCTACGTCCCCCTCGATGCGCTGCTCGCGCGCGCCGACGTGGTGAGCCTGCACGCCCCCGGCGGCGCCGGCGCCTTGCTCGACGCGGCGGCGTTCGCGCGCATGAGGCGCGGCGCGATCGTCGTCAACACCGCGCGCGGCGGTCTCGTCGACGAGGAGGCGCTCGCCGCCGCGCTGGCCGACGGGCGGCTCGGCGGGGCGTTCCTCGACGTGTTCGCCCGCGAGCCGTACCAGGGACCGCTGGCTGCGGCGCCCAACGCGGTGCTCACGCCGCATATCGGCGCCTACGCCGAGGAGTGCCGGCTGCGCATGGAGACCGAGGCGGCGGAGAACCTCCTGCGCGGCCTGCGCGAAGCGGGGGTGCTGCGATGAGACAGGCGCTGGTGACCGGCGGAGCGGGGTTCCTCGGCTCGCACATCGCCGACACCCTGACGGTTCGCGGCTGGAACGTGACGATCCTCGACCGCCGGCGCTCGCCGTACCTGCAGGCCGGGCAGACGATGGTCGTCGGCGACATCCTCGATGCCCGCGCCCTGGCCGCCGCGGCCGCGGGGTGCGAGGTCGTCTTCCACCTCGCCGGCCTGGCCGACCTCAACGAGGCGCGCACCCGCCCCGTCGACACCGCCACTGCGAACATCATCGGCACGCTTGCGGTCCTCGAGGCGGCGCGCGCTGCCGGCGCCGGGCGCTTCGTCTTCGCCAGCAGCGTCTACGTCTACTCGCGGGCCGGCGGCTTCTACCGCTGCTCGAAGCAGGCGTGCGAGGAGTACGTCGACGAGTACAGGCGGCAGTTCGGCCTGGAGTACACCATCCTGCGCTACGGCTCGCTGTACGGCCCGCGAGCCGATGCCGCCAACGGCGTCTATCGGCTGCTGGCCAGCGCCGCCCGCGGCGAGCGCATCCGCCACGTCGGCACCCCGGGCGACACGCGCGAGTATGTGCACGTCGAGGATGCGGCGCGCCTCTCGGTCGATGCCCTCGCCCCCGAGTTCGCCAACCAGCACCTGACGATCACCGGCCACCACCCGATGACGCTCGCCGATCTGTTCACGATGTTCTCCGAGATCCTGGGGCGCCCGCTCGACGTCGAGTACGTCGATCCGCCCGAAGGGCGATTCGACGCCCACTATCGCGTGACGCCGTACGCCTTCAACCCGCGCGTCGGCCGCAAGCTCACCTCGACGTGCTACGTCGACATGGGCCAGGGGCTGCTGCAGATGCTCGAGCAGCTCCACGGCGAGCCGCCGGCCGGCGGCGGGAACCGGCCCTCGTGAACGTCGCCATCGTTACCGCCCGCGCCGGCTCGAAGTCGATCCCGAACAAGAACGTCTACCCAGTGGGCGGCAGACCGCTGGTCGCCTACCCGATCCAGGCGGCGCTCGACGCCCGCGGCGTCGCGCGGGTCTTCCTCGACACCGACGGCGAGGAGATCGCCGCGGTCGGCCGCCGCATGGGGTGCGAGATCCTCCGGCGCCCCGAGGCGCTGTGCGGCGACGACGTGAACCACGGCGACGTCATCCGACACGACGTCGAGACCGTCGCGGCGCGCGAGCCCGGCCTCGAGAACGTGGTGCTGCTTCTCGGCAACACCGTCATGGTGGACGGCGCCCTGATCGACCGCAGCCTCGACATGCTCGCGGCCGACGCGACGCTCGACTCCGTCATGTCGGTGTGGGAGGCGGCCGACGACCACCCGCTGCGCGCGCTCGAGCTGCGCGACGGCGTGCTCGTGCCGTACGGCGGCGCCGACCGCCAGGTCTCGACCGCGCGCCAGTCGTACCCCAGGGCGTACTACTACGACCAGGGCGTGTGGACGTTCCGCTGGCGCTGCGTCCAGCGCCGCGACGGCCCCAGCCCGTGGTGGTGGATGGGGAAGCGCAGCGCCGCCATCGTCCGCCCGTGGGTCACCGGCCGCGACATCCACGGCCACCTCGATGTCTCCGCCGCCGAGTGGTGGCTCGCCGCCGGCCACAAGGCCGGCTCGTGAGCGCGGCGCGCGCCCGCGGCGGGCGTGGCCGCCGCATCCACCGTCACCCTGAGGAGCGCAGCGGCGAAGGGCCCCGAGAGGCCGGGGAGCGCGCCCTCGCCCGCAACGGGGGTGGCCGGCCCACCCGCTGTCACCTCTGCGCGGCTGCTCGCACTGACGGTCACTTTCGCGAAGGAGCGGCCTGCCCGGGCCGTGCTGTGCTTCCAAGGAAACCGGTCAAGACGGGAGCGCGGGCGCCCTCGCCCGCGCGGGGGATCTGCCAGGCGGGGTCCGGGCCGGCGAGGGCGCCGGCCCTCCCGCTGGTTTCCAGCCTCGCCCGACTGCCGCGACGCGGCGTACCCCAGGTCAGGATGATGACAGCGGTGCGCGGGGCGGTGCCGCGGCTCGTCCCGAAACTCCCCAGCCCGCCCGCTGCCTGCTCGCCCGTCCCGCCTCGCCGCGGACGCGGGGGTGGCGCGTGAGGCCCACCCGCGCGCTGATCCTCGACTTCGACGGCGTCGTCCTCGAGTCCGCCGACATCAAGACCGATGCGTTCCGCGAGCTGTTCGCCGCCTACCCCGAGCACGTGAAGGCGATCGTCGCCTACCACGTCGCCAACGTCGGCATCTCGCGCTTCGTCAAGTTCGAGTGGATCTACCGCGAGCTGCTGCGCCGCCCGCTGTCTCCGGCCGCGCTCCGGGAGCTCGGCGAGCGGTTCTCCGCGATCGCGCTCGACAAGGTGCTGGCGTGTCCGTTCGTGCGCGGCGCGCGCGAGACCCTCGCGGCGCTGCGCGGGAGGCTGCCGGTGTACGTCGCCTCGGGCACGCCGCAGGCCGAGCTCGAGTTGATCGTCGAGCGGCGCGGCCTCGCCGGCGACTTCGCGGGCGTCTGGGGCAGCCCGGCGACCAAGCCCGAGGCGATCGCCGCCGTGCGCGCCGCGCATGCGCTCGCTCCCGCCGAGATCGTCTTCGTCGGCGACGGCGAGTCCGACCTGCGCGCCGCGACCGGCGCCGGTGTGCGCTTCGTCGCCCGCGCCGACGCGCGCCCCGCATGGCTGCCGGAGCGCCTCCCCTGCATCGCCGACCTGCGCGACCTGCCGCCGCTGCTCGGCCCGGAGACCGTCCACCGATGAGCCGGCGAGCGCCCGGCCGCGTTTCGCAGCAGCGCCGCCGCCGCGGCGGGCCGGTCCGGTCCGGGGGGCGCGGCGACTGCGAGTTCAAGGTCTTCGTGCTGCCGAGCGCGCGCGCCGTCGCCCGCTGCGCCGCCGGCGCCATCCTCGACGAAGCGCGGCGCGCGATCGCGCGCCGGGGGCGCTTCCTCCTCGCCATCCCGGGCGGCGCGACGCCGCTGGCGCTTTTCGCGGCGCTGGGCGGGGCGGCGCGCGAGCAAGCGTTCGACTGGTCCGGCGTCACCGTCGTATGGGTCGACGAGCGGCGCGTGCCGTACGCGAGCCGCGACAGCAACGCCGGCTCGGCGGTGCGCCACGGCCTCGCCGGGCTGCTCGGGGCCCGCCTGCTGCCGATGCCCGCCGGCGGCGACGCCGAGCGCAGCGCGCGCGCCTACGAGGCGGCGCTGCGCGGCCTGCTGCGCGCGCCGTCCGGCCGCCCGCTGCCGCTCGACACGGCCGTGCTCGGAGTCGGCGCCGACGGGCATGTCGCCTCGCTGTTCCCCGGTTCCGCGGCGCTCGCCGCGCGGCGCCGCTGGGTCGTCCCGGCCAGCGCGCCAGCCGGCCCGCGCGAGCGCCTGACGCTCACGCTGCCCGTGCTGCGCGCGGCGCGGCTCCGGCTCGTGCTCGTCACGGGCAGGGCCAAGCGCGAGATCGTCGCACGGGCGCTCGCGCCGCCGCGCGGCGCCGCGCCGCTGCCCGTGCACCTCGCCGCCGCGACCCGCCGCCCCACGGTGTGGCTCGTCGACCGCGCCGCTGCCGGTGACGCGCTCCCGGCGGGGTGCTGACGCCAAGGCGGCCTCGTGAGCCTTCCGCCGGTCCGGGCCGACGGCGCTCACGGCGCTCAGGAAACCGCGGTGAGCCCTCGCCGAACCCCCGCTCCGTTCCTCCGTCCGGTCCGCGGCGGGGCGGTCCTCGGCGCGGTGCTCGCGGGCGTGTGCCAGGCCGAGGCCGGCGCGTACGCGAGCCACCCGCCGCAGCGCCCGCTGCCTGCGGTGTCGTACCGCGCGATGGCGAGCGGCCCCGGGTGGTTCGTCGACGGGGCGCGGGGCGACGACGCCGCCGACGGCTCCGAGGTGCGCCCGTGGCGGACCGTGGCACGTGCCGCGCGCGCGCTGCGGCCGGGCGATACCCTGTACCTGCGCGGCGGCATCTACCGCGAGGCCGTCACGCTCGCCGTCGCCGGCGCCGTCGGGCGGCCGATCACGGTCCGCAGCTACCCGGGCGAGCTCGTGGTGATCGACCGCGGCATCCCCGACTTCTACGACGACCCCGCCCGCGCCTGGGTCCCCGCCGCCGGCGGCGCGCGCGGCGAGTTCGTGTCGGCGCAGGCGTTTCCCGAAGTCCAGGCGGTGACGGAGGAGCCCGCGACCAACGTCGAGGGCAACTTCGCCGACTCGCTGGTGCCCATCCTCGGGGTGAGGTTTCTCGGCGACCTGCGCTCCGACAACCCCTACGGGACCTGGGTCGAGCCGGTCCCCGCCGCGGAGCGCAAAAAGGGCGGGCCGGCGACGCGCGGCCTGTCGAACCAGAGCGAAGGGGTGAGGATCTACTGCGGCCCTTCGCTGTGGTACGACCCGAAGACGCACCGCATCCACGCCCGCCTCGCCCACACGCGCCTCCCCGGCCTCGACGCCGACGGCGCCAACTACCGCGGCGAGACCGACCCGCGGCGCCTCAAGCTCGTCGTCTCGGCGCGCGGCCGCGGCGTCCCCATGAGCCTGCGCGGCGCGCGTTACCTGCGGGTGCAGGACCTCGTGCTGCGCGGCGGCTTCGAGGCCGCGCTCGTCGTCGAGTACGGCGCCGGGATCGTGCTCGAGGGCGTCACCGCGTACGGCGGCGCCACCGTGATGAGCGTGACCAACACCGCCGGCCTGCGGCTGCTCGACTGCGCCTTCCGCGGCCGCTCGGCGCCGTGGATCTTCCGCTCGCACCTGAAGTACCGGGCGATCGAGTCGAGCCTGGTCGCCGCCGGCGGGTGGAACGGCGGCGGCAACCGCGACTTCGAGATCGCCTGGTCGGAGTTCACGGACACCGTCGACGGGCTGTTCCTCGGCGGTGTCGACGGCGTCCACCTCCACCACTGCTACCTCGACAACGTCAGCGACGACGGGCTCTTCGTGACCGCGCCGACGCTGCTCGACGGGCGGGTGACCGGCGGCAACATCACGATCGTGCAGAGTTATCTCGGGCGCATGCTCACCACGCTCGCCTGCGGGGTCGGGCACGGGAGGCAGAAGGTCATGCCCGGAGACGGGCCGGCGTTTCGGACCGGGGCCGGCGTGTGGGTCACGCGGAACGTCTTCGACTTCCGCACGTGGGTGTACTACTTCGTCCCGAACAGCCCCAAGGCGCCGCAGGAGTTCACCTTCATGGGCCGCCTCGCCGGCGACCACGGCTCGCCCGCGTGGGAGCCGCTGCGCTTCTACCAGAACACCGTGATCTCCGGCGACGGTCCGTGGCGCGACCACTACGCCGGGGGCCTCGGCGCCCTCGGCGTCGGCAACGGCACGCCGCGGCGCCTGTTCAACAACATCTTCGCCACCGTCAAGGGGATGCCCGGCTCGGTGCTTCCGACGGGCGGCGCCGAGCTCGCCGCCGACGGCAACCTCCACTGGAGCTTCGCCGCGGGCGCCGCTACCGACGAGGCCGCCTTCCTCGCCGGGCTGCGGCGGTCGGCCCCGCCCGCCGCGGGCGCGGCGGAGTCCGCCCCCGCCTGGGCCGCGCGCGACCGCTTCGCCGACCCGCGCTTCTTCCACTTCGATCCGCGGCCCGCGTCCCCGCTCGACCTGCGCCTGACGGCCTCCAGCCCGGCCGCGGGGGCGGGCGTGAGGCTGCCGCCCGACTGCCCCGATCCGCTCGCGGCGTCGCCAGCCGCGCGGCCGGACATCGGCGCCATCCCCGTCGGCGCCGACCCGTGGCGCGTCGGCGTGCGCGGCCGCTACACCATGTTCGGCCAGCTCGTCGGCCTGACCGTCCCCACCGCGCTCGTGCACCGCGTCAGCCTCACCGCGGAGGAGCAACGGCCGTGGCGCCCCGCCGTTCTCGTCGGCGGCCACGGCGATACCCAGACGGAGGCGCTGGCGTTCGCGATCGAGCAGGCGCACTTCGCCGTGGAGCGGCAGGCGCCGGCGCAGCTCCCGCGCGGCGACCTCTCGCGGTACGCGGTCATCGTCTGCGACGGCAGCCCCGTGGCGCCCGACGCGAGGCCGCCGGCGCTCGGCAAGAGCGACCTGGCGCGGCTGGCGCACTGGCTGCGCGGCGGCGGCACGCTCCTGCTCACCGCGCGCTCCCTGCCGATATTCGAGGGGCAGGGCGCCAGGTTCCTGGCGTCGCTCGGGCTGCGCGAGCCCCCTGGCGGGGCCGCCGGCGCGGCCCCCTCCGTCCTGCAGCCCGACCACCCCTGGGTTGCCCACCTGCCGCGCCGGTCCGTGCCGCCGTGGCTGGCCGGCCAGCCGTTCGTGCCCCTCGAGTGCGACCACTCCGACACCCTCATCGGCGACCGGTCCGGCCGCTCGATCCTCTGCCGGGTGCCGGCGGGCCGGGGACAGCTCGTCTACCTCGGCTGGTCGATCAGGCCCATCGCCGACAGCCGCGCCGGCGTCGGAGACCGCAACGCCCGCCTGACCGAGGAGCGCGAGCTCGAGGACCAGGTCACCATCCTCGTTCGCATCGCCGAGTCGCTCGCCCCTGCGCCCCCACCCGCCTCAAGGAAGCAGCCGTCCTGAGCCCGCCCCGCCCGCCCCGCGGAAGCAGCGGATCGCATGGCTCTGCGAGCGCCCCCGCCGACCGCGCTCCCGGCGCCGCGGGTGGCGCCTCCGCCCACCGGCGCATCGAGGGTGACCCGGGCGGCCGCGGGCGAACTGCTCCCGCGGCACCGCCGAGCAGAATACCTGCGGCCACCCGGCGTGCGGCAGTCGCGCATCCCGGGCGGCCGTGGAGGGTCCGTGGGATTGCGCTAACACTCTGGATTGTCTAGAATAACGCCGTGATTCCAACAGTGGCGAACTCGCGGGCGGCCGAATCGCCGGAGGCGAAAGCCAGGTGGTTCAGCTCCCTGTCGCTCGAGCAGCGAATGGACCTCCTGTGTGAGTTCACGGAGCTGGTCCTCACCGCAAACCCGCGAATCCAGGACGTGAAGAATGCTCAACCGGCTCAAGGGCGTGTTCAGGTCCTTCGAGGAGCATGAGGTCAGGTACGTCGTGATCGGCGGCATCGCCGCGGTGCTCCACGGCGTGCCGCGCGCGACCTTCGACCTCGACGTTCTCATCGAAGCCACTGCGGACAATGCGACGCGCCTGCTCGCGGCGCTCTCGGCCGCGGGATTCGGCACGGCGGCGCTGACGACCCCGGAGAGCCTCCTCGCGCATGAAATCACGGTCTTCCAGGACTGGGTGAGAATCGATGCGCAGACCTGGACGCCAGGGCTCGAGTTCGCCGCAGCCTGGCAGCGCCGGGTCGCCATGAGCTATGACGGACAGCCGTTCTACGTGGCGAGTCGCGCCGACCTCATTGCGTCGAAGCGCGCCGCGGGCAGGGAGGTCGATCTGCAGGACGTCCGTTTGCTGGAAGCAGGGTGGCCGAATCCAGCCTGACCGCCCTGGCATCGCGCTTACGCTGCGGTCTTTCCTCGGCCCCCGCCTGCTCAGCCCCGCCGTCACCTCGGGGAGCGCAGAGCCCGCCGGATGTCGTCCTGAGGATCGGAGCGGCCGCCCGCCGTCATCCTGATGAGCGAAGCGACCCTGTCCCGTGAGCGAGCAGCGTGGGCGAGCGGGGGAAGGATCCCGTGGCCCTGCAAGGCCGGCCGCCCCCCTGCGCTCCTTGCGGCCGGTGTTCGCGGTCCCTGCCGGGGTTACGTGCAGGCCCACCAGGCGCGCAGCAGGTGCCGTCCGCGCACATAGGACTCGTCGCCGCCGTAGACGAGCACGCCGCCGGTGTCGCCTGACAACGCAAGGTAGTGCTCGAGCCCGCGGAACGCATCGCCGGCGACGGTCTCCCCGGCCTTGACCTCGACCGGCACCCTGATGGTGCCCAGCTCGATCAGCACATCCACCTCGCGGCCGTTGCTGTCGCGCCAGAAGAACAGCGGCGGGCGTTGCCCGCGGTGCAGGAACAACTTCCGGAGCTCGGTGTAGACGAACGTCTCGAAGATCGCCCCGCGCAGCGGATGCACTCGAAGCTGCGCCGGCTCGCGGATTCCGAGGATGTGGCACATGACGCCGCTGTCGAGAAAGTACAGCTTCGGCGACTTCACCAGGCGCTTGGAGAAGTTCTCGTGGTGTGGCGGCAGCAGGTCCAGCACGTAGCTTGCTCGCAGAATCGAGATCCAGCGGCGGGCGGTGGAATGGCTCACGCCGGCGTCGGCGCCGAGCGACGACAGGTTGAGGAGCTGACCCGAGCGTCCTGCGCAGAGGCCGACGAAGCGAACGAACGTGTCGAGGTCAGCGACGTTCGCGATCCCTCGCACGTCGCGCTCGATGTAGGTGCGCAGGTAGCCATCCAGCCACGCCGCCGGCTCGAGGCCGCGGTCGTGAATCCGTGGAAAGAGCCCGCTGAAGAGCAACCCCTCCAGCGACTGGTGAGGGCGCTCGGAAGGGATGCGCGCCGGGTTGGCCAGGTCCTCCGGATGGAGGGCGTTCCGGCCGGCGAGCTCCGCGACCGAGAAGGGGAGAAGCTCGAGTACGGCGGCCCTGCCTGCCAGCGTCTGGCTGATCTGCTGCGAGAGCAGGAACTGCTGCGAGCCGGTGAGGATGAAGGGACCCGATCCACCGTCGTCGACCGCCCCCTGGAGATAGGAGAACAGGTCCGGTGTTCGCTGCACCTCGTCGAGGATCACACCCTTCCCGCCCGCGACACGGCCGAGGAACCCGCGCGGGTCCTCCGTCGCCTCCTCGCGGTTCTGCAGGTCCTCGAGCGACACGTACCGGTACGCGGGGAACGCCGCCTTGGCGAGGGTTGTCTTGCCCGATTGCCGCGGCCCGGTGAGGAATACCACGGGAAACGGCCCGGCGAGTGCCTGGAGACGAGCCTGCAGCGTGCGCAGAATCATGTCCCAAGGTACCCCAGGGTCGGAATCATGTCAATTGACGATCTGAAATTCAAATTGCAGGGCCGCCGCGTTTCGTGCCCGCGGCGCAGCGCGCTGCCATCCCGAGCAGCGCTGCGGCCGGCGCCGTGCGGTGACCCTGGCAATCACGAGCGCGGATGTGGGGCGTGCGCTCCGCACGCGCTGGCTCGACTCTGCCGCGTCCGGCAGCCGGCG
Organism: uncultured Thermoanaerobaculia bacterium; assembly: GCA_964594125.1. Lineage (GTDB taxonomy): Bacteria > Acidobacteriota > Thermoanaerobaculia > Thermoanaerobaculales > Thermoanaerobaculaceae > CAVRZJ01. The sequence goes on along the minus strand of CAZQLL010000001.1, from coordinate 139,905 downwards.
CGGAGCGCCGGCCCCACATCGGCTCTGCAAGCAACGGTGGGCATGACGTCATTGCCCAGAAAGTCCCTCCGACTACGCTGCCTTTGTTCGCTCGAGTGTTACGGTGAAGCCCTGTTTTTCCAATCGTTTGACGAGAGTCTGCGTGATCTTCGTTGGATCTGAGTTGGTGCGCTGGGGCGGGGTGAGCGCGTGGTAAGGAGTCATGTACTTGAGGATGTGCCAGGCGGCAATGAGCATGGCGTGGCTGACGGCGACGCGGGCCTTCTTCTTGCCCTTGCCCCGGGCGAAGGCGAGGCGGCGGAAGAGAGCCTGGTACTCAGAGCCCTTGGTCCTGGATGCCGCCCACCCCGCTTCGGCGAGTGCACCTCGCAGCCAGCGGTTGCCCTTGCGTGTGCGGCCACTCCTGCGTTTTCCCGCGGTCTCATGGTTGCCCGGGCACACGCCCGCCCAACTCGCCAGGTGATGTGCGCTGGGAAAACGACTCATGTCCAGGCCCACCTCGGCCACGATGACCTGAGCCGTCATCAGGCCAACGCCGGGGATCGTCATGACGAGATCGACGGCTTCGTGAAACGGTTCGCACAACCGTGCGACCTCCTCATTGATGGCGCCGATGCGCTCCTCCAGATATTTGATGTGGTCGAGGATCTGGGTGAGCAGGAAGCCATGGCCGGCCATGAACCGACCCGTCAGTGCAGGGATCAGCTCCTCGGTCTTGCCTCGGAGCGATCCCTTCGCCAGCGCCGCGAGGATGACCGGATCACGCTCGCCAGCGATCAGTGCGCGCATCATCGCCCGGCCTGACACTCCGAGGATGTCCGAGACCACCGTCGAGAGCTTGATGTTCGCCGTTTCCAAGACCTTCTCGGCTCGGTTGATCTCGCGCGTTTTGGACTCCACGAGCGACTTGCGATACCGGGTGATCTCCCGGAGCTCCCGAATCGGTGCAGGCGGGATGAAGCTGGGCCGCAGCAGCCCGTGAGCACCAAGGTCAGCCAGTCTGTCCGCGTCCATTGCCTGGCGTCCTCTCAGGGACAGTTCGGGGTGCATCAGGATGCCCGGGTCCGATTGTTCTTCGACCTCAACCCCGTCAATGACTCTCGACCTCGCCTGCGCGCCTTCTCTCGCCGACCACGATACGCCCGCCTTCCCGCAACTTTCATGGTCCAGGGTGCGGCGCCGCCACATGTGGATTGTTCAGAAAGTCCCTCCAAGAAACCCGGGAGCGCGGACGCCCTCGCCCGCGCGGACTCCGCAGCGGGCGGGGTCCGGGCCGGCGGGGGCGCCGGCCCTCCCGGTGACTTTCATGGTCCGGGGTGCACCAATGGCGCATGTGGATTGCCTGGGAAGTCCTTCCCCGAGCACCGTCATTGCCTGGAGGTCCTCTCCGCAGGAAACCGTCACTGCGAGGAGTCCGGAGCGCCGGGGGGCGCCGGACGACGAAGCGATCTCGTTGTCATTGGGGAAAACCGCTTCCCCCAAGACCGTCGCTTCGCTCCGGCTCGGGACAGGGGCGGCCTGCGGCCTCCTCGCGATGACAGTGGCTTTCATGGTCCGGGGTAAGGCACGCCTCATGGAGATCGGGAGAAACGGAGCGACAAGGGACCCTGTGGCACTGCGAGGGCGGTCGCCAATCGCCTTCCCGGCGCCGCCCCAGCGTGCACGTCCTGCGTGCCCCCGCACGGGAGAGCCGCGCGCTCCTCGCAGTCGGTGTGCCCAATCGCCGCGATCGCACGCTCACCGTAGGTCGAAGCGCACAGCCAGCAGTCTCTTCCGGAGGACCTACGCTGCCGTACAATGACACGCGAGGCCGACGATGGGACGTGACGAGGCACTTGAGATCCTGGGCGCCCACGCTGGTGAGCTGCGGCAGGAATTCGGGGTTGCTTCCCTGCGGCTCTTCGGGTCGGTGGCGCGTAACGAAGCGGCCCCGGCAAGCGACGTGGACATCCTGGTGTCCTTCAGCGTCGCTCCGACCTTTCGTCGGTTCATGCATCTGCGTTTCCGACTTGAGGAGCTTCTCGGCCGCCAGGTCGATCTCGTGACCGAGTCGGGCCTGCGCGACCGGGTGCGGCCCTTCGTGGAGCAAGATGCCATCGCCGTCGCGTGACGCCGGTGTCCTGCTCGCGGACATCGAGGACGCGGCTGCCAGAGTCATCGGCTACGCGGCTGGGCACTCGCGGCAGACCGTCTTCACCGACGCCATGAGGTTCGATGCCATCCTCCACAACCTGCACGTCATCGGCGAGGCCGTGAAGCGGCTTCCGCCTGAGGTGAAGGAGCGGCGCGAGGACGTCCCCTGGCGGGAAATCGCGGGGATGTGAGATGTCATCGCCCACGCCTACTTCGCACTCGACCTCGATCTCGTCTGGGATGCCATAACGAGGGATCTCCCTGAGCTCCTTGTCGCCGTGAAGGCGCTCCGCAGCACGTAGCGCCACCCGCACTGCGGTCGCCGCCGCCCTCCCGGCGCCGCGGGGATCCTTCGCTGCGGCGTCGGCTCCCGCCTCGGCCGGCGCTCAGGACGACAGCCTGCCGCGGGAGCGCAGGCTGGCAGCCGGTTGCGGAACTGCGCGGCGCGCCTCGGCCTCCGCTCCCAAGGAAACCGGTCAAGACAGGAGCGCGGGCGCCCTCGCCCGCGCGGGCGGAGCCCGGGCCGGCGAGGACGCCGGCTCTCCCGGAGGTTTGCTGTCCCGCCCGACCGCCGCGCCGTGGCGTACCCCTGCTCAGGCTGACGCGTTCTTCGCCTGTGCCTCACGCTCCTCGCGGTCGGTGTGCCCCGTGACAGCGATCACGAACCCCCACAGCGGCGCCATGCGGAAGTCGAGGATCTCGGGGCATGCGAGAGACCACGCGGCGTACCCGAGCCACGCAGAGAACACCGCCCACAGGAACGCCCGCCGCCACGGGTCGCGCGCCCGCCGCGCCGCGACGAATGTGAAGCCGATCCACAAGCTCATTGCCGCTAGTACCAGGGCGGTACCGACGATCCCGGTCTTGTAGAGCAGGAAGGCGTAGAAGTTGTGGATGTAGTTCGGTCGGGCCTCCCGCCGGGTCTTGAAGTCGAAGCGGGCGCCGAGGCCGTGACCGAACAGCTTCGTCGCGACCGGCGCAGCCCGGAAGATCTGGAGCAGGCGGCCGGTCTCGCCGAACCTTTGCTTGAACGATCGCTCCTGACGCCAGTTGCTGGGGTTGAGCCTCATCAAGGAGGCGATGCGCCCGGACCAGAAGGCACGTTGATGGTGGATGGCGCTGAGAACCGGCGGCCCAAGCTCCTCGACGGAGATTCGCCGCATACGCCATGAGCCTTCACCACCGTGCTTGAGTGACACCGCAATCCTCGCGCGCACGGCCGACGGCGTCGACACTCCGGATTGCTCGGCATCGAACCATCCCGAGGCCGCCCCGGCTCGCAGCACCGTGTAGCCATTGGTGCCGCTGGCGTCCTCGAACCACAGGAACACCCTGGACTCACCGCCGCCGCCCGAGCGCAGCGAGACGCGAAGCAGGTAGGCGCGGTTCCCCTTGATCGGGAACGCGTCGGTGACGGGGATGGGTCGGTCGTCCGCCGGCGCCCACTCCAGGGCCCGCCCACTCGCTGCCGTCTCGTCGGGCACCGCGGTTGCCCCCGGGGGAAATCGCCAGAACGGTCCCGAGAAGGTGGTGTCCGGCACCAGATTCGGCCGGGGCTTTTCGACATACCAGGAAACCGTGCCGACGACGGCGGCGATCAGCAGCACAGCAGCCGCGAATCGCAGGACCATCGGCCCCCGCAGAGCCCGCCGGCCAAGACCGCTCGCCACCAGGAAGATGCCGAGCGCTACTGGCGCGACGAGCCAGAGGGAACGCGCGCCGGCACCGACGATGACGGCAGACAGCACCACCGCGGCCGCGCCCCCCAAACGGCGTTGGGCGCCCGGCGCTGCACGGAGCGCAAGTCCGAGCAGCGTGGCGAGGAGAGACGGGCCCAGTACGGACACGTTGTTCCCGAAGTACATGCGGTACGAGACCTGATGCTGCAGGAGACTCACCAGCCAGGATGCAATGTGAGCGAGCGCCACGACCGCCGCAGCGCCGGCTATTCCGCCGGAGAGGATCCGGGCGGTACCGCGGATGTCGAGAGGCCAGAGAGCGAGCGCGGCCACGGGAAGGATGCCCATTGCGAAGACCTGGCCGGCCAGAAGCGCTGTCTCGCTGCCGCGGACAACACCCGCGAGACCGCCGATGACGGCGCAAGCCGTGTAGCACCCCACGCCAAGAAGGAGCGGACGGGCGCCGGCGTCGCGGAAGGAGGGCCAGCGCAGTGCGAGGAATGCAGCCGTCGCAGCCACCGCTGTGAGTGCCAGCATCCCGCCGGCCTGGACGTAGAGCGCAGCCTGCGGGCCGAGCTTCACGGTCAGGTACGGGAAGAGGACGACACCGGAAGTCGATGCCAGGACCAGGAGCGCCGACACTCGCTCGTGCCGCCCCTGCCCGGTGTCGGTTCCCTCGCTCATCCGCCGTGTCCCCCGCCTGCGCGTCTCGATTGTACCCGCGGCGCAGGACCCGCGCGTCACCCGACCCGCTCGTGGCTAAAGGCGAGCAGGCTCGGGGCCGGCGGCAAGACACCTCTTGACTCGTGCACCGCGGGCGTCACACTGGCCGGGCAAGGAGACCCGGGTACGCACCGTGAGGGAAAAGATCCTCTACATCAACAATCGCTACAGGCAGTACGATCGCCGGAAATACCGGGTCCTGGCAGGGGCGTTCGACCTCCGGGTCCTATGGATCGTCCCGCCGCCTCGTGGCGAGCCCGTACCTCCTGAGCTCACGGACGCCTTCACATTCGAAATCCTGGAGCCGGGCCGCGCCGACATCATCCGGCCCTGGCAGGCGGCTCGGGCGGTCCGACTCGCTCGGGCGATCGACCGACTGTCAAGGGACGTCGACCTGATCGTCAGCTCTACCTCGGATTCGTGGAAGTCCAAGGTCGCCTACCTCGTAGCCCGGCTCCGCGGCAAACGTATCGCGTTGAGGAAGGAGCGCTGGATCGAGAAGCCGATACGCGGCCTGGGCCGTTCGGCGCTGAATGCGCGCGTGCAGCAGTGGCTCACGAGGCACATCGACCGCCACGCCGACGCCATGCTCCCGACCGGCACGGCGGCGCGATCGTACCTGCTCCGCCACGGCACCCGGGAGGACAGAATCCACGTCTTCCGATCTCTCCCAGACGACCTGGGCTCGTATCCTCCCGACCCGCAGGTGCTCTCGGATCTCGAGTGCCTGAAGACCAGTGCCGTCACGTTCCTCTACCTGGGACGCGTCATGGAGCAGAAGGGCCTGCGTGAGCTGATCCAGGCTGTTAGGTGCCGGACGAGAGCCGGCGCCGACGTGGCGCTCTGGGTGGTGGGCGAACCGATCCGTACCGACGAGGGCAGGGGAGCCGTGTCTGTTCGCTACTTCGAGGAGTGCAGGGCGCTCGCGCTCGGCGAGCCGCGGATCCACTTCCTCGGCGCTGTCCCCCCATTGGCGGTCCACAACTACTATCGCGCCTGCGACGTCTTCGTGCACCCGCACGTCCTCGCTGTCGCAGGCGAGGAGATGCACGAGGGCTGGGGCAACGTGATCGTCGAGGCGGCTTCCATGGGCAAGCCGATCGTGACCACGGACAGGGTGGCGAGCGCCTACGATTTCGTCCGGGACGGGCATAACGGATTCGTCCTCGATTCGCGGCGCCTGGACCCGGCACTGGACACGGCGTTGGAGTTCTTCCTCGCGGACCCGCGGAGGATTGCGGAGTTCGGGGCGCAATCCCGCCGGATCTTCGAGGAGCTGAGCGACTCCGCCGCCAACATCCGCGCAGTCCGCGCTGCGCTTTCGACCACCGGCAGCGTCGACGGACCGGCGCCCGATCCCAGAGGCTGAGAGCTGCCTGTTCGCCGGTCGGGAGCTATACTCCACTCCCAGCTCCAGGAAGGGAATTCGAAACCCGAAGGTTAGCTGGGCGACGGTGATAAAGGCAGCGACGACGACGGGAGCGCACCAGCACATGGCGACATCGAAACGACCCCAGCAGGCCGAAGCCGGCCTGCCCCCCCTCGAGCTCGATGGCGAGTTCCACATCTCGCGCTATATCGACGTGATCAAGCGCAGGCGCATGCTTCTGATCGTCAGCGTCGCGGTATGTCTGGCCTTCGCCCTCGTGTCCTACCTGCGCACGCCGAAGGCGTTCCGCGCCACGACGGTGATCCAGATCGAGCGCAACATCGCGTCACCCCTCAACGTGACCCAGGCGATGGATTCGTACTGGTCGGGGCAGGCGTTTCTGCCCACGCAGATCCAGCTCCTCGGCAGCCGCGGTCTCGCCGAGCGCGTGGCGCGGCGCCTCGCGCAGTCGACGGGCGAGCCAAGCGCTGCCCCATCCCTGCCGGCGGTCGGCAGCGCCGGCGAGCCGGACCGCCAGACGGTTGCCCGCGCGCAGGCTCTCATGGCGGGGCTGGACGTACAACCGATCGGCGGCACCAACATGGTAAGACTGTCGTTCACGACCGACTCGCCCCTAGTGGCGGCGCAGGTCGCCAATACCTACGCCGACACCTATGTGGCGTGGGGCATCGAGAACCGAATCGCCTCGCTGAGCAAGTCGACGGCCTTCCTGCGTGCGCAGATCCAGTCGCTCAAGGAAGACATCCAGGCCGGTGAGGAGAGGCTGCGCGGCCTTGGCGCCGTCTCCGAGAACCTCTCCGCGGGCGCCGTTGCCGAGGCCACCCTGTCGCAGTGGGAGGGGCTGCAGAAGGAGCACATCTCCGCCATCTCGGACCGCATCCTGAAGGAGACCCTCTACCGGCAGCTCCTCGGTGGCGCCGCTCCGGCGCCGGGGGGCGCTACAGCGGGGCCGGACCACGCCGTCGGCTCCGAGCCCGCCGAGGTGGCTGCCGCGCGCTCCGCGTACGAGGCTGCGCTGCGGCGCGAGAAGGCGCTGCAGCAGGAGCTCGAGCGCCAGAAGCGGGAGGTCGTGCGCCTCGGCTCGGCCGCGGTGGACTACATGACCGTCAAGGGCGAGGTCGCAACCAGGCGCTCGCTCCTCAGCGACCTCCTGAAGCGTCAGGCGGAAATCGAGCTGTCGGCGGGACTCAGCGGCGAGTCGAACGTCACGATCATCGACCGCGCGCTCGCCCCGTCTCGACACTTCCGGCCGTCGCTCGTCCGCAACCTCCCGATCGGCCTTGCGGTCGGCGTCCTGGCTGGTCTGCTGGCGATCTTCGTCGCGGAGCACCTCGACCGCTCGATCAAGACCCCGGACGACGTCGAGCGTGTCCTCGGGCAGTCCGTCGTCGGCACCATCCCTGACATGATCGAGGGGCGCAGCCGGTACGGCTACTACGGGTACGGAAAGCGCCGTCGCGCTGCGGGCGAGGCTACTGCCGAGAGACTCGGGCGGAGCATCCCCGTCGAGCTGGTGTGCGTCTCGCACCCGCGCCTCGCGGTCTCGGAGGCGTACCGCTCGCTGCGCACCGCCATGATGCTCTCGACGGCGAACTCCCTGAAGTCGGTGCTGGTCACTTCCGCCGTCGCCGGCGAGGGGAAGACCGTCACCGCGAGCAACCTCGGCGTGGTCCTCGCCCAGCTCGGGAACTCCGTGCTGATCGTTGACGCCGACCTCCGCAAACCCCGCCAGCACGAGATCTTGGGCGTGTCGAACCGGGTCGGCCTGGTGAGCTTCCTGACCCGTCAGGCGGCGCCGGAAGGGGTGATCCAGGCGACGTCGGTACCGAACCTCTCGGTCGCGCCCTCGGGCCCAACACCGCCGCAGCCGTCGGAGCTGCTGGCGTCGGAGCGGATGCGCGAGTTCCTCGCCTTCGGGCGGGAGCGCTACGACTTCGTGATCGTGGACTCGCCGCCGGTCCTGCCCGTCACCGACGCAGCGATCCTGAGCCGGGAGGTCGACGGCGTCCTGCTATGCATCGGTGCCGGGATCGCCCTGCGCGAGGACGCCAAGACGTGCGTGGAGCGTCTCGCCATGGTCGAGGCAAAGCTCCTGGGCGTGGTCCTGAACCGCCTCCACCAGGAGGGCGGCCGCTACAGGGGCAAGTACTACAGGCACTACTACATGCAGGCCAACGGGCAAGAGTCGACGGAGGTACTGCTCAAGGACAGTTAGGATGGGGACCGCATCCGGGAACGGTCTCAGGTTCGAGCGGACGGAGTGGGCCTGATACACGCGGATGAGTTTCGCTCCTATCGTTATACTCTCCGCAAGTGGGTATTCTCTAGGTGAGGTTTGTTCGAGCCATATGTCACGGAGCCTGCATCGTGGTGCACACGGTAATATTATGAAGGGTCGTGGTTTGTGGTGCGATCCAATGGCGGTAGCGTGTCCATCGAACGACAGACACGCTATGCCCACAGTCGATTACACCCATCAGGGTCAAGCGCCAAGTTCTGGCTGCCATGACCTCACCCGGCTGCTAGAGATCGTTCGGAACCGTCGTTGCGCCAGCGTAGCGCGGGAGCAGACCGGGGGCAGCCTCACCCCCTGAACCGAACTCACTGTGATGACTCCAGAGCAGGGCATAGATTGGATTATCCGCAGACTGCCCCAGTCGCTAGGGCGGGCGCTGACACCCTTCATGGCAACCGGTGCGGGCGCGCGTCTCGCCTCGGGGACGATGTGGGCTTTCGTCGGGGCATTTGTGGCTCGCGCGTTGGGCCTTGCGTCGTCAATTGTCGTCGCTAGGGTACTCGGGCGCGAAGCCCTCGGCGAGTTTGGCATCATTCAAAACACAGTCGACATGTTTCAGCTTTTCGCTGGATTCGGTCTTGGACTCACGGCCACGAAGTACGTCGCCCAATACCGCGTCTCGGATCCGCCCAGGGCAGGTCGGGTGATGATCCTCTCGGGACTCGTTGTAGCCTGTTCCGCCGCTGTCGTCGCGATCACACTGGTGATCGCAGGACCTTGGGTGGCGGCAAACACGTTGGCCGCTCCACACCTCACGGGGGTGCTGCGCATCGGAGCGATAACGCTCTTCTTGGGCGCCCTCAATGGGGCGCAGTTGGGCGCGCTGGGAGGGTTCGAAGCGTTCAGAACAAGGACGCTGGTCAGCACGCTTTCGGGGCTGGCAACGCCCATTCTCGTCGTGGCCGGGGCATCTTCACGAGGGGTGAGCGGAGCTGTCTGGGGGATTGCAGGGAGTGCTGCGTTTGCTTGGTTCGTTAACCACGTGGCCGTCCGGTACGAGGCGCGCCGTGCGGGCGTCCCGCTGGTCTTTGGGCTCAAGGCCGAGGACTGGAAGATGTTGTGGCACTTCTCCTTTCCCGCCCTCCTTGCGAGCATGATGGTCACGCCGGTCGATTGGGCGTGCGCCGCGATGTTGGTCAATCAGCCCCACGGCTACTCAGAGATGGGGATCTTCCGGGTTGTCACTCAGTGGTTCGGTGTCGTCATCTTCCTTCCGCGTGTTGCAGGCGGCGTGTTCCTTCCGGTTCTCTCCGAGAGGATCGGTGCTGGCGATATGCGCTCGGTGGTCAGGATCTTCAGGGTACTCGTTGGCGCTACGGCGGCCGTGGCGACGCCACTTGTCTGCATCCTCTCGTTCGCTAGTCCATGGATCATGGCAATGTACGGCCCGGGGTTTGCTGCCGGGTGGACTGCACTGGTCCTTGGGTTGGCAACCTCTCTAATCGTCTCGCTCCAGGGTCCCATCGGGCACCTCATCGCGGCCTCTGGCCGGATGTGGCTTGGGTTTGTGATGAACACGGCTTGGGCAATTGTCTACCTCGTGGCGACACTCCTCTTGGTTCGGTTCGGTGCCAACGGCCTTGCAGGTGCGCGACTCCTCGCGTACCTGTTCCACGCAGCCTGGACCTTCTGGTGGGCTTTGAGTGTCATGCATCGACCAAGAGTGCTTGCTGCGGGGTCGTCTGGGCCACAATCAGGATGCTGAGGCAGCTGCACGGAACACTGCGGCTGGGGGGCAAAGCGTTCGTGCCCCGTTAAGTGTGGTAGGGGTCGGCAATGAACGTCAACACCAAGGAGTACTGGGATAGGCGATTCGCCTCCGGGGACTGGCAAGTGCGGCGTGGTCCTGTTCAGACCATGCAGTTCGCGCGGGCTCAAATCCCGCTTCTCGGATTGCCGGGCACGTTCGATGGGACGTTCCTTGACTTCGGTTGCGGGACGGGTGATGCATTTCCGTTATACAAGAATGCTTTTCCCAAGGCGACCCTCATCGGCGTCGATCACTCTCCGCGTGCTATTGACGCCTGCCGTGCGCGTTTTGGCTCGATTGCGTCCTTCCTGGTCGGGGACCACACCGTGGTTCCCCGCGTTTCCGTTGTTCTGTCCTCCAACGTCCTGGAACACCTGTCCTGCGATGTCGAGGTGGCAGGTCACCTTCTGTCGTGTTGTCGACAGCTATTCATTGTGGTGCCTTATGGCGAAGTTATAGCTCCAGGTGGGGAACATGTGAACTCGTACGACGAGCACTCGTTCGCCGTCCTCCGCCCGATCAGGCACAAGGTCTTCGTGACGCGCGGCTGGTCACAGTTTGGGTATGCGCTTTGGTATCGCGTGTACCTCAAGAACCTTGTTAGACTCTTGGTTCGCCGGAGCGTCCGTCCGCGGAGGAAGCAGATCCTGTTCCACTTTGTCAACGCCGTTGGCGGCCCAGTGGGTGCCGGATGAGCGGCCGATTGTCCACCGATTCGGGGCGGCTCCAGCGGACAATGGTGCCCCAGCACTTAGTGCGATTCGGGGTGTCCTTTCTCCGACCCACACGGAGGCCCCTCCACCCTAACAACCAGGAGCCAAACCGCCTCGCCCGATCTGCTCCCGGTGCTCCGAAGAAGGCCAAGCATCAGGTCTCACGCGCTGGAAAGCTGCCGATCGTCGGGCTTCACCGGGGCCTCCTTTCGGCTACCCGGGTCCTCCGGGAGAGGGTGAACGCTGCCTGCAGTGGATAGGAGAGAGTTACGGCCGCTATGCCTGAGTTGGTGGGCGCCGCCCATGGTTCGCCCGCAGGCCATGCTCATCGGCAAGATGATCCCCGAGTGGATTGCTCAGGGCGCCAAGCCTGTGGTCGCAACCGCCGGAGAGCCGGGAGACTGGAGTTCGGGCGCGCCCGTATTTCGAATCGCGCCCCCGACTCCGCCCGGCGCCGCAGGCGGGAATGCCCTGGTGCGGCGGTCGCGGCGGGCACGTCGCGAGGGTGCGATCCTCGGGTCGCTTCTGAATATGGTCGAGATACATCGGTCCAACCTGATCTTCTCGTTCTCCAATCCTCAGGAGAGCAATGTGCTGGGTGCACGGCTTTCTCGGGCCACTGACATTCCCTTTATCTCTCATTTCTCCGATCCGTGGGTCGATAACCCCTTCAAGAGATATGGTCTGCTGCGGAATCTCAGCCTGCGGCGCCAGGAGTCCGGGGTCGTAAAGCAGAGCCAGCGCGTGATCTTCACGAACGAGCAGGCACAGCACCTCGTCATGGCCAAGTACCCCGTCGCCCTGCGACAGCGCGGGATCGTCGTCCCGCATTGTTTCGACCCCCGCCTCTACCTGGGGTCGGAACCCCGGCAGGACAGGTTCGTCATCAGCTACATCGGAGCGCTCTACGGCGATCGGAACCCACGTCCACTGCTGGCGGCACTCGCACGCCTTCTAGGCGCCGACGCCGATCTCCGACAGAAGTGCCTGGTGAGATTCGTCGGCGCCACCGATGAGGGCGGCAGCTTTCGTGACCGGGACCTTGCCCGCCTGATCGCTGAGCACGGCTTGGAAGGTGTGGTTTCCTCCGAGCCGAAAGTCCAGTACGCCGAGAGCCTGCGGCTGATGAGAGCCTCACAGTGCCTGGTCGTCATCGACGCCGACTTCCCAGGCAGCCCCTTTCTCCCGTCGAAGGTCGTCGACTATGCGGGCAGCAGGCGCCCGATCGTCGGCATCACCCCTGCGGACAGCCCCACGGCGCAGTTCCTGCGGAGGCTTGGATACCGCGCCTTCGCGCACTCCGACATCGACGGTCTGGCGGCGTACATGCGCGAGCTCATCGTGACCGGGACGGCCCTAGCGCCGGACGAGGCGGTGCTTCGCGAGTACGAGGTGTCGTCGACCACGGCGAGGCTGCTCTCGGTGTTTCGCGAGGTCGTGCAGGCGGCCGCGATCTCGGGGCGCTGAGAAACAGTGCGAATCCTCTACCTGTCCACGTCCTACGTGCCGTCTCGGCGGGCCAGCAGCATCCACGTGATGAGGATGTGCCACGGGTTTGCGCGCACCGGGCACGAAGTCACGCTGACGGTGAAGGACTGCCCGCAGCGCGAGGAGCCGGGCGTCCCCGATGTGTTCGGGTTCTACGGTGTTGCGTCCGCCTTCACCGTGCGCAAGCTACGGCACCCGGCGGTGCGGGGGGGCGGGCTGGTCTTCGCATGGCAGGTGCGCACGCTGCTCCGCCGGGCCGCGGCCGACTTCGACCTCGTCTACAGCCGCGATCTCCTGGGCGCATGGATAGCGCTCGGCACCGGGCTCCCGGTAATCTTCGAGGCCCACGGCCTGCCGGAGGGCATGTTCGGGGCGTACCTGTGGCGGCGGCTGATGCGGTCACCCGAGTTGCGGCGCCTGGTAGTAATCTCTACGGCCCTGCGGACCATCCTCGAAGAGGCCGGCCTGCTGCCTGCCACCGTCGAGACGGTTGTCGCTCACGACGGCGCGGATCCGATCGTCCCTGGCGAGCCCGGCTCTGCGGGCTCGCCGCCGGTCGACCCCGAGCCCGGAGTACGATCGATCGGGTACGTGGGCAGCCTGTACGCCGGCCGCGGTGTGGAGCTGGTGGTCGAGCTCGCCGGGCGGATGCCCGAAGCCCGCTTCCACCTGGTGGGAGGCGGCGAGAGCGAGCTGGCGGCGTGGCGCACAACGCCCACACCGCCGAACGTGACGTTTCATGGATTCGTTCCGCCCGAACGGTTGGGCCATTGGTACGCGCGCCTGGACGTCCTCCTGATGCCCTACCAGAATAGCGTCGCGGTAGCCACGGGCACCGCCGACACCAGCCGCTGGATGTCGCCGATGAAGATGTTCGAGTACATGGCCGCCGGCCGGCCGATCGTCGCCTCGGACCTCCCGGTCCTTCGCGAGGTGCTGGAGGATGGTCGTAACGCCCTTCTGGCGCCGCCGGCGGACGTCGATGCCTGGGAGGGCGCGGTGCGGCGGCTGCTCGACGCCCCGGGCCTGGCCGATCGGCTCGGCAGAGCCGCGCGGCAGGATCTCCAGGCGCACTACACGTGGGACGCTCGCGCCCGCGCCGTGCTCACAGGGATCGGGGAGCCCGCCGCCTGAATGGGAGTCTGGCGCGCCGCCGGGGGGGCAACGCTGCCATCGGGCCGGGGGCCGCGGCGATGAGCATGGTCCGGGCTTCGCTGCCGAGGCTCGCGGTGTTTCGCGTCGCGATGGGTCAGGGCGGGGCCGACCGCGTCACGCTGACCCTCCTGAAGGGGCTCGCCGGTAGCTTCACAGTGACGCTTGTGCTCGTGCGGCGGGCCGGAGAGTGGCTGGCCGACGTGCCGCCGGAGAGCGAGGTCGTATCACTCGATGCGGGCCGGCTGCGTGCCGCCACGCTTCCGCTCGCGGCGTACCTCCGGCGGGCGGCGCCCGACGTGATCCTGTCGCTCGACAGCGGCGGCAACGTGCCGGCCGTTCTCGCCCACCGCCTCGCCGGGCGCCCTGGCCGGCTGGTGCTTTCCGAGCGGAACATCCTGTTCAACGGCGGGCGCACCCCGCGGCGGCTGCTCGAGGTAGTGGTGAAGCGCGCACTTTACAGGTTCGCCGATCGAGTCCTGGCGGTCTCGGGGGGCGTGCGATCGGATCTTCTCCGGTACCTCCGGCTGCCCCCGCAGCGGGTCCGCGTGGTGTTCAACCCCGTCGTCGACGAGTCGATCGCGGCGCAGGCGGCGGCGCCGATCGACCATCCGTGGTTCGCGGGCGGGCCGCCGGTGATCATGACCGCCGGGCGGCTCGTGCCGCAGAAGGACCACCTGACGCTGCTCGGGGCGTTCGCGGCGTTGCGCCGGGAGATGCCCGGACGCCTATTCATCCTCGGCGTCGGGCCGATGCGCGGGCGCCTCGAGGCCGAAGCCGGCCGGCTGGGCGTTGCCGCCGACGTCGCCTTCTCCGGCTTCGACAAGAACCCGTTTCGCTACATGGCGCGCGCCGCGGTCTTTGCCCTGTCGTCGCGGAACGAGGGTCTGCCGGGGGTCCTCATCCAGGCGATGGCGTGCGGTACGGCCGTGGTTGCCACCGACTGCCACGCCGGGCCCGCGGAGATCGTCGACGCTCCCGGCGTGAACGGCCTGCTCGTCCCTGTAGGGGACAGCGCCGCGCTCGCCGGCGCGCTGCACCGCCTGCTGGTCGACGACCAGGCACGGCGCGCCATGGGCGAAGCCGGCCGGCGTGTGGTCGGCCGCTTCGACGTGGCCACGGTCACCGCGCGTTATCGCGACGAGCTTCTCGGGACGGTGGCCTGACGTGGCCCTGATCGACCTCTACATCTCGAACGACCGCCACCATGCGGCGATGATGCACCCGGTGGCGAAAGCGCTGCGGTCGCACACCGACCTCGGCGTGAGGGTCGTCTCGCTGTGCGAGTTCAGGGGGATGCGGTCGCCCGAGGCGCGCTTCCGCGACGCGGGCGTGGGTCTCGTCAGGATCATGGACGGGCCGCGCAGGATCGAGGGGCCGTCGGGACGCGCCCGCACCGGCGCCGTGGGTCGGATGCTCCGGACCGTCGTGCGTCGCGCCGCGTGGCACGTCTCGCTCTCCCGCCGCGTGGAGGCGTGCCTGCGCCAAGCGCCCCGGCTGGCGGTGCTCCCCAATGATGCTGCCTTCCCGTACGACCGCATCGTGGATCTGCTGCGGGCGCGGGGCATACCCTTCGTGCTGTTGCAGGAGGGGATCAGGTTTCCGCTCCCGGACGCGGAGAAGGGGAGGCCGTACGGGGGCGGCGGTGCCGCAGCGGTGGCCGCGTGGGGCGAGGCCAGTGCCGGCTACTTCCGGCAGGCCGGTGTTGACGAGAGCCACCTGGTCCTGACCGGCAGCCCCAGGTTCGACGCGCTGGGCGACACGGACTGGTCCGCGGCGGCCGCCGAGCTCCGCGGTCGCCTCGGTCTCCGGGGTCGATGCCTGCTCTTCCTCTCGAACCCGATCGACGATCTCGGCTTCTGCTCGACGCGCGAGAAGCTCGAGCTGATCGCCCGCTTCGTCGCCGGGGTGCAGGGAATGCTCGGGTCGGGCCGCGCGACGCTGCTGGTCAAGCTGCACGGCAGCGAGTCGGCGCGGGCAGTCGAAAGGGCCCTGGCACCGCTGGGCCTCGGCGACCGCGTCCGGGTCGTCGTCGGCGAGGCGCTCTACCCGCTGCTGGCACTGGCCGACGCCGCCGTTGTTCTCGCCTCCACGGTCGGCCTCGAGGCACTGATCCTCGGCAGGCCGATCGGGGTCCTGGAGGTCCCGGGCGCCGGGTGGGTGCACGACTACGTGTCGGCGGGCGCCGGGATGGCGCTGTCGGCCGGCGGTGCGCTCGGGGGACAGGTCGATGCGCTGATGTCGACGTGGAAACGATCGAGCGCGGGAGCCGTCGAGCGGTATCTGGCGCACCACCTGGCGGAGCGTCAGAACGCCACCGCGCGAGTGGTGGACGTGATCCGGAGCGTGGCCGATGGGCACTGACGCAAGGGCGGTGACGTACACGGCGCCGGCCCCGGCGCGCTGGCTCGCGGCCCTGCGGCACGCGCCGCTGTTCGTGCTGTTCGTCTACTTTCTCGTCGCGCCGTTCTACGTCCTGCCGAGCGCGATGCCGCAGCCGGCCGACCTGGCGATCCTGGCGCTCGGCGTGCTGGTCGGGATCGGCACCGGGTTCATCCCCGCCTTCAGGCACTTCTTCAGCAGCTACGCGTTGCTCTACTTCGTCAGCTACGTGGCGGCCGTGAGCGCGTACTGGGCCATCCTCGAGCAACGCCTGGCGCTGGGCAAGGGGACCATCCTCATCAATCCCCTGTTCTACGCCTTCAATCTGGTGGTCTTCGTGGCAGTGGTCACTCTCTACGTCCGCTTCCGTGCCACCATGCTCCGCGCCGTCACGCTCGCGGCCAGCACGACGCTGCTCGTCCAGTTTGCGTTGGCCCTGCTGCACCCAGCCACAGGCTCGATCCGGCAGGAGATCTTCTTCAACAACCCGAATCAACTGGGGTTCTTCGCGCTGCTGTCGGTGACGATCTTCGCAATCGGGGCGAAGTGGCTGCGCCTCCCGTTCTGGTACCAGGTCGTCACCTACGGCGCGGCGGTGTATTTGACCCTGGTTTCGCTGTCGAAGGCGGCGATTATCGCGACTGCGATTCTGATCGTCATCACCCTCATCCGGCGGCCCGGGTCGGTCATCGTGTCGGGACTGGTGATCGTGACCCTGGTGTTCCTTACCGACTTCGGCGCGGCATTGGTCCGCTCCACGGAGGAGCGTCTCGATACGGTGGGCCGCACCAAGGACGACAGCCTCGAGGCGAGGGGCTACCATCGCATCGTGGACTTCCCTGAATACCTGGCGTTCGGCTCGGCCGAAGGAGCCTACGACCGCTTCGACCCGGCTCACCCGATCGAGATCCACTCCTCGCCAGGCACGATCCTCTTTTCGTACGGACTCGTCGGCTCCGCAGCGTTCCTCTTCTTCCTGCTTCATGTGGTGAAGCGGGCACCCGTGTACCTGGTGGCGCACCTGCTACCTGTCGCCTTCTACTCGGTGACTCACAACGGCCTGCGAGACAGCCTGTTCTGGATCCTGCTCGCGTTCCTGCAGTGCCTGGCCGTTGAGCTGGGCGTACTGCGAAGGCAGCACCTCGCCAGCGTCCGAGCCCGCCGGCCCGGCCTTGATCTGGCACCGCGGGAATCCGGTCAAGGATCGCGTCCTGCCGGCGCTGCACGGCCTTGGCCCTCCGTTGCCGGGGCCTCGCGGGAGCCGGGCGCGTGACCTGGCAAGCGGCAGGCGCCACTGCCGCGCGACGTGGCGTGGGCCACCTCCGGGTCGTCCACGTCGTAACCCACCCCGTCACGGCGCGGGCGTTCTTGGTAGGGCAGCTCGCGGCAATGCGGGACGAAGGTTTCGACGTCACGGTCGTCGCCTCGCCCGGCAGTGAGCTCGGGGCCGTCGGGTCCCGCGAGGGCGTAGCGACGATCCCGGTCCCGATGACGCGATCGATCAGCCCCGCCGCCGACGCTGTAGCCTTGGTGCGACTGATCCGGGTCCTCCGCCGGTGCAGGCCTCATCTCGTGAACGCCGGAACACCCAAGGCAGGGTTGCTCGGAATGATAGCGGCGCGCGTCGCGCGGGTGCCGGTGCGTGTCTACACGCTGCGCGGCCTCCGTCTCGAGACTGCCGCCGGCGCTGCGCGGCGGATCCTCGCGGCGACCGAGCGAGTCGCCGCCGCCTGCTCGCACCGGACTGTTTGCGTCAGCGAGAGCCTGCGCCGGAGGTGGCTCGAGCTGAGGCTGGGCAGAGCCGAGAAGGCCGTCGTGCTGGCCTCGGGATCGTCGAACGGCATCGACGTCGAGCGCTTCAGGCCCCGGTCGCGGACTGAAGCAACGGAACTGCGGTCCCGGCTCGGCCTCAAGCCGGACGCCCCAGTGATGGGCTTCGTCGGCCGGTTTACGCGCGACAAGGGTGTCTCGGAGGTGCTCGCGGCATTCGACAGCGTCGTCACTCGGTTGCCAGGCACGCGTCTCCTGATGCTCGGGGAGTTCGAGGACGGCGACGCCGTCGGTCCCGCGGTCCACCGGCGCCTGGAGACGGATCCTCGCATCGTGCACCTCGGGTTCGTGGGCGACACTGCGGAGTACTACGCGGCGATGGACGTGCTTGCGTTCCCTTCGCACCGCGAGGGGTTCCCCAACGCGCCGCTCGAGGCGGCCGCCTCGGGGGTGCCCGTGGCCGGCTTCGCCGCCACGGGCACGGTCGACGCCGTCGTCGATGGTGTGACGGGCCTCCTCGTACCAATCGGCGATACGGCCGGGCTGGCAGACGCGTGTTTCGCCTACCTCTGCATGCCCGCGCAGCGCGCCCGGCACGGCGAGGCGGCGAGGCAGCGGGCGGTGCGGGAGTTCAGGCAAGAGATCGTCTGGGGTCGGTGGGTGGAGCTGTACCGCAGATTGCTGGCTGAACGAGGCATTGCGCCGGTGAGATCGACGGCCGCCGGCACCGGTTGAAGCATGCGCGATCTACCTAACGTACTCTCTGCGGCCGACGGATCCGCCGCCCGGTCGGCGGCCCGGATCCGCAACTTGCGTGCCTAACCGAGATAGAGTAGGTGTCATACAGTGACCGAACAGAGCGAAGCGGCATACACGGACGTCATCCTCGAGCATTACCGCAGGGAGGCCGAAGCCCACGGGCGGGACGCCTCGTCGACCATGCGTGACGAGGTCACCAGGGGTCGTGAAATCGCATCGATCCTACGCGTCCTCGAGTGGCTAAGGGCACGCGGCGTAACGGTGAACGACCTGCTCGACGTTGGATGCGGCAACGCGTACTTGCTCGGGGCGGTCCGTGAGTGCCATCCGGACCTGACCCTGACCGGTCTTGAGTACACCCCGGACATGGTGCGGGTCGCTCGCGAGCGGGGCGTCGCGGGCGCGATCATCGTGCAGGGTGATGTCCGGAAGATGCCGTTCGACCACGGGTCTCGGGACGTCGTGATCACCGAGCGGTGCATCATCAACGTCATGGATCGGGCGCACCAGGCCGACTCGTTACGGGAAATTGCACGCGTGCTCCGGCCGGGCGGGCACTTCCTGTGCATTGAGGCGTTCATGAACGGCCTCGAGCTCCTGAACGCGGCGCGCAAAGAGCTTGGCCTGCCGCCGAATGCGGTTCCCCATCACAACCTCTGGTTCGAGGAACAGTGGTTCCTGGAGACCGTCGCGAGCGACTTCGAGATCGTCGATCTGGCGCGCGAGCATGATCCGACGCTACCGTCTCCGAACTTCCTCTCGTCGCATTACTTCGTCAGCCGGGTCCTATACCCTGCATGCACGAAACGGGAAGTGCTATACAACACCCACTTGGTCAAGTTTTTCTCCTTCCTCCCGCCGATGGGGAACTACTCACCAATACAGTTCTGGTTGCTGCGGAAGAGGTGACCGTGCATCAGCGCGGGTGGCGCCTCATCGTGAAGCGAGCCATTGACCTCGGTGTTGCCGCCTTCGGTCTCGTGCTGCTGGCGCCCGTCATGGCCGCCACGGCTGCAGTGGTAGCTCTGTCGATGGGGCGACCGGTGCTCTTCCGGCAACAGCGCCCCGGTTACCGCGGTAGGCCGTTCCAAATTGTGAAGTTCAGGACGATGCGGCACGCGGTCGATCCGGCGACGGGCGAGCCGCTCGCGGACGCTGAGCGACTCACGCGGGCGGGCCGGCTCATACGGTCGACGAGCCTCGACGAGTTGCCGCAGCTCCTGAACGTCCTTCGCGGCGAGTTGAGCCTGGTGGGCCCCCGGCCCCTCCTGATGCAGTACCTCTCGAGGTACAACAGCGAGCAATCGAGGCGGCACGACGTGTTGCCGGGAATCACCGGCTGGGCGCAGGTTAATGGGCGCAACGCTGCCGACTGGGAGGAGAGGTTTCGCCTGGACGTCTGGTACGTCGACAATTGGAGCCTCCTGCTCGACGCGAGAATCCTAGTGAGAACAGTCAAGAGCGTGCTGCGCCGCGAAGGGATCAACCGAGAGGATCACGTCACGATGTACGAGTTCATGGGAACGAAGCGGCGCGAGGAGACGCCCCAGGCGTGAGCATGCAGGGCGACCCGGGCCGCACCTCGTGGCCCGTGATTGCTGTCCTCGGAGGGTTTGGGTCGCCGCCAACTGGGGCGCGGCCGGAGCCGGTGGCGCATCTCTGGGCATCGGCAGCGCGGTGATCCCCGGCGTGTCGATCGGCGCGTGGGCGGTGGTCGGCGCCGGCGCCGCGGTGGTGCGCGACGTGCCAGGCGGGGCGACGGTTGCGGGCGTACCGGCACGGCCGCTTCGCGGCGGAGGCGTCTGATGCCGCGAACCTACCCTTCCCCGCCACACCTGTCCGGCCCCGAGCCGGAGCAGGTGAACGACGCATTCGCGTCGAACTGGACCGCGCCGCTGGGGCTACTCCTGGGCGCGGTCGAGCGGGAGCTCACCACGGCAGTTGTGCAGGGGCAGTGTCGCCGCTGCGCCAACCCGGCTGCCGCCGCTGGCGCAGCGCCCCCGAACCGCATCTCGAGAGGGCAGCGGCCCGGGGGTCATCCCCCCGTGCGGGGAGCTGCGCCCTGCCACAGCGCCGGCAGGGGGAGGGCGTGGATGTTGGCGGCGAACGGGATGACCTCGCGGCCCGCGTAGAGGACGATGCCGCGGTGGAACCTGGGGCCGGCGAGGGCGGCGAACGTCTGGATCCCGGCCACGTCGCTCACCGCGAGGGTCGCCGCCGCCTTGACCTCGACGGCGACGAGACGCCCGGCAGCGTCCTCGAGCACGAGGTCCACTTCCCGGCCGGCGTGGGTGCGGAAATGGAAGAGCCGGACGGCGGTGTCGCTCCAGGTGGACTGCTTGAGGAGCTCGCCGACCACGAGGCCCTCGAGGAACGGCCCGAGGAACGAGGGATCGCCGGCGAGCCTCGCCTCGTCGGCGCCGGCCAGGTGCGCCGCAACGCCGGAGTCGGTCACGTAGAGCCTGGGCGCCTTCACGAGACGGGTCGTGAGGTTGGCGCTCCAGGCCGGCACCCGGTGCACCAGGAAAAGCGTCTCGAGGAGCGCAAGGTACCGCTTCAACGTCGTCTGAGGCACGGCGGCGGACCTCGACAGGTCGGCGGCGTTCAGGGGCGCGCCGTTTCGGGCCGCGACCAGCGAGAGCAGGTGCGGCAACTGCGCGAGCCCCTCGATGACGGAGAGGTCGCGCACGTCGCGCTGCATGATGGTCGACAGGTACGACGAGAACCAGGCGTCGCGGCGCCCGGGCGAACGCCGGTCCTGCACCTCCGGAAAGCCACCGCGGGCGATGCGCGCCGCGAGCTCCGCGCGTGACGGAGCGCCGTCGGGCGCCTTCGGCGTGGATGGCGAGAACGCCGCGTCGATGAAGCCCTCGCGCACTCCGCCGAGCTCCCCGATCGAGAGCGGCCAGAGGGTGCACACCTCGATCCGGCCCGCGAGCGCCTGGGCGACGGCGGGCAGGAGCAGGACGTTGGCGGAGCCGGTGAGGAAGAACCGCCCCGGGACGCGCCGGCGATCGACCTCCGCCTTGATGGCGAGGCTCAGCTCGGGAACCCGCTGCACCTCGTCGAGGACGACGTTGCCCTCGATGCCGGCGATGAAGCCGGCAGGATCGCGGTGCGCCGCCGCCATGACGGCTGCATCGTCGAGGGTGAGGTACTGCGCCGGGTGGGGGCCGGTCGCCAGGGCGCGCGCGAGCGTGCTCTTGCCGGTCTGGCGGGCGCCCGCGAGGAAGACCACGGGCGTGTCCGCCAGCGCCTCCAGCAAACGCCCCGTGATGCTGCGCTCGATCATGGCCGGGAGAATAGCTCTTCATCGGACGAAAAACAACCACTACGCGGATGATTTTCACAACATGGGTGGCGCGCGAGGCGCGCGCTGACACCTGCGCGGCGCCGGGTGAATTTGGAGCTCGATCGCCTCGGCGTCGACGCCCACCGGAAGCGGGATGAGGGTGCACGGAATACTCACCAGCCACCTCGCTGAGGGCGATTGACGATGCCGCGAAGCTACCTCTCTCCGCCGCACCTGTCCGGCCCCGAGCCGGAGCAGGTGAGCGACGCATTCGCGCCGAGCTGGCTCGCGCCGCTGGGGCCGCGCGCGGACGCGTTCGAGCGCGAGTTCGCGGCGGAGGTCGGGGTGCCGCCCGCGGCGGCAGAGCGGGTTGATAGTGGCGTGGCTCTGCCGGCGCAAGCAGGATGCCTGCACCTGAGAGACATTGAGCGGGGGCACCGACTCGACAGCCGCTTCTGGGAGTGAGGGCGCCAACGCCTCGGCGGTGGTGAACCCGTGCGAGGTCCGGGCGGGCGAGAGCGCCCGCCCTTCGGTCTTTCTGATGGAGCGGGAGGCCTCAGGTGGCGTGCCGCGAGCCAAGCGAACGGGCAACGTCCGGGAACGCCTTGAGCACCGCCCGGTCGAGGGTTATCAGCTTCACGTCGAGATCCTTCGCCAGGACAACGAACTCGCAGTCGCAGGCAGTGCAGCCGCTCGCCATGGCGGTCCTCAGCACCTCGGCCGCAGGCACCGCGAACTCGCCGCCTTCCATGAGGTCCTCGGCACTTCGCAACGCCTGGGTCGCCTGCTCGGCACTCAGCCAGCCGCTTCGCACGCCCGTGGCCAGCATGGTGCAGAACTCGCTGCGCCACGACAGCGGTGCCGCCCACTCTCGATCACGCTCCAGCGTCGCCGTGGCCGCCAGCGTATGCTCGCTCGTCGGCAGCACCAACGCCGCAATGACGTTGGTGTCCACCACGATCATGGGCGCCCCTCACGGCGCGCGGCGTCCAGTTGCTTCAGCTTGAGCGTCTTGCCGCCGAAGCTCGCGTGCAGCCGTCGCACCCCCTCCAGCAGCTCGGCCGTCGGCACTCGGCGCGCCTTCAGGGTCTGCTCGATCCTGCTGATGATCTCGCTGTTGATGCTGCGGCGATTCGCCGCAGCCGCTTCCTTCAGTCTCCGGTAGAGGTCCTCCGGGATCCCCTTCACCGTGATCGTCGTCGGCATGGTTGCCTCCCTGCATCTATCACTATGGTTCCAATTCGGAACCACGTCAAGGCGCAGCCCGAGCTGGCACTGACGCTGCGATGCCGCTTGGTCTCCGTGTGTTGACGATGCCTCGATTCTGCCTTTCCCCGCCGCACTGGTCCGGGCATGAGCTGGAGCCGGTGGAGGGCGCCTTCGCGTCGAACCGGATCGCGCCGCCGGGCCGCACGTGGACGCGTTCGAGCGGGAGTTCGCTTCTCCGAGATGCGAGGGATTTCATGGGAGTGAAGGAGACTGCCGCGTCGCCTTGCCCGCGGCTCGGCTCCTCGCCGTGACAGGCGCGGTGGGGGTGCCGCACGCGACGCTGTCACGTCTCGGAAGCGGCGTCGAGAGCTGCGACGAGCGCGGGAAGGTCGAGCGTGATCACGCCCACATGACGTCGTGGTCGACCGACGCGGAGCCGTGAATCAGTCGGTTCCGCATACCGACGATCTCGTACCAGGGAACCCCTGAGATCCTCTGGCGGGTGGCCTCCGAGACCCTGCTCGCAGCCTCACCGATGATCTCGATGAAGCGCTCCATGGCGGCCGCGAAGACGTCGTCAGAGTCGAGGTCGCAGCGCAGCCGACTCCCGGCCGCGGGGATCGCCTTGCCGGCAAAGTCGCGCATATCGCACAGGAGCACAGCGTCGTCAGGCTGCTTCATACAGGGGAACAGCTTCGGCGAGCACGCGATCCCGAAAGTGGCGACTGAGGAACTCCGGCGTGTTGAGGTCGACGCGGCGGCGGAAGATGGTGCTCAGCCCAGCCTGAATCGTGTTGAAGCGCTGGCCCGCCGCGGCCCTCGGCTCGAACTCGATCAGGATGTCGAGATCACTCGCGCGGTCGTCGTCGCAGCGCAGCACGGAACCGAACATCGCCAGCCGGCGGATGCGGTGACGGCGGCAGAGCGCTGCAAGCTCCCCGCGATCGAAGCCCAGGCTCACCGGGTGCACGAAAGGATGCTGGCACGGGGCAGGCAACGCGAGGGCGGCAAAGGACCTCGCTGTGCTGTGAGGGCGGTGGGCGAGCGCAGTCCCGGCGCCACGGGATGCTTCGTTGCCCCGCTGCGCGGGGCTCCTCAGGATGACAGTGCTTGCGATGCGGTCATCCCCCTGCCTGCGGCAAGACGCGTGAGCGCAGCGTAGGATCCCGTGATGCTGCGAGGGTGGTGTGCCGGGCTTGACGTCGACGTCAGTATGACCCATAGTACTACTGGAGGCCGGCCATGAGTGTCGCGAAGATCGCCGTCAGCCTGGACGAGAGCGCCCTTGTCAGGGTCGATCGCCTCGTCAGAGAGGGCAAGTTCCCCAGCCGCAGCAAGCTCATCCAGGATGCAGTCGCCGAGAAGCTCGAGCGCATGGGGAAGACCCGCCTCGCGGCCGAATGCGCCAAGCTCGATCCCGAGCTCGAGCGCGCTCTGGCCGAGGAGGGTCTTTCAGAGGAGCTTGCCACGTGGCCCGAATACTGAGGGGCGACATCTACTGGGCGAACCTCAATCCCGCAAAGGGCCACGAGCAGGGCGGGCTTCGCCCCGTCCTTGTGCTCAGCCACGAGGTGTTCAACGAGCGCTCGGGCACCGTCATCGCGGTGGCGGTCACCAGTCACGAGCAGCGAGCGGGGTTTCCACTCACTCTCGAGCTGTCCGCATCCGGGTTGCCGAAGCGGTCGTGGGTCAAGATCAGCCAGGTGCGCACACTTTCAGTAGGCCGCCTCGGCACCAAGGTGGGTCGTGCTACACCGGAGATCGTCGAGCAGGTTGTCGCGGGGCTCAATGAGATCGTCAGCACCTAGCCGACCAGTCGTGCTCCTCCGAATCCCGGCCTGTACGTCCGGCAGGGGTGGCGCCGTTCGGCGGGCTGACATCCGGGTCGCCAGGGGCTGATGACGATGCCGCTACTCTACCTTTCCCCGCCGCATATGTCCGGCCGCGAGCTGGAGCTGGTGAACGACGCGTTCGCGAGCAACTGGATCGCGCCGCTGGGGCCGCACGTGGATGCGTTCGAGCGGGAGTTCGCCTCGCCGTGATGCGAGGGATTCCATGCGAGTGGGGGAGACTGCCGCGTCGCCTCGCCTGCGGCTCGGCTTTTTGCAGTGACAGGAGCGGTGGGGGCGCCGCACGCTCGCCGCAACACCGTGCGGCGGGCGATATACTAGGCTCGGAGGTGAAGGTGGCAGAGCAGCTTATCGAATCAAGGCCCGACGTCATGATGGGCAAGCCGGTCGTGCGCGGCACCCGGATCACGGTCGAGCTGATCCTCGAGAAGCTCGCGGGCGGTGAGACCATCGAGCACTTGCTGGCTGCCCACCCCCGGTTGAGCAGAGCCGCCGTGCTCGCCGCCATAGCCTTCGCTGCGGAGGCCCTTCGAGCCGATGTGGTCTACCCGCTGCCCGATCACGCTGCATGATCCTGATCGCCGACGAAGGCGTCGACGTGCAGGTCGTCGCTGCGCTTCGGCGCGGCGGGTATGACGTCACGTTCGTCGCGGAGCTCGCTCCGGGGATCTCGGACCAGGCAGTGCTTGACCTGGCGCGGGATCGCCGAGCCCTGCTCGTGACGACGGACAAGGACTTTGGCGAGCTGGTGGTGCGCCAACGCAGGGCTGTCGGGGGGGTCGTACTCCTGAGGTTCGCCGGCCTCGCGCCCGAAGCGAGGGCCGCACTGGTTAGCGCCGTCGTCGAATCTCATGCTGGCAGGTTCGCGGGGTCGTTCGCGGTGCTCACGCCTCGCTCGGTGAGGTTCCGCCGCCTTGGCTAGATCGATGTGCACGAACAACGCTGGCCGCGAGGCCGCTCCGCGGGACGGAGTCCCCTGCGCCGAGCACCGCTGACGATGCCGCGCATCTACCTTTTCCCCGCCGCATATGTCCGGCCACGAGCCGGAGCTGGCAGGTCACCGATTGGGACAGGGTGCCTTGATTCAGAGACGCCAAGGGGTTAGGTTGAAAATGGTCGGTGTCAGTCGACCCTGGGAGGCACGATGGCTGTGACGGCTGTGCAACATGTGCTCGAAGCGCTCGAGTCGCTGCCCATCGAGGAGCAGCGAATCGTGGTGGAGCTCGTCCGCCAGAGGCTTGCCGAGGCGAGGCGAAGGGAGATTGCACGGAACGGCAAGTCAACGCTGCGGGCGGTCCGCGGGGGGAAGGCGCGGGTAGGCTCCGCTCGCCAGCTCCGGGCCGACCTCGAGATGGCGAGGTGAGGAAGCTTGCCTGGCACTCGAGCTTCCGCCGCGCATTCAAGCGGCTGCAGCGGGATGATCGAGAGCTCGCGGCACGGGCTCTCGATGCCATCGAAGAGCTGGCTCGCGATCCCTTCCAGGAGCAGCTGCGAACGCACAAGCTCCGCGGCGCGCTGGAAGGGTTGTGGGCGGCGTGGGTAGAGTACGACTGCCGGCTGGTATTCGCCTTCGAGCCGGACGCGGCTGGCGGTCCGGACGTCATCGCGCTCGTGGACATCGGCAGCCATGACGAGGTGTACTGACGATGCCCCGTATCTACCTCTCGCCGCCGCACATGTCCGGCCGCGAGCTGGAGCTGGTGAAGGACGCGTTCGCGTCGAACTGGATCGCGCCGCTGGGGCCGCACGTGGACGCGTTCGAGCGGGAGTTCGCGGCGGCGGTCGGGGTGCCGCACGCGGCGGCGCTGTCGTCGGGGACGGCGGCGCTGCACCTGGCGATGCAGCTCGTCGGCGTCGAGCGCGGCGACGAGGTGCTGTGCTCGACGTTCACGTTCTCGGCGACGGCGAACGCGATCACCTACGAGGGCGGCGTGCCGGTTTTCGTCGACTCGGACCGCGCGAGCTGGAACCTCGACCCGGCGCTGGTGGCGGAGGAGCTCGACGCGTGTGCACGGCGGAACAAGCTGCCGCGCGCGGTGGTGACGGTCGACCTGTACGGGCAGAGCGCCGACCACGACCCGATCCGCGCGGCGTGCGAGCGGCACGGCGTGGTGGTGATCGAGGACGCGGCCGAGGCGCTCGGCGCGACCTACAAGGGTCAGCCGTGCGGGCGGTTCGGACGGCTCGGCGTGTTCTCGTTCAACGGGAACAAGATCATCACCACCTCGGGCGGCGGCATGCTGGTGTCCGAGGACGAGGCGCTGATCCGGCGCGCCCGCTTCCTGGCGACGCAGGCGCGCGACGCGGCGCCGCACTACCAGCACTCGGCGATCGGCTACAACTACCGGCTCTCGAACGTGCTGGCGGCGATCGGGCGGGGGCAGTTGCGGGTGCTTGAGGAGCGGGTGGCGGCACGCCGGCGCACCTTCGCGCGCTACGTCGAGCTGCTCGGCGACCTGCCGGGCGTCGCCTTCATGCCGGAGCCCGAGTGGTCCCGCTCGACGCGCTGGCTGACGTGCATCACCATCGACCCCGCGGCCTTCGGGGCGACGCGCGAGGACGTGCGGCTGGCGCTCGAGGCGCAGGACATCGAGTCGCGGCCGCTGTGGAAGCCGATGCACCAGCAGCCGGTGTTCGCGGGATGCAGGGTGCGCGGCGGCGGGGTGAGTGCGGCGCTGTTCGAGCGCGGCCTGTGCCTGCCGTCGGGCTCGGCCCTGACGGACTCGGAGCTCGAGCGGATCGCGACGGTCGTGCGGGGGGTGTGCAGGGGCTGAGGAGGCAGGGCGTACCCTCCGAGAGCAGGACCGGGCCGGCGGCACGCCGGCCCGTGCTGTCAGCCTCCTGCCTGCGGCAGGACACGTGAGCGCAGCGGCGCCAGGGGCGCCGCGCAGCGAAGGATCGCGTCGCGTTGCGAGGGCCGAGGGCGGCGGGCGAGCGCGCTCCGGGCACTGCGGGGTCCTTCGCTCCGCCTGCTGCGCAGGCTCCGCTTCCAAGGAAACCGGCAAGGACGGGAGCGCCCGCCTATCGTCGGGCAAGCGGGCGCCCTCGCCCGCGCGGGCGGAGTCCGGGCCGGCGAGGGCGCCGGCCCTCCCTGAGGTTTCCTGACTTGCCCGACCGCCGCGCCGCGGCGTGCCCCTGCTCAGGATGACAGCAAGTACTTGTCATCCTGAACGAAGGCCGAGGCGACAGCCGAGGCCGCAGTGAAGGATCCCGTCGCGCTGCGAGGGCGGCGGGCGGTGTGCGACGCGCTCCAGGCGTGCCGGGACTCAGGACGACGCCGCCTGCGGAGCGCATGGGGCGGCGCGGCGGCCGTGAGAAGATGACGCGATGAGCACGACGACGGTGCTGTGCGTGATCGGGACGCGGCCCGAGGCGATCAAGATGGCGCCGGTGGTGCGAGAGCTGCGGCGGCGCCCGGAGCAGGTGCGCTGCGTCGTGTGCGCGACCGCGCAGCACCGCGAGATGCTGGACCAGGTACTGAAGCTGTTCGGCATCGTGCCGGACCACGACCTCGACCTGATGCGGCCCGACCAGGCGCTGCCGCGGCTGACGGCGGAAATGCTGACGCGGCTCGACGAGGTGGCGGCCGACGTGCGCCCGGACTGGATGCTGGCCCAGGGCGACACGACGACGGTGCTGGTGGCCGGCCTCGTGGCGTTCTACCGGCGGGTGCGCTTCGGGCACGTCGAGGCGGGCCTGCGCACGGGCAACCTGGCGCGGCCGTTTCCCGAGGAGGCGAACCGCCGCATCGCCGACGTCGTCGCGGATCTGTTGTTCGCACCGACCGAGGGCGCGCGTGCGGCGCTCGCGCACGAGGGCGTGCCGCCGGAGCGGGTGCTGGTCACGGGCAACACGGTGGTCGACGCGCTGGAGTGGGTGAGCGGGCTCGAATTCGACTGGAGGATGAGCCCACTGCACGTCGTGCCGGCCGACGCGCGGCTGGTGGCGATCACCGCGCACCGGCGCGAGAGCTTCGGCGAGGCGTTCCGCGAGATGTGCCACGCGATCCGCGAGCTCGCCGAGACGTTCGCCGGCGACGGCGTGCACTTCGTGTACCCCGTGCACCTGAGCCCGAACGTGCGGCGGCCGGTGGAGGAGATCCTGCGCGGCGTCGCCAACGTCCACCTGACCGCACCGCTCGCCTACGTGGCGATGGTGCAGCTCATGAAGCGCGCCGAGGTGATCCTGACCGACTCCGGTGGGATCCAGGAGGAGGCGCCGAGCCTGCGCGTGCCGGTCCTGCTCATGCGGCGCGAGACGGAGCGTCCGGAGGGCGTCGCTGCGGGTGTGGTGCGCCTGGTAGGGACCGAGCGGACGGAAATCGTCGCGGAGGCAGCCAGGCTGCTGCGCGATCCGGCGGCGCGCTCGGCGATGGCAACCGCACGCAACCCGTACGGCGACGGCCGCGCCGCCGAGCGGATCGTGGCCGCGGTGCTCGGCGAGCCCGTGGAGCCCTGGACGACGTGACCCGAGGGCGAGCCGGCGCTCCAGGCGCCGCTGGAGAGGTGGACGACGGCGCTCCCTGGTTGTTCGGGATCCTTCGTCGGGCTTTGCCCTCCTCAGGATGACTGCGGTTGCGTTTCGTTCCCGCCGCAGCCAGTGTCATCCTGAGCGAAGGCCGAGGCGGCAGCCGAGGCCGCAGTGAAGGATCCCGCCGCGCTGCGAGGGCGTTCTCCGGCGGTGCCGATAGGAGTAACGTGGCGGCGGTGCGAGAGCGATGACGCCACCGACCCCCTACGGCGAGGCCGGCCGCCTGCTCGCGGCGGCGGTCGAGGGCGGTGAGGAAGAGCTGCGCGAGCTGGCCCGGCGCGGCGACCTGCGCGCTCTGATCGAGCTGTCGAGAGTCGGCCCGGCGCTGGCGCTGCGCGCGGCGGTGATCGGCCTGGCCGGGCGGGAGGTCGACGGGTGGCACCGCCGGCTGATGGAGGCGACGTCGCACGGGCTGCTGCTGCGCCGCTCGCTCGCCGGGATCGCCGCCGCGCTCGGCCGCGAGGGGATCGCCTGGGCGCCGATGAAGGGGCTGGGGCTGTCACCGCACGTCTTCCCGGAATGGGAGGAGCGGCCGACGGGAGACATCGACGTACTGGTCGCCGCCCCGGAGTTCGAGCGGGCGCGCGCCGTCCTGCGGGCGGCCGGCTGGGGCGAGGCGGAGCCCGGCGCAGGCGGGGACGACGAGGCGTTCCTGCTCGACGAGGGGTACAACTGGAAGGCGGTCGACGCGGCCGGCGCTATGCTCGAGCTGCACTTCCGCCTGTGGGGGTGCGCCCCCGAGGGCCTGGCAGAGGCGGTGCTGACCCGTGCCGCGCCGGACCCGGGCGCCGGGCCGACGGCGCGCCGGCTGCGGCTCGCCGACGCCTGGGTGCTGGCCGCCGTGCACTGGTGGACGACGCCGGCGGTTCGCCCGTTCGGGTTTCTCTGGGACCTTCGGCGGATCGCCGCCGCCGGCGACGCGAGGCTCGCGGCGGAGGTGCTGACACAGGTGCGGCGCTGGGGCCTGCACCTGTTCGCGGCGCCGCTGGCGGCAACGGTCGCGGCGCTGTGGGACGCCGCGCCCGGCCGCGCGATCGCAGAGGGCGCGCGCCAGGGGCTGCGGCGCCCGGAGCGGATCGCGCTGCGGCGGATCGAGCGCGCGGGCGTCGAGCGCGCCGGCCTCGAGGTCGTGAGCCTCGCGCGGCTGCTGGCCGGGCGCAGCTCGCGCATGGGGTGGAGGGCGGTGTGGCGGCAGGTCTGGCCGCACCCGGCGGTGCTGCGGATGAAGACGCCCGGCGAGTGGGGTTGGGGGCGCCGGCGGGCGTGGTTCGCGGCACGGAGGCTGAGGCTGATCAAGGGATGAACGACGGCGCGTCGCGCTCCTGCGAGGGCCGCCTTGTCGTGGCGGCCCTCGGTGTCTGCGGCTCCGGCTATCGGCTCTGCGCGCGGTCGATCATCAGCACGACGATCGCGAACAGGAGCAGCGCGGTCGTGGCGCGCCAGTACGTCTCCCCGCCGACGGCCAGGAGCCCCAGGCCGTAATAGTGCTGGTGGAACACGATGCGGAGGACGCCGCCGAGGAACGTGAGTGCCGCGACGATCGTGAGAATTACCGCCAGCTTGCGCATTGAAACCTCCCGCCGGGACTCGGCCCGCACAGCATAGCGCCGAATCGAGCCGCAGCGCAGGCGCGCTCGCGCGGGCGGAGCTGCGCCCCGCGCAGCGCAGGCGCGCCGCCATCCGCGCGGGAGAACCGGGAGCGCGGGAGAACCGAGAGCGCGGGCGCCCTCGCCGCGCGCCGGCCCTTCCCGTCCCTCCGCCCGCCGGCCGCGGCGGCCCTGCCTTTGCGCCCGCGCAACGGTTCTCTCCCGCGGACCGCGCCGGGCGGTGTGTTTGCTACCCTGACGGCGTGGCAGGCACCGCCGACCTGGTCCGCGAGAAGGCGCGCAAGGGCCTCGCGCAACTGCCGTTCCTGTGGCGCGCCCTCGGGCTGGTGTGGAGCGCGGCCCCGCGGCTGACACTGGTGTGGACGGTGCTCACGGTCGCGCTCGGCCTGCTGCCGGTGGCGTCGGTGTTCCTGACGCGGGCGCTGGTGGACAGCCTCGTCGGGGCGCTGGGCGCGGGCGCCGGGTGGGAGCGCGCGCGCGGGCCGCTGCTGCTCGCGGCGGCGGCGGCCGGGGTGCTGGTGCTCGCCGAGGTGCTGCAGGCGCTGTCGCGCTGGGTGCAGACGGCGCAGGCCGAGGTGGTGCGCGACCACATGTCGGCGCTGCTGCAGGGCAAGGCGATCGCCGTGGACCTGGAGTACTACGAGTCGTCGCAGTATTTCGACCAGCTCCACCTGATCCGCCACGACGTGCAGCAGCGGCCGCTGGCGCTGCTGCGCAGCGTCGGCGGCATGCTGCAGCACCTGCTCACGCTCGCGTCGATGCTCGTCGTGCTCGCGCGCTTCGGCGTCGGCGTGCCGATCCTGCTCGTGGCGAGCACGGCCCCCGCGGTGCTGGCGCTGACCCGCTACATGGTGCGCGAGTACGCGTGGCGCCTGCGCGCGCTGCCGGAAGAGCGGCGGGCGATCTACTTCGACTACATCCTCACCGGCGCCGACGCCGCGGCCGAGGTGCGCCTGTACGGGCTCGGGCCGCACTTCCAGGCGATCTTCAGGGCGCTGCGCGGCACGCTGCGGCGCGAACGGCTGCAGCTCGCCCGCGACGAGGGACTGACCGGTCTGGCGGCCGGCATGCTCGGCCTCGCCGTGACCGGCGGCATGCTCGCGTGGATGGTGTGGCAGGCGCTCGCGGGGCGGTTCTCGCTCGGCTCGCTGGCGATGTTCTACCAGGCGTTCAGTCAGGGCCAGAAGCTGATGGCGTCGCTGCTCGAGAACCTGGGACAGATCTACCTGAACAGCCTGTTCCTGGGCAACTTCTTCGGGTTCCTGACGATCGAGCCGCGCATCGTCAGCCCGCCCGCGCCGGCAATCCCGGCGGCGGGGGCGGCGCCGGGGGTGCGGTTCAGGGACGTCACGTTCCGCTACCCGGGAAGCGAACGGGCGGCGCTCGAGCGCTTCGACCTCGAGGTGCCGGCGGGGCGGATCGCGGCCATCGTCGGCGCCAACGGCGCCGGCAAGAGCACGCTGATCAAGCTGATCTGCCGCCTCTACGACCCCGAGGCGGGGACGGTCGAGATCGGCGGCGCCGACGTGCGCTCGTTCGACGTCGACGCGCTGCGCCGCGCGATCGCGGTGCTCTTCCAGCAGCACTCGCGCTACGCGCTGACGATGCGCGAGAACATCGCGATCGGCGACTTGGCGCGGGCCGCCGATGCGGCCGCGGTCGAGGCGGCGGCCCGCGCCGCCGGCGCCGACGAGCCGGCGGCGCGCCTGCCGCGCGGCTACGACACGCTGCTGTCGAAGTGGTTCGCGGGCGGCGCCGAGCTGTCGGTGGGCGAATGGCAGCGCGTGGCGCTGGCGCGCGCCTTCTTCCGCGACGCGTCGATCGTCCTGCTCGACGAGCCGACGTCGGCGATGGACTCGTGGGCGGAGGCGGAGTGGCTCGACCGCTTCCGCACGCTGGTCGAAGGGCGCACCGCGCTCATCGTCACCCACCGGTTCACGACCGCGATGCGCGCCGACGTCATCCACGTGATGCACGCGGGGGCGCTGGTCGAGTCGGGCACGCACGCCGAGCTGCTGGCGCGCGGCGGCCGCTACGCGACGTCGTGGCGCGCGCAGATGCGCCACGCGACCCTGCTGCAGTCATCCTGAGCAGGGGTTCGCCGCGTCGCGGCGGTCGGGCGAGACAGGAACCCGCCGGGAGGGCCGGCGCCCCCGCCGGCCCGGACTCCGCCCGCGCGGGCGAGGGCGCCCGCTTGCCCGACGATAGGCGGGCGCTCCCGTTCCGATAGGCTTCCTTGGAAGCAGGTGCACGCCGCGGGTCGGCGGTCGGGCGAGACAGGAACCCGCCGGGAGGGCCGGCGCCCCCGCCGGCCCGGACTCCGCCCGCGCGGGCGAGGGCGCCCGCTTGCCCGACGATAGGCGGGCGCTCCCGTTCCGATAGGCTTCCTTGGAAGCAGGTGCACGCCGCGGGTCGGCGGTCGGGCGAGACAGGAACCCGCCGGGAGGGCCGGCGCCCCCGCCGGCCCGGACTCCGCCCGCGCGGGCGAGGGCGCCCGCTTGCCCGACGATAGGCGGGCGCTCCCGTCCTTGCCGGTTTCCTTGGAAGCGCCGCCCGCCATCGCTCCGATCGCCGCCTGCTGTCGTCCTGCGAACCGCCTGCTGTCATTCTGAGCGCAGCGAAGGATCCTGCGCTGCTGCGAGGACGGACCGTCGCTGCGCAGCCGGCGCTGCCGCCGCGGCGCGAGCGCGGGCGGCGGCGGGCTGCGCGCGTGCCGCCGGATCTTTCGGTTCGCCGCCCCTTCCGCGGCGGCTCCCTCGGGACGACAGCAGGCGTGGAGGCCGCGGCGGGCGCGGCGCCGCTACACCCAGTCCCCGACGGCGGCGAGGTCGCCGGGGAAGGGGGCGAAGTGCGCGGCGACGTCGGGCGGCTGGGCGAGCGGGACGCCGGCGTGCTCGACCCAGGCGTGGCCCTCGAGGCGGCCGTCGACGAGGCGGACGCCGATGCGCAGGTCGGCCGCGACCCCCTGGCGCTGCAGCAGCGCGCGCAGGACGAGCGACCGCGGCAGGCAGGTGGCGCGCGACGGCCAGCGGGCGCCGGCGGCGTGGACGAGGCGGGCGGCGGCGGCGGCGCGCTCGCCGTCGCTGCCGGGGAGGCGCAGGCGCGCCGGGCGGCGGGCGCGCCGCTCGAGGGCGCGCAGGGCGGCGGCGTAGCCGCCGGTGCGCAGCCGGCGGCGGGTGAGCGGCAGCGCGGCGGCCGCCTGCAGCAGGAACACGAGCTCCGGGAGCGACAGCGCGAGCAGCGTGCGGAGGGCGCCGGCCATCACGCCGGCCCGGCGAGCAGGTGGAGCACGTCCTCGGGGTTGCGGAACGGCGCGATGACGTAGACGCCGGCGGCGCGCGACGGCGCTCCGGCGAGCAGCGCGCGGGCGCGCTCCATGCCGACGCGGGCGGCGTCGCCGCCGGCGTTCTCGAGGGCGGCGAGGAGGTCGGCCGGGACGACGATCCCGGGCACCTCGTGGTGCAGCCGCAGCGCGAGGCGCAGCGAGGAGAGCGGCCACACGGCGACCAGCGCCGGCAGCGGCAGGGCGCCGCCGCAGCGGTCGAGCAGGCGCTCCCACGGCGCCCACTCGAAGAACACCTGGCTCATCAGGAAGTGGGCGCCGGCGTCGACCTTGCGGCGCATGCGGGCGATCTCGGCGTCGAGGTCGTCGGCGCACGGGTTGATCGCGACGCCGGTGTAGAACGCCGGCGGGTCGCCGATCGGGTTGCCGGCGCAGTCGTACCCCTCGGTCATGCGCGACACCGAGCGTACGAGCTCGAAGATGTCGACGTGGTAGACGTCGTGCACGCCGGGGTAGTCGCCGAGCTGCGACGGATCGCCGGAGATCGCCAGCAGGTTGCGGATGCCGGCGCGCCAGGCGCCGAGGAGCTGCGCCTGCAGCCCCATCAGGCTGGCGTCGCGCGGGGTGATGTGCGGGATCGTGGTGATGCCGACGGCGCGCTGCACCTCGGCGGCCAGCCACAGCGAGTCGAGACGCAGGCGGGCGAGCGGGTTGGAGTTGATGTCGACGGCGTCGACGGCGCCGGCGGCGGCGATGGCGCGGCAGGCGTCGACGACGCGGTCGGTGTTGGTGCCCTTGGGCGGGTCGAGCTGGACGACGCGCACGAACTCGCCGCGCTCCAGCTTCGCCGCCAGGTGCGACTCCGGGTGCCTGGCGGCCGGGGGCGGCGCCGGCGGCGCCTCGACGGCGACCGCGGTGCGCTCGTGCGGGACGGGGCGCAGACCGCGCACCGCCTCGGCCATGGCGCGGATGTGGTCGGGGCCGGTGCCGCAGCAGCCGCCGACGAGGACGGCGCCGAGCGAGGCGGCGCGGCGCGCGAACGCCGCCAGGTAGCTGGGCGTCGCCGGCGGCGACAGGATGCGGCCGGAGCGCCGCACCAGCGTGCCGGCGTTGGGCATGGCGGCGAGCGGTCCCGGGGCCTCGCGCAGGCGCTCGAGGATCTCCAGCGAGGCGAACGGGCCGGGAGAGCAGTTGACTCCGGCGGCGAGCAGGTCGTGCTCGAACAGCGCCAGCAGGTGTGCGGCGTGCTCGTCGACCGGCTGCTGCGGCTCCTCGGGGAAGGTGAGCATCGCCACCAGCGGCAGGTCGGTGGCGTCGCGGATCGCGCGGATCGCGAGCTGCAGCTCGTCGAGGCGGAAGAACGTCTCGAGCACCAGCAGGTCGGCGCCGCGGCCGGCGAGGATCGCCGCCTGCTCGGCGTGCGCGACCGCGATCGCGCTGCGCCCCTCGTGCTCGTCCATGTCGAGGACGCCGGCGAGCGGCCCGATGGAGCCGGCGACGAGCGCGTCGACCCCGGCGATGTCGCGCGCCTCGCGCGCGAGCTTGACGCCGGCGGTGTTGACGCGCTCGACGAAGTCGCCGCCGCCGACGCGCTCGAGGCGCGGGCGCGAGGCGGCGAACGTCGCGGTCTCCAGCAGCTCCGCCCCCGCCCTGAGGTAGGCGAGGTGGATGTCCAGCACATCGCGCGGGTGCTCCATCGCCGCAAGGTCGAGGTACGCGCCGGCCGGCAGGCGGGTGAGCAGCTCCGAGCCGGTGGCGCCGTCGGCGACGACGACGTGGTCGGCAAAGCGTTGCAGGACGCGGGTGTGCCTCATCGCGCGCATTGTAGCGACCCGCGCGGGCGGGGGCGCCCGCGCTCCCGGTGCTGCGGGGCGGGCTGCGAGAGCGGCGGGCGGGCATGTTCGCGGTCGGTCAATGGCGGGCGGGGGCGATCGCGGTCGCGAAACGGCGGGAGAGGGTGGAGGCGTTTGCGAAAGAGTGGGAGGGCC
>CAZQLL010000001.1:0-103811 GCA_964594125.1 uncultured Thermoanaerobaculia bacterium | reverse complement strand
GGCCCGGTCACCGCCCGGTGCGGAGTCCGCGCGGGCGGGGGCGCCCGCGCTCCCGGTGCTGCGGGGCGGGCTGCGGGAGCGGCGGGCGGGCATGTTCGCGGTCGGTCAATGGCGGGCGGGGGCGATTGCGGTCGCGAAACGGCGGGAGAGGGTGGAGGCGTTTGCGAAAGAGTGGGAGGGCCGGCGCCCTCGCCGGCCCGGTCACCGCCCGGTGCGGAGTCCGCGCGGGCGGGGGCGCCCGCGCTCCCGCGTCTTCGCGAGGCGCGGCGCCTCTGGGGGCTTCCGGCGCCTGCGCTGGTACTACGCCAGGTAGCGGGCGTCGGGGTGGTGGAAAACAACCGCCGACACGGATGCCTCCGGGTCCATCATGAACTCCTCGGTGAGGCGGACGCCGATCTCCTCGGGCTGCAGCAGGCGGAAGAGGTCGGCCTGCGGCTCGAGGTCGGGGCAGGCGGGGTAGCCGAACGACAGGCGGATGCCGCGGTAGCGGGCGCGGTGGCGTTCCTCCATCGTCAGCTCCGGCGGGTCGGGGAAGCCCCAGAGGTCGCGCAGGCGGCGGTGCAGCCACTCGGCGGCCGCCTCGGCGGTCTCGATGGCGAGCGCCTGCAGCGCGATCGAGTCGAGCAGCCGGCCCTCGTCGCGCATCGCCTGCGCCCGCTCGCGCACGCCAGCGCCGGCGCTGACGACGAACAGCGCCACGGAGTCGCCGGCCGCCGCGTCGGCGGCGACCCAGTCGGAGGCGCACGCGTGCGGCGCGCGCGTCTGGCGCCGGAACGGCAGCGCTGCCAGCTCGCGGCCGGCGGTGTCGAGCAGCACGACGGCGTCGCCGCGCGAGCGGGCAAGCAGGAAGCGGAACACCCCGGCGGCGCGCAGCCAGCCGCGCGCCACCGCGGCGTCCTTGAGCGCCTCGACGCGCGCCGCGAGCTCGGCGGTGCGTGCGTCGCCCTCGGCGAGCAGCCGCCGCACCGAGCCGCGCAGCCCCAGGTGCTTGCCGAGCAGCATCTGCGCGTTGATGTGCGCGAACACCTCGTCGAGCGGCAGCTCCCGCAGCACGTGGCGCGCGAGGTCGGGGGGACGGGGAGGAACGCGGCCCGTGGCCCCTGGCCCGTGGCCCGGAAGAGGAGACGCGGGGACAGGGGACAGGGGTCCGGGGTCAGGGGGAGGAGAGGCGGAGACACGGGGCAGGGGTCCGGGGTCAGCGCGAGGTGAGGCGGAGACAGGGGACAGGGGTCCGGGGTCGGACCTGCCGTCATCCCGAGGCGCCGACCGCGCAGCGGCCGGCGACGATGGATCCCGTGGCGCTGCGAGGGCGCCGGCCCTCCCGGGGTTTTCCTGTCTCGTCCGATCACCGCACCGCGGCGTAGGTTCGCTCGGGATGACAGCGTCCGTGTCGGCGCCGTCTCGGGCCGCGGGCCGCGGGCCACGGGCCACGATCTCATTCGCCATCGCCAGCCCCGCCATGGCGTCCGGGGCGTAGCGCGTCTCGGCGGCGTAGGCGGGAGCGATGCGGTCGCGCACGAAGGAGCCGGAGAGCGCCGCGCCGCCGACCAGCAGCGGAACCCGGATGCCGGCGGCGCGCAAGTCCTCGCCCGTGGCGGCCATCTGGTGCGCGGAGCGCACGAGCAGTCCCGACAGCCCGATGAGGTCGGCCGGCGCCTCCCGCCACGCGGCGATGAGCGTGTCCGAAGGGCACTGCACGCCGAGGTCGCGGACCTCGTAGCCGTTGGTCGAGAAGATGATGCCGACGAGGTTCTTGCCGATGTCGTGGACGTCGCCGCGCACGGTCGCGAGGAGGATCGAGCCGCGCCGCGCGCCGCCCTCGCCCCGCATGTGCGGCCGCAGGTGGTCGACCGCCGCCTTCATCACCTCGGCGGAGACCAGCACCTCGGCGACGATCAGCTCGCCCCTGCCGAACAGCACGCCGACCTCGTCCATCCCGGCCATCAGCGGGCCGTTGATGATCTCGAGCGGCGCCATGCGGCCGAGCAGCTCGTCGAGCGCGGCCTCGAGGCCGGTGCGGGCGCCCTCGACGACCATCCGCCGCACCCGCTCCTCGGCCGGCAGCGCCGCATCGGCGGCCGCGTCGCGGCGCACCTTCGCCTGCCGGTAGCGGGCGACGAACGCGTCGACGGCGGCCTTTTCGCCGGCGAACAGCACGTCCTCGGCGAGGCGCACTTCCTCGGGGTCGAGGGTGGGGAAGCGGACGAGCTGCTCGGTGTTGACGATGGCGGCGTCGAGGCCGGCGCGCACGCAGTGGTGCAGGAACACGGCGTTGAGCACCTCGCGGCCGGCGGCCGGAACGCCGAACGAGACGTTGGAGACGCCGAGGACGGTGAGGGCGCCGGGGATCCGCTCCTTGATGAGCTCGACGCCGCGCACCGTCTCGCCGGCCGAGCCCTTGAACTTGGGGTCGCCGGTGGCGGCGGGGAACACGAGCGCGTCGAGGAGGATCTCGCGGCGCCGCAGCCCCGCGCGCTCGAGGCGCTCGAGCAGCCGCTCCGCCACCGCGAGCTTGCGCTCGGCGGTGCGCGCCATCCCGTCGGTGGGATGGTCGTCGATGCAGCCGGCGACCACCGCGGCGCCGAAGCGGCGCGCCAGTGCGGCCACGCGGTCGAGGCGGGCGCCGCCGTCCTCGAGGTTGACCGAGTTGAGCACCGGCCGTCCCGGGATCAGCTCGAGCGCGGCGGCGAACACCTCAGGGTCCGTCGAGTCGATCATCAGCGGCACGCGCGCTGCGCGCCGCACGGCGGTGACCAGCGCGTTCATTGCGGCGCGCTCGTCGCCCTCGGGATCGGCGACGCAGAGGTCGAGCGCATGCGCGCCGCCGCGCACCTGGCGGCGGCCGATCTCGGCGGCCTCGGGGAACCGTCCTGCGCGGATCAGCTCCTTGAACCTGCGCGAGCCGAGCACGTTGGTGCGCTCGCCGATGAGCAGCGGCGCCGGCGACTGCACCACCTCGACCGGCTCGCCGCCGGCCAGCCGCGCCGGGTCGTAGGCCGGGCGCTGGCGCGGCGCGTGCGCGTCGGCGACCGCGCGCAGCCGGCGGATGTGCTCGCCGGTGGTGCCGCAGCAGCCGCCGAGCACGTTGACCCAGCCGGCGGCGGCGAAGCGCGCGAGCGCGCGCGCCATCTCCTCGGGGCCCTCGTGGTACCGGCCGTCGCCGTCGGGGATGCCGGCGTTGGGGACGACGGCGACGAACGACGGCGTGAGCGCCGCGAGCGCGCGCACGTGCTCGGTCATCGGACCGGGTCCGGTCGAGCAGTTGATCCCGACCCACAGAGGCGCCCACGGCTCGACCATCACCGCCACCGCCTCGAGCGTCTGGCCGCCGAGGGTGGTGCCGGTCGGCTCGATCGTCGCGGAGACGGCCACGGGGAGGTGCGGCGCCGCCTCGCGGCAGGCGATCAGCGCCGCCTTGAGGTTGAGCGGGTCCTGCGAGGTCTCGACGAGCAGCACGTCGGCGCCGCCCTCCGCGAGCCCCTCGGCCTGCGCGGCGTAGGCGGCGCGCATGGCGTCGAAGGCGATGCCTCCGGTGAGCGTGAGCGCCTTGGTGGTGGGGCCGATCGAGCCGGCGACGAAGCGCGGCCGCGCCGGGTCGGCGGCGGTGAACTCGGCGCACGCCAGGCGCGCCAGCTCCGCGGCGCGGCGGTTGATCTCGCGGCAGCGGTCGGCGAGGCCGTACTCGGAGAGCACGATCGGCGTGCCGCCGAAGGTGTCGGTCTCGACGATGTCGGCGCCGGCGTCGAGGTAGCCGCGGTGCAGCGCCAGCACCGCCTCGGGGCGGTGCAGCACCAGCGCCTCGTGGCAGCCGAACAGCGCCTCGCCGCCGTAGTCCGCGGCGGACAACCCCTGCGACGCGAGCGCCGTGCCGGTGGCGCCGTCCATCAGCAGGATGCGCCGTCCGAGCAGCTCCGCCAGCAGCGCGCCGCGATCGCGTGCATCGCTCATCCGGCGAAGTGTATACCGGGCCGGCGGGGGCGCCGGCCCTTGCACTGCTTCGGGAGCGCGGGCCCGCCCGCCCTTTCGGGAGCGCGGGCGCCCTCGCCCGCGCGGCGGTGCATCCCGGAGTGGCGACCGGGCCGGCGAGGGTGCCGGCCCTCCCGCCCTTCTTGGAGCGCCGGCCCTTTCGACTTTGCGGGAGCGCCGGCCCTCCCGACCTTTCGGGAGCGCCGGCCCTTCCGACCTTCTTGGAGCGCCGGCCCGCCCGCCCTTTCGGGAGCGCGGGCGCCCTCGCCCGCGAGGACGACGTAGACTGCCCGAAGATGGCGAGAGAAACGCTGATCCGGTCGTGGGGGTGGGCGTTGGCGGCGGTGGGGTACCTCACCGCGGTGTACGCGACGCTGCCGTACGCGCGCACGCTGTGGCGGCACGCGGAGCCGCTGCTCGGAGGGCGGCCGACAGCGGCGTTCCTGCTGGCCGGTGCGGCGCTGGCCGCGGCGCTGGGGGTGCGCGCGTGGACGGCGGGGCCGGCGCGGCGGGTCGCGGCGCTGGCGCTGCTCGCCGCGGTGCTCGCCGCCTATGGCTGGCTGCTGGCCGGCTTCTACCGCGGGCGGTTGACGATCGAGAAGGTGCACCTGATCGAATACGGGCTGCTGGCGTACCTGGCGCTCAACGCGGTGACCGTGACGCCCCGCGGCGGGCCGGGCGCCGCCGTCGCGGCGCTGTTCGTCGCCGCCGCCGGCGCCGGCGACGAGGCGCTGCAGAGACTGATCCCCAACCGGGTGTTCGACCTCTACGACGTCGCCGCGAACTGGCTCGGCGGGACCCTCGGCGCCGCCGCCTGGACGGCGGCGTCGGCGGCGAGCCCGTGGCGGCGTCCCGCCGCGGAGGGAGCCGCGGGCGGAAGCGTCAGCGCGTCTCGACGACCTTGAGCGGCTCGCGCGGCGCGGCGGCCAGGGTGATGCGCGCCGCTCCGTCGCTGACGGTCACGTGCACCCACCCCGGTTCGCCGGCGAGCTTGGCTTCGACCACCTTCCAACCCGTGCCCTGGGCGAGCCCGGAGTCTTTCCAGAAGCGGGCGAACGCCATGTCGTAGCGCCGCAGCCCGTCGAAGTCGAGCTGGAAGACGCCCTCACCCCACAGCGAGATCGCCCGCTGCTCGTCGGGGGGTTGCTCGGCCATCGCCAGGAGCATCGCAGCGACCCGCGAGCGCTGGATCCCGACCGGCTGGTCCTCGCCGAAGTACTCGTCGATCTTTCCCTTGCCGACGTAGACCACGATGCCGATCACGACCAGGGCGAGCAGCACCTTCCTCATCATGCCTCCCTTGCGTCCGCCCGCTACATCT
The DNA here is from genome assembly GCA_964594125.1 of uncultured Thermoanaerobaculia bacterium. Classification (GTDB taxonomy): domain Bacteria; phylum Acidobacteriota; class Thermoanaerobaculia; order Thermoanaerobaculales; family Thermoanaerobaculaceae; genus CAVRZJ01. The sequence continues at coordinate 98,524 of CAZQLL010000001.1, read as the reverse complement.
CGGGCGGCACCGGAATGCCGAGCAGCGACTCGAGGATCTCGGTGACGGTCGCCGCGAAGACACGGAACGTCGCCCGCCGGAGCGCACGCACCGTGTCGTTCTCGGCGTGCAGCACCGGGTGGTCGTGGTAGAGCTTGTGGAACGACTGCGCGAGGTCGCGCGCGTGCCCCGAGAGCAGCGAGAACTCGAGCGCCGCGACCGCCTTCTCGACCATCTCGGGCGTCCGCCCGCAGGCGAGGACCAGCTCCCAGAGGTCGTCGGGGACGGCCGTGCCGGCGATCGCCGCGGCGTCCCCGGCGGCGCTGCCCGCGAGCCCCTGACGCTCGAGCTTGTCGAAGATCTTGGCGGCGCGCACCGCCGAGTACTGGAGGTACGGGCCGGTGTCGCCCTCGAACGCGAGCGCCTCGTCGAAGTCGAACGCCAGCACCCGGTTGCGGCCCTGGCGCGCCATCTGGTAGCGGAGCGCCCCGACCGCGATGTCGCGGGCGCGGGCGCCCGCGTCGGCGCCGCCGAGCTCGTCGCCGGCGCGCGCGGCGATCGCCTTGCCGGCCTCGGAGATGAGCGTCGCGAGCAGCGCGTCGGCCTCGACGCCGATGCCGCGCCGCCCCGACATCTCGACGAACGGCCTCGCCATGTCCTCGGCGGAGAGGCCGAAGTCGAGGCCGAGCGACGCCTCGAGCCGGCGCACGGCCGCAGGAGTGAGGGCCACCATCTCGTACGCGAAGTGGATCGAGCTCTCGGAGGCCTCCGGGTGGCCGAGGACGCGGATCGCCTCCTTGACCACCTTCTGGGGGTACGACTGGCGGGTGTCGATCACGTTGTAGACGCGGTGGCCGCCGCCGAAGGAGGCGCCGGCCGGCCGCTGCCCGGGATCGGAGGTCGAGCGGAACAGCACGCGGTCGCCGCCGCCGTAGGTCACGGGCGCCGCCGGGCCGGCGGCGGCGAAGCGGGCGAACGGCAGGTAGCCGAAGTCGTGCAGGGCGCCGTCGGCGCCGCGCAGCAGCCCGAGCTTCCAGAGCTGGTAGGCGATGTCCTTGCCGGTGTAGGTGACGGTGCCGTTGGAGCGCACGAGGATCTTGTCGGCGTCGGCCATGCCGGCGAACTCCGGCGACTCGGCGAGCGACATCACCCAGCAGCCGGCGTTCTTCCCCTCGCTCTCGCGGCGGATCGCGCCGGCGTCGCGCAGGAGCTCGAAGGCGCGCCGCCAGAACCCGCGGTGGAGGATGTCGGACTCGTGCGGCAGCACGTCGTACGCGATGCCGAGGCGCCCCATGGTGATGAGATGACATCTCAGATTACCTTCCGCGACGGCGGCGGCGAGGCGCGCCACCGCGGCCTGCGGCGCGTCGCCGGCAGCGCCGCCGGCGAGCCAGTCGGCGAGCGCCGCGGCGGCGCCGGCGAGCGTCATCTCCGCGGGGAAGCCGTGCTCGACCGCGTGCAGCACGCCGGCGCGGCGGGCGGCCGCCGCCTCGTCGCGCTCGTACCAGCGGGTGACGCGTGGGTAGAGGTCCCAGCACAGGTCGTCGAGGTCGGTGGTGCCGAGCTCCGGCAGTACCAGCGTACCGGCGCGCTCGCGCGCGGCGAAAGCGGCGAGCACGCGGGCACGCGCGCCGGCCGCCGTCCCGCCGGCCTCAGGCCACACCGGCGCGACCGCCGCCAGCAGCTCGTCCTCCGGCAGGAAGAGGAACCCGACGACCACGTCGGCGACCTGCACGCCGGTGTCGTCGACGTAGTTCTGCACCTCGACGTCGCCGCCGAGCCAGCGCAGGCAGCGGACCAGCGTGTCGCCGAGCACGGCGTTGCGCAGGTGGCCGATGTGCGCCGCCTTGTTCGGGTTGATGTTGGTGTGCTCGACGATCGACTTGTGCCGCCCGGCTGCGGACCCGGCCGGGGCGCGCACCGCGCCGCGCGCGCCGTCGCCGAGGAGGTGCGCGAGGAAGCGGCCGCGGCGCAGACGGAAGTTGACGAAGCCGGGACCGTCGATCGCGGCGCCCGGCTCGAGCAGCGCCAGCGGGTGCTCCGGGGGCAGCGCCGCCAGGCGCGGCTGCAGGCGGGCGACGACCTCCTCCGCGATGGCGCGCGGGGGGCGCCTGAGCGTGCGGGCGAGCGGCAGCGCCCCCGCCCATGCCAGGTCGCCGAGCTGCCGGCGCGGCGGGATCTCGATCTGCGCCGCAGCGCCGGCGGCCCCCATCCCTGCGAGCGCATCGCTGATCTCCGCCGACAGTGCGCGGCGAACTGCTTCGAGCATCACGACCTCCGTGGCGGCGCATTGTACGCCGCATGCGCCTGCTTTCGTGACTGGCGTCACACCGTCGCCCGCCGACGGCGGTCACCATGCTGTCGGGGAGCGAGGCGATGGCCAGGGACCGCGAGACCGAGTTGCCTTCCGTTCTGCTCGTCGGGCTCGACGAGGCGGCGGCTGCGAGCGTGCGCGACGCTCTGGTGCCGACCGGCGTGGCCGTGCACTGCGCGCCGGACGGCAAGACCGCGCTGGACATGGCGCCGCACAGGCGCTTCGCGGGGCTGATCGCCGCGTACCCGCTGCCGGACCTGCCGATGTCGGTGTTCCTCGACGCCGTCCGGCGGCGCGGCTCGGCGTGGCAGTCGACTGCGCTGCTGCTCCTCACCGGCCTGGCGCTGCGCGGCGACGCCGAGGTGTACGTCGGGCGGGGCGCCAACCGCGTCGTCACCGTCGAGGAAGCCGGTCTGGTGCTCGCCGACCTGCTCGAGCGCCTGCTCGCGACCGCGCCGCGGGTGGCCATCAGGGTCCCGGGACGCATCGAGGTGCGCGCCGACACCTACGTTCGCCGCGTCCTCTGCCAGACCTGGAACGTCTCCGCGACCGGCATGCTGCTGCGCGGACCGCACACCTACCCGCCGGCCACCGAGCTCGGGTTCGAGCTGTTCATGCCGGGCGACCTCGAGCCGGTGCGGGGGAAGGCGCGCGTGGTGCGCCAGACGCTGCCGCCGCGCGAGCCGATGCCGGGGATCGGCGTCGCGTTCGCGAGCTTCGCCGCCGGCGACGAGGCGCGCTTCCAGTCGCACCTGCGGCGCCTGATGGCGTAGAACAGCCGACGGCTCACGGTCGACACCGGGGGAAACACAACGCCCCTCGGCCTGCTCTCGATACCGACGAGCGTGCAGCCGCCGCACGAGAGACCCGGATCTGCGCTGTCGGCGGCACGCGAGCTCGGTTGCAGCCGGTATGATTCGTCCCGATGCCGCGCTCAGCCGCGATGACGCGCGGGCAGTGGATCGCCGTCGCTGTTCCGCCCGTGCTGGTTGCGACGATGGCGGGAGTCTATCGAACGGCGACGCTGTGGCTGGGCGCCGAGTGGGCGTGGTACGCCGGCTTCCTCGTCTACTGGCCGCTGTGGTGCATCGCCCTCCCGATCCGGCTGCTGGGCTGGCCGCGCCTCAAGGGGCTCCAGCGCCCGCGGAGGATGCCGGCTCTCGCCTGGCTCGTAGTGGCGGCCCCGCCGCTTGTCGCGCTCGCCGGCCGGATCGCCGGGGCGGACGGGGCCGAGCGTGCCGCGTTGTGGTGCGCCGTGGCACTGGTCAACGGCGTCTGCGAGGAAGTGCTGTGGCGCGGCGTGTACATCGGTCTCTTCCCCGGCCGCCTGCGCCTCGGCCTCCTCTGGCCGGCGGTCTGGTTCGGCGCGTGGCACCTCGCCCCCGGGGCGGTGGTCCTGGGCAGCGGGGCGTGGGCGCTGGCGGGCGCCGCCGCGCTGCTTGGCCTGGCGTACGGCTGGGTCGCCCAGCGCAGCGGGACGATCCGCTGGACCGCGGTCTCGCACTGTCTGGCCGGTCTCGCCCAAGTGTGAGAGCCACTCAGCCCGGGCTGGCGACCGCTGGAGCGGGCGCCAGCCCGGGCTGACCATCTCTCCAAAGGGGAGGTCTCGCGACCTCCTCTCGCCCGCGCCGTGAAGTCGCGGGCTTCACCCCTTGAGCGCCGGCGTCGCTGACGGGCCGCCGGGGCGCTGCCGTTACCGAGAATCGACGCGCGCCGCGACGATTTCGGAAGCAAGAGGTCAGGAGCCTCGGGCAGATCCGAACGTCCTGCTCGTATCTCGCGGGGGGCGGACCGCGCGGCCCGCCCCCCGCAGTGCGGTGCCTGACTCCCTATCGGCTCATGCGAACGGTCGTCGGGTCGTTGGTGCGCGAGTCCACCATCGAGGCCGAGGCGAGGATGCCGGCGCCCTCGTCGACGCTCACCCGCGCGAACCCCCAGCCGAGATCGGGCTGCCCCACGCGGCGGCGGAACGGCTCGACCTCCTGCACCACGGCGAGCCCGGCCACCGTGAGATCGAACGCGCCGAGCAGCGCGCCGTCGGTGCGGTACAGCGTCACCTTGACCTTCGCCGGCTGCGCGCCGGTGTTGCTGACCGAGATGTTGGTGCGCCACTTCGAGGTCTCCTGGCGAAGACCGACCAGCCACGCGCTCTCGCCCGCATTCAGGCCGGCGCCCGCGGCGTACACCGGGATCTCCTGCCCGACGGTGCCGGAGCCGAGCGGGCTGTAGAGGCGACACCCGGCGATCAGGCGCTGGTCGGAGCACATCTCCAGCACGCCCTTGCCCTCGTAGCCGAGCAGCTCGACGACGTTCTCGAACACCCCCTGGGCGCCCGGCGAGACGACGCTCCACGCGGGCCGCACGCCGTCCGGCGTGTGGAGGATGAGCTCGACCCTCGTGGCGGCTTCGGCGGTGTTGCGCATCGTCACGTCGGTGCGCCAGTCGCTGCCGTTGATCCCCGAGACCCTGGCCGCGAGGTCGACCCACTGGCAGCTCCGCTCCACCGGCGCCGCAACGGCAACCTGGTAGGTGGTCATGCTGCCGCTCACCTCGTTGGCGACGAGCAGCAGCGGCTCGCCGGTGGGGCTGGCAGCGGCGGGCACGAAGTCGAGGCCCTCGGGCGCCACGTCGCCGGGCGCGGCCGGCTGGTAGTGGACGAAGAACGGTGCGTGCGGGTCGGTCACGTCGTAGACCATGATGCCGCTCGCGCGCTCGAGCGCGATGAAGGCGTAGAGGCGGCCGGCCACCGTGCCGACCACCACGCCCTCGGGCTCGGGGCCCTTGTCGTCGCTGCGGCCGTCGAACGTCGCCGCGGTCCCCTCGGAGTTGAAGAGGGTCGGCGTCAGTCCGGCGGTGATCCGCTCGAAGTCGTTGCCGGAGTCGAACACCCGAGCGCCGGTGGCGCCGTCCCAGATCGCGAAGGAGCGGGAGTTGAAGGCGTACAGCTCGTCGTAGTCGCCGTCGCCGTCGGTGTCTCCGAGAGTCCTGGTGATCTTGAGGCGGCCGAGGGCGGCGTCCTTGCGCAGGTCTGCGGCGTCGGGAAACGCACCGGGGTCGAGCGTCACGTCCTTGATGCGCTTCTCCTCGGAGAACGCCGCGTAGTCGCGTGCGTCGCCCTCGTTCGCGGTGATCACGTAGGTTCCGCCGCCCGCCCGGAACGTCGCGATGGCATCGGGCAGGAACAGCCCCTGCACGGGCCAGGTGCGCAGGTGGATGCCGCCGTCCTTGTCCGAAGGATCGAGCTCGTTGCCGGGCAGCGAGTAGTCCTTCGTCCCCAGCGCCACGATGCGGACGACCTGCGCCGCGGCGACGTCGACCACGGCGACCGCGTTGTTCTCCTGCAGCGTCACCCAGGCGGTGGCGCCGTCGGACGAGACCGCGACGTACTCGGGCTCGAGGTCCTCGGCTACCGTCGCCCCGGGGCCGAACACACGGACTCCCGCAGGCAACTCTCCGGCGCGCGGGCCGCCGACGTTGAAGTCGGCGAAGCCGACGGTGGCCGCGATCGCCGCCGCCGCGCCGCCCGAGAGGTCGATGATGGTCACCGAGCCTTCGGGGTCGGTGGTGTAGTCCCCGCTCGGCTCGCCCTCGTTGGCGACGACGATGCGCGTGCCGTCGGGGGTGAACGTCAGCATGTCCGGCACGGGTCCGGCAGGCACGGCGTTGAGGAACGTCCCGTCGGTAGCGAGCAGCACGACCTGGCCCGGCTGCTGCCTGTCGGCGGGCTCGACCGCCACCGCCACCACGCCGCCGGCGACGTCGACGCTGTTGGCCACCGCGCCCCAGGTCGCCACCGCGACCGACTTCACGAGCGCAGGCGCAGCCGGGGCGGACAGGTCGACGATGTCGACCGTCGCGCTGGTGGCGTTGCACACGAACGCCCGCCTGGTCGCCGGGTCGAAGGCGACGATCTCCGCCGCACCGGACCCCAGCCCGCGATTGAACGTCGAGAGATGCTGCAGCGCCACCTGGCCCATGGCCGAGGCGAGACCGAGCGTTGACAGCAGTACCGTGCACGCTACCAGCTTGAGCCTCATGGATCCTCCCCGTGTCGGCGGAGGATCGCCCGCAGGGGTGAAGCCGGAGTGAAGGGGCCGCGAAGGCGCTGCGGCGTTCAGGCCGCGCCGACGGCGCCGTCGAGCTCGTGCCGGCGCGCTTCGGCGTCGGCGCCGGGCGCGGCCCGTCGGAGGGCGCGGATCGCCGGGCACGCCGAACGGCCGACGGCGCGCGCCTCGCCGAGCGCGCTGCCTCGCGGCGGCGCGCGATGACCCGTCGACGTCCGGCTCGCCGAACGGATGCGGGTCACTTCACGCCGTCATCACAACCTCATGGCAGGCTCTTCATGCCCTTGCAGCGTGACGCCGGCCGGTCGCACCGGCGGGTGCAGCTCACAACGGGAGGGACTCAGGCCATGCCGGGAGGCCGGGGGAGCGCGATGCTGGGGCCGCTGCTGCTTTTCGGGTTTTTCGTGCTCGCATCGCTCGAGCGCGGCGCGATTGCGGCTGCAGTCGGCGGCGGGGCCGCGGGCGATGCAGCGCTCGCGGTCGACCGCGCGATTCAGGTCGGGCTCTGGCTGGCGGCGGCCGGTCTTCTCTCCCGCTCGCTCAAGGTGCTCGTCTGGGAACGGTTGGTGGCGCGCGCGCTGGGGCGGGCGGTACCGCGCCTGCTGGTCGACCTGACCTCGGTGGCGGTCTACGTCGCCGCGGTGACCGGGATCGTCGCCGTGGTCTTCGGCAAGTCGCTCATCGGCTTCTGGGCGACCTCGAGCGTGGTCGGGCTGGTGCTGGGTTTTGCGCTGCGCAACATGATCCAGGACCTGTTCACCGGTGTCGCCCTGAACCTCGACCGCCCGTACGGGCTCGGCGACTGGATCGAGGTGCACGCGGGCCGCGGGGGCGGCCATGTCGGGCGAATCGCCGAGATCAACTGGCGCACGACGCGGCTGCAGACCGACGAAGGGAATGTCCTCATCCTGCCGAACGGACAGCTCGGCACGATGTCGGTGACCAACTTCTCGGCGCCGACGCCGTCCCGGCGGGACGAGCTGAGCGTGTGGCTCGACTTCGCGATCCCGCCGGAGCGGGCGCAGCGGGTGCTGCTCGCGGGCGCCAAGGCTGCCGTGGAGCAGGCCGGCTTCTCCCGGGATGCCCAGCCGCAGGTGCTGGTCGCCGAGATCGGCGAGCTCGGGGTGCGGTACGCCGTGCGCTACTGGTACGCCGTCTGGCAGCCGCTCTCTCCGGCGCGGGCCCGGGACGCGGTGGCTCGCAGCCTCCTCGACCAGCTCGCCCGCGCCGGGATCACGCCGGCCTACCCCAAGGAGGACGTGTACCACGCGCCGATGCCGGTTCGCCATCTCGACTCGGCCGCGGTTGAGGACCGCGAGGCGCTGCTCGCCCGCGTCGAGCTGCTCGCGCCCCTGACCGACGAGGAGCGCCGTACCCTCGCCGGCAGTCTCGAACGGCGGTTGGTCGTCGCCGGCGCCGCGCTTATCCGGGAGGGCGAGCCGGGGGAGTCGCTGTTCATCGTCGTCGAGGGCCGGCTGGACGTCCACCGGGGCGCGACCCCGGACGGCCCGGGCGCCCGCGTGGCCTCGGTGGGCCCCGGCCAGTGCGTCGGCGAGATGTCGCTGCTGACCGGCGAGCCGCGTTCCGCCACGCTCATCGCGGCGACCGACGCGGTGCTCTACGAGGTCGGCAAGGACGCCTTCGCCGACCTGATCGTCCGCCGCCCGGAGATCGCGGACGCGATCGGCGCCCTCGTGGCCGCCCGCCGGAGCGCGAACCAGCAGCGCGCGCAGGCGGTCGCCGGCGACGCCGCGGCCGTCGCGCCGGACGGCCTCGCACGCCAGATCGTCAGCCGCATCCGCGCCTTCTTCCGTGGCGCCGAGTAGCCGAGTCGCCGCGCCCGGCGCGCCGGACGGCGGGACCGCGCAGGCCAGGTCGCCGCGCGGCTACGCCGCCGCGAGGTCGGAGCGCAGCTCGGCGAGCGTCGCCGGCGCGATCGCGCCGCTCGCCCGGAGCGCCGGGTGGTCGACCTCGACGACGGCGGCCGCCCCGGCGGCGAGCGCCGCGGCGGCCTCCGGCGAAAGGGTGAAGGTCACGAACTGCACCGACGAGATCTTCCCCTCGTCGATCTGGCGGCGGTCGAAGGCGGCGTGAGCCACGTGGGCGTCGCCGATGCGCAGGCGGAGGTGGCGCTCGAGACCGACGAGCTCGCGCAGCCTGCGGGCGCGCTCCGCGGGGTCGGGGAACTCCACCAGCAGCGTCGCCTTGAGCTCGCGGTCGCCCGGCACCAGCTCGTTGTAGGTCGCGATCTCGTGGCGGATCGCGTCCTCGTCGACGATGCGCTCGATGCGCAGCATCTCCTGGATCTGGTACCAGGCGGTGTCGCGGTTCTCCCACAGCAGCGTGAGGTGGTCGCCGACCGGCGTGCGGCGGCGCGCCTTGAGCTCGATGGCGCGCGGGCGCAGCTCCGGGCGCCGCTTCTCGTAGCGGGCGATGTCGAGGATCTCGTCGATCGTCACGGGCTTCATGGCTCCTCCGGAGTGCGGGGGGCAGCGCGCCGCCCCTCCTGGGGTGAGAAGGCGGCCGGCCGGGCCGTGACTCCGCGCGCTACGCCGCCGGCGCCGGCGCGCGGCCGGGGAATCCGTCGGCGCGATAGGCGCGGGCGACGACCTCGATCGGGTGGAGCGGCACGAGACCGGTGGCCTGGTGGAACTGCATGGCGGACAGCGAGCAGTCGGTGGCGTAGACGGCGGCCTGCGCGTCCCTCAGGAGGTCGAACGCCTTCTTCCCCCACTGCATCGAGAGCGGGAAGTTGTCCTTGCGCATCGCCCACGAGCCGTCGTGGCACGAGCAGGCGTCGACCAGCTTGATCGACGCGCCGGGGATCAGGCGCATCACGTCGCGCGAGCGGAAGCCGATGTTCTGCGCCTTGAGGTGGCAGGGGATGTGGTAGGCGACCGTGCCGGGTGTCGAGGCGAACGAGCGGTCGAGCCTGCCCGCTCCCTTGAGCTCCCACAGGTACTCGTGGATGTCGCGCGTGGCGGCGGCGACCTCCTTCGCCGCGGGTGTGCCGAGCAGCACCGGGTACTCCTTGCGCAGCGTGTAGGAGCAGGTGGGCTCGAGCGCAATCACCGCGTGGCCGGAGCGGACCAGCGGCAGCAGCGACGCGACGTTGGCGCGGGCGCGCGCAAGGAACCCCTCCATGTCGCCTTGCTCGAGCGCCGGCATGCCGCAGCAGCGCTGGTCGGGCACGGTCACGGCGACGCCGTTGCGCGCCAGCACGGCGAGCGCCGCCTCGCCGACGTGGGGGAAGCTGCTCTCGACGACGCAGGTGAAGAACAGCGCCGCCTTGCCGTTGCGCCCATCGCGCGGCAGCGCCTCCGGGTGCTTCGCCAGCCAGCGCGAGAAACGCTCCGCGGCGAACGGCGGCAGCGCCTTGCCGCGGTGGATGCCGACGGCCTTCTCGAGCAGCAGCCGGTTGAGCGGGTTGCGGTTGGCCAGGTTCGCCAGCGAGGGCAGCAGCGTCCCGATCCGCCCCACCGCCTCCGGATTGGCAAACATCCGGCTCGCGAGCGAGCGGCCCTCGCGGCGCGCCCGCTGCGCGACGCAACGGGTGAGGAGGCGGGGAAAGTCGAGTTGGAACTCGTGGCCGTCGTCCGGGGTGTACGGGCACTTGACGTAGCACACCTTGCACTGCCAGCACAGGTCGACGACGCGGTCGATCTCGGCCCGCGTGAGAGAACGCACCTCCCCCCCGTGCGCGTCCACGGCGGAGAACAGCGCCGGGAACGAGGGGCAGAAGCTGAAGCACATCCGGCACAGGTTGCAGACCTCGAACACGCGCTCGATCTCGCCCTTGAGCGCTCCGGCGTCCCAGTAGAGCGGGTTCGCGGGGTCGAACGTGTGGCCTGGGGTGGGTTGGGCGGCGATGACGTCCACTGGCGCCTCCGCAGTCGGGAGTCGAGAGCCGGGAGCCGACGCCAGCTCGGATCTGCGTCGCGCCCGGGACCTCCGGCAGCGGAACCGTACGGCGGCGCTGCGCTGGCGCCGGGAGACGCCGGGCCGCAAGGGCCAGGCGCGCCGCGGCGGCTCCCGGGAACAGGAGATCGACTCTCAGCTCTCGACTCCCGACTCTCCGCTAGCCTATGGAGTCCAGCCCCTTCTGGAAGCGGCCGGCGTGCGACTTCTCCGCCTTCGCCAGCGTCTCGAACCAGTCGGCGATCTCCGGGAACCCCTCCTCGCGCGCCGTCCTGGCCATCCCCGGGTACATGTCGGTGTACTCGTGGGTCTCGCCGGCGATCGCGGACTTCAGGTTCTCGATCGAGTCGCCGATCGGCAGGTCGGTGGCGGGGTCGCCCACCGCCTTGAGGTAGTCGAGGTGGCCGTGCGCGTGGCCGGTCTCGCCCTCGGCGGTGTCGCGGAACAGGCCGGCGACGTCCGGGTACCCCTCGACGTCGGCCTGCTTGGCGAAATACAGGTAGCGGCGGTTGGCCTGCGACTCGCCGGCGAACGCCTCCTTCAGGTTGTGGTGAGTTTTCGTTCCCTTGAGCTGTGCCATGGTTCCCTCCCTCGCGCCGCGCGAGCCGGCGCGGCACTCTCGTGGTGGAGAAAACTTATCCGCTCCGGCGGCGCCTGTCAACTCGCCGCGGGCGGGGGACGCGGTCGCCGCGTGCGCCCGCGGCGCCGGGCGGTGGCGCGGGTTGACACGCGGGCCGAATCCGCTACCTTCTGCCGCCGTGGGGGCAGCGACGCTGGGCGGCGAGGAGCTGCGGCAGGCGCTGGCGCTGCGCGGGTTGGCGCTGACCAGGCAGCGCCGCGTCATCTTCGCGCGGCTGGCGGCGGCCTGCGACCACCCGACCGCCGAGCAGCTCCACGAGCGCATCCGCGCCGAGTTGCCGAACCTCTCGCTGGCGACGGTGTACAAGGCGCTGCACCTGTTCGCCGGGCTGGGGCTGGCGCGCGCGGTCGCGACGCCCGACGGACGCGCGCGCTTCGACGCCCCGTCGCGCCCGCACCACCACCTGCACTGCCGCTGCTGCGGCGCGCTGGCCGACGTGTACGACCAGCGCCTCGACGTCGCCGTGCCGCCCGACCTCGTCGCCGCCACCGGGTTCGAGATCACCGCCTCGGAGGTGCAGCTCTCCGGCATCTGTCCGGCGTGCCGGCGGGCCGACGCGCGCCCCGCGCAGGCCGGGCTGCGCCGGCGCGGCGCCGGCGGCGTTGCGGCCTGAAACCTTTCCGCCCGCGCGCTCGTTCTTGAGGACAGCGGCAGCGACGGAGGTCGCCATGGCGGTGCCCGGTGATGGCTTGCGGCGGTGGTCGGCGGTCGGCAGCGCCGGCGTCGGCGCGTTCTGCGCGCTCCTGGCGGCGGCGCTGGTGACCAACTGGGTGGTGGTCGACGTGCGCTCGCTCGGCGGCGAGGACGTCCGTGTCCGGGTGCCTCTCCCGCTGAACTTCCTGCGGGTGCCGCTGCGCATGGCGCCGCGCGGCGATCTGGCGCTGCCGGCGTCGCGGGAGGGCGAGCGCATGCGCGCGCGCCTGCTCGCTCTGCTGCGCGACCTCGACGAGGCGCCCGCGGGCGCCCCGGTGCTGTTCCGCGTCGACGGCGAAGAGGCGTTCGCGAGCCGGAGCGGCGACACGCTCGTGCTCGTCATCGGCGACGGCAGAGGCGGCGAGACCGTCCGCGCGAGCCTGCCGTACGATGCGACGCGGCGGGTGCTCGAGCGCGCAGCGGCGGGGCGGCTCGACCTGTGCGGGGTGCTCGACCTGCTGGTCGCGGGCGGTCGCGGCGAGCTGCTCGCGGTCGACGCCGGCGATGCCCGCATCCGCATCACCGCCTGGTAGCGCCCGCCTCTCTCACTGCTCCGCGACGGCGAGCGACAGGCGCTCCACCGGGTGGTAGCCGCGCGAGACCACCGCGTCGCCCTTGAACACCGCCCACGAGGGCAGGTCGCGGGTGTAGCTCTTCGTCATCTGGTAAAGCTGGAGGGCGCTGTTGGCGGTGATCAGGTAGAGCACGCGCTTCGGGTCGTACGGGCTCGGCACAACCAGCAGCAGTCCGTCGTCGGGCGCCGCGTAGGTGGCGCCGTTGAAGACGAAGAAGTTCTTGCCGAAGCGCGCCGGCAGGCTCGGGGCCAGGCGCGCGGCGAGGGAGTTGTCCTCCGGCTGGCCCATGACGACGAGGTCGCGGGAGGCGAGCTGCTCCTTCGTCACCTGCGCGTCCTGCACGACCGGCGGCAGCGACTCGGTGAACGCGTCGGCGAGCGTCGTCTGCCAGCGCAGCGCCAGCGTGTGGTTGGCCTCGATCTGCCGCGAGGTGCCGTAGACGATGAGCGCCGCCGGCCAGTCGTCGACGAAGTTGGACCAGGTGTAGAAGCGCTCGTGCGGCACCGGCACGTCGCCGTACGGGTTGAGCTCGACGCGCGTCGGGCGGTCCGCGACCGTCACCTCGAGGCGCGTGGCGGCGCCGGCGACCTCGACCGGCTTGACCAGGCGCTTGCCGCCGGCCTCGACGGCCACCGAGGTGAGGAAACGGTACGGCTCGCCGGCCTGCGCGAGGTCGAGGGCGACGACCCAGCCTTCGTCGGCTTTGCGGACGGTGACGCCCGGCCGCGGGTCGGGGATGCCCGCGCGGTCGCACCACTGGCGCAGGAAGGCGCCGAGCTGGCGGCCGGCCGACGCCTCCGCGGCGGCGATGAACGCGGCGGTCGACATCGGCGCGCCGGCGAACCGCGCCGTGACTTCGTCCATGACCTTGAGGAACGTGTCGTGGCCGAGCAGGAGGCGGAGCTGGTGGAGGGCGAACGTGCCCTTGACGCGCGGGATGCGGTAGTGGCCGAAGCGGTCGTACACCTGCCGCGCCTGCGCCGGCACGACGTCCCCCTCGCGCGAGACGGTGTACAGGTAGCGGGCGGCGAGCTCGGCGAGCTGGTCGCGGTAGTAGGCGGCGGCCTTGTCGGCGTCGGCGGGCGCGTTCTCGAGGATGCGGCGGTAGGCGACGGCGCCGCTGATCAGCCAGCCGTCGGCGTCGGAGGCCGGCAGCGGGCTGCCGCGCCACAGCCGCCGCTTCTCGCTCCTCAGGCGGTCGGCGATTGCATCGAGGTCCGTCTTCGGCGTTGCCGGCGCAGCCGCCGCCGCGCCTGTCGTCGCCTGGCGCGCCGCCGCGAGGCGCTCGCCGAGCCAGAGCAGGCTCGGCGTGGAGTAGCCGAGCGAGAGGTGCGGAATCGCCCCCGGCAGATCGGGCATGCGCCGCGACCCCTTCTCGGGGAACTTCTCGCGCAGCGTCACCTTGCCGTAGTGGGCGAGGAAGACGAGCTGCTCCGCCATCTCCGCGGTGGTGACCTTGCCGTCGCAGGCGTGCGGCCGGTTGGTTGGCGAGGACGCCCACAGGTCGACCGCGGCGGTGGCGTCGATCCTGCCCTTGCTGCGCGAGTAGAACTCCCAGAACGCGACGTCGCGGTCCCACGGCGAGAAGATCATGTCGTACGGCGCGCCCGACGCCTGCGCGCCGTACTCGGAGCGCACGCCGAGGTCGCGGTTGTTGTTGTTCGACCACAGGAAGCCGGGTGTGCCGAACGGATTGTCGCGGCCGCGCCAGAGCTTCGACCTGTGCGTGCCGAGCAGGAAGATCGCGATCTCGTTGGTCTTGATGTCGGCGATCGGCCAGTCGTTGGTGTACAGGCCGTTGTTCCTTTCGCGCAGGATCTTCGCGACGTCGTCGATGCTCCGCGCGTACTGCGCCGCCTTGCGGATGCGGTTGGACTGCGGCGTGCCGGTGATGTCGAACGGCGTCTGTCCTGTGGTGGTCTCGCCGATCATGATGCCGGCCGAGTTCATGTAGAAGTCGGCGCCGGAGTGGACGCCGCCGGGGAACGTCTGGTAGACGAGCCGCTGGCCGGAGCTCGGCACGACGTCGGCGATCACGTTCCAGTGCACGCCGGTGTACCCGTTCCACATGAAGATCTGGCCGAAGACGACGCGCCCGTCCGCGGTCGCGGGGCCGTTGGCGACGAACGACGAGCACTTGTGGGTGCGCTCGTCGAGGAGCAGCTCGTCCTCGGCCTTGAGGAACGAGCGCCCCGACAGCGCGCTCGGCGTCACGGCGAGGGCGCCGCGGAGCTGGCCGAGGTCGACCGCCGAGTTGAGCGTGACGACATCGAGCAGGTCGACGGGTCTGCCGTCGAGCGTCGCGCCGGCGTGCGCAGCGCCATCCGCGATGCCGCGCATCTCGACCAGGTACTCCTCGTCGAAGCCGCGCAGGAACAGCGCGTCGGCCTGGGCGCGCAGCGCCCGCCAGCCGGCCGCCGCGTCGTCGTGGTCCTCGGCGTAGCCGAGCTTCGTCGCGTAGGCGGCGAGCTCGCCGGCAACGAGGGCGCCGTACTGGTAGCCGCGCGGGTACGGCTCGCCCTCGACGTGGACGAAGATCCAGCCGCGGTCGTCGTAGCGGTACGCCGGCCCGAACCAGCGCACGGTCTCCGGCGCCACGTACCCCGAGATGTCGGAGACCTCCTCGACCGCCACGTCGTCGAACCATGCCCGGCCGGTGGCCGTGCCGTTGTGGCCGAGGTGCAGCCGCACGCGGTCCTCGCCGCGAGTGGCGATGAACAGGGTCGAGACCTCGGTCCAGCCGGTGTCGGCGCCGACGACGGCCGAGTGGTTGGTGAACGGGAACGACGCCATGGTCAGGCAGGCGGCGACCGCCGTGGGGTAGCGTGAGATCGGGTCGGCGTACGCGCCCTCGGTGCGCACCCAGCCGCGCAGGCGGTACAGGCGGCCGACCGCGAGGCGCAGCGGCTGCGAGACCAGGGTCAGCGAGGCGGGCGCGGGGCTGGAGAGGAGCGCGCTCACGCCGCCGGAGCGGGCCTGCAGGGCGTCGCGGACGACGGTGCTCGTCGTCGGCGCGCCCGGCGCCAGGGTCCAGTGTGCCGGCACGCCGGCGCCGCCCTCCTCGAAGGAGGGATTGGCGACCGGAACGGGCTGCGCCTCCGCGGGCGGGGCGGCGGCGAGCACGGCGCAGGCAACGGCAGGCAGGAACGCTCGGGTCAGGGACCGCATCGGACACCTCCGCGCCGCATCCGCCGCGGCGTCAAGCACCGGATGGTAGGCGGCGGCGGCGCGGGTGTCGAGCGGCCCGGCGCCGACACGCGCGCGGAGCCGTCGTTTCGACGAGGCCGAAGGCCGAGGAGGAGTCCCGAACGGACAGGGAGCGCGGCGCGCGACCGCGCTCCCGGCGCCGCGGGATTCTTCGCTTCCCCCGCCTGCGGCGGGGCACGCTCGAAATCACCATGAGCCGGCGGCGCCCCCCGGACCGTGAACGTCACCGGGAGGGCCGGCGTCCTCGCCGGCCCGGGCGCCGCAGGGCAGGACCTCCGCGCGGGCGAGGGCGTCCGCGCTCCCGGGTTTCTTGGAGGGACTTTCTGAAGAATGACAGCGGTTCGGAAGACCCGCAGGGCGGCCGCTACGGTTGTTCGGCGGCGGGGAGCGGCGGGGGCGGCGGCGGGACGAGGAAGCAGGCGCGCACCGCGCGGGCGAGCGCGACGTTGAACGCGAGCGCCTGGCCGTCGCGGAACCCGCGCCGCCACGCCTTGTGCTCGGGCGCGTCGCCGCGGTGCTCGCGCGGAGCGTCGCGCTCGGCGAACAACGGCGGCGCACCGGCGAGCGACTCGCACGACGGCGGCGGCCAGTAGCGCAGCTCGCGCACGCCGGCGGCGAACCCCTCGAGGTAGCGCGGGTCGTCGTCGAGGCGGTCGACGAGGCGGTCGGCCTCGTCGATCGCGCGCTCGCGCGTCTCGGCGAGGCGCGCGTTGACCTGCTCGGCGCGCCACACCTCGTAGCGCGCGAGCGTCTCGTCGTAGTCGTCGGGCAACGCCTCGCGCTTGCGCCGGTTCCAGCGCTCGGAGGCAAGCGCCGCGTCACGCGAGGGGAACGCCGTGACCGCCTGCGCGATCGCCGCCTCGACGGCGGCGAGGTTGCCGGCGCGGATCTCCTTGCCTGGGACCTCGATCAGGAGCTGCACCTTACACGTGCGCTCGTCGAAGAGGGTGAACGGCCCCTCCTGGCGGGGGACGTGCAGCGGCTCGGCGAGCGCCAGGTAGACGTCGACGCGCGACGACTTGAGGTTGAGCTTGTCGACGCGCGCCAGCTCGCCCGCGGCGAAGCCGAGCCCAGCCTTGCTGAGGACGCGGGCGCCGTTGACGTCGTTGTTGGAGTAGCCGCCGTCGCAGCCGGAGTAGGTCTCGACCTCGGTCACCACCCAGGCGCCGAGCCAGCGCGAGCGCAGAGCCGCTTCGATGTCGGCGGCGGCAGCGGCGACGGGAGCGGTCGCGGCGAGCGCGGCGGCGAGCAGCGGTGCGGCGAGGCGGGAGCGGGCGCGGGTCACGAGCTCTTCTCCGTGGTGAAGACGTCGTCGGAAGCGGGTTGCGCGGCGGCGGACAGTGCCGCCGCCTCCGGCGGCGCCGCCGGCGCGGTGGCGACGTCGGCCGCCGGCTCCGCCTCCGCGGGCGCACCTGCGGGCTCCGGCAGCGGCGTGGCCGGCGGCTCGTCGACGACCAGCAGCGCCTTCCGCCTCGCCCGCTTCTCGCACAGGCGCGGCTCGCCGAGCTCGCGGTAGGCGCCGACGACGGCGCCCCAGGCGGTCACCTGGATCGCGGCGCGCGCCGCCATCACGAGCTGCTGCGCGACGAGCACGGCCGCGATGGCCGCGGCGGTAGCCGGTGTGAACGGGGAGCGCGCCGCGGTGTAGCCGAGGTGCAGCGCGACGATCAGCAGCGCGATCGAGACGTACAGCGGCAGGAAGATCGCCGGCCGGTGCAGCACCAGCCAGATCGCGCGCAGGAACCCGCGCAGCGTCCTGCGGTCGTCGTGGCGCGCGGCGGCGATGCGGGCGAGGTCGTAGGCAGGGTCGAAGATCGCCAGCAGGAGCAGCGCGACGGCGGCGGCCGCGCCCATGCCGACGAGGTCGAGCGCGGCGTTCGACCGCTTCTCCGCGGCCTTGAACAGCGCGGCGGCGGCGCCGCCGGCCGCCCCCGCCGCCAGCGCGAGCGCCGGCAGGTACCACAGCAGCGCCCGCAGGAACCGCCCCGAGTGGCGGGCGATGCCGGTGAAGAACGGGTGCTCGACGCCGTCGCGCGCCAGCAGGACCTCCACCGTGCCGGCGGCGACGGGGATCTGCGCAAGCGCCGCCGCCAGCACGGCGATGAAGACCCCGGCACCGAGGAGCACGCCGAGGTCGCTCTGCGGCGAGGCGGCGAAGTCGCGCCAGACGTCGAAGGCGCGGCCGCCGAGGACGCGCTGCGAGAACAGGCTGTAGTCGAGCGTCGGCGCGAGGTTCGCGCGCGCCATCGCGGCCACGGCCAGCGCCGGCAGGAGGGGGACGAGGTAGGCGGCGAGCACCAGCCGGGGGTGCCGGCGCACCGCGCCGAAACCGTTGCCGAGGAGCTTGAGGAAGGTCATCGCGTCACCCCACGAGCGCCGTCGCGGCGAGCAGGTTCTGCATCCAGAACAGGAAGTGGACGAAGATCTTGGCGGTCGGCGCCGAGCGCGCCTCGATGAGCCGGCTGTTGTTGAGCCGATTGATGTCGAGCGCCATGACGTCGTCCGGGTCGACCTCGGCCGACACCAGTTTCGCCGGCCGCACGATCTCGTAGCGCACCCAGCGCTCCTGCCCGTCCCACGCGCGCCGCTCGACGTGGTCGTCGGCGAACGCGAACTCGACGGCCACCGGGTGGACGAATTCGCCGAAGCGCTCGACGAACACCACCGTACGGTAGTCGCCGGGCGCCTTCTCGTCCCTCTCCTCGCCGGCGTCCCTCCTCTCCTCGTTCTCCTCGTCCTTTTCGAGCACGCGCTCGCCGTCGCGCCAGAAGTAGCCCCGATCCTTCTTCACCTTGGTGCTGGTCGCGGTGCGGATCCCGTAGTCGAGCGCGCGCGTCGAGTGGAACGCCTGCTCGAAGAACCAGCCGAGGTCGCGGCCGGCCACCTCCGCGATCGCGCACTCGAAGTCGGCGCTGGAGGGGTGGCGGAACTTCCACGTCTGGAAGAAGTGGCGCATCGCCCTGTGGAACGTCGATGTCCCGAGCAGGTTCTCGAGGTGGCGCAACGTCACCGCCGAGCGCGGGTAGGAGTTGAAGCTGTACGAGCCGCCGTTGCGGAAGCGCCACGACTCGCGCACGATCGGGTCGGAGTAGCGGCCGGCGCCGAGGCTCGCGCGGTAGTTCTCGAACGCCGACATCTTCATGCCGAGAAGCTCGGCCTGGGCGTCGCCGTAGGCCTCGTCGGTGATGATCATGTCGTAGTAGGAGTTGATCCCCTCGTCGAGCCACGACTCCTCGAACTCGTTGGAGGCGCTCATCCCCATCCAGTAGTTGTGGCCGAACTCGTGGATCGTGACCATCTCCGGCGCGCGGATCCCGTCGAACGGCCAGAAGGCGAGGAGCGGGTGGGTGCCGAGGGTGATGAACGTCATGTACTCCATGCCGCCGGCGCCGGTGGCGCCGCGCGGCGGGTCGACCAGCGTGAAGTGGGGGAAGGGGAAGGCGCCGAGGCGCAGCCCGTACCCGGCCAGCGCGATCTTCATCGACGAGAGGTAGCGCTGCGCCTGGTTGCGGTTCTCGGGGCGGAGCAGCAGGGTGATGTCGACCGGCTGCAGCGCGATCTCCTCCGGCGCCGTCCCGAGCAGGCCGGCGATGCGCTCCTGCAGCTCGCGCGGCACGTCGCGCTCGGGGTCGAAGCGGTCCCTGACCGCCACGAAGCCGGGCTCGGCGGTCCACGCGAAGTCGCTCACGCCTTCCTGGACGAAGCGGGCGCGGACCGTGTCGCCGTCGACCCTCTCCTCGACCAGGCGTCCGGTGCCGCCGATCTTCCCCTGGTAGCGGACCGGCAGCGCGAGCGTCACGTCGTAGTCGCCGAAGTCGGCGAAGAACTCGCTGTTGGCGTGGTACTGGTGCGCGTTCCACCCCGCCTCGGCGCGGCCGCGCGCGCCGGCGTCCTCGAACACCGCGATCTTCGGGAACCACTGGCCGCCGAGCGCGAAGTCCCTGTGCGCGCCGTTGCGCGCGAAGACGCCCGGCAGCATCCCCTCGAACTCGATCTCGACCTCGATCCATTCGCCCGGCGGCAGCGGCGCCGGCAGCGGGTAGCGCGCCACCGTGCGGTCGTCGGGGTTGCCGTCGTCGGGCTGGATGAACTGCTCCCCCGCCTTGAGGTCGGCGCCGTCCGCGGTGCGCATGCGCTTCACCTCGATCCAGCCCCACTTTCCGGGCGGGATCTTCGACCTGCGGAGCTGCCCGCCCGACTCGGTGAAGAACGTCGTGCGGTTGTTCGCAAAGGCATTCAGGTAGAGGTGGAACTGCAGCTCGGTCACCGGCACCGACGAGGTGTTGCGCCAGCGCAGCCGCTGCTTCCCGGTGATCAGCCGCTCGCCGGGGTCGTAGCCGGCCTCCATCGTGATCGTGTAGGTCGGCTCGGGGAGCGGGCTGGCGCCGAATCGCACCTCGCGGCTCCCGCTCCCGAACGGCGGCGGAGCGGCCGGCTGCGCAGCCGCCGCCGCTGCGGCCGCCAGGCACGCCGCTGCCGCCAGCGCCAGTTGCGCGTTTCCGAGCACAGGTCGACTCCAGGTCTGTCCCGCCGGACCGCGTCCCCGCATTTGCGCCTCCTCCACCCGTCATGCGCCGCCGTGCTGAAGCCTGCGGCGATGGTACCCGATCTAACGCGCCGCGCGCAGCGGGGGTTTCACTTCATTCTTGGAGGGGAGGTCTCGCGACCTCCCCTCGCCCGCGACGTGAAGTCGCGGGCTTCACCCCACCGCGCCGGCGGCCCTGCCGGGCCGCCGGACCGCCACAGAACAGCGTTGGCGCTATCTGTTGGAGGGGAGGTCTCGCGACCGCCCCTCGCCCGCGACGTTCGAGTCGCGGGCTTCACCCCACCGCGCCGGCGGCCCTGCCGGGCCGCCGGACCGCCGAGGAAACGCGGTGGCGCGGTCGTTGGAGGGGAGGTCTCGCGATCGTCCACCCTTTCTCCGCGGCGCACTCCGAGGCGCCGCGGAGGCCGGGCCGGCAGGGGCGCCGGCCCTCCCGGGGCTTCCGGGAGCGCGGGCGCCCTCGCCCGCGCGCAGGGCGTCAGCGCAGGGCGGCGAGGCGGTCGCGGACGGCGGCGGCGTGGCCGGCGGCCTTGACGGTGGGCCAGTGGTGGGCGACGACGCCGTTCGGGTCGATGATCACGGTGGAGCGGATCACGCCCTGCGTGACCCGCCCGTACATCGACTTCTCGCCCCAGGCGCCGTAGCGCTCCATGACGGCGTGGTCGGGGTCGGAGAGCAGGCGCACCTTCAGGGAGTGCTTGGCCGCGAACTTCGCGTGGCTCGCCGGTGTGTCGGGGCTGCAGCCGAGGACTACGGCGTCGAGCGCCGCGAACTCCGCGATCGCGTCGGTGAACTCGCACGCCTCGGTGGTGCACCCCGGGGTGTCGTCCTTGGGGTAGAAGTAGAGGACAACCCACGAACCGGCGAGGGCCGCGAGGTCGACGGTGTTGCCGTCCTGGTCGGGAAGGGCGAACGCCGGGGCCTTGCTGCCGGTGAGGTCGGTCTGTCGTGCCATCGCGGTCTCCTTCGGACGCTCAGCGACAACGCGAGCCGCGGCGGCGATGTTCCCGCGCCGTCGCCGCTGTACCACCCCAGGGTTCGCGCGCAACGCGCAGACCCCCGGGTTCGGCGCATCAGTAACCCGAGGAGACGGTGAACGGGTAGAAGGCGAGGTCGTTGTTCTGGCGCGCCTCGAGGACGAACACGCCGGGGTGGAGCATCTTGGTGAAGCGAGCGATGGTCATCTCGGGCTCGCCCTTCATCCCGAGGGTCTCGAGCTGCGCGTTCAGACCGGTCACCTCGGAGTCGATCTCCCAGCGGTTCCGCCCCTGCTTGAATGCCTTGAGGTCGGTGACCTGGTAGTTGCCGTAAAGGATGAAGTAGAAGTCGCCCTCCCGCACCTTCGGCGAGTCGCCGGTGAAGTAGGGGATCGCGAACCCCTCGTCCGTCCACTCGGTGTCGACTGCGACCGGCTTGAGCTCCACCAGCACGCCCTTGCTGACCGCCCACACGCCCTTGCGGTCGGGCTTGATCTCCCTCGAGCAGGAGGCCGCGACGAGGGCGAGGAATACCACGAGAACCGTCGACGAGAGCTTGCGAGGCATGGCCGGCTCCTTTCATCCCGGATCTGGGCCAAGTGATCCAGCGGTATTCTAGCGCAACTTTTCACAAAGGGCGGCGGAGCAGGTGAGGTCAGCGTTGCGCGAGCAGGTGCGCGACCGCGAGAGTCGCGGCGAGGACCGTGTTGGTGGCCAGGTTCCACGCCACGTTGGCGCCGAGGGCCGGGATCGGCACCTCGCTCTCCGGGGCCGCGAGCGCCCACCGCAGCGGCGCGGCGAGCAGCAGCGACGGCAGCGCCGCGACGAGGGCCAGCGGCGGCAGGGCGCGCAGCGCCACCGCGCCGGCCAGCGCCAGCGGCGCCGCGATCGCCGCGGCCGCGTAGGCGAGCGCCGCGCCCCGCCTCCCGAGCGCGATCACGAGGTGCCGTCGGTGCCCGACTCGGTCCGCCTGCTCGTCGGGGAACTCGTTGAGCAGCAGCAGATCGAACGTCATGAAGAAGGCTGGAACCGCTGCCGCCAAGGACGCCGGCCCGGGCGTCCCGCCCTGCACCAGCGCGGTGCCCCATACCGGCAGGGCGCCGAGCCCGAGGCCGGCGAACACCTCGCCGACGCCGATTCGCGCCAGGACGTCGGTGTAGCCGACGACGGCGACGGCGCCCACGGCCATCAGCGGCAGCATCGGCCAGCCCACGCGCGTGCAGAAGAAGACGCCGACCGCCAGCCCGACGAGCGCCGCCGCGACGCCGAGCGCGCGCGCGGCAGCGGGTGAGAGCAGCCCGGCGGGCAGGGTGCCGCTGCCGCCCGAGAACGGCGTCCGCCGGGTGTGGAGGTCCACCCCCGTGCGCAGGTCGGAGAGCTCGTTGAAGATGTTCACCGCGACGTGCAGCGAGAGCAGCCCGAGGAGCGCGAGCGCGGTGCTCGCGGCGCTGAAGCACCCCTCCCAGGCGGCGGCGGCGGCGCCGGCGGCGACGAGGGTGACCGGGAGCAGCAGGAACGGAGCGCGGGCGACGCCGAGGTATGCCGAAAGAGCGCTCATGCCGCGAGTGTAGTCCAATGCGCCGGCCCCACACCCGCGCTGCCGGCATGGCGGGATGCGGGATGCGCGCTTGAGCGCGCGCTGGTGCAGTGCTGCAGCTCTGAGCCAGCCGACGCGGAGAGCCGGCCCCACACCGGTACTGCAGGCACGCGGTCGCGGGTCCGTGTTGGCGGATTGCGCGGCGGCGGCCGGACCCGCTATGCTCCGGCGCGGCGGGCGGCGCCACGCCCGCGAGAGGTTGCCAATGGACGTGAAGGAAGCTCTGACCGTTGCGATCGACTACGAGCACAAGGTGCGCGACCACTACGCCAAGGGCCGCGACCTCATCCTCGACCCCCGCGGCAGGGGCGTGTTCGACACGCTCGCCCGCGAGGAGCAGGGCCACGTCGACTACCTCGAGAGCCGTCTGTCGGAGTGGCACAGGACGGGCAAGATCCAGACCCCCGAGCTGCCGACGATCCTCCCGTCGCTCGAGCTCGTCGCCGCGGCGAAGAAGCGCTTCGATAAGGGGCACGTGAAAGACCTGCCGGTGCAGGCAGAGCTCGACCTGTTGAAGGTCGCGCTCGACCTCGAGAGGCAGACGAGCGCGTTCTACCAGGAGCTGGTGGCGACCCTTCCCGCCGCCGACCGGGGCCTGTTCTCTCGCTTTCTCGAGATCGAGCAGGGGCACGTGACGATCGTGCAGGCGGAGATCGACGCCCTCGCCGGGCACGGCCACTGGTTCGACTTCCAGGAGTTCCGCCTGGAGGCCGAGTAGCTCGCTGCGGCCTTCCGGGGCACAGCCGGGCCTGCCGATGAGCCATTCCGGGGCCGCCGACCCCGACGCCTCCCGACCGCAACCCGCGGCGCGCTGCCGCGGGCTGGTCAAGCAATTCGCGGACGTCGTCGCGGTCGCCGGCCTCGATCTCGATGTGCGGCGCGGCGAGTGCCTCGGCCTGCTCGGCCCCAACGGCGCCGGCAAGACCACCACCGTCGAGATCCTCGAGGGGCTGACCGCGCCCGACCAGGGCGACGTCGAGGTGCTCGGCGAGCGCTGGGGGACGAGGCATGACCGCGCCCTGCGGCAGCGGCTCGGCGTGCAGCTCCAGGAGACGCAGCTCGGCGACAAGCTCACGGTCGAGGAGACCGTCCGCCTGTTCCGCAGCTTCTTCGCGTCCGGCCCGACGATCGACGAGGTGATCGCCGGCGTCGGTCTCGACGAGAAGCGCGGCGCGCGCGTCGGCAAGCTCTCCGGGGGGCAGCGGCAGCGCCTCGCGCTCGCCTGCGCGCTCGTCGGCGACCCCGAGCTGCTGTTCCTCGACGAGCCGACCACCGGCCTCGACCCGCAGGCGCGCATCGCCGTGTGGGAGCTGGTGCGCCGCTTCCGCGAGCGCGGCGGCACCGTGCTGCTGACCACCCACTACATGGAGGAGGCGGCGCGCCTGTGCGACCGCGTCGTCGTCCTCGACCACGGGCGCAGCATCGCGGAGGGCACGCCCGCGGGCCTCGTGGCCTCGCTCGGCGGCGAGGAGATCATCGAGCTGCGCGCCGCCGGCGGCGCGGCGCCGCGCGGGCTGGAGGCGCTGCCGGGGGTGCGGCGCGCCGAGGCGCGAGGCGGCGCGCACGTGCTCGCGGTGCGCACGGTGCCCGAGACGCTGCCGCCGCTGCTCGCCGCGCTCGCGGCGCAGGGGCTGGCGCTGGAGGACCTGCGCACCCACCAGGCGACGCTCGAGGACGTGTTCGTCCACCTCACCGGCCGGAGCCTGCGCGATGGCTGACGCTCGCGCCGCGCGGCGCGGCCACTCGCCGCTCGTCGAGCTCACCCGCGTGCGGGTGCTGGAGTTCGTGCGCGAGCCCGAGGCGGTGTTCTGGGTGTTCGTCTTCCCGGTGCTGCTCGCGTTCGCGCTCGGCATCGCGTTCCGCGCCAAGCCGGCCGACGATGCGCGCACGGCGCTCGTCGGTCCGGCGCCCGCGGTCGCAGCGCTGGCGGACCGCCTCGGCGGCGCGTCCGGCGTGCGCTTCGTGCCGATGGAGCCGGCCGCCGCCGCCGAGGCGCTGCGTAAGGGGCGCGTCGACGTGGTCGTCGAGGTCGGCGCGCTCGCGCCGCCGGCGCTGGTCTACCGCTTCGACGAACAGCGCGCCGAGGGGCGGGCGGCGCGCCTGGCCGCCGACGACGCGGTGCAGCGGGCGTTCGGGCGCAGCGACGCCGCGGCGGCGCGCGCCGAGCCGGTGCGCGAGCCGGGCACCCGCTACATCGACTTCCTGATCCCCGGCCTGGTCGGCCTCAACCTCATGGGCAGCGGCATGTGGGGGCTCGGCTTCGCCATCGTCGTCGCGCGCACCCGCAAGCTGCTCAAGCGCTTCGCCGCGACGCCGATGCGCCGCTCCGACTTCCTGCTGTCGTTCATGGCCTCGCGCCTGCTGTTCCTGGCGCCGGAGGTGGCGGCGATCGTAGGGTTCGGCGCGCTCGTGTTCGGCGTGCGGGTGGCGGGCGGCGTGCTCACGCTCGCGGTCGTGGCGCTCGCCGGCGCCGCCTGCTTCGCCGGCGTCGGCCTGCTGGTCGCGGCGCGCCCGCGCACGATCGAGGCCGTCTCCGGTTGGATGAACCTGGTGATGCTGCCGATGTGGCTGCTCTCGGGGACGTTCTTCTCCTACGAGCGCTTCCCGGAAGCGACCCACGCGGCGATCCGCCTGCTGCCGCTGACCGCCCTCAACGACGCGCTGCGCGCGGTGGCCAACGACGGCGCCACGCTCGCCGCCGTAGCGCCCGAGCTCGCGGTGCTGCTCGCATGGGGCGCGGCGAGCTTCGCGCTCTGCCTGCGACTGTTCCGCTGGCAGTAGCGGCGGCCTGTCGGCTCGGCACCGCTCAAGGCCGCAAGCCGGAAGAGCGCCCCTGCCGCCCAGGTACGCCGCGGGTGCGGGGCGCGACGCTAGCGCGCGAGCGTGAAGGTGCCGTTGGCCGTGCCGCCGCCGCCGAGGGCGCTGAACTGCACCGTGTACGCCACCTGGATGCCGCTCGGAGTCACCTTGCCGGAGAGGTCGACCGACGCGATCGCCGGGTTCGGCAGCGCCGTGAGTCTCCCGGAGAGCGAGCAGAAGCCGTCGATCGTGACCGCGTAGGTCCCGAAGGCGGGCGAGGTCCCGGCGAAGACGATGCCGGAGTCGGTGAGCGCGCCGGTCAGGGTCTGCGGCGGCGGGTCGACGCCGCCGAAGACGTTGCCGCCGAGGTCGATGGTCGCCTGCACCGCCTGGTTGGGCAGGTCGAACGAGAGCCGCAGGAGGGCGCTGCCCGACGACGCGAACGTGGTGTTGGTCCAGCTTCCCATCCATGCGCCGGCGAAGGCGTCCGCGACGCGGGTGCTGGTAGCGACGTCGAGCAGCTCCGCCGGCATGTAGACGGGGTCGCCGCCGACGTTCTCGATGCGCATCGCGTACGGGTGGATCGCCCCGCCGGGTGTGGTGACCTCGACCGAGGCCCAGCCGCTGGCCACGGCCGGCGTGCCGAGCAGCTTGTGGATGTTGGTGTACTGCCGGTGCTCGTAGGCGGCCAGCGTCGCGGTCTGCGTGCCGATCACCGAGCCGTCGTCGCCGAACAGCGTGATCACCCACTCGGTGGCGATCGCCGTCGCGTTGGTGGCGCCGATGTTGATCCGCTGGCCCGCCGCGGCGTTGGGGGAGTACGAGAGGTGGTGGAACACGCCGGGGTGGCACGGCGTCACCGCGTCGGCGGGCGCCATCGCCGGCACGTACATCCCGTACACCTTGCCGGCCGCCGACCCGACGTTGTAGAAGCGCGAGTTCGCATACGCCTCGCCGCCGCAGACGCGAATGCCGAGCCCCGCGTTGGCGGCGGGCAGGAGGGTGCCGAGGATGTTGCTCAGGCGCAGCGTCTCGCCGGCCGGCACCACCACGGACTCCACGAGCGGCGAGGTGTTGGCCTGGTTGGCCTTCAGTCGGGCGAGGTCGACGGTCGCCGGCGCCGCGCCGCGATTGAGCAGGTCGAGGTCGGTCAGCCACTTCGTTCCGTTGGCGCCGCCGGTGTTCGCCGCCGCGGCGATGATGCGCTGGTACGGGCCGCTGCACGTCGCCGTGGCGGCATTCGCCGAGGCGCCGGGAGTGGGCTCTTTGTCGTTGCCGTCCGCCGGCGCCGCCACCAGGGGGACCGCCGGCACCGCCGGTGCGAACGCCGGCGGCATGTAGATCGGGTCGCCGGACTTGTTCTCGATCAGCATCGCGTACATGTCGACGGCGCCGCCCCACGTCGTGAGCTCGACGGTCGCGTAGCCGTGCGTCACCGCGGGGCTGCCGATGATCTCGTGGATCTTGGTGAACTGCCGGTGCTCGTACGGCTGGAACGTGTGCGTGAGGAACTCGATGAAGTCGCCGGCGTCGTCGTACAGCGAGATCACGACGTGCACGGGGAACGGCACGCGGCTGACGCCGCCGATGTTGACGCGCGAGCCGCTCGCCGAGCCGGGGGTGTAGCTCAGGTGGTGGAACACGCCGGGGCGGCCGTAGCGGACCGTCTCGCGGTCGTTCGTGGAGGGGATGTACATGCCGTAGACGTTGCCGTCGGCGGCGCCGACGTTGTAGAAGCGCGAGTTGGCGAGCAGCTCGCCGCCCGCGAAGTGCAGCCCGAGACCGGCGTTGCCTGCGTTGAACAGGCCGGCGAGCACGTCCTCCAGACGCAGCGACCTGCCGGCCGGGACGGCAGCGGCGGCGGTGGCCGGCGAGAGGTTCCCCTGGTTGGCGCGCAGCAGCGACACCGTGACCGCCGTGTCTCCGGTTCGGGCGACGTTGAGCAGGTCGACGTCGCTGCGCCACACGCTACCGCTGGCGCCGCCGGTGTGCGCCGCGGCGTCGATGATGAGGTCGTAGGGCATCGCCGCGAACGCGAAGAGGTGGCCGAGGAAGCGGTCGTTGTCGGTGGCGATCGAGTCGCCGGCGGACGCGGCGTTGGCGATGATGTCGATGTCCGAAAACAGGATCACCTGCCCGGCGCCCCAGCGTCGGACGATCACGACGGCGCGCTGGCCGGCCCCCGACTCGCGCAGCACGACGTCGGCGCCCGTCGTCGCCTGGAACGACGAGTAGTCGCCGGAGAAGGCGAGGCTCGCGCTCTCGCCGAACTGGCCCTTGACCAGCGGATGGGCGCCGGCGCCCGCGGCCGGCACCACCGGACCCTGGAGGGGGCCGCCGGAGGGGTGGCCGAACGCCGCACAGACGGCATCCACGCTCTCGTCATCGCAGGTGACGATCAGGCTGCCGCCGTTCCACGCCCACGCGCGGAAGGCGTCGATCTCCGCCGCCGTGAACGCATTCGGCTCGCTGTCGCCGAAGTACCCGACGAAGAAGACGTCGAATTGTTCGAGCAGCGCCACGTTCACCGAGCCCTTCGCCGCCGCGGTATCGGTGATCTGGATTGCCCTGCGGATCACGCCCGACGGTCCGAAGTTGCTCGGATTGAGCAGTTTGGCCCGTGTGTTCGCCATCTGGGGGCCGTTTAGCGTCCACTGCCAGCCGAAGCGGGCGTCGGTGATGCTGCCGACGCGTATCGGCCCGGCGAAAACCACCGGCGCCGCGAGCATAAAGGCGAGAGAGAGCGCGAGTCGTCTGGCTGAGCCCATCATCGTCCCCCACGAGTGATGTTGCGATTGGTTCTCGCAACGAGAACGACGATGCGGGCCGGCCCATTCCCTTGGACAGCCTGCAGGTGCGGCCACCATGGATCGAGAGGGCGCGGCGCCGGGCCAGTCACCGGAGCCGGTCGGCATCCCCGGCCGAGCGTTACGTGGTACCGTCGCCACGGCATGCGGGTGTCGCGGGTCGTCGAGGCGAAGGTGGTCGTCGAGCGCTCGCGCTTCTTCGCGGTGCTGTTCCCGGCCGCCACCGAGGACGACGTGCTGGCGATGGTGCGCGAGCGCAGGCGCGAGCACCGCAAGGCCAACCACCACTGCTGGGCGTTCCGCGCCCACGACGCCGCGGGCGCGCTCATCGAGCGGTCGAAGGACGACGGCGAGGTCGGCCACCCTGGTCGTGTGCTGCTGGAGCTGCTGCGCCGCGACGACCTCGAGGGCGGCCTGGTCGTCTCGCGGGTGTTCGGCGGCGTCAAGCTCGGCGTCGGCGGCGTCTCGCGCGCGTTCCGCGAGGCGGGTGAGGCGGCGATCGCCGCTGCCGGCGCTACCCGGTGACCAGCTCGACCGGCGCCAGCGAGCCGTAGTCGACGCGACCGAACCCCATCCCCTCGGCGATCGCGCGATCGAGGTCGTCACGGCACATGATCCGGGCCTTGCCGGTGATGCCGATCCCGCTTTTCCGCCCGCAGGCGACGCCCGCCGCTCCGTGGTGCGTGCCGACCGGCACGTTGATCACCGTGATGGCGACGACGAACGGCTCGAGCACCTCCCACCCCCCGAGACGCTGTGAGATCTCGACGGTGAGGTAGCCACTCCCCTCGGGGAGCACCACCTCGCCGCCGGCCGCCTTGAGGTCACCACGAGCTGCCGAAGACCACGTAGGCCGCCCACTCCTCGGGGCCCTTGGCGACGTCGAGCCCCATCTGCAGGCCGAGCGCGCGGGCGATCAGGTAGCGGAAGCCGGCGCCGCCGGCGAGGACGGACTCGTCGTCGAGGACGCGGACGTCGCCGGCGTCGGTCCAGCCCGCGCCGGCGAAGCCGACGAGCCACCAGCGCGGCGTCAGCGCCCAGCGCGCCTCGATGTCGGCCGAGACGGCCGTCTCGCCCTGGTAGCGCATCGCCGGGATGCCGCGCAGCCGCACGTACGGTCGCGCGTAGAACGGCTCGTCGCCGCGCACCGACTGGGTGCGCAGGCGGCCGGCCAGCACCAGGCGCGGGTGCGGGTCGCGGAAGATGAGGCCGTCGAGGGTGTACCGCTGGTAGGTGCGGTCGCTGCCGATCGCCTCCTCGAAGAACATCGCCGCCGCCGTCACCTGCTCGCCGCGGCTGGGGGTGAAGGTGTTGTCGCGGGTGTCGTACTCGGCGACGAGGCCGAGCGCGGCGTCGCGCACATCGCTGTGGGGCCGCCCGAGCTCGGGCGGAAGCGTTTCGCTGTCGAAGGCCACGCTGGCGTCGAGGAGCAGGTAGCGCGCGCCGACGAACAGGTCGGTGAGGGCGACGCGCCGGCGCAGCTCCTGGACGAGCGCCCACCCGTCGAGGGTGAAGCCGAAGGCGGCGCCGTCGCCGGTGTAGGTGTCGAGGCGGGGGGAGAGGTAGCCGACGCCGCCGAGGTAGCGCCAACGGTCGCCGCCCCAGAAGCCGACGTGGCCGGCGATCGCGGCCCAGGTCTCGTTCTCGGTCAGGGCGCCGCCGACCACCGAGACGTCGGGCGGCACGGGTTTTCCGGTCACTCCCTTCGGGGCGCGCTGGATCCCGGCGAAGCCGCCGCCGTGGACGAGGACCAGCCCGAGGGCGGCGCCGTAGCCGACGGCGGGCTCGGTGATCGGCGAGAGGACCGGGATGAACCCGGTGTTCGTCGCCGCCCAGGCGCTGATGTCGAATGCGCCGTCCTCGGGGTCGCGGAACAGCGAGCCGCCGGCCGGGGGCGGGGCAGCCTGGGCGAGGGCGGCGGCGCGGGCGAGCGCCGCAATCACGATGAGCGCGGCAATGCGCCGCCGCCGCGCCCGCGCGTCGGCGCCCGGGCCGTTGCCGTTGCGGTGGCTGTGGTGCCTGGACATGGCGCCGACCTCCTCTCCCGCCCGCCGCGCGCCGCGGTCAGAGGCGGAAGCGCACGCCGATCCCCGTCCCCGAGAGCGTGACGCGCTGCAGCAGCTCGTCCTCGCCCATGTCGTAGGTGAGCTGCCGGTAGGCGAGGCGCATATCGCCCCAGGCGAAGTGGTAGCCGACGCCGGCGACGGCCTGCCACGTCAGCGTCGACGAGCCGGCGCCGACGTCGAGGTAGAAGGGGACGAACCAGTGGCCGGCGCCGAGCCCGATCGAGCCGCGCACCCCGGCGATGCCGTCCCACAGGTCGACCTCACGCCGCAGCGCGCCCTCCCGCGCGAACGACTGCCCGGGGCCGGGCCCCGCGACCTCCGCGGCGAGCCGCCAGTCGACCGCGGCCTCGATCGTCAGGTAGCGCACCCCGGCGACGACGTCGAACGTCGACGTCGCGCCGCGGGCGACCGTGTAGCCGGCCGCGAACGACACCTCGGTTCCCGTCAGACCGGTGGTGGTGCCGGCATCGGCGCCGGCGTCGACGACGACGTTGCCCGCCGGCCCCGCGAAGGTGACCGACTCCACCTTGCTCGCCTCCGACTCGAAGTCGACGTACACCACGTCCGCGATCAGCGACCAGTCGCCGTTGCGTGCCTCGCCGGTGAGCATGAGGGCGAGCTCGAGGTCGTCGAGGGAGATGCCGACGTCGGTCTCCGCCGCGGGGTCGCCCGGCGGCAGCTCGAAGCGGAGCGTGCCGTCGGCGCCGGCCGCCCAGAGGTACGGCTCGAGCGAGAGCGTCCACCCGGCGGGCGGCTGCTGTGCCCGCGAGGGCGAGGCCGCGGCGAGCCACAGCACCGCGAGCCCGGCAGCGATCGACCAACCACCTCTTGTCTTCTCAGGCACGAGAGCACCCCCGATGCGTCCACCTCAGTGTCCCACGGTTTTCCGCCGCTGTCAGCCGTGGCCTGCCGATCAGCCGATACCTGGACGGTTGCCGCTGCCGTGCGGCGGCGCGCACCATGCCGGTTGACGACGGGAGGGCGTGCCACGAGACCGGCGGCTCTCGGTGCCGTGGTTGCGATCGCGGCGGTCGCCTCGGCGCAGGGCCAGGAGAAGCCGAAGATGTGCGTGCCGGGCGGAGTTCGTCGCGTTGGCGGTCAAGGTGGCGCTGGCGGCGGCGCGGCGGGCGCTGCCCGGACCGCCACGACCTCCCGTAGGCTAGAATCGGCTCACCCCCTACGGAGGGGACGATGACGACGCGCGGCCGCAGTGCGGGCGTGGCTGGACGGTTGCAACCGACGGTGAGGCGGCTGACGGCGCCGGGAGTGCGGCTCTGTCTCGGTCTGGCAGTCGCCGTTATGGCCCCGGCCGTGGCCGGCGCCCACAAGTACATCTCGCTGCCGGTGCTGGTCAACGTCTGCGGCAGCCACGACCACGCGGTCCACGAGGGCGGCTTCGAGTCCCGGGCGGCGTACGTCGACGCGGTCAGGGAGCAGATCGAGATGGCCTGCAAGGACATCAACCTGCGGCTGCTCGACGACCCGCCCGCCGGCGCGGAGCAGGACGTCGTCCTCCGGCTCGGGCCGATCAGGGTCGTCGACGTCGCGTCGTGTCCCGACGACGTGACGCAGGAGACCGCCGCCCTGCGAACGCTCTTCGCAGACGGCCGCAAGGAGCTGAAGGAGAAGCAGGCCGACAAGGGGATCAAGATCAACGTTGTCAACGTCGTGAGGGAGAAGCCGAAAGCAGGCGGCACGGAGGGGCGTCCGATTCCGGCGGTCGGCGAGACCGGCGCGGCGGAGACTGTCAAGACGCCCGCCGGCGGGACCGAGACGGTGCACCACGGCCGCAACGTGGCGATCGACGACCACACGCTCCGGGTCGGGCTGGAGGTCGTCGAGGAGGGTTCCGGCGAGAGTGAGCCGTGCGGCACCAACGGCGAGATCCTGCTGCACGAGATCGGCCACAACAGCGGCCTGGTCCGCGAGCACGGGAGCGGTGACGCCGACGAGACCGGGTTCATGACCTCGCCGCCTGGGCGCGCCGTCACCGCCGACCAGTGGCGGAAGCTGCGGCGCTTCTGGGAGCGCTTCGGCAACGAGTCGCGAAACGAGGAGCAACACTCGTACCTCCCGCGCACCGACGACACCCACCACGCGCTGGTGACCCGGCCGTGGCCGGCGCAGCCGGGGGTGGACTCGCTGGCGGTGGCCGTGGCCCCGGGTGGGTGGCTGCGCGGCCGGGTCGAGCTGGCCGGGCTCCTTCCGGCTGCGGGGTTCTTCGACTACACCGTGCACATCGCCGTCAACACCGACAACGACGTGACCACCTGCGGCGAGTTCTACGAGTTCGGCGAGGGGTACGACCTGGTGGTTTCGGCGACGGTGTCGAGCAATCCGGTGGTCTACGCCCCCGCAATGGGGTTCGGGTCCGCCTCGACGGCGGCGGGCGGGCGGAGAGCGACGGCCGGCGCCGGCCCGTACGTCGCGGGCTCGCTGACCTACCGCGCGGGCCTGCAGTACGTGACCGTTCCGCTCGCGGCGGTCCACGTCTCCGAGGTCGGGTCCGTGGGGGCCGGCGGCGGGTACGCGGCGCACGCCAGCGTCCTCACCTTTGCGCACGACATCGGCGCGTTCGCGATCGCCGGCGGGGCGATCCCTGCGCGCGCGATGCTCGTCAGGGACGGGCTGCTGGCGGGATTCGCGGGCCTCGCGCTCGCGCCGGTCCCGGACCCCGAGCTGACCTCGCTGCCGATGACGGTGTCCGCGTTCGCCCCTGTGCCGGTGATGGGCGCAGGCTTCGCTCCGGGCCGCCCGCTGTCGGTGTGGCTCGCACATGTCCGCTCGTTCGCCAATGATCCCGTCGCCGCCGGCGTCACCGGCGGCGACGGCGGCTTCGGCCTCGTCGTCGACGTGCCCGGGCCGCGCGCCGGCGACTTCGTGGTCACCGCGATGGACGCCGACGGCTACCTCGCCACCGGCGTCGTCACCGCGGCCGTGCCGTGCTCGCTCGCGTGCTCGGCGGCGGCGCCCGAGTGCGCCCTCGTCGGCGCCCCGGTGCCGTTCTCGGTCACTGTGACGCCCACGGCGTGCGCCGCACCCGTCGCCCACCAGTGGAGCTTCGGCGACGGCGCCACCGGGTCGGCCGGGAGCGCCGCGGTCCACGCCTACGCCGCGTCTGGGATCTACGCCTGGAGCGTCACGGCGAGCTCCGGGAGCGCCTCCTGCACCGCCGGCGGCAGCGTCGCCGTGATCGACCCCGCCACCGCCGTGCGGCGAGTCCTGCGCCCGCGGTGAGGGGGGCCGGCGCGAAGACGGCGTTGCGGTCGGCGCCTGAGGGCAGCCTGTCGCGGCGGCGCTCCCGGCGCCACGGCGAGCGGCGGTGGCATACTGCGCCGGTGTTCGCCGCATCCTCCAGGACATCGCACGTCTCTATCGTCTCGCTGGTGGTAGCCGCGGCCGCATTCGAGGCGGCATGGGCGGTGGCCGGCAGCGAGCGCCTCGCCGAGGCGCGCGAGCAGCTCGCGCGCTGCGCCGCCGCGACGCTGAAAACGGAGCCCGCCGCGCCGATGCAGCTCGAGTATCGCGTCGAGGTCGTCGGCGGGCGCGCCGGGACGTTCCGGCGGTCGGCCGCCGCGGCGGGCGCCTGGGTTGACGAGCTGTCGTTCGACGGCGCGAGCGCCGCGCGCGGAGTGGCGGCGGGCGGGCCATGGCAGACACCCGCCGAGTCGCTCGCGGTGGAGTGGTGGGCGATCACGACGCTCCTCGACCTCGATGCGCAGCTCCGCCTCGCCGGGGATGAGCGCGTGACCGCGGTGAAGGACCGGAGGGTCAAGGGTGTGGCGCTGCGCGAGGTGAGCATCGAGCGCGACGACCCCCGCGCGATCCGGACGCTGTTCCTGGATGCGGATGCGGTGCTGCTGCTCGGCTCGGTCAACCCGGTCGAGCGGCGCGAGTACACCGGGTGGACCCGCGTCGAGGGTGTCGGGTGGGTGCCGCGCGGAGGCCGGATGCTCCTCGGAAAGCGGCTGGTCGCGCAGATTGACCTCGTGGGTGCCGTCGCGACCGCACCGCCGCCGGCCTGGATGGAGCCGCCGGCGGGCGCAGCGGAATGGGCGTATTGCCCGGGGTCCCGGCCGGCGAGGGTCCGGGAGCGGGCGCACCCCGAGTACCCGGAGGCGGTCCGGCAGAACCGCGGCGAGGGGACCGTGGTGCTGCTGGCTCGCGTCGGCGTGGACGGCGCGGTCAGGCGCGTCAACGTCGTCCTCACGCCGGAGATCTCCAGGCGCGACGCGGCAGCGCTGGGCGCCGCCGCCGCCGAGGCACTCCGTCGCACGCGCTATGAGCCGCCCACGTGCGACGGTGTCCCGCAGGAGGTCGACGTCGTGACGGCCGTGTCGTTCGCGCTGCACTGACTCGGCGGCGGTCGCAAACGACGTTCTGCAGCGGCGCTCCCGGCGCCACGGGATCGCCGCGTCGCCCCGCTGATGCGGAACTCCTTCCAAGGAAGCCAGTCAGAACGGGAACGCCCGCCTTACGTCGGGCGAGCGAGCGCCCTCGCTCGCGCGGGCGGGGTCCGGGCCGGCGAGGGCGCCGGCCCTCCAGGTAGTTTCCTGCCTCGCCCGACCGCCGCACCGCGGCGTGCCCCTGCTCGCGAGGACGGCTTCTCGCGGACGCCGGAGCGATCCCGTGGTGCTGCGGGGGCGTTTCGCGATCAGTCGTTCTTGAGCGAGGCGAGGTCGATCACGAAGCGGTAGCGCACGTCGCCCTTGAGCATGCGCTCGTACGCCTCGTTGACCTTGTCCGCGGGGATGATCTCGACGTCGGAGACGATCCCGTGCTTGCCGCAGTAGTCGAGCATCTCCTGCGTCTCGGCGATGCCGCCGATCAGCGAGCCGACCAGGCGCTTGTTTCCTAAGATCAGAGCGAACGCGGACACCGGCGTCGCCTCCGGCGGCGCGCCGACGAGCACCATCGTGCCGAGCGGGCGGAGCATGCCGAGGTAGCGGTTGTAGTCGTGCGCAACGGAGATCGTGTCGATGATGAGGTCGAAGCTGCCGTGGAGCCGCTTGAACGTGGCCTCGTCGGTGGTGAGGGCGAAGTGGGCGGCGCCGAGGCGCCGGGCGTCGGCCTGCTTGGCCCGCGAGGTGGACAGCATCGTCACCTCGGCGCCCATCGAGGCGGCGAGCTTCACCGCCATGTGGCCGAGGCCGCCGAGGCCGACCACCCCGACGCGGTCGCCCGCCTTGCAGCGCCACTGGCGCAGCGGCGAGTAGGTGGTGATGCCGGCGCACAGCAGCGGCGCGGCGCCGGCCGGGTCGAGGTTCTCCGGCACCCTGAGGACGAACGCCTCGTCGACCACCACCGACGTGGAGTAGCCGCCGAACGTCGGCGTCCTGCGGTCCATCTCGGTGCCGTTATAGGTGTACGCGGCGGTCTTCTCGCAGAACTGCTCGAGATCGCGCTTGCAGGACGGGCAGGTGCGGCACGAGTCGACCATGCAGCCGACGCCGGCCATGTCGCCGACCTTGAGCTTGCTCACCGCGGCGCCGACGCGCGTGACGCGGCCGACGATCTCGTGGCCCGGCACCATCGGGTACGTCGCGCCCCCCCACTCGTCGCGCACCTGGTGGATGTCGGAGTGGCAGATGCCGCAGAACAGGATGTCGATCTCGACGTCGGTGGGGCCGGGCTCCCGGCGCTCCACGGTGTAGGGGCCGAGCGGGTCCCTGGCGTTGAACGCGGCGTAGGCACGGGCGACGGTCATGAGGGTCTCCTTGGCGCGGGCGGCGGGCGCCCGCGGACCAGTGCAAACCGGCGCACGGGCGCCGGCATTCCTGGGCTATCCGGACAGCAGCGCCAGCAGCACGAGCACGGCGAGCGTCGCGGCGACGCCGGCCGCGAACCACGCCACCCTGGCCCGCCATGGCAACCGCGCCGGCGCGGTCCCGCCTCCGGCCGGCGGGCGGGCGAGCACGGCGGCGAGCGCGAACGCGAGGTCGAACGCGGTCGGGAAACGCCGTTCCGGGTTCTTCCGCAGGCAGCGCCGCACGATCGCGGCCAGCTCCTCAGGAATCGCGGTTCCGGGCGCCGCCAGCGGCGGCGGCTCGTCCTCGGTCACGGCCCGCATCGTCTCGGGCAGCGAGGCGCGGTGGAACGGCGCGCTCCCGGTCAGCAGCTCGTGGAGCATCCCGCCGAGCGCGAAGATGTCGGAGCGGTGGTCGACGGGCGCGCCGGCGAGCTGCTCGGGCGCCAGGTACGCCGGGGTGCCCGCCACCACCAGGCGGCGGTCGCCGCCGAGCTCCGGGTCCGGCGCGAGCGTGAGCGGACGGTCGCGCTCGCGGCGGGCCAGGCCGAAGTCGAGGATCTTGACGCCGCCCTCGGCGAGCACGAAGACGTTCTCGGGCTTCAGGTCGAGATGGACGACGCCGCGCGCGTGCGCCGCCCCGAGGCCCTTCGCCACCTCGAGCGCGATCGCGGCGGCGCTGCGCCACGGCACCCGGCCGCCGCCCATGCGCTGCCGCAGGTTGACCCCGGCGAGCAGCTCGGTCACCACGTAGCGCCGCCCGCCCTCCTCGCCGACGTCGAAGACGCCGAGGATGTTGGGGTGGGACAGCGAGGCCAGCAGGCGCGCCTCGCGCTCGAGCTCGACGAGGTCCTCGGCGCCGCCCCCGACCTCACCGGAGAGCACTTTGACCGCGACCTCGCGGCCGAGGCGCGGGTCGAGGGCGCGGTACACCGTGCCGAGGCCGCCGGCGCCGAGCACGCCGCGGATCTCGTACGGTCCGAGCCGCTGCCCCGGCAGGAGGTCGGGGGCGAGCGGCGCTGGGGGAGGATCGGCGCTCACGGCGCCTTGAAGGATACGTCCTTCGGGCCCGATCAGTCGTCGCCGTCACCGCCCTCGGGGAGCGGCCGCACGAACGCAGCGCGCACCGGCGGCGGCATGGCGGCGCCGGCGCCGCGCATCGCCTGCCAGAGGATCTCGTTGAGCTCGCGCTCGGGGGCGCGGTCGAGCTCGGTGAAGTTCATCGCCGCCGACGCCGCCGCCCCCGGCGCGTCCTCGCCGTTGACCTCGTCGAGGCGCACGCGCGCCGGCCGCGCGGTGTAGGGGCGGAGGTCGGGGCGGTCGGTGAACGCCGCCCACAGCGGGGTCGCGGCGGCGTCGTACTGGCTCATCGGCGGCAGCCCGAGAACGAGCTCGATCGTGCGCAGCACGCCGGAGGTGGTGTAGAGCGTCGAGTCGAGCGCGCCGCGGCGCGCGTACGGCGACGCGACGAGCAGCACCGAGCGGTGCGCGTCGACGTGGTCGGGGCCGTTCTGGGCGTCGTCCTCGAGCACGAAGATCGCGGACTGCGGCCAGAACCGGCTGCCCGAAACCGCCTCGACGAGACGGCCGAGCGCGAGGTCGTTGTCCGCGACCATTGCGCGCGGCGTCGGGCGGCCGGCGCGGGTGCCGCCCGTGTGGTCGTTGGGCAGCCGCAGGATCGACAGGCGCGGCGGCTCGCCGCTGCGCTCGAAGCGGCGGAGCTCCTCGAGCCAGACGTCGACGCGGCGGGTGTCGGTCACCTCGAGGTCCCACGGCGGGTAGGTGGGGTGCACGCTACCGACGAGGCCGGGGACGGTCGCCCTGACGGTTTCGCCCGGCCGGTCCCACTCGGCGAACTCGCCGTAGCTGCGCACCGACACGCCGGCGCGCGCCGCGAAGTCCCACAGGTAGCCGAGCGCCGGCGCCGCGAGGTTGCCGTACGGGTTGCGGTCGCCGTGCCCGCCCTCCGCGATGTACAGCCCGCCGCGGCCTCCGTAGTCGGTCGGCCACAGCTTCTCGACCGCGTCGGTGGCGTAGGCCGCGGTGGAGAACGCGTGGCCGTCGGCGCTCACCTCCGCGTCGACGTAGAAGTTGTCGAGCTGCACGAACTCGGCGGCGAGGGCGTGCGCGTTCGGGGTTATCTCCTCGCCGAAGATCGCCAGGTTGGGGTCGCCGTTGCCGCGCGGCATGTCGCCGAGCACCTGGTCGTAGGTGCGGTTCTCGCGGATGACGTAGAACACGTACCTGATCGGCGTCGGGTCGCCCGGCCTCCGCGGGATGGCCGAGGGCGGCGCGGCATCGGGGCGGGGCGCGGCGCCGGAGCGGCGCAGCGCGTACACCCGCTCGGTCATCGCGGCGAGCGCTCCCGCATCCGGGCGCGGCACGCGGCTGACCGACCCGGCGAGCAGCCCGGCGATGTACTGCGCATCCTCGCGCGCGTTCACCGGCTGCGGGCCGCGCGGGTTGGCCGCCGGCGCCAGCCCCTTGCCCGCGAGCACCAGGAGCTCGCGCTCGCCGCGGGAGAAGGCGACGCCGGTCGGGTACCAGCCGGTGGGGATGAACCCCGAGAAGCGCGCCTCGCGCCGATCGCGCACGTCGACGACGGCCACCGTGTTGTTGTCGGCGTTGGCGACCAGCAGCGTGCCGCCGTCGGCGGACAGCGCCAGCGCATTCGGCGTCGAGCCCGGCGGGTCGTCGGGCGCCAGCGAGACGCGGATCTGCTCGACGGCGCGCCGTGCCGCGGTGTCGACGACCCAAACCGCGTTGGTGTTGGCGCAGGCGACGAAGAGGCGGCGGCCGTCGGGCGAGAGGACGAGCGCGTTCGGGTGCTCCCCGACCGCGACCTCGCCGCGCGGCGCCAGCGTGCGCCCCGCGAACGAGGCGACCCGCGCCCCGCCCCATACGGAGGCCCAGACGGCGCCGCCATCGGGCGAGACCGCCACGCCGTAGCCTTCCGCGGCGAGCGGCGCGCGCGCGACGACCTCGCCGGACGCAACGTCCACCGCTGTCACCGAGGCGCCGAACACGCTGGCTGCATACAACGTTTGCGCGTCGGGGGAGAGCGCGAGCCCGGCGACGAACCCGGGGTTGATCAGTCTCTCGTCGTCGCCGCGCTGCTGCGGCGGCTCGAGCCGGAGGGTGCGCGCAATCTCGAGCGTGCGGTCCCGCCAGCGCAGCTCGGCGATCGAGTTGTCGGCGGCGCCGGAGGCGAACACGCGCTCGCCGTCGGGATGCCACGCGAGCCCGAGAAACGCGTGCTCGAGCGCGAGCTTGCGGATCGTCTGGCGCTGCTGCAGGTCGACGATGCGCACGGAAGGCTTCGACCAGCCGTTGTTGGTGATCGCGAGATAGCGGCCTCCGGGGTGCAGCGCCATCGCCAGCGGCAGGTCGCCGGCGTCGAGGTGGCTGCCGGCGGGCGCGATCCGCCACCCGTTGGGCAGCAGCGTGACGCCGCCGCCGAGCGGGCCGGGCCGCTCCGCCGCCGTCTGGGCGCGGGCGCCGCCGGCGCTCACGGCGAGCGCGATGACGAACAAAGTTGCGCTGCGAAGCCGGCTGATCATCGGTCGCCTCCGGGCATGGCCGCAAGGCGACGATAGCATCCCCGGCCGCGCCGATCCGAACGGCCCGGGGCTGGCGGCCGCAGCACCGGTGGCGGCGGGCTCGCCCTGCTGCTATTCTGTGCGCGAGCGGGAAACGCCCGCGGACAACGCGTACTGTCTCCAGGAAGGGCCCGATCCTGCACGCGACGGGCACCGGCTGCAACGGACAGACGCCCCGCCGCCCCCGGCGCGGTCGCCGTCCCGAACCGCCCCCTTTCTGGGTGGAGAAGTCGGCATGGTGACGATCCCGGAGTTCGCTCAGAGGAAGGCCGAGGGCAGGCGCCTGGCGCTGCTCACCTGCTACGACGCGCCGACCGCGGCGCTGCTCGCCGAGGCCGGCGTCGACGCGGTGCTGGTCGGCGACAGCGCCGCGATGGTCGTGCACGGCCACGAGAGCACGATCCCCGCCACCGTCGCGATGATCGCGGCGCACGTGCGCGCGGTGCGCGCCGGCGCCCGCGACCTCTGCGTGATCGCCGACATGCCGTTCCTGTCGACGCGGCGCGGGCTCGCGGCGGCGGTCGACGCGGCCGGCGAGCTCGTCCGCGCCGGCGCCAACGCGGTCAAGATCGAGGGGCTCGACGGCCACGAGGCGCTGATCCCGCACCTGGTCGGCAGCGGCATCCCGGTGATGGGCCACCTCGGCCTGACGCCGCAGTCGGTCAACGTGCTCGGCGGCTACCGCGTGCAGGGGCGCACGCGCGACGCCGCGGAGCGCATCCGCGCCGACGGGCGGCAGCTCGAGGCGCTCGGCTGTTTCGCGCTGGTGCTCGAGTGCGTGCCGGCGCCGCTCGCCGCGGAGGTGTCGCGCGAGCTTGCGGTCCCGACGATCGGGATCGGCGCCGGCGCCGGCACCGACGGCCAGATCCTGGTGCTCCACGACATGATCGGCCTGACGCGCCAGGCGCCGCCGCGCTTCGTCCGCCGCTACGCGGACGTAGGGGCCGTCGTGCGCGACGCGGTGGCGGCGTACGCCGCCGACGTGCGTGCAGGAGCGTTTCCGACGGCGGCCGAAACGTACGGGGGAGGGGCGGCGACGATGCGCGCGCTGTACGGCGGCGCGCAGCGGGAGAGCGCGTGAGCGCGCCGGCGCCCGCGGTGCTGCGCGAGCCGGCCGAGTGGCGCCGCTGGTGCGCCGCCGCCCGCGCCCGCGGCACGCTCGGGTTCGTGCCGACGATGGGCGCGCTGCACGCCGGGCACGCCAGCCTCGTCGCGCGCAGCGCCGCCGAGAACGCGGCGACGGCGGTGTCGATCTTCGTCAACCCGACGCAGTTCGACGACCCCGCCGACCTCGCCGCGTACCCGCGCACCGTCGCGGCGGACGTCGAGCTGCTGGCCGCGACCGGGGTGTCCGCGGTGTTCCTGCCGGAGCCCGCCACGATGTACCCGCACGGGTACCGCTACCGGGTGAGCGAGGACTCGCTGAGCCGCCGCCTGTGCGGCGCCCACCGGCCCGGGCACTTCGACGGCGTGCTCACGGTGGTGCTCAAGCTGCTGCTGCTCACCGCGCCGCACCGCGCCTACTTCGGCGAGAAGGACTTCCAGCAGCTCGCGCTGATCCGCGGCATGGCGCGCGACTTCTTCCTCGACGTGGAGGTGGTCGGGTGCCCGACCGTGCGCGAGGCGAGCGGCCTCGCGATGAGCTCGCGCAACGTTCGTCTGTCTCCCGGAGGACGGGTGAGGGCGGCGGCGCTCCACCGCGAGATCGCCGGCGCCGCCGACGCCGCGGCGGCGGCGCGCGCGCTCGAGCGCGAGGGGTTTCGGGTGGAGTACGTGGAGGACCTCGAGGTGCCCGGCGAGGGCGGCGCGCCGCCGGCGCGGCGTCGGCTGGCGGCCGTGTGGCTGGAGGGGGTGCGGCTGATCGACAACGTGCCGATCGGCGAGGGAGGGGGCGACACGCGATGACCCTGACCATGCTCAAGAGCAAGATCCATCGCGCCGTGGTCACCGGAGCGCGGCTCGACTACGAGGGGTCGATCGCCCTCTGCCCCGAGCTGATCGCGGCGGCCGGGC
Source organism: uncultured Thermoanaerobaculia bacterium (assembly GCA_964594125.1). Taxonomy (GTDB): domain Bacteria; phylum Acidobacteriota; class Thermoanaerobaculia; order Thermoanaerobaculales; family Thermoanaerobaculaceae; genus CAVRZJ01. The sequence continues at coordinate 56,987 of CAZQLL010000001.1, read as the reverse complement.
TGCGCGCCTTCGAGCGCGTGGAGATCTACGACGTCAACAACGGCGAGCGCTTCGCAACCTACGTGATCGTCGGCGAGCCGGGCGAGGTGTGCCTCAACGGCGCCGCCGCGCGGCTCGTGCAGCCCGGCGACCTTGTGATCATCGCGGCGTACTGCGCCCTCGACGAGCGCGAGGCCGACGCGCATCGCCCGCGCGTCGTGCTCGTGGACGACGGCAATCGTCCGCGGCCGGTCGCGGCGAGCCCGATCGGCGGCGCCGACGCCCGCTGATGGCCTCGCCGCCGGCAGGCCGGATGTGGGGCGCGCGCCTGCGCGCGCGGTGGCGCAGCGCTGCAGTTCGCGCGAAGCCGGCGCGGAGCGCCGGCCCCACGCCCACGCTCCCGGCAGGGCCGGGAAGCGAGCGCATGGTGAGCGTCGGGATCGCCGGCGGCGGCGCGCTCGGCGTCGCCCTCGCCCACCTGCTGCGGCGCGGCGGGGTCGATGTCCGGGTGCTGACCGCGAGTGCGGCGTCGGCGGCGCGGCTGCGCGCCGGCGTGCGGGTGGTGGAGGGCGGCGCGGGCCGCCGCCAGCGCTTCGCCGCGTCGCACGAACCCGAAGCGCTCGCCGGGTGCGGCGTCGTCCTCGTGGCGGTGAAGGCGTACGACACCGCCGCGGCTGCGGCGGCGTTGGCGCGTGTGCTGCCGCCGTCCGCGATCGCCGCGACGGTGCAGAACGGGCTCGGCAACCTCGAGGCGCTGCGCGACGCGCTGCCGGGGCACGCGGTGGTCGCCGGGGCGACAGCCGTCGGCGCGCACCGCCCGTCGTCCGGGCGGGTGGTGATCGCCGGGGTGGGGGAGACGGTGCTGGCGGGCGAGGCGGCCGCGGCCGCCGCCGTCGCAGCGGTGCTGCGCGCGGCCGGGCTCCCCGTCGCGGTGGCTGCCGACCCGGATGCCGTGGTCTGGAAGAAGGCGATCGTCAGCGCCGCGATCAACCCGGTCGCGGCGCTGCTCGGCGTTCCCAACGGCATGCTGCTCGCTGACGCAGACGCCGTCAGGGTGCAGGCGGCGGTGATCGGGGAGGCCTGCGCGGTCGCCCGCGCCTGCGGCGTCGCGGCCGACGAGACGGCGCTGCTGGAACGGGTGCGCGCAGTGTGTGCGGCGACCGCCGCCAACCGCTGCTCGCTGCTCGCCGATCTCGACGCAGGCCGGCGCACCGAGATCGACGCGATCACCGGCGCGATCGTTGGGCGCGGCCGCGCCGCCGGCGTGCCGGTCGCCGCCAACGAGGCGCTGCTGCACCTGGTGCGCGCCCGCGAGCGGTCCGGCCGCCCGCCGCGATCGCTTGCGCGAATGAAATAGCGCCGCGCTCGCTCGCGGCGGACCGGCCCGCGCAAACGGGCAGTGAATCCCCGGGATGAGAACGTCAGCGCGCGCCGCCGGCAACCGGCGGCTTCGCCGGTCCGGTCCCGTCGGGGTCGTGGTGGCGGCGCAGGCGCAGGATGCGCGCGAAGCAGAACCCGGTCAGGCCGAGCACGAACGCCCAGCTCGCCAGCCAGAACACGATCGCCCCGGCGCTCATCGCGCACCTCCCGGAGGCAGCGCCGCCCCGGTGCCCTCGGCGAACCCGCGGCGGGAGTCGTAGCCGTGCCGTCTCCACGCCCTGTGCACGAGCAGCGCGAGGATCGCGGCGATCGCGAGCATCGCGAGGCGCGCGCCCCAGATGTACGGCTCGTCGGCCGGTACCACCGGCGCCGAGCTGCCCGCCGACTTGCGGTTGAGGATGATCGGCACCGCGTCGTCCCTGGCCCACCAGACGAGGATCACGGCGAGATAGGCGGGCGTGATCCACGTCATCACGTGCTTGAAGACGGTCGGGATGCGCAGGTCGGCGCCGAAGTGGAGCTCGCGCCAGGCGTTGTCCGGCCCGAACACCCACATGAACAGCACCACCTCGATCAGCGCGCACACCACGAGGGCGAAGGTGCCCGCCCAGTAGTCCCACTCGTCGAGGAAGCCGCGCCCGAGCCAGGCCACGTGCATCAGGCCGAACGCGAAGCAGACGCCGCCGAGCGACCAGACGACCTTCCCGCGCGGCACTCCGAACTCCTCGCGCAGGAACGCCACCGCCGGCGTGATCAGCGCCACCGAGGTGGTCAGCCCGGCGATGAACAGCAGCCCGAACCACATCGCGCCGAGCAGGTGGCCCAGCGGGAGCTGCTGGAAGACGACCGGCATCGTCGCGAAGCCGAGGTTGTACGAGCCGCCGTTTGCGATCGCCACCGCGCCGGTGACGCCGAAGAACGTCACCGCCGCCGGGATCGCGATGGTGCCGCCGAGCACCACCTCGGCCGCCTCGTTGGTCGACGCCGTGGCGAGGCCGTTGAGCGCGATGTCGTCGTCCCTGGAGAGGTACGACGCGTACGCCTGCAGCGTGCCCTGCCCGAGCGAGAGCGTGAAGAAGATCTGCCCGGCCGCGGCCAGCCACACCGTCGGGCTGCCGAGCAGCGACAGGTCGGGCCGGTAGATGAACTCCAGCCCGTCCCACGCGGTCTCGCCGCCGGGACCGGCCGGAAGGGTGAACACCACGGCCGCGAGCACGACGCCGAACACGAACAGGATCGGCATGGCGATTCGTGCCAGCTTCTCGATGCCGCCGGAGACGCCCTTCGAGACGATCCAGAGGACCAGCGCGAAGGTGCCGGTGAAGAACAGGTAGGGCGTCCACGCCGAGTGGAACTGGCCGCCGCCGATCCCCTGGAACGACTGCAGGTAACCGACCATCTGCTCCTGCGTCGCCAGCCCCCAGTACCCCTTGGTGAGCGAGTACCAGGTGAACCCCGCGGTCCACGCCATGATGTAGCTGTAGTAGATGAGGATGAACAGCGGGATCGCGAGGCCGATGACGCCGAGGTACTTGGCGAGCGGATGGCGCCACAGCACGGCGAACATCCCCGGCATGTGCCCCTTGCGGTAGCGGCCGCCGTGCCGCCCGATCCCCCACTCGATCCACATCAGCGGGATGCCGAGCAGCAGCAGCGCGATGAAGTACGCGATCATGAACGAACCGCCGCCGTTGGCCGCCGCCTGCCGCGGAAAGCGGAGGAAGTTGCCGAGCCCGATCGCGTTCCCCGCCATCGCGAGGATCAGGCCAAGCCGGGTTCCCCAGTGCTCGTGCGAAGAGGCGCCGCTGGTCGTCATGCACGCTCCCTGCCGCCCGTTCGGGCTGCGCCCGGGCTGATCGCCGGTCATTGTAAGCGCAAGCCTGCCGGCTGCCGCACGCCCGGCTCGCCACGGCCGGCGTCCTGCGCGGGCGCCCGACGCGCCGGGACCCCTGCGCGGAATGCTGCGCCGCCGGCGCGTGTTGTGACGCTCAGCTCGCAGCCGTCAAGCACTGGGGGGACGTCATGGCGATCGCCGCACTCCGAGCCACCTTCGCACCTGCGCTGGTTCTCGTGGTCTTCTTCCTGCCCGCGGCGGCCGCCGCGCAGACCGCGCCCGATCCCAGCTTCGGGACGGGCGGGCTCGTGGCCCTCGACATCGGCCCCGGCGGCACCTCGCCGAACGCCTTCCTCGTGGCGCCCGACGGCTCGCTGCTGGTGGCAGGCGCCTTCACACCCTCGGGGCAGTCCCAGGTCGGGTTCGCCGCGCGCCTGACCAGCGGCGGCGCGCTCGACGGCAGCTTCGCCGCCGGCGGCGCCTTCACGATCGACTTCGGCGCGTTCACCGCGATCACGGCGCTGGCGCTTCAGGCCGACGGGAAGCTCATCGCCGCGGTGAACAACGGCCCGTACGCGACGACGGTCCTGCGGGTGCTGCGGCTGACCGCGGCCGGCGCGCTCGACGCGACGTTCTCGGGTGACGGCGTGGCCGAGGTCACGGCGGCGAACGGCGTCGTCCCCGCCGCGGCCGCCGTCCAGCCCGACGGCCGCATCGTCGTCGCGACGAGCTTCGCCGGCCTGCCGTCGGCGCCCGCGAGCGCCCTGGCCGTCTTCCGCCTGCTCCCCGACGGTGCGCTCGACACGGGCTTCGCTTCCGCCGGGGTTCCGGGGTTCGCGAGCGCCGGCATCTCCGGCTTCGACACGGCCGCGGCGCTGGCGCTGCAGGCCGACGGCAAGATCGTCGTGGTCGGCTCCACCAACGCCGCAGCCCCGAGCAACAACGGGGCGCGCGACTTCGCCGTCGCGCGCTTCAACGGCAACGGCACGATCGACGCCGGTTTCGCCGGCGACGGGACGCTGAGCCTTCCCGTCGGCGCCCTCGACGACGATGCGCTGGCCGTCCTGGTGCAGCCCGACGGCAGGATCGTCATCGGCGGCAACACGTACGCCAACTCATCGAGGTCCAACTGCGCCATCATGCGCCTGAACGCCGACGGCACCCCCGACGGCAGCTTCGGCACCGCGGGCGTCGCGACGTACAACCTCGGCGGTCTCTCCACCTGCGCCAGCCTCACCCGCCAGCCCGACGGGGCGCTGCTCGCCGCCGGCACCTGGGCGAGCAACATCGACTGGCAGTTCCTGGTGATGCGCGTGCTGCCGGACGGCGCGCCGGACACGTCGTTCAACCAAGGGTCCAACTTTTCCCGGGTGAACCCAAGCTCGGGCAGCGACTCCGCGTTCGCGCACGGCACGCAGGCCGGCGGCAGGATCGTGCTGGCCGGGAGGCGCGGCTCCGGCGGCGCCGTGCTCGCGCGGTTCGTGTCGAGCGCGCCCGACACCACCCCGGATGCGTTCGCCTTCACCCACCAGACCAACGTGGCGCGCGGCGCGGTCGTCGTCTCCGACGCCGTCACGGTGGCCGGAATCGCGGCCGCGGCGCCGATCGCCGTGACCGGCGGCGAGTACGCGGTCGGCGCCTCGGCGTTCACCGCCGCGCCGGGGACCGTCGTCAACGGCGCCACCGTGCGGGTGCGGCACACCGCCTCGCTGCAGCCGCTGACGACCGTCAGCACCACCCTGACCATCGGCGACGTCAGCGCCGTCTTCGCGAGCACGACGGCCCCCCCGCGCCTCCGCCCCCGCCGCCTCCACCCCTGACCCTCCCTCAAGGTGCCAGGCCCAACGAACATGCCGATCCCGGCCCAGCCGCGGCCGGCCGCGGCGAGCCCCGCCCGGCCGCCGGGCCGGCGCCGCCGCGGTTGCATCCGAAGGTCGCGGCGATAGCATGGCGGCATGGGCGGGGACGCGGGGCCGGCGGCGGTGCTGGCGCGCCTGGACGCGGGAGAGGAGGTACCCGAAGGCGTGCTGGTGCGCTGCCTGCGCTCGCCCGCCTGCCCGCGCGCGCTGGCGGAGCGACTGGCCGGGTGCCGCTGGGTGCGGTCGCAGCGCCGCGTGCTGCCGCTGCTGGTGCGCCACCCCGGGTGCCCGCAGCCGTTCGCGATGGACGCGCTGCCGCGGCTCGGCTGGCACGACCTGCTGCTGGTCGTCCGCGACCCCCGCACCCGCCCGGTGGTGCGCCGCCAGGGTGAGAAGCGGCTGCTCGACCGCCTGAAGCAGCTCACGGTCGGGGAGCGCACGGCGCTGGCGCGCCACGCGACCCGCGGCGTCATCGCCGGCATGCTCGCCGACGGCGCGCCGGCGTGCGTGCAGGCGCTGCTCGACAACGCGCAGTTCACCGAGCCGGACGCCGTGCGCCTTGCCGCGGCGAACCCCCACGGCGAGTGCGTCGCGGCGGTGGTGCGCCACCCGCGCTGGGGGGCGGCGCGCGCGGTGGTCGATGCCGCACTGCGCTCGCCGGCGCTGCCGTTCGGCGTGGCGCTGGGGCTGCTCGCCACGTTGCCGTGCGCCCGCCTCGCGGCGCTCGCCGGCTCGCCCGAGCTGCCGCCACCGCTGCGCGCACCCGCGGCACAGCTCCTCGTGCGGCGGCGCGATGCGGAACGCGGCGGCGGCCCGCCGCTCTCCGACGACGGCGGCGCGCCCGCCTGCGGCGGCGTGTGAGCCGACCGTCCGGCGCGGCGCGCGCCGCAGGCTCGCGGGCCGCCGGGGCTCGTCCCATCCGCCGTCGAGCCGCCGTCATCGCGGGCGAGCGCAGCGAGCGACGCGATGCCGGTGCGTCTGCAGCGCCCTCCGGCGCCTCGGAGCGGCTCCCCCCATGCCCCCGCTTCCGGTCGGGCGCGGGGCGAGGCCGCTCGCTGCACGGCCCCTCGCGGCGACTGCTCTCCGAGGGGCCGGCCTGCCAGGGCCGTGCTGCGCTTCCACGGTACCCGTCGGGAACGGGAGCGCTGGCGTCCTCGCCCGCGCGGTGTCTCCGTTCTGCGGCGCCCGGGCCGGTGTGCGCCTTGACTTGCCGGCCGCGCTCCCTATCCTCGCGCGGTCTGGAGGCTCCATGCCCGGTCGCCCTGCCGCCGCCATCGCCACGCTCCTGCTCGCGGGCTCCGCCGCCACTGCCGCAGCCGCCGGCGCGCCCGCGCCGCTGCCGATCACGGGCCTGGAGCTGCTCGCGCGCTTCGTCCTGCCGCGCGGCGCGGAGCACGCCGGGACCACGGTGGGCGGGCTGTCGGGGCTCGTCTTCGACGCCAGCACGCAGCGCTTCTGGGCGCTCTCCGACGACCGCGGCGAGCACGGCCCGGTGCGCGTCTACCGGCTGCGGCTCGACCTCGGGCGCGCCGCCGACGGCGCCACTCGCGCCGTCTTCGAGGTGGACGGGATGGTGACGCTGTCCGACCGCGACGGGAGGCCGCACCCCGTGCGCGGCATCGACCCGGAGGGGCTGGCGCTGCTCGCCGGCGGCTTCGTCCTCTCGACCGAGGGAATCGCCAAGGCCGGCATCCCCCCGTTCGTCGCCGAGCTCGGGCCCGACGGCCGGGTGCGGCGCGAGCTGCCGCTGCCCGCGCGGGTGCTGCCGGCGCCGGGGCGCGGCGTGCGCTCGAACCTCGGCTTCGAGAGCCTCGCGCTCACCCCCGATGCGCGCTACCTGTTCGCGGCGCTCGAGAACGCCCTCGAGCAGGACGGACCCGCGGCGAGCCCGGCCGCCGGCAGCCCGGCGCGCATCCTGCGGTTCGATCGCCGCGACGGCGAGCGCCGCGCCGAGTTCGTCTACCCCGTCGGCCCGGCGCCGGCGGCGCCGGCGGCGGAGACGGCGTTCCGCGGCAACGGGCTGGCCGACCTCCTGCCGCTCGACGGCGAGCGCCTGCTGGCGCTCGAGCGCGGCTACGTGGAAGGCGTCGGCAACTCCGTGCGGGTGTTCGCCGTCTCGCTCGCCGGCGCCACCGACGTCGCCGGCGTCGAGGCGCTCGCCGGTGCGGTCTGGGCGCCGGCGCACAAGACGCTGCTGCTCGACCTCGCCGATCTCGGCGTGCCGGTGGACAACTTCGAGGGGATGGCGTTCGGCCCCGAGCTGCCCGACGGGCGCGGCACGCTCATCGTCGTCAGCGACGACAACTTCAACCCGCAGCAGGAGGCGACCAGCTTCCTCGTGCTCGCGGTGGACGTCGCGCCGGTCTCGGTCGCGCGCATCCAGGGCGCCGGCCACCGCTCGCCGCTGGCCGGCCGCTGGGCGATCGGCGTCGACGGTGTCGTCACGGCGGTCGACCGCGACGCGCGCGCGCCCGGGTTCTGGATGGAGTCGGCGGCGCCCGACGGCGACCCGCGCACCTCCGATGGGGTGCTGGTGGCGTGGGCCGGTGCGGCCGGCCTCGCGCCCGGGACCGCGGTGCGGGTGAACGGCCGGGTGGAGGAGACCGCGGCCGCCAGGGGCTTGCCGGTGACGCGCCTGCGCGCGGCATCGGTCGAGATGCTTGGCGATGGACCGACGCTGCCGCCGCCGCTGCGGCTGTTCACCGCCGTGCCGATGCCGGCGGTGCTCGAGGACGACGCGCTGGCGGCGTTCGAGCCCGACGCCGACGCCCTCGACCGCTGGGAGAGCCTCGAGGGGATGCGCGTCGAGCTCCCCGGCGGCACCGTCGTCGGCCCGACGGCCTCCTACGGCGAGCTGGTGCTGCGCCCGGACGGCGTGCCCGAGGCGCCGCGCAGCGAGCGCGGCGGCGTCCTGCTGACGCCGGCCGACGCGTCGACGCAGCGCGCCGTGCTCGGCCGCCGGCTCGCCGGCAGCGTTCCCAATCTGCCGGTCGGCGCGCGCCTCGCGGGCCCGATCGCGGGCATCGTCGACTACTCGTTCTCGGCGTACAAGGTGCTGCCGCTCGCGCCGCTCGCGGTGGCCGCCGCCGGCGAGCCGTGCGACGCCCGCACCGAGCTCGCCGGCGACCGCGCCCACCTGACCGTGGCGGCGTTCAACGTCAAGAACCTGTCCGCCGCCGGACCGCCCGAGCGCTTCGCCCGCCTCGGCGAGGTGATCGCGCGGCGGCTGGGCGGCCCCGATGTGGTGGCGCTCGAGGAGATCCAGGACGACAGCGGGCCGGCGAAGGGAGACGGCGTCGTGACGAGCGCCGCAACCCTCGCGCGCCTCACCGAGGCCGTGGCCGCCGCCGGCGGACCGCGCTACCGGGCGATGTGGATCGACCCGGTCGCCGACCGCGAGGGCGGCCAGCCCGGCGGCAACATCCGCGTCGCCGCGCTCGTCAACCCGGCGCGGGTCGAGCTCGTTCGCCGCGGCAGCGGCGGCGCGCTCGACGCCGCCGCGCCCGTCGGGCGGGGGCGGGCGCTGGCGCTCTCGCTCTCCCCCGGCCGCGTCGCGCCGGCGTCCCCGGCGTTCGACCTGCACGAGGGCGAGGGCGTGCGCCGCTCGCTCGCGTTCGAGGTGCGCTTCCGCAGCCTGCCGATCTTCGTCGTCGTCAACCACTGGTCGTCCAAGTTCGACGACGACCGCGCCCAGGGCGCCACCCAGCCGCCGCGCACGCCGACCGCGGCGAAGCGGGTGGCGCAGGCGCGCGAGGTGCGCGCGTTCGTCGAGCGCATCCTCGCGGCCGACCCCGGCGCCCGCGTGGTGGTGCTCGGCGACCTCAACGATTTCGAGTTCTCCGAGGCGGTGACCGCGCTCGCCGCGCCGCCGCTGGAGAACCTGATCCTGCGGGTGCCGGCCGGCCGCCGCTACACCTACACCTTCGAGGGGATCTCGCAGGTGCTCGACCACGTCGTCGTCTCGCCGGCGCTCGCCGCCGGCGCCGAGGTCGACATCGCGCACGTGAATGCCGACTGCCCCGACGCAGCGCGCACCAGCGACCACGATCCCGTGGTCGTGCGCCTCGCGGTCCGCCGGTAGCTGCGAGACAAACAGCGGGCAGGAGCCGTGCGCGCCCTTCGCCCAACGGACGGCCGCCCGCCGGCCGGCCGGAGGGGTGGCTCGCGTCGAGTCGAGCGCGCCGTCGGAGCGCCCGACAACGGTCCTACAATCGAGTCGAGGGTGGAGACAAGGAGGCAGTCATGCCGTGGTGCCCGCAGTGCGGCACGGAGTACCGGGAGGGGCTCGGCCGCTGCTCCGATTGCGGCGCGACGCTGGTGGCGGCTCCACCCGCAGAGCGCGCCGAGGAGCACGGCCCGGAGTGGGTCGCGGCGGCCGGCTTCACCGGCGAGGACGAGGCGCGCATCGCCCAGGGCCTGCTCGCAGAGAAGGGGATCGCGGCCGAGGTGGTGAGCCGGCAGGTGGTGCTCTACCCGTTCCCGCAGGCCGACGCCGCCGAGGTGCTGCTGCTGGTGGCGCCGGCGGACCTCGAGCGCGCCGACCGCGAGCTCGAGCGCGCCGAGGCCGGCGAGGACGCGGTCACCGACGAGGACGTGGCGGCCGCGGACGAACCGCCGCAAGACTGACCGGCGCGGCGCGCCGCGAGCCGTCATCGACAACGGCCGTTCGGGTGGGACGATGCAGGCTCCGACCGTGGTCGCCGTGGCGCTGGTTGCTGTCCTGCACCTGTGGTCCCTCGTGCTCGCGATGTCTCCGCGCTGAGCCGGCCGCCGCGGCGCGCTCGGGTATGATCGCCGGGCCGTGACCGGCCGACGCACGCGCGGCCGGCCGCGGTCGCGGAGGGCGGCGACGATGAAGGTGATCGGCCTGATCGGCGGCATGAGCTGGGAGTCGACGATCCCGTACTACCGCGTGGTCAACGAGACGGTGAAGGAGCGCCTCGGCGGCCTCCACTCGGCGAAGGTCGTGCTGTGGAGCGTCGACTTCCACGAGATCGAGGCGCTGCAGCGCGAGGACCGCTGGGAGGAGGCGGGGGAGGAGCTCGCCGCTGCCGCGGCCGCGCTCGAGCGCGCCGGCGCCGAGCTGGTCGTCCTGTGCACCAACACCATGCACCGCGTCGCGCCGGCGATCGAGCGCGCGCTCACGGTGCCGCTGCTGCACATCGCCGACGCCACCGCGGCGGCGGTGAAGGCCGCCGGCATCGCCACCGTCGGCCTGCTCGGCACCCGCTTCACCATGGAGCAGGCGTTCTACGTCGACCGCCTGCGCGAGCGGCACGGGCTCGATGTCGTCGTCCCCGCCGAGGCGGACCGCGCCGAGGTGCACCGGGTGATCTACGAGGAGCTGTGCCGCGGCTGCATCCTCGCCGGCTCGCGCGCCGCCTACGAGGAGGTCATCGGCCGCCTCGTCGCGCGCGGCGCCGAGGGCGTGATCCTCGGCTGCACCGAGCTCGCGATGCTCGTCGACCCGGCGCGGCTGCCGGTACCGGTGTTCGACACCGCCACCCTGCACGCCCGCGCCGCCGCCGACCTCGCGCTGGGCTGACCGTGCCCCGTGGTAACCTCATAGCGGAGATCGACATGTTCACCCGCTACGTGCGCGCTGCTCTCCACCGGGCGTCCTACAGGCTCCTGGAGGACGGATCCTACTTCGGCGAGATTGTCGGGTTCGAGGGAGTCTGGGCGAACGCTCCGTCACTCGAGGTATGCCGGGAGGAGCTCGAGGAGGTTCTCGAGGAGTGGCTGCTGCTCCGTGTCTCGCGGCACCTCGCGGTCCCTGCTGTAGACGGGCTCGAGCTGAGGATCCGCGAGGTCGCGTGACGCCCGCATCCTTGCGGTCGGTCAGCCGCCGCGAGCTCGTCAGGCGGCTGCGGGCGCTTGGTTTCGAGGGTCCTTTCGCTGGGACGAAGCACCAGTTCATGGCCCGCGGGGAACGAACGGTTCGCATTCCCAACCCACACGGTTCTGACATTGGTGTCGCGCTGTTGCGCGAGCTTCTGCGCCAGGCCGGCGTGGACCTCCGCGAGTGGCTCGACTCCTAGTCCCGGGGATTCGCTCTCGGCCCGATCAAGCTACATCGAAGCTCGGACTCCGTTGAGCGCGAGCAGCGCGGCGAGCAGCGGCTCGTCGGCGGGGTCCGTTGCCCAACCGTAGGCGGTGAGGACCGCGGTGTCGAGGGCGGCGTGGGTTTCTGCGAGCCAGGCGGGGCGCTGGTTGTTCAGGTTGGTGAGGGTGCGCAGCTTGAGCTTCGCGGCGCAAGCGGCGTCCCTCGGCACGCGGCGCGGCCACCGGACGGTGCCGATGCCGCGGGCGTTGGGATCGACGACGAAGCGCGCCCATGGGCCGTCGACCGAACCGGGGAACTCGAGGATCTCCTCCGTGGTCCACTCGGGCGGGTTGAGCCAGCGCTCGCGCAACTCGTCGAGCTCGCGCGCGGCGTCGGCGATGGCGTGAACGCGCGGGTCGTCGGCAGGCTCGTGGCCTGGCGGCCACGGGAAGGGGAACGTCTCGAAGCAGGTGGTGGGGGTGTAGCGGAATCCCGACTCGCGCTCGCGCAGTTGCGTGCCCTGAGCGCGCGCCCAGAGCTCGTGGACGCGCGAGTGGAGGACGCCGAAAAAGTAGTCGTCGGACCGGACCAGCACAACAATCGCATTCGATGGCGTGGCTGGCAGCGGGCACCATGAGAAGAGGCGGTGCTTCGAGTGAGCGGGGGTAACAACCACGCGTCCGTGCTCCGCCATGGCAACCTTCAGTTCGGGAGGTGGCCGGGCCAGTCGGCACCAAAACACCTCCTGCACGTGTTCGCGGTGCCCGATACGCTCTGGACGCACGTGCCTGCGGACGTGTTCGAACGGGGCTTGATAGTACCCGCTTGCGACTCTGCCAAGGAGACCGGAAAGTCGATAGTCCAGAGCCCGCGGCACCTTCCAGTTAGGTCTTCGGCGTTGAGCCAGGGGACAACGACGTCGCTGTTGGGCCTTGAGATTGGATTGGGCTCGCCGAGAAACGCCAGTGCCTCGGCTTCCCCGATCTCGAAGCGGCCCTTCTTTGTTGTGCCCGATTGGGCCAGCTTCGCGTTCTCGGAGAGCTTGCCCGCGAGCGTGATGTTGGTGCTGGTGGTCAGGTTGACGTTGATGACGGAAACGTCGCGGCCGTCGAGCTGGCGGACATCTTCGTTGGCGCCGTCGAAACCAATCAGCGAGACGTGCACGTTCGCGCCATCGAGGACCCAAGGGCGATCGCTGTTGGCAAAGAAGATATCGCCGGTCTGCTTGATTCGCTCAAGCACCTTGCGGTTAGCGCCGCCGCGGATGGCCTGGGTCGCGAGGAGACCCGCACGTTTGCAGTTGCTCCACTCGATTTGCGCGCGAGCCTTCTCGAACCAGTAGCAGCAGAGGTCGGCGCCGCCAGGAACTCGACCGCCGTAATGGGCGCGTAGCGTGTCAACGTACTCGTCGCCGAGGACACCACGCATGAGCTTGTCGCCGAGAAACGGCGGATTCCCCACGATGAAATCGACCGCCGGCCACTCGGGCTCCTTCGGGCGCCCGGGGTCGGAGAGGTCGAGGATGGCGTCCATGCAATGGAACGTGTCCATGGCCTTGAGGGTCGGGTCGGCGGGGACCTCGAAGCCGTTGAAGCGGATCCACTGCAGGTAGCCGATCCACACGGTCATCTGCGCCAGCTCGTGGGCGCAGCGGTTGACCTCGATGCCGTGGAGCTGCCACGGGCCGACGCGGGGAAGGAACCCGAGGCCGTGCGGCTGGCCGAAGACGATCGCCTCCTTCTCGAGGTCCTTGAGCTTCTGCAGCGTGACGAAGAGGAAGTTGCCGGAGCCGCACGCCGGGTCGAGCACCTTGACGGTGGCGAGCGTGCTCAGGAAGCGGTCGAGGATGATGCGCGCCTCGTGCTTCGCTTTGGTCAGCGCGCCGCCGGACAGCTTCCGGGCGCCGGCGATGGCGTCCACCGCTGCCACGGGTGCGCTGCCGCACGGCTCGTCGAGATCGCCGCGCTCGGCCGCGCTGCGCGCGTCCGAGCTCGCGATGACACGAGGCGACGGAGGGTGCTTCTTGCCGGTGGCGAGGAGGTCCTCGACGAGCCGCCGGCTGGCCGCCCACTCGCGGCGCAGCGGCTGCATGACGACCGGCTCGACAAACGTCTCGATGTCCTCGCGGCTGGTGTAGTGGGCGCCGAGCTGCGAGCGCTTGTCGGGGTCAAGGCCGCGCTCGAACAGGGTGCCGAAGATCGAGGCGCCGACGGTGCTCCAGTCGAGGCGGGTGGCGACGCGCAGGCGGCCGATCTCGGCCTCGGCCAGCGGCAGGACGTCGGCGGCGGCGAACAGGTTGCCGTTGAAGCGGCGGATGACGTCGGCGCCGAAGTCGCCGCCGTCCGCCATGGCGGCGAAGAGCTGCGCGATCTGGCGGCCGAGGCGCTCGGGGTCGTGGCGGGCGTTCTCGATCAGGCGGGTGAGCAGCCGGTCGGGGAGCAGGCCGACGTCCGCGGCGAACATGCAGAAGACGATGCGGTCGAGGTAGCGGGCGACCGCGTCGGGCGCAAAGCCGCGGTCGCGCAGCGTCTGCGCGATCTCTCCGATCGTCCGGGCGGCCTGCTCGGTGACGGCCTGGCTGGTGATGCCGGGCTTGAGCTTGTCGGGCTCGAAGAAGACGGCGCGCAGGATCTCGAGGCTGCGTGGGGTGCCAAGGTCGTCGAGCTGGATCGCGTGGACGCGCTTGGGGGTGTTGGTGAAGTGGGTGTGGACGACAATGCGGTCCATGTCGCAGACGACGAGGAGCGGCGGGTTGGCGAGATCCTCGCGATAGAGCAGGAGCTGGCCGTACGCCTTGTCGCGGTGCCGGCCCTTGTACTCCCAGCCGAAGTGGTCCTACTTCCAGACGTCGGCCCAGCCGTCCTCGCCGCCGAGCTTGCGGGCGCCGCGCTCGAAGGTGAAGTGGGTGCCGCCGGGGCCGGCCGCGGCCGGTTTGTCATGGCCGACCAGCTCGCACAGGTCGAGGAAATGCTGCTGCGACGCCGAGCGCTCGGAAAGCTGCACCCGCCGCCACTTCGCAATGAACTCCGGCGCGTTCATGAGTGGACAGTGTGACACGGGGCCGTGGCGTGCAGGCCATCGAGACGATGGCCTCGCCGGGTCCACGCGCCGCACGGAGTTTGCCTCCCGCCGGAGCCAGAGGAAACACGTTGCTGTTGCCGTCGAGCATGGTGTGGTTGTGATTGGCATGGACCTCATGCAAGATAGGAGAACCATGACCACCGACTTCGCACCATTGATCGCGTACCTGGACAAGCGCTTCGACTCGATCGGAGGCGAGATGTCCGATCTCAAGGAGGGCTTTGCCTCCCTGCAGGGCAGCGTCGACGGCTTCGCCAGGCGGGCCGATGCGTACTTTCAAGAGATGGTCGTCCTTGCGCACCGGGTCGAGCGACACGAGCGGTGGCTTCAGGAGATAGCCAAGCATCTCGGTATGCGGCTGGAGCTCTGATACCACCGACGACCCTACAGCGCACCGTACGCTGCGGTGCCTACGTCTTCACCACCTTGTGCTTCCGACTGGGCGTGCCGACTCGCCGAAGTTTTCCTCGCCGCGTGATGGGAGGCCCGAGGGAGACAGGCGGCCGCTTCGTCGGAGACAGACAGGACGATGTCGGAACTCGACGATCGAATTCGGGGGTGGCAACAACATGCGAAAGGACAGAAATGACGTGGAAACATTATGGATAATGAGCTCCCCGTAAATGAAGCAAAAATCTATTAGAGAGAGTGTAAACACCGGGACTGACACAGGTTTTGACATGGAAATGAGCGAAGCTACAATCGGACAATGACGATCCGCTACGAGATGCCGGGGGAGTGGATCCGCTACGACGCCGCAGCGGTGCTGGTCGAGCTGCTGGGGGCCAAGGCGGCGATTCTCGCTCTGACCAAGATGCCGTACCAGAAGAGCTGGGCCGACGACCTGCAACGCATTCAGCTCAAGCGCGAGGTTGCCGGGACCTCGAGGATCGAGGGCGCCGAGTTCACCGATAAGGAGCTCGATGCCGCCATGAGCGACACGCCCGCGCAACTGGCCACCCGCTCACAGCGCCAGGCGGCAGCGGCGGTGGCGACGTACCGCTGGATCTGCACCCTGCCGGCGGATCGCCCCGTCGACGAGGCGCTGATCCTCGACGTCCATCGGCGACTCGTCTCCGGCTGTGACGACGATCATTGCTCACCGGGAGCGCTCCGCGCCAGGGACCAGAACGTCACGTTCGGCGCGCCGCGCCACCGCGGGGCCGAAGGGGGCGACGAGTGCGCCGCCGCGTTCCGGCGGCTCGCCGCCGTTGCTCAGGCTGAGTTCAAGGGCCACGACGCACTTGTACAGGCAGCCGCCCTGCACTATCACCTTGCCGCCATGCACCCATTCCCTGACGGCAACGGACGCACGGCACGCGCGCTCGAAGCGCTGATGCTGCAGCGGGTCGGGTTGCGGGACACACTCTTCATCGCGATGTCCAACTACTACTACGACAACAAGACGGCGTATCTCGAGGCGCTCAACGAAACCGGGGCGGGAAGACACGACCTGACGCCGTTCCTGAAGTTCGCCCTGAAGGGTGTCGAGAGGCAGTGCGGCCTTCTCCTCGAGGAGATACGGCTGCACGTCACGAAGGCGCTGTTTCGCAACACTGCCACCGACCTGTTCGGTCGCCTGCGGTCGCCTCGCAAGCGCGTGATGTCGGCGCGGCACGTGCAGGTCCTCAATGCGCTCCTGGACGAGGGCGAGGTGACGCTGCGGCAAGTCGATCACAAGACGCGCCACCTGTATCTGGTGAAGAACCCGTACAAGGCCCTCCTCCGCGATCTGAACTACCTGATCCGACTCCAGGCGCTGCGAGCGAGGCGGGCGCCGGACGGCGAGGAGTGGCTCCTGTCGGTGAACCTCGAGTGGCCGGCGCAGATCACGGAGTCCGAGTTCTTCAAGCGGGCACGAGAGCTGCCCAAGGCCAAGGTCCACGGCTTCCTGTCGAGCTGAGGCTCAACTGCTACCGTCGACTGTGAGCTGTCGACTGTGGGCTGTCCGCTGACTCACCGCCACAGGCGGTTGATCACGCGCAGCAGCACCAGGCCGCTGACGACGAACACGGCGGCGAGCGCCAGCGCGCTGCCGGTGCGGCCGTAGAGCACGTTGCCGACGGTGAACAGCGCCGACCAGATCACCGAGGTGCCGGCGACCCAGCCGAGCAGGCCGAGCGGGATGTTCTCGGCCGCCGAGCGCGCCTCGGTCTCTGAGATGCCGGCCGCGGCGCGCACCCGCCGCCAGCCGGGGCCGAACGGGCGCACCTTGCGGTAGAAAGCGACCAGCGTGGCGCGGTCGGTCTGCGGCCCGAGGTACGCGGTCGCCACCCACGAGACGGTGGTGACCGCGATGGTGACGAGCAGCCCGATGTGGGTGGAGACCGGCGTGCCGGCGCGGCCGATCAGGAGCAGCACCACCGACACCGCGAACGACGACACCATCGCCACCACCTCGCACCAGGCGTTGACGCGCCACCAGAACCAGCGCACGAGGTACAGCAGGCCGGTGCCGGCGCCGACCTGGAGGATGACGTCGAACGCGTCCTTGGCGGTGTCGAGCAGGTAGGTCGTGCCGGCGGCGCACAGGAACAGACCCACTGTCGCCAGCCGACCCATCAGGACGTAGTGGCGCTCGCTCGCGCCGCGGTTGATGAACCGCTGGTAGAAGTCGTGCACCAGGTACGACGCTCCCCAGTTGAGGTGGGTCAGGATCGTCGACGAGGTGGCGGCGATCAGACCGCCGACCATCAGCCCGATGAACCCGGCGGGGAGGAACGTGAGCATCGCCGGGTAGGCGATGTCGTGGCCGATCAGGCCGGGGTCGAGATCCGGGAAGGCGCGCCTGATGTCGGAAAGCTCGGGGTAGACGATCAGCGAGCACAGGGCGACGAGGATCCACGGCCACGGCCGCAGCACGTAGTGGGCGAGGTTGAAGAACAGCACCGCCCCGAGCGAGTCCTTCTCCGACTTCGACGCGAGCATGCGCTGCGCGATGTACGAGCCGCCGCCGGGCTCGGCGCCGGGGTACCACACAGACCACCACTGCACCGCGATCGGCATCACGAACACCGCGAGCGCCAGGTCCCAGTGGCTGGAGAAGTCGGGCAGCATGTCGAGATAGGAAATGCCGCCCGGGCCGGCCTTGGCGGATACTGCGGCGACCATCGCGTCGAGGCCGCCGACGTGCTGGACCGCGAAGAACGCCGCGGCGATCACCGCGGTCATCATCACCGTGAACTGGATCATGTCGATGACGAGCACGCCCCAGAGGCCGGAGTGGGCGGCGAAGACGACGTTGAGCAGGCCGACGATCACCAGCGTCTGCCAGCGCGGCAGGCCGAACAGCACGCCGGCGATCTTGCACGCCGCCAGGTTGACGGTGGCCATGATCATGCAGTTGAAGAACAGCCCGAGGTACACCGAGCGGAACCCGCGCACCACGCTGGCGGCCGCGCCCGAGTAGCGGAGCTCGTAGAACTCGAGATCGGTCATCACGCCGGAGCGCCGCCACAGCCGAGCGTAGAAGAACACCGTCGCCATGCCGGTGAGGGTGAACGCCCACCACACCCAGTTGCCGGCGACTCCCTGGCGGCGCACGATGTCGGTGACGAGGTTGGGGGTGTCGGAGGAGAACGTCGTCGCCACCATCGACAGCCCCGCCAGCCACCACGGCACCGAGCGCCCGGAGACGAAGAACTCCGACGTGTTCCGCCCGGCGCGGCGGCCGAAGAACAGGGCGGGCACGAAGCAGATCAGCAGCGAGGCGGCGATGATGGCCCAGTCGAGCAGCGTCAGGCGCATGGGCTGGTGCCTTTCCGGAGCGCGAAACGTACGTTGCCAGGCGTCGTGGTCACGGGTGAGCAGCATAGCAGCGGCCGCCGCGCCGCCGCGCCGCCACGGCGGGGCGACTCGCCTCGTTGCCGCTGCGAACCCGCGCCTCGACCTCGCGTACAGTAGGGCAGGAAGGGGGTTGCCATGCCGTTGTACCTGTCCAGCCGCAACCGGATGATCGCCGGGGTGTGCGGCGGCGTCGCCGAGTGGCTCGGCTGGGACGTCACCCGCGTGCGGGTGCTCTACGTGCTCGTGTCGATCCTCTCGGCCGCGTTCCCGGGGATCATCGTCTACCTCGTGCTGTGGGCCGTGATGCCACGGCGCTGACGGTCAGTGCTCCCGCGTGCGGCTTCCCGAGATGCGGGCGACGGCCCGATCGCCGGCGTCAGCCTGGCCCGCACGTTGGGAAGGCGTTCACGCTGCGCGCACGAACAGGTCGTGGTACTCGCGCAGCTCGCGAGCCCAGTGGCCGGGAGCGAGCACGTGGTGATTGCCGAGCGGCGACGCGAGCAGGCCGCGCACGGCTTCGCCGAGTCGCAGCGTCACCTGCGTGCGGCAGCGCAGCGGGTTCGGCGGGCCGCCTGCGACCACCTCGCCGTCGACCGCCAGCAGCGCGCGCAGGTCCTCGCCGCCGATGCGGGCGAGCGTCGCCGGTCCCGGCGGGATCTCGCCCGCGATGCCGACCCCGAGCGACGACTCGAAGTGCGAGCGCAGCGTGTAGCCCGTCACCAGGCGGCGCGCCACCGTGCAGTGCGCGAGCGCGAGCGTGCCGGCGCCGGCGTCGACGTCCTGCGGGTTGGCCATGAACGACGGGAGGCCGGTCACGAGCTGCAGCCAGAGCATGGTGAGCGCCGCCGGCAGGTCGCCTTCGCAGCCGGCAGCCACGCCCTCGTCGAGCAGCAGCGAGAGCGCCAGGCAGCCGGTGGTGCGCTCGCCCTCGACGAGGTCGAAGCAGCGCACCGTGCAGGCGTCGAGACGGTGCTCGCGCGCCACCCGGCGCAGCGCCGCGGCGACGCGGGCGGCGCCGGCGAGGTCGTCGGCCGACGGCTCGCGCACCGCCTCGGCAGCGGCGACCAGCTCATCGCGAATCGCCGCCGCCTCGGCGGGCTCGACGGCGCACATCGCCTCGCGCACCGCCGCCATGTCCACGTCGACCACCTCCGGTCCCCACGCGGCGGCCACCGCCGCCGGCGCCGGCGTGCTCGCCACCAGCCAGTCGGAGGGACGGCCGACGCGGCCGACGCGCGCCGCGCGCAGGCGCCGACGGGTGGCGAGGTGGCGCGGCAGGCGAGCGAGCTCGCCGCCGTCGTCGTGGTCGCCCACCGGGAAGACGCGCCCCGGTCGTCCAAGCTGGCGCAGGCGGCCGAGCGTCTCGAGCGCCGCCGGCAGCGAGTTCTGCTCGGGGTGGGCGAGCAGCAGCACCGGCCCTTCGATGCGGGCGGCCGCCTTCAGCGCACGGTGCTCGGTGCCGCCGGTGAGCAGCAGCACGGCGTCGCGGGGCGCGTCGGCGGCGACGAAGCGGTGCGGCACCTCGCGCCGCGCGAGGCGGTCGGAGACGCGCGCAAGCGTCGCGCTGACGGCCTCCGGCGGGTTGAGCTCCGAGGCGAGCGGCAGGATTGCAAGCATGCGCACAGCATAGCCGAGCGCGCTCCCCGGGGTCGCGAACCCGCGGCCACCGGCTCAACCTCGGGGCAGGTGCGTTCTCTCGGCGCGGGCTCACGCCTGCGGCGGGCGCCAGCCCGCGAGCGTGCGGAGGACCGGCAGGGGATCAGCGCTGCGGCGGCGCCTCCGCCGGCGGGCTGGTGGCGGGCGGGAGCTCGGCAGGCAGCGTGCCGGCCGGCGCCTCGCCGGCCGGCGTCACCGTGATGCCCCAGGCGTCGGGATCGCGCGGCGGCGCGGCGTTCCAGTCGCCGAAGGCGTGCGAGTCGTCGGTCCTGTAGTGGACGCGATAGGCGCCCGCCTGCAGGTGGACGACAGCGCGCACCTCGCGGTTCTTCTCGGCGCCGCCGGCGTGCGAGGTGTTCTCGTACCGCATCTCCCAGACGGCCGTGCCGCTTCCTGCGGCCTCGATCCAGCCGCGGTCGGCGAGGCGCCGGCCCGCAGCCTCGCCGAGGGCGTACACCTCGACGGCGGTGGCGCGCTCGAGCGTGAACGTCGCCTCCCGCTCCTCGTCCGACCCGACGCGCGTCAGGCGCACGAGCGCCGGGCCGGCGTCCGCCTCGGGGTCGTACGGCGCCACGTCCTCGGGGCGGAACGCCGGGTCGGTGGCGGTCACCGTGATCCCCCAGCGCGCGCGCGCCAGCGGCGGCGCGGCGTTCCAGTCGCCCCACGCGTGGCTGTCGTCGGTCGCGAAGTGGACGACGTAGCTCCCCGCCGGCAGCTCGAGCACGCGCTGCCCGACGCGGTTCTTCGCTGCGCCGCCGGCGTGCTCCGTGTTGTCGTAATCCATCTCCCAGACCGCGGCGTGGCTGCGGGCGTCGACGATCCAGCCGCGGTCGTACATCCGGTCGTCCATGCCCTCGCCGATCGCCACGACGCGGACAAGGCACGGACGCCGGAGCGTGAAGCCGACGAGCTGCTGCGTGCCGCTGCGGACCTTCACCAGGGCGGCGAGCACCCGCGGCCCGGCCGTGCCTTCCGGCGTGAAGGGGAGGACCTGAGCGGCGTCGGCCGGCGTTTCCGGCCGCACGGCGATCCCCCAGGCGAGCGGGTCGTCGGGCGGCGGCGCGTTGAACGTGCGGGCGGAGTGCGAATCGTCGGTGGCGTAGCCCACCGCGTAACGCCCCGCCGGCAGCGCGAGCGTTTCCTCGACGCGCCGGTTCTTGGCGGCGCCGCCGGCTGGGCGGGCGTCGGCGCCGTCGAAGCGCCACACCTGCTCGCCGGTGTCTGCGTTCTCGATCCAGCCGCCGTCGTAGGCGCCGTCGGAGTGCACCTCGCCGAGGCAGGAGACGCGCACCCTCGCCGGTGCGCGCAGGGCGAACCCGGCCGACGCCTGCTCGTCGTCGCCGACGCCGAGGAGGGCGACCGCGGCGCCGCGCTCGAGCCGCCGGCGGATCGCGCCCGCCAACCCGTCGCCGCCGGCGGCGCCGTCGCCGCTCACCGTCACCGACAGCTCGGTGACGACGTCCTCGAGGCCGTCGAGGTCGAGCGCCTCCTGCAGCCGGCCGAGCAGCTCGGGGACGTTCACGCCATGGCGGTCCCATGTGCCGCTCGTCCCCGGGAAGGTGGCGAGGTACAGCTCGTAGTCGCCGGCCGCGAGGCGGAGGGTGGCGGAGAAGCGCGCCAGGCCGTGGCGCGGCTTCTCCAGGGTGGCGCCGGCCACGTCCCAGACGACCGTGCGCGTGGCGGCGTCGAGCACCCACATGCGCGCCGGCGACCACGAGCCGCTGACGTCGGCGGCGACGCCCTCGATTCGCACTTCCTGCTCGCGGTCGAGCGTGAACGTCCGCGCCGAGAGTGTGCGCAGCCCGGGCTTCGTGATCGACGCCAGCTCGGTCGCGCCGGCCAGCGTTGCTGCAAGCGCGGCCACCAGTGCCGCGGCGTACGGTCGCACGGCCATCGTCGCCTCCCGTCCAACTGCCGTCATTCAATACGAGACCGGCGGCCGCCGGGTTCCGGCGGCCGTCTCCCGGTGGCGGCGCCGCGGCTCCTCCCGGGCCGCGGCTCCGGCCACGCGCGCCCGATCCGCCGGGCGCTCCGCCGGCGTACGATGCGCTGCGAGGGAGGTGGCCGCTGCCGCACATCTGGGTCGACGCCGATGCGTGTCCGGTGAAGGGCGAGATCTACCGCGTCGCGGCCCGCTACGGCCTCGGCGTCACGCTGGTCGCCGCCTCGCGGATGCGGACGCCGGAGGACCGGCGGGTGGTGCTCGAGGTTGTCGGCGAAGGGATCGACGTGGCGGACGATTTCATCGTCGAGCGCGTGGAGGACGGCGACATCGTCGTCACGGCCGACATTCCGCTCGCCGCGCGCTGCCTCGGGAAGGGCGCGGCCGTGATCGGGACCACCGGCTGGCCGTTCACGGCGGAGAACATCGGCACGGCGCTGGCGACGCGCACGCTGATGGCGGACCTGCGCGACCTCGGCGAGCTGTACGGCGGCCCCAAGCCGTTCACCGGTCGCGACCGTTCCCGCTTCCTGCAGCGCCTCGACGACGCGGTGGTCGCCGCCCGCCGACGCGCGTAAATTCTTGACTTTCAATAATTTTTGTGTATACTAACGTCCTCTGCCGGACATCGCGCGCTCGTGCGCGTCCCCGGCCTCGCCTCCGAGCGGTACCTTCCGCGGATCAGGGGTGGGCGCAGCAGCGCGGAAGATGACCGGTTCCCGGGCACGGCCCGTGGACCCAAGGAGGTTCAAATGGCTTCAAAGCTCTACGTCGGTGGTCTGGCCTATTCGACAACATCAGAGGGTCTGGGCGCGCACTTCAAGCCGTTCGGCACCGTGGTGTCGGCGGTGGTGGTCACCGACCGCGACAGCTCGCAGTCGCGCGGCTTCGGCTTCGTCGAGATGGCGAACGACGCCGAGGCGCAGGCCGCGATCAATGCGCTCGACTCGAAGCCGCTCGACGGCCACGACCTCAAGGTCAACGTGGCCAAGGCGCGCACCGAGCGCCCCTCGCGCTACTAGACGACTTTCCAGGGTGTGATTGGGCCCGGGATCCCGCCCGTTGCGGGGCGCCCGGGCCCAATTTCCGTTCGACCCCGCTGGCTGCCCAGGCCCCGGAGGTGGGCGACCGTCGATGGCCGAACGCAGAACGCCTGAAGGTGATGGCATGCGGTTGACACTGGGAGCCCGCCTGCTCCTCTGGCCCGTGTCTCCCGGAGCAGCGCGCCTTCAGCCCCCTGCCACGGGGCCGTCGCCGGCGCCGCCCGCCTGGTGTGACGGCCGTCACCTCGCCGACGCCGCCGTGTCAACGCGGCTGCCGTCCCCGTCGTCAGGAGAGTGCAGGGACACGGCGCCCGGGAGGCAGGCATGCAGGTTACGACACGCAGGGAGGTCATGGTGGCGGGGGGCGCGTTGGCCGCCGCGCTCACCCTCGACGGCGCGCTCGGGCCGGCGCTCGCCGCCGAGACCGGCGCGCTCCCTCCCGCCGACGACCTCACCCACCTGCTCGGGCGCGCCACCTTCGGCTTCCGCCTCGCGGACTGGGAGGAGGCCCGCGCCATCGGCTACGAGGGCTGGCTGGAGCGCCAGCTCGCCCCCGAGAGCATCGACGACAGCGCCCTCGATGCGGCCCTGGCCGCCAGCCTGCCGACCCTGGCCATGAGCGGGCCGGAGCTGCTCGCCCTGGCCGCCGACCCGGCGCGGCGCAACGAGCCCCTGCGCGAGCTCCTGCTCGCCACCCTGTACCGCGCCATCGCCAGCCGCCGCCAGCTTTTCGAGGTGATGGTGGAGTTCTGGAGCAACCACTTCAGCGTCAACGCCCGCGATGGCGTGCTCGGGGTCCTCAAGGCCCACGAGGATCGCGCGGTGATACGCCCCCACGCGCTCGGCCGCTTCGCCGAGCTCGTCGCCGCCGACGCCCGCAGCCCGGCCATGCTGGTCTACCTGGACAACGTCGCCAACGTGCGCGGCGGCGCCAACGAGAACTACGCCCGCGAGCTGCTCGAGCTGCACACCCTGGGCGTGGACGGCGGCTACACCGAGACCGACGTCCAGGAGACCGCGCGCGTCTTCACCGGCTGGAGCTACGAACGCGCCACCGGCGCCTTCAGGTTCCAGCCGGCGCGCCACGACTACGGGCGCAAGACCGTGCTCGGGCACGCCTTCCGGGCCGGCCGCGGGGTCGCCGAGGGGGACGAGCTCCTCGCCCTCCTGGCCCGCCACGAGTCCACGGCCCGCTTCGTCGCCGCCAAGCTGTGCCGGCGCTTCGTCGCCGACCAGCCCTCCGAGGCCGCGGTCGGCGAGGTGGCCGCGGCGTTCGCCACCTCCGGCGGCGACCTCCGCGCGACGCTGCGCGCCCTCTTCTTCTCCGGCGAGTTCCTCGCGGCGCGCGACGCCAAGCTGAAGCGGCCGGTGGAGTACGCGGCCTCGGTCCTGCGGGCCGCCGGCGCCGCGGTCACCGAGCTCGGCTGGCGCGCGCTCTCCGAGCGCCTGCGCGCGCTCGGCCAGCTGCCTTTCACCTGGCCGGCTCCCGATGGCTTCCCGGATGCCGCCGGCGCCTGGACCTCGGCCTCGGCGATGATGGAGCGCCTCAACCTGGCGCTGACCCTGGCGGACGGCAGCGCCGCCGCCCACTTCCCGTTCTCCACGGCGCCCCTGGTGGGCGGCGCCGATACCCCGGTGGCGCTCGTCGACACCCTCGTCGACCGCCTCCTCCACCGGCCGATCCTCGCCGCCGACCGCGAGGCGCTCATCGCGGCGGCCGCCGGCGGGCGGCCGAGCTCGCGGCGGCTCTCCGGGCGCGAGCGCGAGGCGGCGGCGCGCACTGTCATCGGCCTGCTCCTCGCCGCGCGCTACTTCCAGCTTCGCTGAGCGCCTGCAAGAAGGGGGGACACGACGATGCCGATCTCGCGCCGCAGCCTGCTCGCCAACCTCTCCGCGGTGGGCCTTCCGCTCGCCGCCGCCCGCGCCCCGCGGCGCGCGCTCGCCGCCGGCGCCACGCCCTGGGCCGGGCCGATCCTGGTCAACCTCTTCCTGCGGGGAGGCGCAGACGGCCTGGCCCTGGCGCCCCCCTACGCCGAGGGGCGCTACTACGACCTCCGCCCCCGCCTGGCCATCCCCCCGCCGGGCGGCGGCGACGGCGCCTGTCTCGACCTCGACGGCTTCTTCGGCCTGCACCCGGCGGCCGCTCCGCTGCTGCCCCACTGGCAGAACGGGACCCTGGCGGTCGTCCACGCCGCCGGGAACCCCTCCGACTCGCACTCGCACTTCGCTTCCCAGGACTACATGGAGCGGGGCCGCGCCGGCCAGACCGCCGACGCCTCCGGGTGGCTCGGGCGCCACCTCGCCACCCGCCTCACCGGCAACCCGTCGCCCTTCCGCGCCGTCGCCATCGGCACCTCGGTGCAGGCCTCGCTGCTCGGCGGCCAGCCGCCCATCGCCCTCGCCGACGTGGAGTCCTTCACGCTGGAGGTGCGGCGCGCCGATCCCGCCGCCCTGCGCGAGGCCATCCTCGCGCTCTACGCCGACCCGGCCGCCGCCCTCGATGGCGCCGTGGCGCAGGCCTTCGCGGCCGCCGACGCCCTCGCCGGCGTCGCGGCGCCGGGCGGCCCGGGCGCCTACCCCGCCTCGCCGCTGGGCGAGTCGCTGCAGACGCTGGCGCTGCTGCTGAAGGCCAACCTGGGCGTCGAGGTGGCGAGCGTCGACGCCGGCGGCTGGGACCACCACGCCAACCTGCCGGCCGACGTCGCCGCGCGGGCCGGCGACCTCGCCTCGGCGCTGTCGGCGTTCCTCGCCGACCTGGGCGAGCTGTCCGCCAGGGTCACGGTCCTGGTGATGACCGAGTTCGGCCGGCGCGCCTACGAGAATGCCTCCCTCGGCACCGACCACGGCCACGGCGGCATCATGCTCGCGCTCGGCGCCGGGGTGAACGGCGGCCGCGTCTACCACGACTGGCCCGGCCTGGACGCCGGCCAGCTCTACGGCGCCGGCGACCTGGAGGTCACCACCGACTACCGGAGGGTGCTCGGCGAGCTGGTGGACCGCCGCCTTGGGAACCCCGCCGTGGCGGCCGTCTTCCCCGACTACGCGATGCCCGCCTACGCGGGTATCTTCCGGTAGGCGCCGCGCGACCGGGCGCCGCCCCGGGGGCGGTGGCCGGTCGCGGCCCGTGCCGGCGTGCGCACAGCGGCGTCCGGGGTGCGGGCCACCGGACCGTGCCGGCGCTGGAGGAGGGGAGGTGTCGCGACCTCCCCTCGAGCGCCGGAGTGAACACTCATGCCAGCGCAGCCGCACCCGCAAACGACGAAGGTGTGTGGGAGGGCCGGCGCCCTCGCCGGCCCGGACGCTGCCAGGCATCGCCTCCGCGTGGGCGAGGGCGCCCACGTTCCCGAGTGGCGGGTGGCCATCAGGGTGATTCGGGGCCTTCACCCCTCGAGTGCCGGCGGCTCTGCCAGGCGCCGGTGATCTGCTGCCCGAAGGTCTGCGCGTCATGCGCGGGTTTTCGGGCAGTGGACCAGCGACGGAGCTACGCCCTGGCCACCACCACCTTGACGCGCTTGATGCGGGCGCCGCGCAGCTTCTTCATGATCGGCACTGCGAGCTCCTCGGCGACCTCGACGATCGAGACCTCGTCGCCGATGTCGATCGCGCCCACCACGCTGCCGGGAACCCCCGCCTCGCCGGTGATCGCGCCGACGATGTCCTGCGGCCGCACCCCGGCCCTCCGGCCGACGTTGAGGGAGAGCCGCGCCACTGAAACCAGCGGCCCAGAGCGGCGCTCGCGGTGCGGGCGATCGCTGCCGCCCGACTCGTGATGGGCCGCCGCTCGCTCGGCGGTGCCGCGCGGTCGCGCGGGCCCGCGGCCGGGGCGGGAGATGGCTGGGGCCGGCGGCGGGATCTCCTCCGCCTCCTCGCCAGTGCGGTGCTCGGCGCGGTGGGCGAGCTTCACGGCCGCCAGCGCGACCTGCATGAGGTCGTGCTCGGTTGCCAGCGACTCGACCACGACCCGCATGTCGTCGAGGTCGCCCTCGGCCAGCACTCCCTCGACGGCGGCCCGCGTCATCTCGAGGCGCCGGCTGCGCAGGTCGGCGATGGTGGGCAGGCGCTCGACGCCGATCCTCTGCCGCGTCGCCTGCTCGATGTTGCGCAAGAGGCGCTGCTCGCGCGGCTCGGCGAGGGTGACGACGATGCCGGCGCGGCCGGCGCGGCCGACGCGGCCGATGCGGTGCACGTACGCCTCGGGGTTGGACGGCACGTCGAAGTTGAACACGTGCGAGAGCTGCTCGATGTCGAGGCCGCGGGCGGCCACGTCGGTGGCGACGACGAGGTCGGCCGCCCCGGCGCGCAGCCGGCCCATCACCCGCTCGCGCTCGTCCTGGTCCATGCCGCCGTGCAGCGCCTCGGCGCGGTAGCCGCGCGCCGCGAGCGCCTCGGCGAGCTCGTCCACCTCGATGCGGGTGCGGCAGAAGATGATCGCCGACGCCGGCGCCTCGACGTCGAGCACCCGTCCGAGCGCCGCCGTCTTGTGGTGGCGGTCGACGATGTACGCGGTCTGGCGGACGCGCGGCGGTACGCCGGGGGCGGTGCGTTCGCGCGCCACCTTGATCGCGACAGGGTCGTTGAGGTGGCGGCGGGCGATCGCCGTGATCGGCGCCGGCAGACTCACCGAGAACAGCATCGTCTGCCGGGTCGCCGGGGTGGCGGCGAGGATCGCCTGGATGTCCTCGGCGAAGCCCATGTTGAGCATCTCGTCGGCCTCGTCGAGCACGATCGTCGAGAGCTCGGTGAGCGACAGTGTGCCGCGGCCGAGGTGGTCGAGCGCCCGCCCCGGCGTGGCGACGATGACGTCGACGCCGCGCTGCAGGGTGCGCACCTGCTGGCCGAAGCTGTGGCCGCCGTACAGCGGCAGCACGTTGCCCGCGAGCAGGCGGCCGTAGCGGTGCACCGCCTCGGCGACCTGGACGGCGAGCTCGCGCGTCGGCACCAGGATGAGCGCCGAGGGCTTCGGCCGCCCGGGTCCGAGCGCCTCGAGCCGCTGCAGCACCGGCAGCGTGAACGCGGCCGTCTTGCCGGTGCCGGTGGCCGCCTGCCCCATGAGGTCGCGGCCGGCGAGCAGCGGCGGGATCGCCGCCCGCTGGATCGGCGTCGGCTCCTCGTAGCCGAGCGCGACGAGCGTCTCGACGAGCTTCGGGTGCAGCCCCAGGGCGATGAACTCCGCACCGGTCGAGGGTTCGTTGTCAGTCATGGGCACCGCCTTCACCCGCGACGGTACACCCTCCAGGCGTCGGCGTGACGCCCTTCGGAGAGCGCCCGGGTTGAAGGGGGCCGACCTCCCTCTCGAGTGCCCAGACTGTTCCTCTGCGATCCGGTGGAGCGGCAGCGACGCCGGCGCGGAGGGGTGAAGGCGCCGGATTCACTCCGGCGCCGAGGGGAGGTCGCGAGGCCTCCCTCTCCAAGGATAGTTACGATACGCACGTGCCGTACGTCTACCTGCTGCGCTGCCGCGACGGCTCGCTGTACGCCGGGAGCGCCAAGGACCTCGCCGCGCGAGTGCGGGTGCACGAGTCGGGGCGCGCCTCCCGCTACACGCGCGGCCGCCTCCCGGTGGCGCTCGTGTGGTCGCGCGCGGTCGCGTCGTGGGGCGAGGCGCTGCGCGAGGAGCGCCGCATCAAGCGCCTGCGCCGCGCTGCCAAGGAGAGCCTGGTCGCCGGGGAGAACGGTGCCTGAGCTGCTCCTGAGCTGCCGCGAGGTCGGCAAGGCGTTCGGCGCCCGGCCGCTTTTCGCCGGGGTCTCATTGTCGGTCTCGGCCGGCGATCACATCGGCATGGTCGGTCCCAACGGCGCAGGGAAGTCGACGCTGCTGCGCGTCCTCGCCGGCACCGAGCCGCCCGACGCCGGCGATGTCGTCGTGCGCCGCGGCCTCGTGATCTCCTACGTCGAGCAGGACCCCGCGCTCGACGAGGCCGGCACGACCGAGGGCGTCGTGCTCACTGCCCTCGACGGGGTGCGCGCGGAGGAGCACGAGAAGTCGACGCGCGCGGCGGTTGCCCTCACGCGCGCCGGGTTCGCCGACTCGAGGCAGCTCGTCGCGACGCTCTCGGGCGGCTGGCGCAAGCGCCTCGCAATCGCCCGCGAGCTGGCGCGCCTGCCCGACGTGCCGCTCATGGACGAGCCGACCAACCACCTCGACATCGAGGGGATTACCTGGCTCGAGCCGCTCCTCGCGGCGGCGCAGGCGTTCGTCGTGGTGAGCCACGACCGCTGCTTCCTCGACAGCGTCGCCGGCCGCGTGGTCGAGCTGGCGCGCACCTGGCCGCAGGGGGTGTTCGAGGTGGCCGGCGGCTACCGGCGGTTCCTGGCCGAGAAGGACGCGGCGCTCGCCGGGCAGGCCAGCTATCTCTGGGCTCGCTGGGCCGAGCTCGAGTCGCTGCAGCAGACCTGACCCGGCTGAGCCGGAGCCCTGGCCTCACGCCGGGCGAGGCAAGGATCCAACGCAAAGGCGCAAAGACGCAACGCGGCGAAGGAAGTGCGGCCCGGGGGCAACGAAACCCGCGGGCATCGTCAGCGTATGAGACGCTGTCGCAAGAGGAATAATCGACGGCGACCTCGCGTATCAGACGTCACGGTGAGAAATCGGGGGAAAAGCGCGCTCGCGGCGACGGCCAGCCGTACACGCGAGCAGGCTCGGGGGTGGAGATGATCGCAATTCGGACGATGAGCTCGACGGTGTGGTCGCGGCCGGCTGCAGCGCTTGCCGCGTGCTGCGCATTCGCGGCGCTGGCCGCCACCATGCTCGGCGGGCGGGCAGTCGGCCCGGCACCGGCAGCACCGACCGTGCCGCAGCTTTCCGGGCTGCGGCTGCCGATCGTCGCGGCCGCCGCCGCAGGCGACGACGCCCGCTTCCTCGGCCACGGGCTGGCCGGCACGCTCGCGTTCGCACCCGCCGAGGTACGGCTGGGCGTCGGTGCGGCGCGGCCGCTCGGCGCCGTGCGCGTGCGTTTCGTCGACCCGAGCCCCACGGTCGAGCTGGGGGCCTCGCACCCGCTCGGCGGCGCCGTGAGTTACCTGCTCGGCGCCGACCCGACGCGGTGGCGGCGCGACCTGCCGACGTTCGGCGAGGTGCGATACGCCGGCGTCTGGCCCGGCGTCGACCTCGCCTACGAGGGCACGATGCGCGCGCTCAAGGGCACCTGGACGGTGGCGCCGGGCGCCGACCCGGGGCGCATCGCGTGGCGCTTCGACGGCGCCGAGTCGGTCACCCTCGACGCCGCGACCGGCGCATTGGTGGTGACCGCCGGCGGCCGGACGCTCACGGAGGAGGCGCCGGTGGCGTGGCAGGACGCGGGCGGACGGCGCGTCCCTGTCGAGGTGGCGTTCGCGCTCGACGCGAGCGGGCAGGCGTCGTTCGCGGTGGGCCCTTACGACGGCGCGCGCGAGCTGGTGATCGACCCCTACCTCGGCTACGCGACGCTCCTCGGCGGCAGCGACACCGACGAGGGGCGCGACATCGCGCTCGACGCGGCGGGGAACGTATACATTACCGG
This sequence comes from uncultured Thermoanaerobaculia bacterium, assembly GCA_964594125.1. Classification (GTDB taxonomy): domain Bacteria; phylum Acidobacteriota; class Thermoanaerobaculia; order Thermoanaerobaculales; family Thermoanaerobaculaceae; genus CAVRZJ01. The sequence goes on along the minus strand of CAZQLL010000001.1, from coordinate 26,882 downwards.
CCACACCCACTCGGCCGACTTTCCCGGCGCCGGTCCGCCGCAGGCGGCGTACGGCGGCCCGGTGACGCCGACCAACCTGGGCGACGCGTTCATCGCCAAGCTCGACCCCGCCGGCGACACGCTGCTGTACATGACGTACCTCGGCGGTTCGCTGTCGGACGCGGCCGACGCGATCGCGGTCGACGCCGACGGCAACGCCTACGTGACCGGCTCCACGGTCTCCGAGGACTTCCCGACCGTGAACGCGCTGCAGGCGACGCGCGGCGCCCAGAATTGCGGCTCGCCGCCGTGCAGCGACGCCTTCGTGGCCAAGCTCAACGCGGCCGGCAACGCGCTGGTGTTCTCCACCTACCTCGGCGGCGACAAGGAGGAGAACGTCTCGCTGACCGACTTCGGCACCCGCTCGATCACCGTCGGCATCGCGCTCGACGCAGCGCGCAACGTGTACGTCACCGGCACCTCGGCTTCGACCGACTTCCCGACGCCGGGCGGCGCCGCCGCGACGCCGGCGGGACTGGCCGACATCTTCGTCGCCAAGCTCAACCCGGCCGGCAGCGCGGTGCTCTACGGCACGCTGCTCGGCGGCACCGGCGCCGACTACTCCGGCGACATCGCGGTGGGCGCCGGCGGCACCGTGTTCATCACCGGCAGCACGCTGTCGTCGAACTTCCCGGTCACCTCCGCGCTCTACCCGACCAGCGGCGGCGCCACCGACGCGATCCTCGCGCGCATCGACACCACCGCCGCCGGCGCCGGCTCGGTCGCGTGGGCGACGTACCTCGGCGGCGCCAGCACCGACAAGGGGTTCGGCGTCCTCGTCGACGGCGGCGGCAACGTCGTCGCGTGCGGCGTCACCCAGTCGCTCAACTTCCCGACCAGAAACGGCTTCCAGACGGTCAACGGCGGCGCGGCGACACCCTCGAAGGAGGACGCCTGGGTCGCGCGCATGAACGCGACCGGCACGTCCTTGCTGTACTCCACGTACCTCGGCGGCGCCGGCTCCGACATCGCGTACGCGCTCGCGCGCGATGCCGGCAATCACGTCTACCTCACCGGGCGGACAACCTCCGACGACTTTCCGATCCGCGACGCGTGCCAGGCGCGGCGCTACGGCGCGACGGACCTGCTCCTCGCCCGCATCGATCCGTCGGCGACGGGCGATGCCTCATTGGTGTACGCGACGTTCCTCGGCGGCAACGCCGCCGACATCGCCTACGGCATCGCGCTCGACGGCGATCGCAACGTCTACGTGACCGGCGGTACCGGCGGCGCCAACAACGACACGTTCCCGATAACCGGCGTGATCGGGCCGAACGGCACCACCGGCGGCGCTCTCGTGGCGAAGCTCGTCAACCGCTCGCAGCAGTGGGTGCCGGTGGCGAGCCGCGCCGCCGGCGCGAACTCCAGCCAGTGGCGCACCGACCTCGGCGCGCTCAACACGGCGGCCGTAGCCGCGTCGCTCGACGTCCGCCTGCACGCCGGCGCGGCCGTCAAGTCGAAGGCGTTCGCGGTCGGCGCCGGCGACCAGGTGAACCTCGTCGACGTCGTCGGTCAGCTCCCGCACACCGGCTCCGGCGCGCTCGAGCTCGTCTCCGACCGGCCGCTGCGCCTCGTCTCGCGCACCTACAACGCCGTCGCCGGCGCGGCGCCGTGCTACCCCAGCGGCACCTTCGGGCAGAACTACGACGCGCAGCTCGCGAGCGCCGGCCTGCGCAGCCTCGACATCGGCTGGCTGCCGGGGCTGCGCGAGAACGCGGCGTATCGCACCAACATCGCCGTCACCAACACCGGGCCGCTGCCCGCGGTCGTCGAGATCGCGATGTACGACGGCGCCGCCGCCGACCTCGGCAAGTACACGGTCTCGCTCGACCCCGGCGAGTGGGCGCAGGAGAACCGCCCGTTCTTCGCGAAGGCCGGTAAATCCAACCTCGACCGCGCCTACGCACGTGTGAAGGTCTCGAAGGGGTACGGGGTGATCGCGGCCGCCTCGGTCGTCGACAACGCCACCAACGACCCCACGACCGTGACGATGATCCCCGACGCCGCCGGATTGACCGACGCCTGGCTGCAGGTCGGCTCCCGCGCCAACGGCGCCAACTCCAGCCAGTGGCGCACCGATCTCGGCATCCTCAACACGACCTTCAACACGGCCAGCGTCGAAGTGAGGCTGCGCGCCGGCGCGACGGTCAAGACCAGCACGCTCGGCGTCGCTCCCGGCGTCCAGGCGCTGCTCGCCGACGTCGTCGGCCAGCTCGGCTTCACCGGCTCGGGCTCGCTGCAGGTGACCGCGAGTCGTGCGGTGCGCGTCTCCTCGCGCACCTACAACCAGATCGCAGGCAGCGCGACGTGCTTCCCGGGTGGCACACTCGGGCAGAACTACGACGCGTACGCGAGCGCCGCCGGGCTCGCGGCGGGGGAGAGCGCGTGGCTCGCCGGCCTGGTCGAGAACGGCGCCTACCGCACCAACATTGCGCTCACCAACACCGGCGCCGGCGACGCCGCTGCGACCGTGACACTGTTCGACGCCGGCGGAGCGCAGATCGGCAGCTACGACGTAGCGCTGGCGGCGGGCGAGTGGAAACAGGAGAACCGGCCGTTCTTCGCGAAGGCCGGGCGCAGCAATCTGGCGGCGGCCTATGCACGGGTGACGGTCAGCACCGGCAGCGGCGTGATCGCCTCGGCGTCGGTGGTCGACAACGTCACCAACGATCCGACCACGGTGCCGATGATCCGCTGAGAGCTTGTGAAAGGGCACGATCGCTCAGTCGCCGTGCCGCAGGCACGGCGGCGGGTGGGGTGAAGCCCGCGACTTCACGTCGCGGGCGAGGGGCGGGCAGCCGCCCGCCCCTCCAAGAGATGGTCAGAGCTTGTGAAGAGGTTTCTTCACAAGCTCTGACGTCGGCGGGCGGGCGCGTCGGGCGCGCGGCGGTGACGCCGCGCGCTTGACGGGTCGGGTCGAGGCAGGTACGTTCGACGGCGATGAGTGACGCGCTGGCGCACATCGAGAGCAAGTACGAGGTGCTCGGCAAGATCAAGGAAGGCGGGATGGGCGCCATCTACCTGGTGCGCCACCGCCTCCTCGGCGAGACGCGCGTCATCAAGGTGCTGCGCCCGCAGCTCGACTCGCAGGCGGAGTTCCACACCCGCTTCCTCCGCGAGGCGCGCACCGCGATCCAGCTTCGCCACCCGAACATAGCGCAGCTCTACGACTTCACCTCCGACGAGGCGGGCAACGCCTACATCGTCATGGAGTACATCGAGGGGCTCGACCTGCGCGAGCTGCTGCGCCGCGCCGGCCCGCCGCCGCTCGGGCTGACGCTCGAGATCGCCGCCCAGTCGCTCGCCGCGCTCGGCTTCCTGCATCGGCGCAGCATGGTCCACCGCGACATCTCGCCCGACAACCTGATGCTCGCGCGCGACGCCGACCGCCGGCCGCTGGTCAAGCTGGTCGACCTCGGGATCGTCAAGGACCTGCAGTCCAACCAGTCGGAGCTGACCTCCACCGGGGTGTTCATCGGCAAGGTGCGCTACGCGGCGCCCGAGCAGTTCCGCAGCAGCGAGGGCGCTGCGCTCGACCAGCGCGCCGACCTCTACGCCTTCGGCGCGGTGCTCTACGAGATGCTCACCGGGCGGCTGCCGATCGCCGGCGAGTCGGCGTCGCAGCTCATCGCCGGCCACCTCTACTCGCCGCCGATCGCGTTCGCCGTCAGCGACCCGGAAAGGAAGGTCCCCGAGCCGCTGCGTGCGATCGTGCTGAAGCTTCTGGAGAAGAAGCCGGAGGACCGCTTCGAGAGCGCCGAGGCGCTCGCGGAGGCGTTGCGGCCGCTGCAGGCGGCGAGCGCCTGGACGCCGGCGGACGTCGATCGCTGCTTCGCCGGCTTCGTCCCGTCGGTGCAGGCGCTGGCGGCGTCGCCGGCCACGCAGGCGCACCTCGACCGGCAGTTCGCCGGCCGCACCGGGCCGCCGCCGCACGGCGTCCCCGGGGTGGCGACGACGCTGCCCGCCGACCCCAACGCCACCGGGCCCACGCGCCCGTTGACCTCTCCGGAAATGAGCGGAGGAGCGACGGCCCCGACCCGCCCGATGACGACATCCGGGGCGGGCGGCACGGCCGCGACGCCGGGGGACGTGCAGGAGGCCGCCTCGCCGGCCATGCCGCCGCCGCTCCCGGTCGCGGCGCCGCGCAGCCGCCTGCTGCGGGTCGTGCTCGCGGTCGCGGCGGCGCTCGTCGTCGCCGTCGGCGGGGTGGCCTGGCTGCTCAGGGACCGCTTGGCCCCGGCCGCCGGGCGGGGCGCCGATGCGGCCGCCGCCGCGACCGGCCTGCTGGTGATCCACGCGGTACCGTGGGGCGAGGTGGTGTCGGTGACCGACGCCGCCGGGGCCGCACGGCCGCTTCCCGCGGGAGCGAGCACGCCCCTGTCGCTCACCGTCCCGGCGGGCTCGTACACGGTGGCGGTGCGCTCGCCGGAGTCCGGCGTGCTGACCACGCTGTCGGTGGACGTGCGCGCCGGGCAGACTGCGCGCTGCCTCGCCGAGGTCGAGCGCGTCGACGCCGAGGCGTTCCTCGCCGGGATGGGGTGGCAGCGGTGAGGTCCGCTCCTCGCGGCATCGCGGCACTGCTCCTCCTCGCGCTCCTCGCGGTCGTGCCGGCGGCCGCGCAGTACGGCTCCGGCAGCGCCGCCGCCGTCGAGGCGCTGCTCGCCGACCCCGAGGCGCAGCGCATCCTCGACGCCGACCCGGCGCTCAAGCGGAAGCTGGACCAGGCGTACGCGAAGGCGCGGATGGCGAGCGACGGCTACACCAGCCCCGCCGTCGCGCAGCAGCAGGCGATCGCCGCCGGGCACCAGTTCGCCGAGGTCGAGCGGACGCTCAGGAGCCGCCTCGAGCAGGTGCGGGTGGCCGCGGAGGCGGCCCGGCGCGAGCAGGAGGAGGCCGACAGGGTCGCGATGCGCGACGAGGCCGATGCCGTCGCGGCCGAGGCCAAGCGGCTGCTGGCGCTGCCGGCGCCGCACGATGCGCCGACCCTCGAGCGGCGCGGGGAGCTCGGGCGCGCGCTGCAGGCGTACCAGCGGCTCGGCCGCGACGCGTCGCTGGCGAAGTTCCGCGAGGCGCGCGACCGCATGGCATCCGCGGGCGCCGATGTCGAGGCCACGCTGCGGGATGCCGGCACCTACCGGACAACGAGGCGCCCGGGCGGCAGCGCGGAGAGCGAGACGCGTCCGCGACCGGCGCCCGACCGCCTGCGCGACGCGGTCGCCGCATTCCTCGCCGGCCGCTACGCCGGCGCCGCCGACCTGCTCGCCGACCCCGAGCTCGGCGAGCCGCAGGCGACCAGGGCGGCGTACATGCTGCGCGGCGCCGCGCTGTTTGCGATGTACGTCGAGACCGGCGAGCGCGACGCCGCACTGCTCGATCGCGTGCGCGACGACGTGCGGGCCTGCCTCCGCCTCGACCCCGACGCGGTCCCCTCGCGCGCGCTCTTCTCGCCGCGCTACGCCGAGCTGTTCTCGGAGGGGAGGGCGCGCGACCTCCGCTGAAGCGCCGGAGTGAATACTCATGCGGGCGCAGCCGCACCCGCGAACGATGAAAGCGTGACGGAGGGCCGGCGCCCTCGCCGGCCTGGATGCCGCCAGGCAGGGCCTCCGCGTGGGCGAGGGCGCCCACGCTCCCGGATGATGGGGGACTGTCAAGGCAATCCGGCGCCTTCGGCCCACCCGCCGCAGCGCGGGGGGCCACCGGCCCCGTGCGCTTGCGTCGTCGGGCGGGAGAGGGCCGTTTCAGGGCGATGGCTGCGGCTCGGACGATCGCTCGTTTGGTATCCTCCCGACAGGATCGAGCCGTGCGCGGAAACGTCGCCGTCGTTGGACCCGAGGGTCCGGGCGGCGTACGGGAGGTCTCGCCGCGACGGCAGGCTGGAGCGACCACCGTGGAACGCAGCGTCACCACCGACCTGATCTGGATCGCCGCCGCGCTCGGCCTGGTGGCGGTCAACGGCTTCTTCGTCGCCGCCGAGTTCGCACTTGTCAAGGTGCGGCCGGCGCGTCTGGCGGAGCTCGAGCGGCAGGGGAGGCCCTTCGCCGGGTCGGCTTTGTGGCTGTCGTCGCGCCTCGACCGCTCCCTCTCGGCGTGCCAGCTCGGCATCACGATGGCCTCGCTGGGGCTCGGCTGGATAGGCGAGCCGGCGGTCGCCCACCTGGTCGAGCCGGTGTTCCGGGCTGCGGGCGTGACGTCGGAGGCGGCGGTCCACGGGCTTGCGTTCGCGATCGCGTTCACGCTGATCACCGCGGCGCACCTCGTGCTCGGCGAGCAGGCGCCGAAGATCTTCGCGATCAAGAAGCCGGAGGTGCTGGCGCTGTTCTGCGCTGCGCCGATGCGCGCGTTCTACGTCGCCACCTTCCCGCTGCTGCGCGCCCTCGACGGCGCCACGAAGCTGACGCTGCGCCTGGTCGGCGTCGCCGGCCACGGGCTCGAGGAGGAGGCGCCGCACTCCGAGGAGGAGCTGCGCATCCTGCTCGGCCACTCGCGCGCCCACGGCGAGCTCTCGCCCTGGAAGCACCGGCTCGTCGAGGGCGTGTTCGCGTTCGACGACATTCTCTGCCGCCAGATCATGGTCCCGCGCACCGACGTCGTGCTGCTCGACGTGCGCACGCCGTTCGAGAAGACGCTCGAGATCGCGCGGCGAACCAAGCACACCCGCTACCCGGTGTGCGACGGCGACCTCGACGACGTGCTCGGCGTGGTCCACATGAAGGATCTGCTGGGGTTCGGGCCGGGCGCCGAGGTCGACCTGAGAAGCCTCATGAGGCCGCCCCGCTATGTCCCGGAGACGATGCCGATCTCCAAGCTGATGGGGCACTTCCAGGCGACGCGCCAGCACATGGCGATCGTCGTCGACGAGTTCGGGGTGTCGGTCGGCGTGGTGACGATGGAGAACGTGCTCGAGCGCATCGTCGGCCCGGTGCAGGACGAGTTCGACAGCGAGACGCCGGACGTCGTCCGCGAGGGCGAGGGCGTGCTCAAGGTGCGCGGCATCCTGCCGGTCGCGAAGCTGGCCGAGCTGATCGGCGTGCCGCTCAAGGCGCGCGGCGTCGACACCGTCGGCGGCCTGATCGCACTGCGCCTCGGCCGCCTGCCGGCACAAGGAGACCATGTCGATCTCGGGCCGGCGACGCTCGAGGTCGAGGACGTCAAGCACAACCGCGCCGGCTGGGTGCGGGTCGTGCTCCGCCGGGCGGCCGGGCAGGAGGCGGCCCGCGCACTCGCCGGCCGCGACGGCGACGGCGAGTACGAGTAGGCTCTCTCCGCCTGCCTCTCAACAGGTCAAGCAGTAGCACCCGAGTTTGCAGCACGAGGCGTGGCACGCCGCGACGCACACCGAGCAGTCGCAGGCGAGCACGCCGTTGCAGGACACGCAGCAGCTCCCGAACCCGCCGCCGCCGCCGGCGAGCGGTTGCACGCCGCCGCCCTCCACGTTGACCTCGACGGGTTCCTTCGCCAGGCTCTCGGGCGACACCTCGGCGACGGAGGTGAGCTCGATGCGCAACGAGAGCTCGGCGACCTTCGCAGTGGCTGCAAGCGTCACCGACGCCTCGGCTCCCTTGCCGATACTGACCGCGGTCCGCTCGGTCCACCCGGTCTCGCCACGCCCGAGCTCGTCGCGTGCGAACACCCGGATCGCGAGCAACTGCCGCGCCGTGTCGACGAACACCGGCTGGAATCCGTACCACGTTGTGCCGTCGTCCCAGCTCACCCGCAGCATTTTTTCGGAGCCCGCGACCCACGCATGCGTGATCGTCGGGAACCCTTCGCGGTGGAGCTGCCAAACGGCCACGGGGACGAACCCCGTGTCGGCCGGTGCGGCCACGGCCTCCTGCGCAAGGGCAGCCCCTGGCGGCGCCGTGGCGAGCCCGAGCACCACCACACCCCACACTGCGAACCGAATGAGACCTCTCATCGACGCCCTCTCCTTTCCGCCGGCTCCGGCGCAACGTGCAACCGCAGCGTCACGCCGCCGGCCGGCACCCTCAACGCCGCGCCTCTTCCCCGAGCTCGCGGCAGGTGAATGTCACTCCGGACGGGCTCAGACCGGTCACCACCCAGCGGCTTCCGCGCGCCGAGAAGACCGCTCCGCTGGTGAGCTCGGAACGGGCCGCCAGCACCCAGACGAGCCCGTACTCGGGGCCCGCCTGCTCCACCAGGAGCGGCACCAGGTTGCGCGGCTCCGGGGCGCGCCGCCACGCCGGCGCTTCCCCGCCGCCGCTCTCGCCGCCCGCCACCGGCTCCGCATCCGCGGTCATGGTCGAGTCCCTCCGCACGCCTTCGCGCCGCTGCTCATTGCCGGTCGACCTGCAGCACGAAGAACACGAACGCTTCGTCGGGGCCGCGCTGGACGCGGGCGCAGGCCACGCCTCTCTGGCCGAGCTTCAGCCCCAGTGCCGGCCGCGATACCTCGCGGTCGTCCTCCTTGAGCGTGACCTCGAGCAGCACGACGTCGCTGCGCACCCCGGTGAGCGTCGCCACCATTTCGTATCGCCGGTTGTCGGCGGCGATCGCGACCGAGAACGACGGGTTCTCGGAGGCGACCGTGAGCACCGCGCGCCCGCGCTCGACGATCTGCCGCAGCCCCAGCAGGGCCCTGAGCTCCCGGTTGTCGGCGCCCGGGTCCCACCCTTCGAACGCCGTGCCGTCGAAGGAGGGCGTCGCCGCGACGAGCGGGGGCGTGTCGCTGCGCGACCCCATCATGAACCCCACGCGCACCAGGAACGCGAGCGGGTCGGGCGTGGGCCCCGGCGGCGCGCCGCCGGTCGCCGCCAGCGCCGCCGTGACGGCCGTGAGCGCCGCTGCTAGGTGTCGTCGGCTCATCGGCGCACCTCCCCGATGTCGATCACCAGCAGCGTGCCGGACGACAGCACGATCGTCGCCGGAGTGCCGGGCGCGGGCGGGTGCGCGGAGCGGCCGCGCAGGAGCACCGCCGTCCCGGCCAGCGCGAGCGCCGCCGCCGCCGCGGCGAGCAGCAGCCGGCGTTTCGCCGGCCGCGGGCGCGGCGCCGCCCGCGGCCGCAGACGGGCGATGACGGCGGCTGCGGCGTCCTCCGCCGTGATCTCGCAGGGCTGCTGCGTCCAGCGTTCCAGCTCTCTGGCGAACCACTCCTCGGTCTTCATCGCGGCCTCGCATTGAAGTGCTTGCGCAGGCGGGCGATCGCCCGCATGCGGTGGATCCGCACGGTGACGGCGCCCATCCCCAGGGCGGCGCCGATCTCGTGGGACCTCCAGTCCTCCACCATCGAGAGGTAGAACACGGCACGCTCCGCCGGCGACAGCAGGCCGAGCGCCTTCTCGACGTCGACGTCGGGGGTGACCAGGTGGATCGCCACGGCGCGGGCCGCCTCCAGCGGCTCCGTCGGCGGGCGCCTCCGGGCGAGGAGCCCCGCCTTGTGGTAGACGATCCTCCACAACCACGTCCGGAAGCAGGCCGTCTCGCGGAGGGCGTGAAGGTTCTGCCACGCGGACAGCAGCGCGTCCTGTACGGCGTCCTGCGCGTCCGCCCTCCGCCCGACGACGGAGCGGGCGAACGAGACGAGGTCGGGCCACAGCTCCACGACCAGGCGACCGAACGCCTCTCGGTCGCCGGCGCGCGCCGCCTCGACGAGATCCGCCGCGATGGCTCGCGTCCTCACGGTCCTCGACGGGAGTAGAGCACCCACAATTGTACAGAGCGAGATTCCCGGAAAAGTGTTTACCCCCCCGCCCCGGCGTGCGGCCACGCCGGAGGGCGCCGTCTCCCCGAAAGCCTTTCCGCGGGCACCGTGATTGCCCTGAAAGCCCCGCCGGAAGAGCCGGGAGCGCAAGCGTCCTCGCCCGCCTGCCCCGAAGAGCGGGCGCGGAGGTCCTGCGCTGCGGCGTCCGGGCCGGCCGCGGGCGCCGGCCCTCCCTGGGGCTTTCAGGGGCCGGGGGTCGTCCACGGCTCATGTGGGTCGTCCCGGGTAGTGTGCGGGAGTGTCTGCAAAAGGAAGAGGGCCATGGTGCTCCGGTGAGAATCGGGTAGACGCGACTCAAACCCAAGGAGGAGCCCATGGCCGGACGTCACCGTCCCGGGGTGCGCTGCGGCCCCTGCAGCGTGCCCGGTACACTGCGGGGCATGATGTGGGTGCTCGCGGCGGTGGGTGCGGCGGTGCTGTATCAGGTGGGGATCCTGGCGGCCCTGGTGGCGGCGTGGCGCAACCCGCGGAAGGCGCCGGCGCGCACCCCGGCGGACATCGGGATCCCATTCGAGGACATCAGGTTCCCGACGGCGCGCGGGCTCTCGCTGCACGGCTGGTGGGTGCCGGGCGGCCGCCCCGGCCGCTCCCCGGTCGTGCTCCTCGTGCACGGCTGGGGGCGCAACGTCGAGCGCATGCTGCCGTACGTCGGCATGCTGCACCCGGCCGGCTGCCACCTGCTCGCCTTCGACGCGCGCCACCACGGCCTCTCGGATCCCGACGGCCACGCCTCGATGCCCAAGTTCTCCGAGGATATCCGCGCCGCGGTCGCGCTCGTCGCCGCGCGCCCCGACGTCGACCCGGAGCGCGTCGCTGTGCTCGGCCTGTCGATCGGCGGCAGCGCGGCGATCCACGCGGCGGCGCACGACCACCGCATCCGGGCGGTGGTGACCGCCGGCGCATTCGCCGACCCGCGCGACGCGATGATCACCTTCGGCCGCTGGCAGTGGCTCGTCGCTCCGGCGTTGCCGCTGGCGTTCCGCTTCATGGAGTGGCGCGTCGGCGCGCGCTTCCGCGACATCGCCCCCGAGGCGGTGATCGCACGCGCCGCGGCACGCTTCCTGCTGGTCCACGGCGACGCCGACACGGTGGTGCCGGTGGCGCACGCGCACCGCCTCAAGGCGGCCGCCGGCGAACGCGCGAGCCTGTGGGTGATTCCCGGCCGGGGGCACTCGGACGTTCACCTCGAGCCCGGCTTCCGCGAGCGACTCCTCGCGTTCCTCGCCTGAGCTCGTGCTCGACCTTCCTCCGGGTGACGCGCGCCGCCGGCGGCGGTGCGGCCGCTGCGCGCGCCATCCTCCGCTTCACCGCGCGGCAACGCCCGCGGGTCAACCGATCGCAGCGCCGCACGGCGGTTCGCCGGGCTGCCGCTGCTTTCAGTCGCGCGCGCCGGCCCTGCGCAGCGCCGCCTCGGCCTCGGCGCGGCCGAAGATCTTGGCGAACATCAGCGGGGTCGCCCCGCCCGGCGCCCTGGTGTTGACGTTCGCCCCGGCTGCGATCAGCAGCTCGACAACCTCGGCGCCGGAGCAGTGCTGGGCGGCGCTGAGCAGCGGCGTGACGCCGTCCCTGGCGCCGGCGTCAACCTCCGCCCCGGCGGCAAGCAGCAGCTTCGCCATCGCGAGCGCCTCGGCCTCGTGCTGGTAGGCGCACTGGGTGACCGCCGCCGCCAGCGGCTGCCCGGCGGCGGGCGCCTTGGTGTTGGCGGGCATGCCGAGCGCGAGGAACAGCGAGACCGCCTCGACGCTGCTGTCGCGGATCGCGTGCTCGAACATCTCCTCCGTGTACTCGTAGCCGAGGCGGGCGAGGGCGAGCTTCTTCGCGGTCGTCTCGTCCCCCGGAGGCGCGCCGGCGAGCGGCTCTTCCTCGGCGGCCTCGGGCTCGATCTCCACCACGCCGCCGCGCGCCACGGCGGCCTTCACCTGCGCCTGGAAGAACCACGTCTGGCCCATCATCTTCGACGTGATGGTGCCGGCGAAGCGGCCCTCGTCGTAGCGGTCGAGGGAGAGCGACGGGTGCTCGGGGCCGCGGCGGCCGCTCTGGGCGAGCGCCTGGTGGTACGGGACCGCGTAGACGGTGTCGAACCCCTCGAGCCAGAGCATGCGCACCGCCTTGAGAGAGCCGGCGGCCGCGAGCTCGGCGAGCCGCGCCGGCGTACGGTCGGCCGCCGCTACCGGCACGTCGCTGGCGAGGATCACCAGCCACGAGCGCTGCGGGTCGCCCGGGTCGTTCTGCACCGCGGCTGCGACGTGCCTGAGCACGGTCGGCTTGCCGTGGACGGTCAGGGTGCCGACCAGCTCGTCGGCGGCGCCGGCGCCGGCGGCGCACAGCAGTGAGACAGCGGCAGCGCGAAGGCAGGGTCGCACGCGTCCTCCGTACGGATCGTCCGATGCAACGCGCGCGGCACGACTCTCCATTCCGCCGTCGCCCGGTGCGTTACCATGGCGGCAACACGCGGAGGAGCACGCATGAGCCGAGCCGCCGTCAGCGTCTTCGTGTTCGGGATCTACCTGTACGTCGTCGGGGCGCTTCTCGCGGCCGTCCCCAACGCCTTCCTGCGCCTGAGCCTGATGCCGCCGACGAACGAGGTGTGGATCCGCGTCGCCGGCGTCCTCGTGCTCTGCATCGCCACCTACTACACCCTCGCCGCGCGCGCCGGCGTGCGCGAGTTCATGCGCTGGACCGTGGCGGTGCGGACGGCGGTCATGCTGTTCTTCGCCGCCTTCGTGCTGCTCCGGCTGGCGGCGCCCCCGCTCGCCCTTTTCGGCGTGGTGGACTTCGCCGGCGCGCTGTGGACGGCGCTGGCGCTGCGGGCGGACGCGGGCGGATCGGCGGCGCGTGCACATCGGTAGCCGCCGCTGCGCGAGCGCCGGCGACGTGGGCCGCCGGCCCCGGCGCCGCCGTGCCGGGATGTGGCTCGCGATCGCCGCGATCGCGCTCGTCGCCGTGCTGTGCGTGCCGGAGCGTGAGCCGGCACTGCCGGAGCTGCCGGCCGGGCGGCCCTTCGTATGGGGCGAGGACGCCCTGTGGCAGGCGCTGGCGGCTCGCTTCGAGGAGACGCGGGCCGGCGGCTGCGGAGCGGCCGCCCCGGCGGTCGCGGCCGGCATCGCCGGCGCGCGCGGCCGCGTCGCGGCGCTCGCCGGACGCCAGGTGGCGGTCGACGCTCCGGAGCTCGCGGCGCTCGAGCGCGCGCTGTTCGTGCTCGGCGCCGACGTCGCCGCGTGCCCGGCGCACCTCGGCGAGTACGCGCGGCTGGTCGCCGCGCTGCGGGCCGCGGTGAAGGAGCAGTCGCGCGGGTGGCCCGCCGACGACCTGGCGACGCGCGACCGCCTGTACCGGCTGCTGTACGGCAGCCGTGCCGCGCTCGAGGAGGCGATGCTGCAGGCGCCGCCGGAGGTCGTGGAGGCGCTGCTTCCCGGCACCGCCGAGCGCTCGGCGGCGCCGGCGGCGCGCTTCCGCGGCGTCGAGCTGCGCTCGGGCGACCTCCTGGTGTCGCGCGGCGGCGCGCCGACCTCGGCGCTGATCGCGCGCGGCAACGACTACCCCGGCAACTTCTCGCACGTCGCGCTGCTGCACGTCGCGGAGTCGGGGGAGGCGGCGGTGGTCGAGTCGCACATCGAGCGCGGGGTCGCGGTCGCGACGCCGGCGGCGTACCTCGCCGACGTCAAGCTGCGCATCATGGTGCTGCGCGCGCGCGCCGACCACCCGGCGCTCGCGCGCGATCCGCTGCTGCCGCACCGCGCCGCCACCGCGGCGCTCGCCGCGGCGCGCCGGCGCCACATCCCGTACGACTTCGCGATGGACTGGCGCGATCCGGCGAGGATGTTCTGCTCCGAGGTCGCGTCGGCGGCGTACGCGGCGCACGGAGTGACGCTGTGGAGCGCGCTCTCGCGCGTCTCGACGCCGGGAACGGCGCGCTGGCTCGCGGCGTTCGGCGTGCGCCACCTCGTGACGCAGGAGCCCTCGGACCTCGAGTACGACCCGCAGCTCGTCGTCGTCGCCGAGTGGCGCGACCCCGAGGTCCTGCTCAAGGACCACGTCGACAACGCGGCCGTCGACGCGCTGCTCGCGGCGGCCGAGGAAGGGATGCCTCTCGATCACACGCGGGCGCTGCTCCCGGCCGCGCGCCTCGCCAAGGCGTACAGCACCGCGCTCAACCTCGCCGGGCGGGTGGGGCCGGTGCCGGAGGGGATGAGCGCGGCGGCGGCGTTGCGCGCCCGTCGGCTCGCCGAGCTGCACGGGGCGCTGGCGGCTGACGTCATGGCGCGCGCCGCGTCGGTCGCCTCGGAGCGCGGCTACCGGCCGCCGTACTGGGAGCTGGTCACCCTGGCCCGCGAGAGCCTGGCCGCCCGCCGGCGATAGCGCCGGGCGGGCGGCCAAGGCGGCGGCGCACCGCCTCGCGAAGCAGGTACTCGATCTGTCCGTTGACGCTGCGCAGCTCGTCGGCGGCCCAGCGCTCGAGCTCGGCCCAGAGGTCGGGCGGCAGGCGCAGCGGGAACTGCTTTCTCTCCACTAGTAGATCGTCCCCGCGTTGATCACCGGGTGCGCCTCGCGCTCGCCGCAGAGCACGACGAGCAGGTTGGAGACCATCGCGGCCTTGCGCTCGGCGTCGAGCTCGACGACGTGCTCGGCGGAGAGCTTGGCGAGCGCCATCTGCACCATGCCGACCGCGCCGTCGACGATCTTGCGCCGCGCCGCGATGATCGCCGACGCCTGCTGCCGCTGCAGCATCGCTCCCGCGATCTCCGAGGCGTAGGCGAGGTGCGACAGCCGCGCCTCCTGCACCTCGACCCCGGCCTTGGCGAGCCGCTGCCCGAGCTCGCGCTCGAGCGCCTCGGAGACCTCGTCGATGTTGGCGCGCAGCGAGATCGCCGTGTCGTCGTCCTCCTCCCACGAGTCGTACGGGTAGCTCGACGCGAGGTGGCGCAGCGCCGACTCGCTCTGCGTCTTGACGTACTCGCCGTAGCTCTCGACGTCGAAGCAGGCGGCGAACGTGTCCTTGACCCGCCACACCACGACCGCCGCGATCTCGATCGGGTTGCCGGCCTTGTCGTTCACCTTCAGGCGCTCGCCGTTGAGGTTGTGCGCCCGCAGCGAAACCTTCCTCTTGGCGGCGAACGGGTTGACGAAGAAGAACCCGTTGCGCTTGACGGTGCCGAGGTAGCGGCCGAACAGCACGATCACCCCGGCCTCGTTGGGCGTCAGGATGACGAACCCGTTCGAGACGATCATGGCGGCGATCAGCAGCACCACCGAGCTGCCCATCTCGAGGCCGCCGAGCAGTCCCCGGTGGTCTTTCAGGGCGATCACCGCGACCACGAACAGCGGCACCACCGCCAGGTACATCAGCACGTTGACCGCCAGCATCCCCCATCCCGACGTCACGTTCAGCTCCTTCTCGTGGCTCATGGCCTCCTCCTCGGCAACTGATACGATTGTGATATCACGTTGGTTTCATGTCAAGGGTCGGCCGTGGTACAACGCGCACTGGAGGTCCGCATGGCTCACCGCGTCTGCCCGTGGTGGTTGGGGTACTTCCTGCTCAGCCCGCTGCGGCGCCTGAAGGAGGACCCCGCCACGATGCTCGCGCCGTACGTCCGCGAGGGGATGACGGTGCTCGAGCCGGGATGCGGGATGGGGTTCTTCACGCTCGAGATCGCGCGCCGGGTGGGCGCCTCGGGGCGGGTGGTCGCGGTGGACGTGCAGGAGCACATGCTCGCGCGGCTGCGCGGGCGCGCGCGCCGCGCCGGCGTGGCCGACCGCATCGACGCCCGGCTGGCGGCCGGCGCCGGCCTCGGCGTCGGCGACCTCGCCGGCCGGGTCGACCTCGTCGTCGCCATCCACGTGGTGCACGAGGTGCCCGACGCCGCGGCGTTCTTCGCCGAGCTGCACGCCGCCTGCCGGCCGGGCGCCGCCGTCGTGGTGATCGAGCCGGCCGGCCATGTCTCGGCCTCCGAGCTCGACGCGCAGATGGCGGCCGCCGCGGCCGCCGGCTTTGCGCTCGCACGCCGGTCCGTGCCCGGGCGCCCGCGGTCGGCCGAGCTCGTGAGACCTTGAGCGGGCGCCGCGGCGGGCGAGGGAACCCCTTCAGGGACCCTGGCGTGCGGCGATGAAGTCGACCACCGCGCGCGTCGAGGCGCTGTCATGGTTGCGTGTGTTGATCGCGACGATCTCCTCGACGTGGCCGCCAAGGTGGAGCGCCAACACCTCGGCCGGGATGTCGCTCTCCTCGAGCTTGACGAGGTCCACGAACGGCTGCCCCAGTGAAGCGACGAGGGCGAAGAAGTCGGCCGCCTCCTCGGGGAAGCCGGGCATGTCCTCCCAGGCGCAGATGATGCGGAACGGGGGCATCGATGTCCGGGCGAAGGCGGCGGGCGAGGCGCCGTCGAGCACGCTCAGATCCCAGCCGCCGAACGTGTTCGCAAAGAGCGTCCGGTAGCCGAGGACCTCGGCGGCGGAGAGCCCCAGCGGATTGTCCGGCCACTTCACGAGGTCGAAGAGGTCGTAGACGCCGCTCATCGTGACCACGCCGCGGATCAGCGACGTGTCGAGGCCCTCGGCGGCGAGATACGCGGGATCGGACGCCAGCAGCGAGACCAGGTGGCCGCCGGCCGACTGGCCGAACAGGTAGATCCGCGACGGGTCGCCGCCGTACTCGGCGATGTGGCGGTACACCCACGCGAACGCCCTGGCGGCGTCCTCGACGTGGTCCGGGTGCACCGCGTGCCAGGGGTCGGCGGAGAGCTCGTAGTTGGCGATCACGGTCGTCAGACCGTAGTAGCCGGCGAAGACGTTGCCCAGCTCCAGGTAGATGTTCTTGTCGCCCTGCATCCAGGCGCCGCCGTGGATGAAGAGAACCACCGTGGCACCGCTCCGGCCGTGCGGCTGGTAGACGTCGAGCCGGTGCTTGCTGCCTCCCGCCGCCGGCGGCGCGTCGTACGGGATGTCGAACGTGCCGTCGACCCGGTCGATCACATAGTCCCCGCCGGCGACGGCGCTCGCGGAACCGTCCGCCCGGATCGCCACCGCGCGGACGGTCGCCGAAACGGCGGCGAGCGGTGCGTACGCGTCGGCCGGATCCGGGTCGTTGCCACCGGCGACGTGGTTGGCGATCTCGATCGGGTGGCCGTCGTAGACGGGGGATGCGGCGGTCGGCTGGCTGCCGTCGGTCGTGAAGTGAATCACCGCGCCGGCGGTCAAGCAGGAGAGCGCCACCGCGACCGTGTCGTGATAGGCGCCCGGCGGCGGGTCGAGCACCGGAGCGGCCGGCGCCGCGCGCAGGGCCCGGCGCGGCGTGCGCGCAGCGCCGCCGGCGGCGGCAGCGAACGCCGCCACGGCGACGAGCGCGATGGCTGCGAGCGCGACCGCCCGCGGGCGGCGGCCGCCGCGCCCGGGGTGCGCCGCGGGCACGGGGCAGGCGATGGGATCGGATCGCTCCACGCAGCCTCCCCGGCGGCCGCTACGTCGTGCCGGCCGCCTTCATCTCCCTGATGTAGCTCTCGGCCTCGGCGATGGAGCCCTGCATCTGCTGGATCAGGCCGGAGACCTCGAGCTCGAGGCTCTTCGCGGCGCCCGGCAGCGACCCGAGCGCCCGAGCGTTGAGGTTGTGCTTGAGGAACAGCACCTGGTCGCGCAGCTTGAGCAGCACCGGGTCCATCGTCTCCGCCGAGCGCCTGAGCGCCTTGACCACCTGGTCGGTGCGCCGGCGCGTCGCCGCCAGCTCCCGCTCGCTCTCCCGCCGGTACTGCTGGTTCTGGAACTGGGCGATCTCGCGCTGCCACTCCGCGAACAGCGACTGCGCCACCTGCTCGATCCTGGCGATGCGGTCGCGCACCTCGTTGGCCTTGTGCTCGCTCGCCTCGTACGCCGACGAGAGCTTCGAGTACTTCTTCTCGAGGTCGCCGCCCTGGTAGCCGACGAGAGCCTGGAACTCCGCGAGGGCGTCCTTGAACTGCTGCTGCGCCTCGACCTGCGCCTCGCGCGCCTTGTCGACGCGCGACACCAGCAGCTCGCGCTTCTCGATGCCGACCTTCTCGAGCGCGTTGTAGTACTTCTCGCGCACGAGCTTGCAGCCGGGGAGGAGGAGCGCGGCGGCGACGAGCGCGGCGACGCCGCCGAGCGGGGGGCGAAGGGGGGAGAAGTCGGTTCTCATGGCGTCTCGAGAATATCACCCGGCGCGGGCACGGGGATGGCCCGCAGCCGCCGCCGCAGGTCCCACGTCAGCACCGCAAGCGCCGCCCAGATGAACGAGAACGCCACCGCGCGGGCGGCGCCGAACGGCTCGCGGTAGAGCAGCACCGCGAGGAGGAACTGGCACGTCGGCGAGATGTACTGGAACATGCCAAGCGTCGAGAGGGGCAGGTTGCGGGCGCCGACCGCGAACAGCGCCAGCGGCACCGCCGTGACGGCGCCCGCGAGCACCAGCAGCGCGTTGATGTGCGGGCCCGCGAGGCCGAACGCGCCCCGCCCGTGCCAGGCGAGCCAGGCGAGGTAACCGGCGGCGGCCGGCGCCAGAATTGCGGTCTCGTACAGCAGCCCGTGCACCGCGTCGGCCGCCACCCGCTTGCGCAGCAGCCCGTAGAACCCGAACGTGAGGGCGAGCGCCAGCGAGATCCACGGGAAGCGGCCGTAGCCGATCGTCAGGATCGCGACACCGGCCGCCGCCAGCGCCACTGCGAGGCGGCGCGCCCGCCCCAGCCGCTCGTGCAGGAGCACCACGCCGAGCACGACGTTGACCAGCGGGTTGATGTAGTAGCCGAGGCTCGACTCGACGATCTGGCCGTGGTTCACGGCCCACACGTAGATCCCCCAGTTCGCGACGATCAGCGTGGCGCTGGCGGCAAGCGTCAGCACCGTGCGCGGGCTGGCCGCGAGCGCGCGCACGTGCCGCCACTCGCGGCGCCACGTCACCCAGGCGGCGACGGCGACGAACCCCCACGCCGTGCGGTGCGCCACGATCTCGAGCGCCGGCACCGCCGCGAGCTGCTTCCAGTACAGCGGGAACGTCCCCCAGATGAGGAACGCCGTCACCGCCGCGAGCACTCCGGTGCGCTGCGCCGCGTCGTGCATCACCGCGCCTCCGCCTCCGGCCGCGCGGCGCTCGCGGGCAGCCACATCGTGCACCCCCGGCGCCGCTCGGCGAACTGCATCGCCGCGTCCGGCCCCTCGTCGGAGAGAAGCGGCGTCACCGGCTGCGGCGTCGTCCCCGGCGCCGTCGCGATCACGCTCTCCACGCTCACCTCCCGTGACCGGGGCAGGGTACACGAGCCGGGCGGCGCCGCGCCCGCTCCGGGACATCTCCACACCGAGGTCCCGCCACCTCCCCACGGCGCCGGAGTGAAGACTCATGCGGGTGCCAGCGCACCTGCGGACCATGAACGTCAATGCGAGGGCCGGCGCCCCCGCCGGCCCGGACGCCGCTAGGCGGGGCCGCCGCGTGGGCCGGGGGCGCCGCGTGGGCGGGGGCGCCCACGCTCCGGGTTCACTCGGAGGGGTTTCCAGGGCGGTTCGGCCCCTTCGACACTCCGCGGCGCGTCTGCGGGCTTGTCCAGGCGCCGGCAGACGAGCAGGCGGCTGTCCCCTGGCGATGGACGACCCAGGTGCTGCACGCCGTCCTGCAGGCGGCGGTCGGATGGGGCCACGGCACGATGGACATGGGCCCGGCCGGGACCTGCCGCCTCTTCGAGCGCGACGGCAGAGACGTCGCCGGCATGATGGAGCTGCCGGCGAACGAGCTGCCGCGCTCGCTGTGGGCGCCGTACTTCGCCGTCGCCGATGTCGACGCGGAGTTCGCGCGCGCCACGGCGCTCGGCGCCAGCGTCCACATCCCGCCGCAGTCGATTCCCGGCGTCGGCCGCCTCGCGCTGCTCGCCGACCCGACCGGCGCCGTGCTCTCGCTATTCCGCGGCGAGGGGTGAGAGCGTGTGGCGCTCGGAGCGCGCGGGGGTCTCGGCCGCACGCTCCGAGCCCCGACGTCAGTCGAGGAACATCTTGCCGGGGTTCATCAGCCCCTGCGGGTCGACGAGGCGCTTGATCGCGCGCATCAGCGCGACCGCGCCGGGGCCGTGCTCGCTCTCCATCCAGCGGCGCTTGCCGATGCCGATGCCGTGCTCGCCGGTGCAGGTGCCGCCGAGCTCGATCGCGCGCGCGACCACCCGCTCGTTGGCCGCCTCGATGCGCGGCCAGACGTCGCGATCGTCAGGGTCGCCGGCGAGCACGACGTGGAAGTTGCCGTCGCCGGCGTGCCCGAAGACGTAGCCGGGCACGCCGCTGCGGTCCACAACGCCCTGCGCGAACACGACCAGCTCGGGGAGGCGGGAGATCGGCACCGCCACGTCGACGATCAGCGTCTCCTTGCCGGGGTGGGCGCGCCGGATCGTCTCGAGCGCCTCGTGGCGGGCGCGCCACAGCTCGGCACGCGCCTCACGGGCGATGCCGCTGGCGAACGCCGAGGCGCCGCAGGCGCGGCAGATCTCCTCGGCGAGCGCGGCGGCCTCGGCGAGCGCCGCCTCGGAGACGCCGTGCAGCTCGACGAACAGCGACGGCGCCTCGGCCAGCCCGAGCCCCGCCTCGCGGTTCATCAGCGCCAGCAGCCCGGGGGTGACGAGCTCGAGCGCCGCCGGGTCGACGCCGGCGCCCATCATCGCCGCCACCGCCTCGGCGGCGCCGTCGAGCGTCGCGAACGGGACCGTCGCCGCGAGCACCTGCGCCGGCAGCCCGGCGAGCTTCAGCGTCGCCTCGGTGACGACGCCGAGGGTGCCCTCGGAGCCGACGAACAGGCGCGTCAGGTCATAGCCGGACGACGACTTGTGGGCGCGCGTGCCGGTGTGGATCACGGACCCGTCGGGGAGCACGACCTCCAGGCGCAGCACGCGGTCGCGCGTCGCGCCGTACTTCACGGTCTGCACGCCCGAGGCGTTGTTGGCGATCATGCCGCCGATCGTCGCGTCGGCGCCGGGGTCCGGCGGGAAGAACAGGCCGTGGCGGCCGAGCTGTCGGTTGAGCTCCTTGCGCAGCACGCCGGGCTGCACGTCGACCTGCAGGTCCTCGCGCCGGATCTCGACGATCCGGTTCATCCTCGTGAGGTCCATCACCAGCCCGCCGCACGAGGGGATCGGGTTGCCCTCGAGGCTGCTGCCGGCGCCCCACGGCGTCACCGGCACCTCGTTGTCGCAGCACCAGGCGAGCGTCCTCGACACCTCGTCCGTGGTGAGCGGGAAGATGACCCCGGCAGGCGGCGCCCCCCGATGATGGGAGACGTCCCTGGAATGCAGCTCCCGGCTCGACAGCCCGGTCGTGAAGCGGTCGGCGCCGACCAGCGAGGTCAGCTCGGCGATCTGCCCTTCGGTGAGCTCCTTCACCGTCCCCCCCCAAGGTGCCAGGCCCAACGATCATGCCGATCTTCGCCAAGGTGCCAGTCGTTCATGACGACCGATCGTCGCCACAGAGAATGAAAACGGTGCCGGCCCGTCCCCATTTTCGGACCAGGCCCCACGATCATACAGATCTTCGTCGCAGTCTGCACTGCGCCGCCGTCCCCGGTGGTGGTGACCCGGCCGCAGCGGTCGCTTTTACTCGCACGGTCCTCCCCCGGCCTCCGCAGGGTGCTCCGGCGCCGGCACGGCGCCGAGCCGGCGGTGGTACTTCGCCAGGCAGCGGTCGCCGGAGAGGGCCAGCTTGATCCCCCGGGCGCACTCCCGGCCGCTCGCTGGCATCCTGCTACGCTTGTCGCGGAGGCGGTATGACTTCAGAGGCACCGAGGAAGAAGGCAGCGCCGCGCCGGGCCAGCAGGTCGAGCCCGCTCGGCAAGGTGTTCATCGGCATCGCGGGGATCATCGGCGCCGGCAAGACGACGCTGGCCACCGCGCTCGGCGAGCACCTCGGGCTCGACGTCCACTACGAGCCGGTGATCGACAACGAGTACCTCGACGACTTCTACCGCGAGACCAGGAAGTACGCCTTCGCGATGCAGATCTACCTGCTGAACCGGCGCTTCCAGCAGCACCAGGAGATCATCTGGCGGGGCCGCGGCGGTGTCCAGGACCGCACCATCTACGAGGACGCGATCTTCGCCAAGACGCTGCGCGACATGGAGCTGATGGACGAGCGCGACTACGAGACGTACGTCAACCTCTTCCGCAACCTCTCGAACTTCATGTGCCGGCCGAACTTCATCATCTACCTCGACGTCACGCCGGAGAAGTCGCTGGCGCGCATCAGGGAGCGGGCGCGCGGCTGCGAGACCGGCGTCAGCCTCGAGTACCTGACGCAGCTCTACGAGGGGTACGAGGAATTCCTCGGCGAGATCAGCCGGCTCATCCCGGTGCTGCGCGTGCAGTGGAACGAGTTCTGGGACGTGCAGCCGCTCGCCGAGGCGATCACCCGCGAGTACCGCAAGGGGAGCTTCCTGCGCGAGGTCGCCCAGCTCTGACCCGTTACAGCAGGATCTTCAACCCGAGGAACGGCAGCACGAGGAGACCGCCGAACAGGGCGAGGAGCGCCACGAAGCCGATCATCCCGGCGACCGTGAACGCCGCGTCCTCCTCGATCAGGCCGACGGCGGTCGAGAGGATGACGAGAGCCGGCAGCGAGTTGGTGAACGCGATCGGCAGCGGCAGCGCGAGCTCGAGGCCGGAGACCGCGATCACCACGCCGGCGATCGGGCGCGCCCACGGGTGACGGTGGAACCATCGGCCGCGCGGCCGGATGAAGCGCTCGGCGCGGCGCAGCAGCCCCTGGCCGGCGCGCGCGACCCGGATCACGGTCGCGGCCGGCAGCTCGCGGTCGAGGAAGCGCTGCGGCAACCACGGTGGACGCCCCATCGCCATCATGATGCCGAGGATCGCGACCGCGGCGCCGACCGGCGTCGAGAGCCCGAGCAGCGGCACCGGCTGCAGGAACGGCAGCGAAAGGAAGAACGCCAGCAGCGCATGCCCGCGCGCGCTGAAGCGCTCGACGAGCATGCGCGCCGTCAGCGTCCGGCCGGACGCGAGGGCGACGACCGCTTCCAGCTCCTCCGAGAGCCGGCAGCAGTGGGCCGGCGGTGGCGGCGGCGCGCCGGGTCCGGGCGGCGCAGGCGCCGCTAGGGCGGTCGACTCGTGCACGCGCCACTATCTCCAGCCCGCGCACCGGCGGTCAAGTGGCCTGCGCCGCGGGCCGGCCAGCCGCGCGCGGCTTCGTCGCGCGCTGGTGCGATCTCCCGGCCGCGGCGCCGCGCGAGCGCCGGGACGCGCGCGATCGCCTCGGGGCGCCTGGATCCGCGCCGGCTTGCCGCCGGCCCGCCCGGGGGCGCCGACCGCCGGGAGGGCGGCTGCGCACGGCGCGTGCGCGGCCGCCCGCGCCGGGCCCGAAAACGAAGCGACCGCGGGCCCGCGCCCGCGGTCACCGGTTTCGGCTGCGCCCGTTCACTCCTGCCGCGGCTGCGGCCCCCAGACGATGCCGGCGAGATCGGGATCCTCGCCGGGCCCGGCGGCCGGGCGGTCGCCCTTCTCGGCGCGTCGCTGCGCGCGTTTCTCGGACTTCAGGCGCTGCTTCTCCTGGCGCGCGCGCTCGCGCGCGCGCTTCTCCGCCGTCGCCTTGCGGTTGGTCGCCACGCGTGCCTCCTCGCTGCTGCGGGCGGCTCTCCCGAGCCGCGGCGGCGTCTAGTAGCGGCCGCCGCCGTAGCCGCCGCGGCCGCCGCGGTCGTCACCGTAGCCGCCGCCGTATCCTCCGCGGCCGCCGCCGCGCGGGCCGCGGCCGCCGCCGCCGCCGCTCCGCTCGCCCTGCGGGCGCGCCTCGTTGACGGTGAGCGCGCGGCCGCCGATCTCGCGGCCGTTGAGAGCCGCGATCGCCGCCTTCGCCTGCTCCGGGTCGTCGATCTCGACGAAGCCGAACCCGCGCGAGCGGCCGCTCATCCGGTCGGTCACGACCGTCGCGGACGAGGGGTTGCCGTACGGGGCGAAGAGCTCGCGGAGCTGGTCTTCACCCGTGCTGAAAGGAAGGTTGCCGACGTAGATCTTCATTCCCACCGCCTCCAGGCCGGCAACCGTCTCGCGCACGGTCGATGGTGCTGGTCGTGCTTCCAGCGTCTGCCGACTCGACGGAGCAACATAGCAGGAAGCGGATCGAAAGGCGAGAGGGCGGCGGCGGTCGCCGGCGGCCCCGGGCGTGCCCGGGCGGGAATCCCAAGCGGCCACCCGCGTTTGTTGAAACATGCTTCGGCTCTTCAGGGTGCGATCCAGCCTCGGCTCGCTTGCGGCGGTGGCCGGCGCCCTCGGCCTCCTCCCCGGCCTCCGGCCGGCGGCGGCCCAGGCGCCGCCGAACACCTGCGCCGACCCGTACTGGGCGGACACCATGCGCTGCCGCGTGTTCCCCGGCCAGCCGCCGCAGCCGGCGCCGCTGCAGCCCGCCGCTGCCGCGGACGTGAAGGACTTCACGCGCGTCGACCTGACCGCGGACTGGTCGGTGCGCTGCGCCGACGGCACGCGGCCGATCGTCTACGTCGACCCGGCCGTCGGCGGCCCGTCGAACCGCTGGCTGATCACGTTCACCGGCGGCGGCGCCTGCTCCGCGACCGACGAAGACGGCGACGGCGTCTTCGAGAGCGGCGGGCAGTGCGCCGCGGCGTACGCCGACGCCGGCGAGCGCGACGAGATGGGCACGGCGACCAAGCCGGCGATGAAGAACCTCGGCACGGGGGCGACGTCGCAGGGGATCATGAAGCCGGATCCGGCAGTCAACCCGGTGTTCGCCGCCTTCAACCGGGTGCGGGTCGAGAAGTGCAGCTACGACAGGTACAACGGACGCGCCACCCACGCCGGCGTGACGGTGACGCTGCCCGGCGGGGCGACCGGCGCCTACACGCTGTTCAACCACGGGCGGCGGATCGCCGAGCTGGCGCTCGATACGCTGCGCGGCGACGCCGCGGCGGGAACCGGCCTCGCGTTCACGACCTGGGTGGCGCAGGGCGGCGCGGCGGTGCAGACCTCGGTCTCGCTGCCGCCGCTGGAGGCGGCCGAGGTGGTGCTGTTCGTCGGCCACTCGGGCGGCGCGCACGGGCTGATGCACAACGTCGACGCCCTCGCCGACCACCTGCGGGCGTGGCCGGCGTTCCGCGGCGACGTGCGGGCGCTGTTCGACGCCAACTTCATCCCGGCGATCGAGAACGAGGCGGCGTTCGACGGCGTTGCGGGCGGCGACCTCTACGATCACCGGTGGTCGGGCGACAGCGCCGAGGCGGGCGCGTACGACGGCGCAGCGTTCTTCACGGCGTCGTGGTACGCCGACCAGTACGACGCCTGGCGGCGCTCTCCGGCGGCGCCGCTCGCCGAGACGTTCGACCGCTCGTGCGTCGAGGCGCACGAGCCGGCGGGCGATGCGTGGAAGTGCCGCGACCGCCACCACGTCCTTCTCAACCACGTCGCGACGCCGTTCTTCGTCCGCGAGGACTTCTCCGACCCCAACCGCGAGCACGCCGACGGCGGCCACGGCCACATGCCGCAGTGGGGGGAAGCGGCGGCCTACCCGCACTGCGCCGCCCTCGGCGAGACCGAGTGCCCGCCGCTGATCCCGGCGGGGAACCCGTCGCCGTACCGCGACCGGCTCGAGACACAGGCGCGCACCGCGCTCGCCGGTCTGCAGGCGCGCTCCGAGCTCGCGCTTGGGCAGGACGCCAGCGGCCCGGCGCCGACGTTCTTCCTCTGGATGCCCGACTGCGGCGCGCACGAGGGGGCGTACGACGACGAGCACTTCTACGAGGTCTCGGCCGGTCCGCCGGCGGCCGCCGCGCCGGCGGCGGCCGCAGCGGCTGCCGCGCAGGAGGCAGCAGCGGTGCGGCGGCGCCTGCGCGGGACGTGGTCGCCGCCGCCGGGACGCATGAGCATGCGCGAGCTGGTCGAGCAGTTCATGCTCGCACCGCCCGCCGGCGCCAGGGGGTACCGCATCGACGGCTTCGACGGCGCCACCTCGGTCTGCCCGTAGGCCGCGCGTGCCGCGGCCGCCTACGGCGTTGCAGTGCGGACTGCGCACCGCACCCGAGCCCCCCGGTACCGCAGGCAGGTGCGCGGGTGGTGCGATGCGGGGTCCCGCCCGCACCCCGGACGCCGGCAGGAGTCCCGTACCACGGCGATTCGGCTCGGACTCGGCGGGTGAGCCGCCCTCGCCGTCCGGGCAGAGGCGAGCTACGATGACCGCCGGGAGGCAGCCATGAAACGCGCGTTCATCATCGCTCTAGCCGTGGCCGCGACCGCGGCCGGGCTCGCGACGCCAGCCACCGCCGGCACGCCGAAGCTCAAGGACCGCACCGCCGTCTCGGCCGACGGCGTGAAGATCCACTACCGCGCCGGCGGCGCCGGCTCGCCCGCGCTCGTCTTCATCCACGGCTGGTCGTGCGACGCGACCTACTGGCGCGAGCAGCTCCCGGTGTTCGCGGCCGGTCACCGGGTGGTGGCGGTCGACCTCGCCGGCCACGGCGAGTCGGGCGACGCCCGCGAGCGCTTCACGATGGCGGCGTTCGCAGCGGACGTCGCCGCCGTGGCAGCGAAGGAGAAGCTCGACCGAGTGGTGCTGATCGGCCATTCGATGGGCGGTCCGGTGGCGCTGGCGGCCGCGCCGCTGCTCGCCGGCAAGGTCGCCCTGATTGTCGGTGTCGACACCATGCACAACGCCGAGCAGGAGTGGCCCGAGGAGCAGTTCAATCAGCTTCGCGCCGCCATGCAGGCCGACTTCCCGAAGACCGCCGAGGGGTTCGTGCGCTCGATGTTCCCGAAGGACGCCGACCCGAAGCTGGTGGGGACCATCGCCGCCGACATGGCGGCGGCGCCGCCGCGGGTGGCGATCTCGGCGCTCGAGGAGCTGCGCGGCTTCAGGGAGACTGATGCGATGGCGGCCGCCGGCGCGCCGATCGTCGCCGTCAACGCCACGATGTTCCCCACCGACGTCGCGGCCAACCGGCGCCACGCGACGTCGTTCGACGTGGTGCTCGTCGAGGGTGTAGGCCACTTCCTCCAGCTCGAGAAGCCGGCGGCGTTCAACGACGCGCTCGCACGCGCTCTCGCCGACCGCGGCCTGCACTTCGTCGGCCGCTGACTACTCCTTGGAGGGGAGGTCTCGCGACCTCCCCTCGGCGCCGAGGTGAACTCGGCGCCTTCAC